>NZ_AHJE01000008.1 GCF_000243095.1 Cupriavidus basilensis OR16 | reverse complement strand
CCCGGCGACGGGGACGTGATCGAAGGCGTGGCCTCGGTGGACGAGAGCGCCATCACCGGCGAATCGGCGCCCGTGATCCGCGAATCCGGCGGTGATTTTTCCTCGGTCACCGGCGGCACGCGTGTGCTGTCCGACTGGATCGTGGTGCGCATCACCACCAATCCGGGCGAGAGCTTCATCGACCGCATGATCACCATGGTGGAAGGCGCCAAGCGCCAGAAGACGCCGAACGAACTGGCGCTGACCATCCTGCTGGTGGGCCTGACCATCGTGCTGCTGCTGGCGACCGCCACGCTGCAGCCGTTCTCGGTGTACAGCGTGTTCGTCGCCAAGGCCGGCATGCCCGTCACCATCACCGTGCTGATCGCGCTGCTGGTGTGCCTGATCCCGACCACCATCGGCGGCCTGCTGTCGGCCATCGGCGTGGCCGGCATGAGCCGCATGATGGAAGCCAACGTGATCGCCACCTCGGGCCGCGCGGTGGAGGCCGCCGGCGACGTGGACGTGCTGCTGCTCGACAAGACCGGCACCATCACGCACGGCAATCGCCAGGCTTCGCGCTTCATTGCAGCGCCCGGCGTGTCGGCGCTGCAACTGGCCGAAGCCGCGTGGCTGTCGTCGCTGGCCGATGAAACGCCGGAAGGCCGCAGCATCGTGACGCTGGCGCGCCAGCAGGCTGGCGCCGCCACGCCCGATATCAGCGCGCTGCGCCCGATCTTCGTGCCGTTCACCGCGCAGACCCGCATGAGTGGCGTGGATGCCGGCGGGCGCAGCGTGCGCAAGGGCGCTGCCGATGCCGTGCGCAAGTATGTGACCGAGCGCGCGGGCAAGTTCCCCGACGCCGTGATGCAGGCCGTGGACGACGTGGCCCGCGCCGGCAGCACGCCGCTGGTGGTGGCGGAGTCCAGCGCCGATGGCAATGGCGAGACTGTGCGCGTGCTTGGCGTGGTGGAGCTCAAGGACATCGTCAAGGCCGGCATTCGCGAGCGCTTTGGCGAGCTGCGCAAGATGGGCATCAAGACGGTGATGATCACCGGCGACAACCGGCTCACCGCCGCGTCGATCGCAGCGGAAGCCGGCGTCGATGACTTCCTCGCCGAAGCCACGCCCGAGGCCAAGCTCAGGCTGATCCGCGACTACCAGGCCGAAGGCCGCCTGGTGGCGATGACCGGCGACGGCACCAACGATGCCCCGGCGCTGGCGCAGGCCGACGTGGCGGTGGCGATGAACAGCGGCACGCAGGCGGCGAAGGAAGCCGGCAACATGGTCGACCTCGACAGCAATCCGACCAAGCTGATCGAGATTGTCGAGATCGGCAAGCAGATGCTCATGACACGCGGCTCGCTGACCACCTTCAGCGTGGCCAACGACGTGGCGAAGTACTTCGCCATCATCCCGGCCGCGTTTGCCACCACGTACCCGCAGCTCAACCAGCTCAACGTGATGGGCTTGTCGACGCCGGCCTCGGCGATCCTGTCGGCGGTGATCTTCAACGCGCTGATCATCGTGGTGCTGATCCCGCTGGCGCTGCGCGGCGTGGTGTACCGGCCGCTCGGCGCGGCCATCTTGCTGCGGCGCAACCTGCTGGTGTACGGCCTCGGCGGCATCCTGGTGCCCTTTGTTGGTATCAAGGTCATCGACATGATCCTGACCCTGTTCGGCTGGGTCTGAGCGCAGCACCGAACGCATCGAACGCATCGAACGCGCTGAACATAAACGGAGCCATCCATGAATACGCAAGTCCAACCCGCCCAGTCCGCCACGCCCATCCAGGGGGGGCTGCTGCGCCCCATGCTGACGATCTTCGTCGCGCTGTCGGCCGTTACCGGCCTGCTGTACCCCGGCGTGATCACCGGCATCTCGCGCGCCGTGTTCCCGCATGAAGCGGCGGGCTCGCTGATCGTCAAGGACGGCAAGGTGATCGGCTCGGAACTGATCGGCCAGCCGTTCTCGGATCCCAAGTACTTCTGGGGCCGCCTGTCGGCCACCGCGCCCATGCCATATAACGCGGCGGCTTCCGGCGGCTCCAACCTCGGCCCGAGCAACCCGGCCCTGACCGATGCCGCGCGCGCGCGTATCGACGCGCTGCGCGAGGCGGATCCCGGCAACAAGGCGGCGGTGCCGGTGGATCTGGTCACGGCATCCGGCAGTGGCCTCGATCCGCAGATCAGCCCGGCCGCGGCACAGTATCAGGCGGCGCGCGTGGCCCGCTTGCGCGGCTTGCCGCTGGAGCGCGTAGAGGCACTGGTCGCGGCCAACACCGAAAAGCCGCTGCTTGCGGTGATGGGGGATCCGGTGGTGAACGTGCTCCAGTTGAACCTGGCCCTGGATGCCGAGAAGCGGTGAGGTTGGGTTTCTCCCTCTGGCGCGCGGCGCTGGAGGGAGTTGCAGCCGTCATTATGGTATGGCTAAGCGTGGCACAATCGTCTGCATCCATCTTCCTCCCGGGCAATGACCCCCACCATGCCTGACACCGCCCAGCGCGACACCCCCGACCGGCCCGATCCCGACGCCTTGCTGCAACGCATGCAGCAGGAAGGCGAGCGCGCCGCGCGCGGCAAGCTGCGGGTGTATTTCGGCGCCTCCGCCGGCGTGGGCAAGACCTTCGCCATGCTGACCGCGGCCCGGGCGCTGCGCGAGCAAGGCAGCGATGTCCTGATCGGCGTGGTGGAGACCCATGGCCGCGCCGAGACCGAGGCGCTGATCGAGGGGCTGGAGCGGCTGCCGATGAAGGCCATGCCGCATCACAAGCTGGACGACCGCGTGCTGCAGGAGTTCGACCTGGACGGCGCGCTGGCCAGGCGCCCGGCGCTGATCCTGGTCGACGAGCTGGCGCACTCCAACGCGTCCGGCAGCCGCCACCCCAAGCGCTGGCAGGACATCGAGGAATTGCTCTCGGCCGGCATCGACGTGTGGACCACCGTCAACGTCCAGCACCTGGACAGCCTCAATGAGGCGGTGGGTGGCATCACCGGCATCCGCGTGTGGGAAACCGTGCCCGACACGGTTTTCGACGACGCCGACGAAGTCATCCTGGTGGACCTGCCGGCTGACGAATTGCTGCGGCGCCTGCGTGACGGCAAGGTCTACCTGCCGGAGCAGGCGCGCACCGCGGCCACCAATTTCTTCCGCAAGGGCAACCTGATCGCGTTGCGCGAACTCGCGCTGCGCCGCACCGCGGATCGCGTCGACGACGACGTGCGCGCCTACCGCCATGCCGAATCGATCCGCCCGGTGTGGCGTACGCGCGAGGCGGTGCTCGCGTGCATCGGCACCGGCGACGATGCCGCGCAGGTGGTCAAGAGCGCGCGCCGGCTGGCCGGGCAGCTCGATTGCGACTGGCACGTGGTCACGGTGGCCACGCCGCGCCTGGCGCCGCTGGCCGGGCACGAGCGCGCGAATATCGAGGAGGCGATGCGGCTGGCCGAAGAGCTGGGCGCGCGCACCGAGACGCTGGCTGGCAGCGATATCGTGCAGGCGGTGGCGGGTTATGTGCGGCGCCACAACCTCACCAAGGTGGTGGTCGGGCGGGCCCCCGGCAACTGGCACCGCGGCGGCGGCAGCCTCCTGGCTCGCGGCCGGGCGCTGCTGGCACTCGGCCTGTCGCCGTTCCTGGGCGCGCGCGCCTGGCTGTTCGGGCGCCATAGCTTTGCCGATTCGCTGGCGCTCGGCTGCCCGGAGATCGACGTGATCCGCGTGGCCGCCGACGCCATGGGCGCCGATAAGCGCGGCCGCGCGCAACCGTCGGGCGGGCGCGCCGATGTGCGCGAGGATCCGGCGCGCAACGACGACAGCGGCGTGGTGGCGCACCGCATCGACTACCTGTGGGCGATAGCGTGGTGCGCGGGCGCCAGCCTGTTGTCGATGCTGGCGCGTACCTGGTTCGACATGGTCAATATCGCCATGCTGTTCCTGGCCGCGGTGGTGGCGGTGGCGCTGCGGCACGGGCGCGGCCCCGCAGCGCTGGCCTCGGTGGTGTCGGTGGCGGCCTTCGATTTTTTCTTCGTGCCGCCGCGCATGTCCTTCGCCGTCAGCGACGTGCAGTACCTGGTGACGTTCGTGGTGTTGCTGACGGTGGGCCTGGTGATCGGCCAGCTTACCGCCGGGCTGCGCGAGCAGGCCCAGGTGTCGGTGGAGCGCGAGACCGATGCGCGCACGCTCTACGAGCTGGCGCGCGAGCTGTCCGCCGCGCTGATGCCCGAGCAGATCATCGATGTCAGCAGCCGCTTCCTGTACGCCGCGCTGGGTGCGCGCTCGGCGTTCTTCCTGGTCTCGCCCAAGGGACGGCTGATGCCGCCGGTGATCGATCCCACCCAACGCGGCAATGACGCCATCGATTCCGTGCTGGCGCAATGGGTGTTCGATCACGGCCAGCCTGCCGGCACCGGCACCCACACGCTGCCGGGCAGCACCGTGCTCTACCTGCCGCTCAAGGCGCCCATGCAGACGCGCGGCGTGCTGGCGGTGGAGCCGCAGGAGTGGCGCGCCTTCGCGCGGCCCGAGCGGCGCCGGCAGATCGACGTGTTCGCCACGCTGATCGCCATCGCCATCGAGCGGCTGCATTATGTGGAGGTGGCGCAGCAGGCGCTGGTATCGATGGAGTCGGAGCGGCTGCGCAGCTCGCTGCTGGCCGCCGTCTCGCATGATCTGCGCACGCCGCTGACCAGCCTGATCGGCATGGCCGAGACCATGCAGCGCACGGAGCCACCGCTGCCGCCGTCGCTGTCTGAAACCGTCGGCGCGATGCGCGAGCAGGCGCTGCGCATGCGCACCATGGTGGTCAACCTGCTCGATATGGCGCGCCTGCAAAGCCGCGATGTGCGCATGCAAAAAGAGTGGCAGTCGCTCGAAGAACTGGTCGGCGCGGCGCTGGCCGGCATGCGCGATGCGCTGTCGCGGCACCGCGTATCGGTCGCGGACCTGTCGGCGCTGCCGCTGGTGGAGTGCGACGCGGTGCTGATGGAGCGGGTGCTGTGCAACCTGCTGGAGAACGCCGCCAAGTACACGCCGCCAGGCACCGCCATCCGCATCTCCGGCGAAGTGGTCGATGCCGAAGTGCGGCTCGCGGTGGCGGACGATGGCCCCGGCGTGCCGCACGGGCAGGAACTCTCGATCTTTCAGAAATTCACGCGCGGCGAGCGCGAGTCCGCGACCGCTGGCGTTGGGCTTGGCCTGGCCGTGTGCGAGGCCATCGTGCAGGTGCATGGCGGCCGCATCTGGGTGGAGAGCGTGAATGCGGACCACACCGGCGCGCGCTTTGTCGTGGCGCTGCCACGCGGCAATCCGCCCACGATCGAGCCCGAACCGTCCGAGGCGCCCAAACCGTCCGAGGCGCCCGAACCGCAGCAAGCGCCCGCCCGCGCAAGCGCTGCCGGGCTGGTCGCGCACGACGCAGCAAACAAGGAGTCCAACTGAAATGGCATTCGAATTCTCGCCAACGGTCTTGCTGGTCGAAGACGAGCCGCATATCCGGCGCTTTGTGCGCGAGGCACTGCAGGCGGAAGGCTGCGCCGTGCATGAGGCCGAGACGCTCAAGCGCGGCCTGATCGATGCCGGCACGCGCCAGCCCGACGTGGTGATCCTCGACCTGGGCCTGCCCGACGGCGACGGCATGACGCTGATCCGCGAGATGCGCACCTGGACCGAAGTGCCGGTGCTGGTGCTTTCGGCGCGCTCCGGCGAAGACGACAAGATCGCCGCCCTGGACGCCGGCGCGGACGACTACCTGACCAAGCCCTTCGGCGTTGGGGAGCTGATCGCGCGCGTGCGCGTGCTGCTGCGCCGGCACGCCAAGACCAATCCGCAAGGCACGCCGCAGATCGCCTTTGGCGAGGTGCAGATCGACCTGGCCAACCGCGTGGTGACCCGCTCCGGGCAGGATGTGCACCTGACGCCGATCGAGTACCGCCTGCTCGCCGTGCTGATCGCGCATCGCGGCAAGGTCATGACGCACCGCGAACTGCTGCGCGAGGTCTGGGGGCCCGCGCACTCGGAGAGCAGCCACTACCTGCGGGTGTACATGGGGCACCTGCGGCACAAGCTGGAAGCCGATCCCGCGCAGCCCTCGCACCTGATGACGGAAGTGGGGGTGGGATATCGGTTCGTGGGGTAATCAGGCGCTCGGCTCAAGCGGCGCCGGCGGCCGTAGCGCAGGTTCCCCAGCACGGGCAGAACCCGCAGGAAGCGGAACATACCGTTGTGGTCGATCCATCTGGCGTAAGCCACGTAGTCCGGATCCTGGGACAAATGCCGCTCTTCCGTCATGGCCCGCATCGCGTAGATGCCGTTCAAGGCCAGCAGCAACAGGCAGTGGCGCAGCGTCTCATCCGCGGAGCCATGGGCCATGAAGGGGATGGAGATCATCCACCAGGACAGGTTCTTGGCCACATAGGCGGGATGCTTGGTCCACCGGTAAGGCCCGTTGGTGATGATGCCCCGGTGGGTCAGGTTCGAGAACCGCGCGCCGAAGATCACCGTAGCCCAGACGTAGATCGCCGTCAGCACCAGGATCGCACTGCCCCAGATGCCATAGAGCAGCGGTGTGTTCCAAAGCCACGCACCCCACTGCAGGCCGGTCTCGTAATGCAGGTACTGCCGCCCGATCAGCGACCAGAACGGTTCATAGCATGCCAGCGCCATCGCCCAGCCCAGCATGGACGGCTCAGCCGAGCGCACGTGCGTGTCGGTGATGCGCAGCGCCATCAGGTAGCCCATCACGACCAGGCCCACATCGATGAAGTACATGAAGCCGTAGAGCAGGTCGAACCAGGCCTTGAAGCTCGTCAGCAGTGCAAAGTCGGCGGCGACGAAACGCGCCAGGTCATTGCACATATAGGTGAACATCAGGGGCAGGAAGAAGCCCTTGATCAACCAGGCGAGCAGATGCTGCCCCGCCACCTTGCCATCCTCCTTGCCCCACTGCAGCGTGACCAGCTTGCCCATGTGCCAGTAGCCATCCAAGGGTCGGGCCATCTTGCGGTCGACGAAGAAGAAATAGGGCAGCGCCAGTGCGGCCCAGGCCGGCAGCACGATGGCCAGCATGGAGAAATAGCGCTCGTAGAAGGCCGCGTGGTATTCGGGGAGCAGCCAGTACAGCAGGCCGACAAAGCCCATGCTGCCAAGGAGGCCCGCAAATTTGGCCAGGCTGCGGTGCCACGACGGATTGTCCCGGGAAAAATCCAGGCCGGTGGCAGCGCGCAAGTGCACCTTCTGCCAGCCCAGGTCGAGCAGGAAGATGGCCGCTGCCGTCACCCCGACGATGAACAGGGCCGAATGGACCATGTTGTCGCCGAAGGGCCGGTCGGTCCGCACGATGGTGACGGCAAGCAGGAACGCCGCCAGGCCCGCGGTGGCGACGGCGCCGTGGGTGGCTGAGCGGGGCCGCAGCGCTTTGTCTTGAGGCGTCGTCACTGACTGGTTCCTCGGTGTTGCATATCGCAGTGGGTGCGACGGGCTGGATTACGCATGGCGGATGGGAGTCGAGTGCTTTGATCAAGCCGATCCTATCCAAAGGAACCAGCGCAAAACTTACAAATACTGACATTGCCAAGGAAAGTGAAAAAGCCCAATCCTTGCTGAGATATAGTCGTGGCCTTTTCCGCGAAGCATCAATTGGAGGGGGCAATGCTGCGGCTATTCTGGATTGTTCTCTTGTGCTGGGCGGGGCACTCCGCCGCGTGGGCCGACATGCGCCTGCCGCAGTCGGGCGAGGTCTCGCTCGGCCAGCATTGGGCACTGCTGCGCGATCCACAGGATGCGTTGACCGTGGACCAGTTGGCGCGGCCCGAGGTGGCGGCGGCCTTCCAGGCCCAGGACTCTCCACCAGCGCTTGGCTACGTCCACGGGGCCGTCTGGCTGCGCATCACGCTGACCCGCCCCGCGGACGCGGCGCCGATATGGCTGCTGGAGCTGCGCTCCGCGTTGCTGGACGACGTCACGCTGTTCGCGCCGCAAAAGGCGGGCGGATACGCGCAGCGGGTGGCTGGCGACAGGCAGCCGGTGGTGGGGCGCGACGTCGATTACCGGAACCCGGTGTTTCGGCTCGACCTGCCGCCGGAGCAGCCGGTCACGCTCTATCTGCGCGTGCGCAGTACCAGCACGATGAGCTTTCCGCTGGTGGCGTGGTCGCCGGACGCGTTCATTTCCTTCATCGGCACCGAACTGCTTCTGTTTGGCTTGTTCTACGCGGCCCACCTGGTCTTGCTGATTACCAGCGTCTGGTTTTACTGGGTGACGCGCAATCTTTCCTTTGGCCTGTTCAGCCTTACCGTACTGGCCAACCTGTTCACCTCGCTGTCCGCGGAGGGCTTCACGTACCAGTACCTCCTGCCTGGATGGCCGCTGACGAGCGATGCCTTGTACGTGGTGAGCTGGTTTTTTGCGACACCGCTTGGCACCTTGTTCACGGCGCACTACCTGGGCCTGTACGAGTCGCCGTGGCGGCGTTGGGCGATCGGCTTTTCGGTGCTGGCCTGGGGCGTGGCGGTGGTCATGACCCCTTGCTTGCTGCTGGGCGACGTCTGGTGGATACGCCCACTGGCGCTGCTCTGGGGCATCGTCACCATGGGGATACTGCTGATCGCTTCCGCGGTGATGACCTGGCGCGGCCAAAAGGCCGCGCGTGTGCTTTTGTTCGTCCTGGTCCTGCTCTTTGGCGGCACCGTGCTGCGCCTGGCGCGCAATATCGGCGCGATCGATCCCGGCGCGTTCGTCGATAACGCCAACTACCTGGGCATGATGGCGTTCCTGCTCATCATGAATTCGGCCATCAGCTGGCGCTACACCGACATGCGCGCCGAAAAGGAGGCCGCTCAGGCCGAAGCCTTGCGCGTGGCCCGTCAGGCCGAGCGTGACCTGGAGGTCAAGGTCGCCCTGCGCACCCAGGCGCTCAGGGACGCCATGGCGCAGGTGGAGGCGTCGCTGTCGCTGGAGCGGCGCGCGCAGGAGGAGCAGCGGCAGTTCCTGTCCACGGTCTCGCATGAACTGCGCACGCCGCTGGCGGTGATCGATGCCACCGCCCAGAACCTGGACCTGGACGATGCCCATGATGACCCGCAGACCTCGGCCCGGTACCAGAAGATCCTGCGCGCCACCCAACGCCTGACCATGCTGCTCAATGACTCCCTGCATGAAGATGGCTTCGAGTTGCTGCGCCATGGCTCCCGGCCGTCGCCCACCAGCCTGTCGGACTTGCTGGCGGATGCCGCGGCGGCAGCGCAACTGCTTTCAGAGGGGCACCGGCTGGAGGTGGATGGGGAACGCCTGCCGGAAGCCTTCCTGTGCGACGCCAGCCTGCTGCGGCTGGCATTGCGCACGCTGGCCGACAATGCGGTGAAGTACACGCCCGCGGGCTGCCGGGTGGTCTTGGCGGGCAGGTTGGTGGTCGACGGCGTGGTGCTGGAGGTGCGGGACAACGGCCCGGGCATCGCGCCGGCGGACCTGCCACGCGTATTCGACCGTTTTTACCGCGGCCAGAATGCCGGCCGGAAGCCTGGCACCGGGCTCGGCTTGTCGCTGGCCCGGCGCATGGTGGAAATGCAGGGCGGCACCTTGAACCTGGATAGCGCGCCGGGGCAGGGTTGCCGTGCCACGATTTTCCTGCCGTCGGCGCGGCCGGGTGTGCAGGTTCAGGCCAGCGAGATGGGCGCGGCGAACGTGTAGCCCTTGCGGTGGGCGGTCCTGAGCGGCAATTCACTGCCCGATTCGTTGCGCCAGCGCTGCCGCAGGCGGCTGACCATGGTTTCCAGCCGGCGCTCGTCGTAGCTCAGCCAGTCGAAGCCGAAGCCTTCGGCGATCTGGCGGCGATTGACGGGCTCCGTGGGATGGAGCGCCAGCATTTCGAGCAATTTGCTCTCGTTGGACGACACGGCAAGGCGGGTTCCCGCCGGCGCCACCAGCGTGCAGGCCTGCCGGTCGAGCCGCCAGTTGGCGATGACCCGGCGGCCCAGGGCGCGCAGGATGGCATCGAATTCGAGCAGCTTGATCGGTTTGACCAGATAGTGATCCGCGCCGTCGTTCAGGCCGTGCAGCTTGTCCTGCGTTTCGCCGCGGGCCGTGAGCATGACAATGCCGCAGCCGGGCCGCGCCTTGCGCAGGCGGCTGGCCGCGTCGAAACCCGTACCGTCGGGGAGCATGACGTCGATGACGGCAATGTCGGCCTGTGCGGCCAGCGGCGCGAATTGCGCCAGGCTGCCGGCCTGGCTGACCGTCCAGCCGCGCTTTTGCAGGAAGGCCGCTATTTCCTCGCGCAGTTCGACCTCGTCCTCGAGCAGGACTACGTTGCCCATTTCAACACCTTGCAGCGGTTGTGTTCAATGATCGTGGCGAGGAATTCCTGTGCTTGCCTGACAAGATCCGAAGGCTTGCGCCCGGATTTCCCCCGCCCGGCCATCGCCCTGGCTCTGGTGCCCAAGGTGGCCTGAGCGGTATTACGGCCAGACTGGCGGGAATCTTTAGCCCTGGGTGGCATTCCGGCCTGGCCCGCAACGATCAACGGCCAGCTTCACCACACGCCGAAAAACACGCCCGCCTGCTTGTACACGTTGGTCTTGGCGGCAACCTCGTCATTTGTCACGGTGGTGCGCGGCTTGAGCGTGCAGAACCATTCCAGCAGATGCAACCGCATCGTGGCGCGGATCGCTTCGTGGCCGGCATCCTCGCCGAGGTCGAAGAATTCGTCCGGGTCGCGTTCCAGGTCGAACAATTGCGCTCGGAAACCCTGCCAGTGCACATACTTCCAGCGCGCATTGCGCACCATCCATGCCCGGCACTCGCCCGGCTGCCGGCCCAGCGCAATCCGCGCGCCGCGATACGCGTAGTCCAGTTCCGACACCACGAAGTCGCGCCATGGGCCATTGCCGCGCGCGCGCGTGAGATCCAGCAGCGAGCGGCCTTCCACGCGATCCACGCGATGGTCGGCCGGCGGCAGGCCCAGTGCGTCCAGTACCGTGGGCACCACGTCCACGGCCGAGACCATGCGCGCATCCGCGCTGCCGCGCGTGGCGTCGGCTTCGGCCGAGGGGTCGTAGACGATCAGCGGGATGTTCTGCACGGTGTCGTAGAACTGCTCCTTCTCGCCCAGCCAGTGGTCGCCAAGGAAGTCGCCGTGATCGGCGGTGAACACGATCAGCGTGTCTTCCCAGCGGCCCAGGCGCTCCAGTTGTTCCCACAACTCGCCGAGCCGGTCGTCGATCTGCTGCACCAGGCCCTGGTAGGCGGGGCGCACCGTGTCCGAGACTTCGCGGCGCATGAAGTTGGCGCATTCTTCCTGCGTGCGGTAGGCGTCGAGCACCGGATGCGGGTCTTCCAGTTCCGCGTCGTGGCGCTTGAGCGGCAGGCAGTCGTCCAGCGAGTAGGCCGCATGGTAGGGCGCGGGCGCCATATAGGGCCAGTGCGGCTTGACCAGCGACAGGTGCAGCACCCAGGGGTCATCGCCGCGCGCGGCGATGTACCGCATTGCCTGCCCGACCGTATAAGCCGTCTCCGAATGCGCCTGCGCCACGCGCGCCGGCAAGCCCGCATTGCGCATCTGCCAGCCTGAGACGATCTCGCCCTGCGCGTTTTCGGCGCTGATCACATAGTCCGTCCACGGGTCGGCGCTGTCGTAGCCCTGCTTGCGCAGCCACTCGGCATAAGCGCTGTGTGGCTCTGCGTGATGGCCGTCATGGCGGTCGACTTCGACAAAATGGCCGCTGCGCAGCAGGGTTTCCAGCTCGTTGCCGCCGTCCAGGTGCAGGCGCTTCATGTTGGCGTTGTCGGGCATGACATGGGTCTTGCCGGCCAGCGCCAGTGCGCGGTGGCTGTCTTTCAGGTACTCGCCCAGCGTCACTTCCCCGACAGACAGCGGCACGCGGTTCCAGGTGGCGCCGTGGCTGCTCGGGTAGCGTCCGGTGTAGAAGCTCATGCGGCTCGGGCCGCAGACGCCGGAGGTGACGAACGCCTTGGTGAAGCGCACGCCCCGGGCGGCCAGGGCGTCGATGTGCCTGGTGCGCAGGGTGGGGTGGCCGTAGCACGCCAGATGGTCCTGGCGGAGCTGGTCGCACATGATGAAGAGGGTGTTTCTCGTATAATAACTTGGTTATTACTCACGCAGATTTCATCCATGTTTCGAATGATATTTGTGTAATGAATAATTTTTGCGGAATCGTGGCGATATATTTCAATCCCCGGTATAGCCAGAGGCCTTGACTACCGGTGCCCAGCGCCCGGCGTCTGCCGTCAGCAGTTTGCCGAACTGCTCCGCGCTTCCCGATTGCGGCTCCAGTCCCAGCTTCAGGAAACGCTCCTTCAGATCCGCCGATTGCACCGCATGCACGATCGCCGCATTCAGCCGGTCGATCGTTGCCTTTGGCACACCGGCCGGCGCCAGGAACCCATACCGGCCCAGCCCTTCGATGTCCTTGAACCCCAGCTCGGTAAACGTCGGCACGTCCGGCAATGCCACCGAGCGCTGCGTGCCGGAACTCGCCAGTACGCGGATCTTGCCCGCGCGATGCATCTCGGTGAGATCGGCCAGGGTATCGACCGAGGCCGGCACCTGCCCGCCGACCAGCGCATTCATCAACGGTGCCGAGCCGTTGAACGGCACGTGCAGCATGTCAACGCCAACCTGCTTGCCGATCAGCAAGCCAAAGAAGTGCGGAATGCTGCCTAGCGCTGGCGAGGCGTAGGAGTTGTTCTTGGCCGGGCTGGTCTTGAGCCATTCGATGTATTCCTTCAGCGTCTTGGCCGGCGTGCCCGGGCCGGTGGCCAGGGCCAGCTGGAAGTTGGCGGTTTGCGCCACCGGCATGAAATCGCGCTGGATGTCGTAGTTCAGCTTGCGGTAGACCAGGGGGGCAATGGTCATCACCGCGGAGTTGGCGACCACCAGCGTGTTGCCGTCCGCGGGCAGGGTGCGCGCATAGTCCATGACCAGGCGGCCGCCCGCGCCGGGCTTGTTCTCGATGACTACGGTTTGCTTGAGTTCCTCGCGCAGCTTGTCGCCGATCAGGCGGGCGGCCAGGTCGGCGGTGCCGCCGGCGGGGTAGCCCACCAGGATGCGCAGCGGGCGGTCGTTCTGCGCGCTGGCCGGCGCGCTGGCAAGACAGGTGGCGGCCAGCGCGGTCATGGTGGCGAGGGTGGGGACTAGCGCGCGCAGCAGTTTGGCGGGATTCACGGGTTCTCCTGTTGGTTCGGCATCGGCGGGAAGCCGGCCAATTTATCGATGCGGCCCGGCGCTGCCAAAGAAGGATTTCGCGCATCGATGCGCGCGTTTCGTTCCTGGCTCGTGCCTGCCCGGCCGTACCCCGGCGGATGCGCTTGGCGCGCTGCCCGCCAGTTCTTATGTAGCGGCACAGACGCTAACACCCGGCCATATAATTGACAAAATCAACTAAATTTGCGGGTGCGGCATGAACGGCAGCCAGGTGGGCAAGCAGGCGCAGGCACAGGTAAAGGCACAGGAGGATCAGGAGCGGGACGCCGGTGACACGCTGCAGCATCCCGCCCGGCTGGCGGACTTCCTCAATTACCGGCTCTATCACCTGACCCGCGTCGCCCTGCAAGCCAGCGGGCATCACCTGCGTGCCGCTGCCGGGGTGAGCCGGCGCGAGTGGCGCATGCTGTCCTTCCTCGGCGAGCAGCCGGGCACGCGCCTGACCGAACTGGCGCAAAGCGCCGGGCTGGACAAGGTGCTGGCCAGCCGCGCCGTGCACGCGCTGATGGCGCGCGGCCTGGTGCAGCGCGCCACGCGCGAGCAGGACAAGCGCGCGGCGGCGTTTGCACTGAGCGAGGAGGGCAAGGCGGTCTACCAGCTTGCCTTCGCGCAGGCGCAGGCCTTCAACGCCCGCCTGGCAGCCTGCCTGGATCCGGAGGAGGCGCGGGTGCTGGCGCGTTGCCTGTCCAGGCTGCACACGGAGGCCGAGGCCCTGCTGGCGCAGGCGCAAGCGCTGCCCAGCAGCGTACCGGCGCCTGCGGAACCCGCGCAGAACTGGTGGCGCCAACCGTAAGGTTTTGCCGGCCGCTTCCGACTGCACCTGGCGACTTTGGAGTCCTACACTTGTAGACTTGGAGTTAGCGCGTGCCCTGCCTGGAGCCTGCCATGCCGCTTGTCCGTCTCTTTCCTTCCGGCTTTCTTGCCCGCTCACGTCCTCGCTCACGTTCCCGGCTGGGCGCGGCCGCCGTTGCCGCGCTGCTTCTCCTCTGCCTGCTCCTCGCCTCCCCGCACACCCAGGCCGCGCGCCAGCCCCCGGCGCCGGCGCAGGCACTGACGCGCCAGGCGGTGACCGCCTATGACGCCGGCGCCTTCGATTCGGCCTTGCGGGATTTTGCCAAGGCTGCCCAGCAGGGCAACCGGCTAGCGCAGTACAACTACGCCATGATGCTGCTGCGCGGCGAGGGCACGCCGGTGCGCCAGGACGAGGCGCTGGTCTGGCTGCACCGCGCGGCCGAGAACGACATGACACAGGCCCAGTTCACCTTTGGCGAGATGTACGAGCACGGCGAACTGGTGCCGCGCTCGCTGGAGTCCGCCAACCAGTGGTACCGCCGCGCGGCCGAAGGCGGCCATGTGCAGGCCCAGGTGGAACTGGCGACCAATTACTTCACCGGGCGGGGCCTTGAGCGGGACTATGGCAAGGCCTTCGCGTGGTACACCCGCGCCGCCACGGCGGGCGATGGCGGCGCCCAGTACATTGTCGCCAGCTATTACGAGCGCGGCGAGCCCGGCGTGGTCGAGAAGGACATCGAGCAGGCCAAGCTCTGGTATGCCCGCGCCGCTGCGCATGGCGACCCCGGGGCGCTGGCCAAGCTGCGCTCGCTGATCGAGCAGGGGCTGAAGGCAAAACAGGCGGGTGCCATGTAATGCGGCGGTAGTCTGGGTGTGCTGCCATACAAGGGCCGCCGCCGCCGCGCATGTCGCCAGGCCGCGATCCGGGGTTGCGCCGTCGGGGGCGGTACAACTCTTGCTTGAGACAACAACACGAAACCTGCGCCAATGGGAGGCACTAGTGGCAACACACGTCGCACTGAACCATGTCACCCACTACCGGTACGACCGGCCCGTGAAGCTTTCGCCGCAGGTGGTCAGGCTCCGGCCCGCTCCGCACTGCCGCACGCCGATCCTTTCGTATTCGCTGCGCATCGAGCCCGAGCAGCACTTCGTGAACTGGCAGCAGGACCCGTTTTCCAATTACCTCGCCCGGCTGGTGATCCCCGAGCCGACCACCGAGTTCAAGATCACCGTCGACCTGGTGGTCGAGATGGCGGTCTACAACCCGTTCGATTTCTTCCTCGAGCCCTACGCCGAGAATTTTCCCTTCACCTACGAGCCCGGCCTGGCCTATGAGCTGGCCCCCTATATGGTCAAGGGCGAACTGACGCCGCGCTTTGCCGCCTTCGTGCAGAGCATTCCGCGCGACACGCAGACCACGAGCGATTTCCTGGTGGCCCTGAACCAGCGCCTGCAGGAGGACATCCGCTACCTGATCCGCATGGAGCCCGGCGTGCAGACGCCGGAGCAGACGCTTGCGACCGGTGCGGGCTCGTGCCGGGATTCCGGCTGGCTGCTGGTGCAGACGCTGCGCCACCTGGGGCTGGCGGCGCGCTTCGTGTCCGGCTACCTGCTGCAACTGGCGCCCGACGTGAAATCCATCGATGGCCCCAGCGGCACCGAGGTGGACTTCACCGACCTGCACGCCTGGTGCGAGGTCTACCTGCCTGGCGCGGGCTGGATCGGACTGGATCCCACCTCAGGGCTGCTGGCCGGCGAGGGGCATATCCCGGTGGCATGCACGCCCGAGCCGGGCAGCGCGGCGCCGGTCAGCGGCGCAGTCGACAAAAGCGAGGTGAGTTTCCACCACGAGATGTCGATCACCCGCGTCTATGAATCGCCGCGCGTGAAGGCGCAGTGGCAGGCGGTGGCGGCCGTGGGCGCCGAGGTCGACCTCCAGCTCAACGCGCAGGATGTGCGCCTGACCATGGGCGGCGAGCCAACCTTTGTCGCGGTCAAGGATCGCGATGGCGCGGAATGGAATACCGATGCGCTCGGCACCACCAAGCGCGCCTATGCCACCGAACTGGTGCATAAACTGCGCGCGCGCTATGGCGAGGGCGGTTTCCTGCACTTCGGCCAGGGCAAGTGGTACCCGGGCGAGCAACTGCCGCGCTGGGCCTTGTCGATCTGCTGGCGCGCCGACGGCCAGCCCTGCTGGCAGGACCCGACGCTGTTCGCCGACGAGCGGGCGCCGGCCGACTATACCGAGGCCGACGCACGGCGCTTCCTCGATAGCCTGGCCACCCGTCTCGGGCTGAACCCCGGCTTTGTGCAGGCCGGCTATGAGGACACCTGGTATTACCTCTGGCGCGAGCGCCGCTTGCCGGTCAACGTCGACCCGCTGGAGGCACGGCTCGACGATGAAATGGAGCGCATGCGCCTGCGCCGCGTGTTCGATGGCGGCCTGGCGCGTCCCACCGGCTACGTGCTGCCGCTGCGCCGCACCGGCGAGGAAGATGGCCCTGCCCTGGCCGCCCACCGCTGGATCAGCGGGCCGTGGTTCTTCCGCGACGACCGCATGTACCTGCTGCCCGGTGATTCGCCGATGGGCTACCGCCTGCCGCTGGATGCTCTGCCCTGGGTCAGCGAGGCCGACTACCCCTGGCAGTTCGACCAGGACCCGTTTGCGGCGCGCTCGCCGCTGCCCACCGGGGCCCAGTTGCGCGCGCAATTGCCAGGGCTTGCCGGCGCGGGCGCCGAGCCTGGCCAGGCTGCGGAGTTCCGCGCCAGCACCGCGGCCTACCCGGCACCCGGCTCGGCTGCGGCGACGCGTGCCGGGGCCAGGCCAGGGGCGGGGAAGGTCGGCGGCACGGCCGCGGACCTGGCGCGCGTGCCCGAGCGTGGCGAATCCGCTGGCTGGATCACCCGCACGGCGCTGTGCGTGGAAGTGCGCCACCCCAGCCGCGCCGCCGGACCCAAGGCCGAGAAGGCTGCCGCGGGCGACAAGCGCGGCATGCTCTACGTCTTCATGCCGCCGCTGACCGTGCTGGAGGACTACCTGGAGCTGCTGGCCGCGGTGGAAGCCACCGCCGCCGGGCTGGGCGTGAAGATCGTGCTCGAAGGCTACCCGCCGCCACGCGACGTGCGCCTCAAGCTGCTGCAGGTCACGCCCGACCCGGGCGTGATCGAGGTCAACATCCATCCCGCCGCCAACTGGAACGAACTGGTCGATCACACGGAATTCCTCTACCAGGCCGCCCACGAAACCTACCTCAGCACCGAGAAGTTCATGCTCGACGGCCGCCATACCGGCACCGGCGGCGGCAACCACTTCGTGCTGGGCGGCGCCACGCCGGCCGACAGCCCCTTCCTGCGCCGCCCCGATGTGCTGTCCAGCCTGATCGCGTACTGGCACAACCATCCCTCGCTGTCCTACCTGTTCTCGGGCATGTTCATCGGCCCGACCAGCCAGGCGCCGCGCGTGGACGAGGCGCGCAACGACCAGCTCTACGAGCTCGAGATCGCCTTTGCCGAGCTGCAGCACCAGCTCGACCGGCTCTGCGGCACCGAGGGTGGGGTCGGCGCGCACATGCCGCCCTGGCTGGTCGACCGCGCGCTGCGCAATATCCTGGTCGACGTCACCGGCAACACCCACCGCAGCGAGTTCTGCATCGACAAGCTCTACTCGCCTGATGGCCCCACCGGCCGCCTTGGCCTGCTGGAGCTGCGCGCGTTCGAGATGCCGCCGCACGCGCGCATGAGCCTGGTGCAGCAGTTGCTGCTGCGCGCGCTGGTGGCGCGCTTCTGGCGCGAGCCCTATCGCGGGCGGCTCACGCGCTGGGGCACGGAGCTGCATGACCGCTTCCTGCTCGGCACCTTCGTGCAGATGGATTTCGAGGACGTGCTCACCGAGATGCGCGAGGCCGGCTTTGCGTTCGACAACGCCTGGTTCGCGCCGCACTTCGAGTTCCGCTTCCCGCGCGTGGGCGAGCTCGCGGCCGGCGGCCTGTCGCTGACGCTGCGCACCGCGCTCGAACCCTGGCACGTGATGGGCGAGGAGGGCAGTGCCGGCGGCACCGTGCGCTACGTGGATTCATCGCTGGAGCGCATCGAGGTACGCGTGCTGGGCATGAACGACAGCCGCCACGTGGTGACTGTCAACGGCCGCGCCGTGCCGCTGCAGCCCACCGGGCGCGTCGGGGAGTTCGTGGCGGGGGTGCGCTACCGCGCCTGGGCGCCGCCGTCTGCGCTCCACCCCACCATTGCCTCGCATGCACCGCTGACTTTCGACGTTGTCGACACGTGGATGGGGCGCAGCATCGGCGGATGCCAGTATCATGTTTCGCATCCGGGCGGGCGTAGTTATGAGACCTTCCCGGTCAATGCGTACGAGGCTGAAAGCCGGCGCCTGACACGCTTCTTCACACTTGGCCACACGCCGGGCGTGATGCGCGTGGAGCCGCCCCGGCGCAGCCTCGAGTTTCCGTTCACGCTGGATTTGCGGCAACGCTGATCCGGCCCGCCCCAAAGCCGCGCCCCGTGCCTCTTCAGCCGTCCCTGCCTTTTGATGAAACCGCCCCTGCCGTCGACGCGGTGATACACCGCGCGCGGCCGGTGCCGCCTGGGCACCTTGATGAGCTGGGGGCATGCGGGGACGGGTTGCGCGAGCCGTGGGCGCGCTTTTTCGAGCTGCTGGGCGAGGAGGGCATCGATGGCCTCGACCAGCAGGCCGCCGCCATGGCGCGCCAGATCCGCGACAACGGCGTGACCTACAACGTCTACGCCGACTACACCGACAAGGCCGGCGCGCGCGCCTGGGCGCTGGACCTGTTGCCTTTCCTGGTCAGCGAGGCGGACTGGCAACAGATCGAACGCGGCGTGGCGCAGCGGGCGGAGCTGGCCAATGCCATGGTGGCCGACATCTACGGCCCACAGACTTTGCTCTCCAAGGGGTTGCTGCCGGCCGGACTGGTCTTTGGCCATCCTGGCTACCTGCGCCCGCTCAAGGGCTACCAGCCGCCGGGCGGCAATTTCCTGCATATCGTCGCGGTGGACCTGGCGCATACCTTGGACGGCGGCTGGACGGTGATGGCCCACCGCACGGAGACCCCCTCCGGGATGGGCTACGCGCTGGAGAACCGCCTCATCATCTCCAGCCTGTTCGCCGATGCCTTTCGCGAGATGCGCGTGCGGCGCCTGCCCGCGGCGTTCTCGCAACTGGTGGCCACGCTGGCGCAGCAGCCCGCGGCGCAGCCACCCGCGCCGGAATCCGCGGCGGGCGCCGCCGCCACGGTCAGCAAGCACATCGTGCTGCTCACCCCGGGGCCCTACAACGAGACCTATTTCGAGCACACCTTCCTGGCCCGCTACCTCGGCATCACGCTGGTCGAGGGCAAGGACCTGACGGTGCGCAACGACGTGGTCTACCTGAAGACGCTGGCCGGGCTGGAGCGCGTCGACGTGGTGCTGCGCCGCCTCGACGATGCATTTTGCGACCCGGTCGAGCTGCGCCAGGACTCCACGCTCGGCGTGCCCGGGCTGCTGCAGGCGATGCGCGCGGGCAATGTGCTGGTCTCCAACGCGCCGGGATCCGGCTTCCTGGAGACGCCGGCCATCCATGGTTTCCTGCCGGCCATTTCCCGCGCGCTGTTGGGCGAGGCGCTGTTGCTGCCGGGCGTGCCCAGCTGGTGGTGCGGCGAGGCCACGGCGCGCGAGGAAGCGCTTGGGGAATTCACCGAAGCCTTCCTGATGCCGACATATCGGCTCGCGCGCCGCCATGCTGCGGGTCTACGCCATTGCCGATGGCCGGGGCGGCTGGCAGGTGATGCCGGGCGGCTTTACCCGGCTTGCGGGCGAAGGCCAGCCGGCCGTATCGATGCAGCTTGGCGGCTCCAGCACCGACACCTGGGTGCTGTCGAGCCAGCCGCCGCAGCCAGGGGGCTCGCCGCTGCAGTTCCCCATGGCCGGCGCGGCGCCCGGTCCGGCGGCCAAGCCGCTGGCGGTATCCAGCCGCGCCGCCGAGAACCTGTTCTGGGCCGGCCGCTACGCCGAGCGCGCGGAAAACAACGTACGCCTGTGCCGGCTGGTGCTGGGCTCGATCGAGAGCAGCGATGACCG
This sequence comes from Cupriavidus basilensis OR16, assembly GCF_000243095.1. GTDB lineage: Bacteria > Pseudomonadota > Gammaproteobacteria > Burkholderiales > Burkholderiaceae > Cupriavidus > Cupriavidus basilensis_D. The sequence continues at coordinate 8,193 of NZ_AHJE01000008.1, read as the reverse complement.
CGACGACAGCGCGCTCGACGTGATCGGCGAACTGGTGCTGGCCTGCGGCCTGCTGCCAACCGGCGCCCCGCAGCCGCGCGCCTCGCTGCGTGTGTTCGAGCGCAGCCTGGTGTCCGCGCTGGCGGAGCGCGCGGGCTGGACCAGCGTGGGCCAGAACCTGGCCAGCCACGTGCACGCCGCCACCGAGATCCGCAACCGGCTGTCCAACGATCACTGGCGCACCATCCTGGCCGCGCGCAACGATTTCGGCGACGCCATGGAGGCGGTCTGCGCGGGGAGTCCCGGCGGCGCAGGCGACGCGGGCATCTATGACCGCCCGCGCGTGCTGGCGGCGCTGGATCACCTGTCCATGCAACTGGCCGCCATCAGCGGCGCGCAGGGCGACCGCATGACCCGCGACGAAGCCTGGCGCCTGCTGTTCATCGGCCGCCATATCGAGCGCGTGGCCACGCTCTCGACCTTCCTGCGCGTGTTTGCGCACAACGGCGCGCTGCTGCACCGGACCTGCTTCGATCTGCTGCTGCACCTGTTCGACAGCACGCTGACCTTCCGCGCGTTGTACCCGGGCCGCTCCGACGTGCCCGCGCTGGTCGACCAACTGGTGATCGAGCCCACCAACCCGCGCGGGCTCTATGGCTTGCTGGCGCGGCTGCGGGTCAAGCTCGGCCAGATCTCGCCGCCGGCCAGCCCGGCCGGTACCGGGCGCGTGCCGCTGCCGCAATGGCTGCCCACCGTGGAGACGCTGCCCGGCTGGGACGCACTATGCCAGCGCGGCCCTGACGGGAAATACACCAATCTGGTGCGGCTATGCGAGCAACTGACTGACATGATGGTGCAGCTGTCCGACGAAATCAGTGCGCGCTACTTCAGCCATGCCGGCATGGCCGGCACCCGCGTCGGGGCGCAACCGTGAACGTAACCATGAACGTAAACATGAACGCGACGATGAGCCAGGCGCAGGAAGCTGCCGTGCCCGCGCCAGGACGCGCCGCCTCCGTGCTGACGATCCATCACAAAACCATCTACGACTACTCCGCGCCGGTGGAGAACGCGCAGCAGCGCGCCGTCGTGTTTCCGGTGACTTGCCCGTGGCAGGCGGTGCACGCGCACAGCACGCAGATCGAGCCGCCGCCGTCGCACCAGCGTGCGGACACGGACGCCTTCGGCAACAACGTGCTGTACTTCACCATCGACGTGCCGCACGACTACATGCAGCTCGCCTGCGAGAGCACGGTCAGCGTCACGCCGCGCTGGGCGTCGCTCGACCCCGCTGCCAGCATGCCGTGGGAGACTGCCGTCGCCGCGCTGCGCTTTCGCGCCGGCCAGCCCTTCCTGCCGGAAAGCGAGTTCTGCTTCGCCTCGCCCAATGTGGCGCTGCATCCTGAGCTCAAGGCCTACGCGCTTGCCAGCTTCGCGCCCGGCGTGGCCGTGGTGGCGGGCGCCATCGACCTGATGCACCGCGTGCACGCCGACTTCGAATACCAGACCACCGCCACCGAGGTCGATACTCCGGCGCTGCAAGCCTTCGGCCTGCGCAGCGGCGTGTGCCAGGATTTCGCCCAGGTCATGATCGGCTGCCTGCGCTCGCTCGGCCTCGCCGCGCGCTATGTCAGCGGCTACCTGTGCACCGAGCCGCCGCCCGGCCAGCCCAGGCTGATCGGCGCCGACGCCTCGCACGCCTGGCTGTCGGTGTACTGCCCGCTGGCCGGCTGGGTCGACCTCGATCCCACCAACGACGTGCTGGCCGACACCAGCCACGTCACGCTGGCATTCGGGCGCGACTACAGCGATGTCTCGCTGCTGCGCGGCGTGATCGTTGGCGGCGGCGCGCACGATGTGGAAGTGGAGGTCAGCGTGCTGCCAGTCGTGTAGGCGAGGCTGCCGCGGTCAGCGGCTGGCAAGCCAATTGCTTGTCAGTAGCCTGGGTTTGCCGAGAAAAGGGGAAATCATCATGCTAAGCCGCACCGCCGACCACCTGTTCTGGATGGCCCGCTACACCGAGCGCGCGGAAAACACCGCCCGCATGCTCGACGTCAACTACCAGGCTTCGATGTTGCCGCAATCGCCCGAGGTGGCGCAGCAAGGCTGGCTCGCCATGCTAGACGTGACGGAGCTCACGCCGGTATTCGCCGCGCATCACGGCGCGGTAGTGCACGAAGAAGTGATCGACTTCATGGTGCGCGACCTGAGCCACCCGGCGTCGATCATGTCCTGCCTGCGCGCCGCCCGCGAAAATGCCCGCGCCGTGCGCGGTGCACTCACCACCATGCTCAAGGACGAAGCCTATTGCTTCATGCGCCTGGGCACCTTCCTGGAGCGCGCCGACAACACCGCCCGCATTCTCGACGTGAAGTTCCAGGCGACCGACCTCGGCTTGCAGCAAGACGACTTTTACCAGTGGGCCGCGGTACTGCGCTCCGTCTCGGGGCTGGAGATGTACCGCAAGGTCTATCGCTCGGTGGTCACGCCAGAGCGCGTGGCCGAGTTGCTGATCGTGCATCCGGATATGCCGCGGTCGCTGGCGGCGAGCCTGCGGGAGGTGGTTTCGTTGCTGGCGCAGGTCAGGAATGCGCAGTCAGTGGAGACCGAGCGGCGGGCGGGGAAGCTGCATGCCGAGCTTAAATTCACTCGGATCGAGGATATTTTTTCTGTTGGGATTCATGGGTGGCTTAGTGATTTTTTGCGGAGGATTCATGAGGTTGGGGGTGGGGTTAGTCGGGATTTTTTGATGAAGGGGGGATAGAGGGGGAGGGGGGGAGGGGTGGCTTTTTTTCGCTACTTGGCCCTGTGTGTGGCGGCGATGGTTTTTGGACCCAAGAGCGCACGACATCGCTCTGCGGGTTGATCGCTGTTTGATTGATCGGCGATGGCATCTTGGACCCAAGAGCGTACGACATCCCCCTGCGGGGGCTGCCGGTCACTCTTCTTTGCGTCGGCAAAGAAGACTAACGAGAAGAAAGCCGACCCTGCCGGGCGCAGAGCAATCGCGGGTGCGAAGGGCGCTGGTTTCGTCGTATGGCCAACGGTTCTGCTGGTATCTGCCGCCCTTGGTCGCCTTCATGGCCTGCCCAACCAGTGCGTTGAACGCCTTCTCCTTCCCAGCGCGGAATTCCTCCACCGACTTGGCATTGGCAGCCAGCACGTCGTCGATGATCTTCTCCAGCTCTCCGGAGTCGGACATCTGCTTCAGCCCCTTGGCTGCAATGATGGCGTCGGCATCGCCGCCTTCCTCGCCCGCCCACATGGCCGGGAAGACATCCTTCTTGGCGGTGTTGTTGGACACCGTGCCGTCGGCAATGCGCACCAGCAGCTTGGCCAGCTGCGCCGGCTTGACCGGGGCGGCTTCCAGCGCGATGCCTTCGCGGTTGAGCAGCGACGACACGTCGCCCATCAGCCAGTTGGCAGCCGGCTTGGCATTGGCCACGCCGGCCTCACCGACCACGGCTTCGAAGTAGTTGGCGAGCGCCTTGGAGGCGGTCAGCACGCTGGCGTCGTAGGCGGACAGGCCATATTGCGACACCAGGCGTGCCTGCATGGCCACCGGCAGCTCCGGCAGTTCGGACCTGACGCGCTCGATCCAGGCGGTGTCGATCTCCAGCGGCAGCAAGTCGGGGTCGGGGAAGTAGCGGTAATCGTGCGCGTCTTCCTTGGTGCGCATGGCGCGCGTCTCGCCGGTGTCCGGGTCGAACAGCACGGTGGCCTGCTGGATTTCGCGGCCGTCCTCGATCTCGGCGATCTGCCACTGGACTTCGTAGTCGATGGCCTGCTGCAGGAAGCGGAAGGAGTTCAGGTTCTTGATCTCGCGGCGCGTGCCCAGCTTGGGGCTGCCGTAAGGGCGCACCGACACGTTGGCGTCGCAGCGGAAGCTGCCTTCCTGCATGTTGCCGTCGCAGATGCCCAGCCACATCACCAGCGCGTGCAGGGCCTTGGCGTAGGCCACGGCCTCGGCCGAGCTGCGCATGTCCGGCTCGGTGACGATCTCCAGCAGCGGCGTGCCGGCGCGGTTCAGGTCGATGCCGGTCATGCCGGCGAAATCTTCATGCAGCGACTTGCCGGCGTCTTCCTCGAGGTGGGCGCGCGTGAGCTGCACGGTCTTCTCGTAGGTTTCGCCCTTCTTGCCTTCGACCTGGATGCTGATGCTGCCGCCCTGCACCACCGGTAGCTCGTACTGGCTGATCTGGTAGCCCTTGGGCAGGTCGGGGTAGAAGTAGTTCTTGCGCGCGAAGATGCTGCGCGGCGCGATGGTGGCGCCGATCGCCAGGCCGAACTGGATGGCGCGCTCGACCGCGCCGCGGTTGAGCACCGGCAACACGCCCGGCAGCGCCAGGTCAACCGGCGAGGCTTGCGTGTTCGGCGCCGCGCCGAAGGCGGTGGAGGTACCGGAAAAAATCTTGGAGGCCGTCGACAACTGCGTGTGCGTCTCGAGGCCGATCACCACTTCCCATTGCATGGCGGTATTCCTGTTCGTGTGCTGTATATGTTGCTACGTGTGGCTATGTATGGCCACGTATGGCTACGTGTTCTTTCACGGATTCGGGCTGGCCAGCCACGAATCCAGTTGCGTCAGTGCCGCATCGCGCGAGATCGGGTCGCCGCCCACGGTCACGCCCTGGCCTTGACGCGCGCCGTTGGGCACATCGCTGCGCACCCGCAGCGGCTCGGTGCCGTCAAAGCCGTGATACGCGCCAGGGTAGATCTCCAGGCGAAAACGCGCGTCCGGCTGGCGCGCGGCGACCGCCTCGCGCAGCATGGCGCAGCGGGTGGCGGGGGTCCAGTCGTCGGCACCGCCGGTCAGCAGCAGCAGGGGCGTGCGCAGGCGGTACTCGTGGCGCTGCACCGCGCTCTTGCAGCCTGGGTAAAAGGCCACGGCACGCTCGATCGCCGGTGCGCCCGCCGGCCAGTCGCGGCTGGCATCGATGGCGCTGAGCACCGCCTGCGCGCCGTTGGACCAGCCCAGCAGCACGATGTGCGCCGTGTCCACGCCGGGCTGCCGCGCGAGCCACTGCAATGCGGCCAGCACATCGCCGCGCCGTGTGGCGTCGTCGATATCGCGGCTATCCAGGCGTTCGGCGCAGATGCCTTCCGGTTTGCCGCGCGGGCCGAAACTGTCGGGCAGCAGCACCGCGTAGCCGCGCGCGGTCAGCCACTGCACGTATTCGCGGTAACGGCTCTGGAGCGCCACCGCATCCGCGCCGCCACTGCGGTGCAGGCCGCCGCAGCCGTGCAGCGCAATCACCACGCGCACGGCCGGGACCGGGGCCGCGGTGCTGCGTTGCGGCACGAACCAGTAGCCGCTGAGCGGCTGGCCACCGTCGGCGCCAGGAAAACGCACCATCTGCGCCACCGGCATGGCGCGCTCGCCGGCCGCCGGCATGGAAGCCTGCGCGAGCACGGCGTGGCTTGCCAGCAGCAAGGCGCACGCGCCCAGGCCGAGGGCCTTGAGGCGAGCGGCGGCACTGCGGTGGGCGTATCGGTGGGCGCTTCGGGACATGGCGCTGAGCGTGCTCATCGGGTCTGCGCGCAGGCGCCGCTGCCCGGCTCGAACATCACCGGCCAGGCTTCTTCATAGATGCCCGGCGAGCAACGCGCCTCGCAGTTGGCGTGCGCCAGCGTGACCCGGCGCGGATCCTGCCAGATCATCAGCTTGCAGGCGCTGCCATCATTGGCGCGCAGCTCGATATGCGGCTTCTTCTGGATCTGGCGGAATTCGGCCAGGTTGAAGCTGCACGAGCCGCGCTTGCCCACCCACAGCTTCCACGACAGCTGCTGCACGGTGTTGTCCGTCACGCGCACTTGCGCATCCTCGCGGAAGCCATCTTCCTCGGTGCGGCGGCAATCGCCGGCGAGATCGATGTCGCGGCTGGCAATCGGCGCAGGCCGGCCGCCAAAGCGAGGCAGCGGAATGCAGGCCGCCAATGCCGCGGCCAGCCCGATGCCGAGCGCGATGCGCGACAGCCAGCGCGCGGCGATCATGCCTGCGCGGCCGGCGCAGGTGCCAGTCCGTTGCCTGCTGGAAGGCGTGCGCCGTTTGCAGCAGCTCGGCCTCGCCAAAGTAGTTGCCGATCAGCTGCAGGCCTACCGGCATGCCGCCCTCGCCCAGCCCGCAGGGCACGCTCATGCCGGGCAGGCCGGCCAGGCTGGTCGACAGCGTGAAGATGTCGGCCAGGTACATCTGCACCGGGTCGGCGCTCTTCTCGCCGAGCTTCCACGCCACCGTGGGCGCCACCGGGCCCATGATCACGTCGCACTGGCCAAAGGCGCGCTGGAAATCATCGGCGATGATGCGGCGGATCTTTTGCGCCTGCAGGTAATACGCGTCGTAGTAGCCGTGCGACAGCACATAGGCGCCCACCATGATGCGGCGCTTGACCTCGGGGCCGAAGCCTTCGGCACGGGACTTCTTGTACATGTCCATCAGGTCGCGGTACTCGGCGGCGCGATGGCCAAAGCGCACGCCGTCAAAACGCGACAGGTTGGACGATGCCTCGGCCGGCGCGATCACGTAGTACACCGGGATCGACAGCTCGGTCTTGGGCAGCGACACCTCGACCAGCGTGGCGCCCAGCTTTTCGTACTCGGTGAGCGCGGCGCGCACGGCTTGCTCCACGTCGGCTGCCAGGCCCTTGCCGAAATACTCCTTGGGCAGGCCGATGCGCAGCCCGGACAGCGGCTTGCTGGCGCTGGCGCCGACGCGCGCCTGGCCCAGCAGGCGGGTGTAGTCCTCATCGATGCCGCCGAGCGCGGGCGCGACGCTGGTGGAGTCGCGTTCGTCGAAGCCGGCCATGCCGCCCAGCAGCATGGCGCAATCTTCGGCGGTATGCGCCATCGGGCCGCCCTGATCGAGCGAGGAGGCGAAGGCGATCATGCCGTAGCGCGACACGCGGCCGTAGGTGGGCTTGATGCCGGTGATGCCGGAGAACGACGCCGGCTGGCGGATCGAGCCGCCGGTGTCGGTGCCGGTGGCAGCAGGCGCCAGGCCGGCGGCCACCGCGGCGGCCGAGCCGCCCGAGGAGCCACCCGGCACGCGGCTGGCGTCCCAGGGGTTCCTGACCGGGCCGAAGTGCGAGTTCTCGTTGGACGAGCCCATCGCGAACTCATCCATGTTGGTCTTGCCCAGCGTGACCATGCCGGCGGCGGCGAGACGCTCGACCACGGCCGCGTCGAACGGGCTTTCGTAGTTGGCGAGCATGCGCGAGCCCGCGGTGGCGCGCCAGCCACGGGTGACGAAGACGTCCTTGTGGGCGATCGGCACGCCGGTCAGCGGGCCGGCTTCGCCGCGCGCGCGGCGCTCGTCAGCCGCGCGGGCCTGCGCCAGGGTGAGTTCGGGGTTGACGTCGACAAAGGCGTTGAGCGCGCCGGCCTGCTCGATGCGAGCCAGGTAATCGCGCGCCAGTTCTTCGGCGGAGACGGAGCGTGCCGCCAGCGCGTCGGAAAGCTCGCGCAAGGAAGTCACGGAAGTTGCGGAAAAGGACATGTCGGTCGGTTTGGCTTGGCAGGTGATGGCTGCCGGCGCTGCCTGGAGGCCGCGCGGCGCAGCCGCTGGGTCGAGGGCCGGGGTGCGTCTGACCTTTATTCGATGACCTTGGGCACCAGGTAGAGGCCGCCTTCGGTAGCCGGCGCGGGGCGCTGGTAGTCCTCGCGGCGGCTGGGCTCGGTGACCACGTCGTCACGCAGCCGCTGCGACATCTCGCGCACCGCGGACAGCGGGTGGGCCAGCGGCACGATGCCGGTGGTGTCGACCGCCTGCATCTGTTCGACCAGGGAGAAGAATTGATTGAGCTGCACAAGCGTCTGCCCAGCCTCGTCATCGTTGATTTCGATGCGGGCAAGGTGGGCGATGCGCTTGACGTCGGATAGGTCGAGAGCCATGGCTTGGGGTCGGTGCGAAAGGCGAGTTGGGCGCGGCCGGGGCGGGCCGGGCGAGTGCTGCCGGGAGCGCCCGGGAAGCGTCAAAGTTACAGGTTTTTTCGAGGCAGATGCCCCCGAAACAGGGGGAATTATAAGGTATCATTGCGCGTTGCCATCCTTTGGCCGCGCCTTCGTCACATTGGTGCAAAACCGCCTCCCCGGGAGCTTTTCAGGACACACCGACGGGTGCTCGGCGGTGCACTTCTGGCACCCGGGCCAGCCAGCATCGGCCGCGCGTGCCAACCGGCCCGTGCCGGTGCCGGGTGCAAGGCACACAAGGGATAG
>NZ_AHJE01000009.1 GCF_000243095.1 Cupriavidus basilensis OR16 | reverse complement strand
CCCCCGCAGGGGGATGTCGTACGGCTCTTGGGTGCAAAAACCAACGCCGCTCAACGAAACATCGACCAACCCAAAAAACAAGCCACCAACTACAAACAACGCCCCGCAGGCACCAACTCATCCACCAAATCCCGCATATGCCGCCAATGCGACCCCTCCCAAAACACCCGCTGACAGCACCCGCAAGTCACGAACCGCTCCTGCCGCGCCAGCACGCCCGGCGGCACCCGGCCATCGACCTCGGTCTTGTCGATCGCCCGCAGCGGCACATTGCAGTCCAGGCACAGCGAGAACGGCCGCGCGCTGCGGGCCAGGTCCAGCCGCGCAAAGATCTCCCGCAACTGAGGCGTGGCCTTGATGGCGCGCACATAGCAACCGTGCGTGACACCCCGCCGCTTGAGCAGCTCGCGGTCCCGCGTGAGCACGATGCGGCCCTCGCGCATGGCGATGGCTTCGATCTCGCTATCGGCGTAATGGTTGTCGTAGAGGGTGTCAAAGCCCGTCAGGCGCAGCAGGTGGGCCAGCCCGCCCAGATGGGCATCGGCAACGAAGCGCGTCGCGCGCAGCGGCTCGGCACGCACGCGCAGCAGCGGCGTGATGTCGAAGGCTTCGAACTGGGGATAGACCGAGACGCGGTCGCCATCCCGCAACGTGCGCTCGAAGCCGCATGACTCGCCGTTCACCAGGATCAGCTCGACCTCGGTGTGCGGCACGCCCAGCGCCTCGATCATGTGCTTGACGGTGGCGGCGCGCGCGCAGGCGCACACGCAATCCCTGCCACGCTGCGCACGCGGCAGGAAATCGTTCAGTTCCTCGTAGAAACGAAACGTGGCTTCAGTTCCTCGTAGAAACGAAACGTGGCGGTGACGGTGGCAGGGTCGGTGGCCATGAGCCAAAGTATGCCACCGCCGGGCAGCGCCTCAGCCCGCCTGGTTGGCCAGCCGCAGCGTGGATTCCACGGAAAGCCGCGCCCAGGCCGTCATGGCCTCGGCCGACTCCAGGCAGGCCGGTGGGGCGCTCAGGTAATGCTGCATGGAGATCTCGCGGCCATTGCGGCTGTAGCGGAACGGCTCGCCACCCTCGGCCTCAAAGCCTGCGCGGGTCTGGTCGTCCACCTTCAGGTAGCAGCGCCCGCCCAGCACCAGCGCGAACACCAGGCCGTCGTAGTACAGCGCATGGCCGCCAAACATGCGGCGCGTGGTGATCGGGCCGATGCGCGCCGCCAGCGGCCCCAGCAGTTCGAGCAGGTGGTCGATGAAGGGATCGGGACGGCGGGCCGGCATGGCGCTTGTGCGGGCGGATGCCTTAGAGCTTCAGGCGCTGCCAGATGGCTTTGGTCGCGCTGGCCGTGTTGAGCGTGTAGAAATGCAGCCCCGGCACGCCGGCCGCGAGCAGTCGCTCGCACAGCGCGGTGACCACGTCCAGGCCAAAAGCGCGGATCGATTCGCGGTCGTCGCCGAAGCCCTCCAGGCGCTTGGCGATCCAGCGCGGCACTTCGGCGCCGCACATCTCGGAGAAGCGCATCAGCTGCGAGGAGTTGGTGATCGGCATGATGCCCGGCACGATCGGCACGTCCACGCCCATGGCCCGCACGTCATCGACGAAGCGGAAGTAGGCATCGGCGTTGAAGAAGTACTGGGTGATGGCCGAGTCGGCGCCGGCCTTGACCTTGCGCACGAAATTATCGAGATCGTGGCGGGGCGACTTGGCCTGCGGGTGGTACTCCGGATAAGCCGCCACCTCGATGTTGAACCAGTCGCCGGTCTCGGCGCGAATGAACGCCACCAGCTCGTTGGCATAGCGGAACTCGCCGATCTCGCCCATGCCCGACGGCATGTCGCCGCGCAGCGCCACGATGTGGCGGATGCCGCCTTGGCGGTATGTCTTGAGGATATCGCGGATGCTCTCGCGCGAAGAACCCACGCACGACAAGTGCGGCGCGGCCTCGATGCCTTCGCGCTGGATCTCCAGCACGGCGTCCAGCGTGCCCTGCTGGGTGGTGCCGCCGGCGCCGAAGGTCACCGAGATGAACTTGGGCTGCAGCGGAGCGAGCTGCGCACGCGTGTTGCGCAGCTTCTCGGCGCCCTCCGCCGTCTTGGGCGGGAAAAATTCAAAGCTGAAGTAGCGGTCTTGCATGATGGTGGCGCGCCGCCTATGGCGCGGCGCGCTGAAAAATTGGCATGGGACGCCGGACGGCGTCATCGCTGCGGCGTTCGCCGAGCAGCACGCTCGACAGGGCCCAGGAGATCACGCTGTAGAGGATCGAGCCGAGCAGGGCCGCACCAAAGCCGGTGACCACGAAACCGGCCAGCAGCTTGCCCACGAACAGGAACAGCAGCGCGTTGATCACGAAGATGAACAGGCCGAGCGTCAGCAGCGTCACCGGCAAGGTCAGGATCACCAGGATCGGCCGGATCAAGGTGTTCACCAGGCCAAGCACTAGCGCGGCGATCATGGCCGAGCCGAAGCCGCCAAGATGAATCCCATCGATCAGGCTGCCCACCAGGAACAGCGCGGCAGCGTTGATGATCCAGACGGCCAACAATCTCATGACGACTCCTTCGCTTGGGTCAAACGGATTCGGGGCAGATTCGGGGCACGACACCCGCGGCGCGCGGGCGCCGCGGGTTGACGAACTGGCGGCCGACCAAACACGGATCGGCCGCCGCTCACCGGCAGATCAATAGCGGTAGTGATCGGCCTTGTACGGGCCTTGCTTGCTCACGCCGATATAGGCGGCTTGCTGCTCGGTCAGCTCGGACAGCTGCGCGTTGTGATGGCCTGGTCCTTCATCTTGGCCATGTGGTCATGGGTGATGACGTGGTAGTTGCCGGTGCAGGTGACGAAGATGTCGGCCTTGTCGGCAGCATATTCCATGGTCACCACGCGGTAGCCTTCCATCGCGGCCTGCAGTGCGCAGATCGGGTCGACTTCGGTCACCCACACCTGGGCCGACAGGGCGCGCAGTGCCTGCGCGCTGCCCTTGCCCACGTCGCCGTAGCCGGCCACCAGCGCAACCTTGCCGGCGATCATCACGTCGGTGGCGCGCTTGATGCCGTCCACCAGCGATTCACGGCAGCCATAGAGGTTGTCGAACTTGCTCTTGGTCACCGAGTCGTTGACGTTGATGGCGGGGAACTTGAGCTCGCCCTTTTGCGCCATCTGGTACAGGCGGTGCACGCCGGTGGTGGTTTCCTCGGTCACGCCCTTGATGGCGTCCAGGTTGCGGCTGTACCAGGACGGATCCTTGGCCAGCTTTTCCTTGATCGCGGCGAACAGGAAGGTTTCTTCCTCGCTGCCCGGCTTGGCGATCAGCGATGCGTCCTTCTCGGCGCGGGCGCCCAGGTGCAGCAGCAGCGTGGCATCGCCGCCGTCGTCCAGGATCATGTTGGGGGTGCCGCCATCCTTCCAGTCGAAGATGCGGTGGGTGAAGTCCCAGTATTCCTTCAGCGATTCGCCCTTGAAGGCGAACACCGGCGTGCCGGAAGCCGCGATGGCCGCGGCAGCATGGTCTTGCGTGGAGAAGATGTTGCACGAAGCCCAGCGCACGTCGGCGCCGAGCGCGACCAGCGTCTCGATCAGCACAGCGGTCTGGATGGTCATGTGCAGCGAGCCGGCGATGCGCGCGCCCTTGAGCGGCTGGGCAGCGGCGTACTCGTCGCGGATGGCCATCAGGCCGGGCATTTCGGTTTCGGCGATGGCGATTTCCTTGCGGCCCCAGCCGGCGAGGCCCAGGTCGGCCACGAGGTAATCGTTGTTCAGGTCAGTCACTGCGTTCATGTTTCACTCCGATGAAGAGTGGCGACGAAGGACGAGTGCGGGGAATGCGGCCGCGCCATGCAAGGATGGTGAAAACCAAGGCCATTGCATAAGCATAACGGGCGGATAGGTCGACTCGCCTCCGTGTGTGTGCCACGGATCAGCGAGCGCCGTTGAAGACAGTCCGAGCCTGGCGAATGGCACAATAAGGCCCATTCGTTGCAACGCTCCTCGGAGTGGCGGTATTGTAGCCTGCCCCGGCGCGCTTCGCACCGCCACCGCCATGAATTTTTCTTGACCGCCGGCCCAGCACATGACCCTGACGACACACCGCCCCCCGCGCACCCTGACCATCGCCGGCTCCGACTCGGGCGGCGGCGCCGGCATCCAGGCCGATCTCAAGACCTTTGCCGCGCTGGGCTGCTTCGGCATGAGCGCGATCACCGCCATCACGGCGCAGAACACGCTCGGGGCGTGACCGGCGTGCATGCCATCCCGGCCGACATGGTGGCGGCCCAGATCGACGCGGTTGCCAGCGATATCGGCGTGGATGCGGCCAAGACAGGCATGCTGGGCACGGCGGCCATCGTCGAAGCGGTCGCCGCCACGGTGGACCGCCATGGTATTCGCCAGCTGGTGGTGGATCCGGTCATGATCTCCACCTCCGGCGCCACCCTGGCGGACGACGCCACCACCCAGGCCATGGTGCGCCTGCTGTTCCCGCGCGCCGTGCTGGTCACACCCAACCTGCCCGAGGCATCCTACCTGCTGGGCCGCAAGATCACCCGCCGCGAGGAGATGGAGCAAGCCGCGCGCGACCTGGCCGCGCTGGGCTGCCCCGCGGTGCTGCTCAAGGGCGGGCACCTGGAGCCTGCCGATGCCGGCCTGGACGACCTGCTGCTGAGCGCCGATGGCACCGTGCGCGTGTTCACGCATCAGCGGGTCGACACCCGCAACCTGCATGGCACCGGCTGCACACTGGCTGCGGCCATCGCTGCCCAGCTGGCAAGGGGCGATAAGCTGGAAGACGCGGTGGAAGTGGCGCTGGATTTCGTGGCCGACGCGATTGTGGCGGGCGCCGACTTTACGCTTGGGGCCGGCAACGGGCCGCTGAATCACGGCTTTGCCCCGCGGGTACTGGGTTAAGGAGGGTGAGGGGGCAAACCGGCGGTATGATCGGGCGCCTGAGCGCCGATGCGTCAAACCTGACCACATTCCACCATGCCCACCCTCACCCAGATCGACCTGCGCACTGACCCTGCCGCCGCCCGTTACCAGAAACACGAAGTCGTCCAGGTGGCTTTCGCCAGGGCAGCCGGCGAGCTCATCAGCCTCGAAGGCCCCAACCGCTACCAGCCTGGCGACGCCATCATCACCGGCTCTACCGGCGACCGCTGGGTCGTCTCGCGCGAGCGCTTCGACCCCAAGTACGAACCGCTGCAAGCCGGCACCCGCGGCCAGGACGGCGCCTACCAGAACATCCCTGGCGTAGTGCTGGCCAAACGGATGGATCGGGATTTCAGCATTGCCCGCTCGGCAGGCGGCGACGTACTGCATGGCGCGGCCGGCGACTGGCTGATGCAATACGCGCCGAACGACTACGGCATCGTCCAGCAGGCCCGCTTCGCCCAGGTCTACCGGCCGGCACCGAGCCAGGCCTGAAGCTTCAATCCCCGCCGCTGCTCAGGGGCACCAGCTTGAACGCGGCGCGCGCCACGCACACCACCTCGCCCGCTGCGTTCTTCACCTCGCCTTCGCAAAACGCGATGCGCGCGCCGCGCCGCATGCAACGCGCTTCCAGGTGCAGCTCACCGCGCGCCGCGGCCAGGAAATGCGTGGACATGTCGATGGTGATCACGCCGGTTTCCAGCGGCGCGTGCGAGCGCGCGGCACCGCTCAGCGTGAAATCCAGCGTGGCCATCAAGGTGCCGCCGTGCACGTCGCCCCGGCTGTTGACCAGGAACGGGCTGACCGGCAGGCGCGTGCGGCACAGGCCCTCTTCCATCCGCACGGGTTGCAGGCCGAGATGGCGCATCAGCGGCACGTCGATGCCGAAGTAGGGTTTCTCGGGCGTGCCCGGCGCTACCGGGACAATCTGAGCGGGACTTTCCAAAACAGTTCTTCCTTATTCGCGTCATGCGAGTTCCACCACCGCCTGGCCCTCGGCGACGGCGTCGCCGGGCAGCACCAGGATGGCTTTGACCACGCCAGCATATTCGGATTCGAGCGGGATCTCCATTTTCATGGATTCGATCATCATCACGGCGTCGCCGGCCGCAATGGTAGCGCCAACTTCGATGTGGATGGCGCAGACATGGCCGCTTACCGCGGCTTCGATCTTGTTCATCAGGCAGCTCTCTGGGTAGGTTGTTGGTTCTCTGCGGCAGGCGTGGCCAGCACGCGCTGGGCGAGCGCGGTATCGATGCGCCCGGCCAGGAAATCGGGATGCGCAAGCACGCGCAGGATGAAAGGGATGTTGGTCTTGACCCCGGCTACGGCGAAATCCCGCAGCGCCGCGCACAGCGTGGCGATGGCCTCGCCGCGATCGGCGCCGGTGGCGATCACCTTGGCCAGCATGGGGTCGTAGTACGGCGTGACGCGGGCGCCTTCGGCATAGCCGGTTTCCACGCGGATACCTGCGCCTTGCGGCGGGCGGAACACCTCCAGCGGGCCAGGCGATGGCAAGAACCGCACCGGATCCTCGGCATACACGCGTGCCTCGATGGCATGGCCTTGCGCGGGGACCCCGCTGCCCGGCAGCACATCATCGATGCGCTCGCCGCGCGCCAGCCGGATCTGCGCGGCCACGATATCCACGCCGGTGATCTGCTCGGTGACGGCGTGCTCCACCTGCAGGCGCGTGTTCATCTCCAGGAAGACGAATCCGGTGGCCGGCGTGTGCAGCATTTCCACCGTGCCGATCACGTCGTAACCGATGCCGGACAGCAGCGCCGAGAGCTTGGACGCCATGGCTTGCACCTCGGCGCGGTCCAGCCCGTGCGCGCGCGCTTCCTCGATGACCTTCTGGTGACGGCGCTGCACGGAGCAATCACGCTCCCACAGGATGCGCACGCCGCCGTGGCGGTCCGCCAGCACCTGGAACTCGATATGGCGCGGCTGCTCAACCAGCTTCTCCAGGTACAACTCGGCCTGGCCAAAGCTGCGCTGCGCCACCGAGCGTGCCTGCTGCCAGGCAGCGGCCAAGCCGGCCGCATCACGGACCGGCACCATGCCGATGCCGCCGCCACCGCCGGCGGGCTTGATCAACACCGGATAGCCGATACCCTGCGCCGCGGCGGCAACGGTGTCCATGTCGTCGGGCAGTACCTCGGAGCTAGGCGCCAGCGGCATGCCTTGCGCGGCCATGAAAGCGCGCGCCTCGGTCTTGTGGCCAAGGCGCCGGATCCAGTGCGGGGACGGGCCGATAAAGCACAGGCCGGCGGCCTCCACGCGCTCGGCGAAGGCGGCGTTCTCCGACAGGAAGCCATAGCCGGGATGCACCGCATCGGCACCGCTGGCACGCGCGGCTTCCAGCAACTTGCCCTGGTCCAGGTAGCTGGCCAGCGGCGGCGCCTCGCCCAGGCGCAGCATGGCGTTGGCTTCGCGCAGGTAGGGCAAGCCGGCGTCGGCATCCGAGTACACAGCGACCGATTCCAGGCCCAGCCCGCGCAGCGCGCGGATAATGCGCGCCGCTACCGCGCCGCGGTTCGCGACCAGTACGCGACGCAAGGGACGTACCGGACGTACCGAACGTAACGTTTCGCAGGCCTTCGTCGTGGCAATCATGACGTCTCTCCCGCGCGGATCACCACCGCATCGACCAGCACCGGCGCCACGCCGGCGCGGCTCACCATGACCGGATTGGCGTCGACCGAGCGTACCTGTCCCTGCGCCCGCACCATCCAGTCGCCCAGGCGCACCAGCATCTGCGCCAGCGCGTCCACATCGACCGCCTCCATGCCGCGCAGCGCGCCGAAAGCGCGCGCAACGCGCAGCCGGCCGAGGGCCTCGCGCGCCTGCGTGGCGTTGAAGGGCGCGACCAGGAACTGCACGTCGTCGATCGCTTCGACCAGCACGCCGCCCTGCCCCACCATCACCACCGGTCCGTAGACGTCGTCAATGTGCGCGCCCACCGCCAACTCGAAAGCGCCGCGTTGCTGGCGCGCCAGCAAGACGCCGCCATGCTGGATGCCCTGGCTGGCGGACAGCCCGCGCAGCATATGGTCAAGGTCATGGAAGGCAGCCAGTGCCTGCGTCTCGTCGGCGAGGCCGAGGCGCACAAGCCCGAGCTCGGACTTATGCGTGATATCGGGCGAAACGCCCTTGGCGACCACCGGTGCGCCCAGCTCGGCCAGCGCGCGGCGCACATCATCCGCGCTGTGGCACAGGCGATGCTGCACTACCGGCAGGCCGGCCTGTGCCAGCGCCGCCAGGCTTGCCACTTCGTCGAGCGATACGCTGGGGGCGGCATTGTCGTTGGCGAACACCGGCGGCAGCGCGGCTGGCTCGGCCAGCGCGGCGGCATTCACCGCCGCGTGCTGCGCGAGCATCCCCAGCGCGCGCATGGCGGCACACTCGCTGTCGAACACCGGCACGCCTTGCGCGCGGAACGCCTGCGCCACCCATTCCTGGTTGGCGCTGACCACCACCGGCACGCCGCTGGCCGAGGCAAAGCGGCCGGTCTGCGCGGAGAAGTCGGCAAAGTCGTAGCCCTCGCCGCCGATGGGAAAGCCCACGTAGATCATGTCGGCCTGGCGCTGCGCGGCCACCACTTCCAGTGTCTGCCCGTAGATATGCGGCTGGCCCAGCAGCGCGGTGGTCATGTCGATCGGATTGCGCGCCGACACAAAGGCTGGAAGCACTGCCTTGAGCGCGGTTTCCCCATCGCCTTCGAACTGACACAGCGCGAGGCCCTGATCCTCGGCGGCATCGGCCGCCAGTACGCAGGTCGCGCCGGAATTGCTGATCGCCACCACCTTGCGTCCACGCGGGCGCTGCCCGCCGATAAACACCTGGCTGTACTCGACCAGCTCGCGGAAATCCGCCACGCGCTGGATCCCGTGCTGGCGCAGGAAGGCGTCGGCCAGTGCATCCTCACCGGCCAGCGCGCCCGTGTGCGAGCTGGCGGTGAGTTTCCCGGCCTGCGTGCGGCCAGCCTTGACCGCGAGGATGGGGATGTCGCGCTGGTGCGCGATCCGCGCAGCCTGCGCCAGCACGGCCGGGTCTTTCAGCGATTCGATATAGAGCAGCAGCACCCGGATGTCCGGATCGGCCGCGACCGCGCGCAGCACCTCGGCGGCGGTGATGTCCGCCTCGTTTCCGGTCGCCACCATATAGCGCACGCCGATGCCCTTGCGGCGCAGGCCACCGTAGATGATGGAAGAGCCCGCGCCACTCTGGCTGACGATGGCGACCGGCCCATCCTGCCCGGCCTCCTCGTTGATCATGGTGGAGAAATGCAGGATGGCGCCATCGCGGAAGTTGGCCACGCCCTGCGTATTGGGGCCGAACAAGCGCAAGCCGCCCGCGCGCGCGCGCTCGACCAGCCTGCGTTGCTGCGCCGCGCCGGCCTCGCCAAGCTCCGCAAAGCCCGATGAATAAATCACCGCTGCGCGCGCGTTGATCGCCAGGCACTGGTCGATGGCCTGTTCAACCTCCTGTCCCGCTACGCTGACCACCACGACATCGGGCGCATCGGGCAGCGCGGCAAGTTCGGGATAGGCCTGCAGGCCCTGGATCTGCGCGCGTTTGGGATTGACCGGATACACGCGCCCGGCAAAGCCGTAGCGGCGCATGTAGTCGACAGGCCGGCCGCCGGCCTTGATCGGATTATCGGAGGCGCCAAGGATGGCAACCGAGCGCGGGGCCAGCAGTTCGAGAATGTTGTCGCTCATCTCAATCCACCTTCACCTTGGCTTCGGTGGCCACGCGCTTCCACTTGACCAGTTCCGCCTGCACAAACGCGCCGAACTGCTCCGCGTTCAGCGTGCCGGGCGTGGTGCCGCTCTGCGCCAGGTTGGCCTTGGACTCAGCCGTGTTCATGCTCTTCACCGCGTCGCGGTTCAAGCGCTCGACCAGCGGCTTGGGCAGGTTGGCCGGGCCATAGAAGCCAATCCACGTGGTGGCCTCGTAGCCGGGCACGCCCTGCTCGGCAATGGTAGGCACATTGGGCAAGGCCTCGCTGCGCTTGGCCGAGGTCACGCCGATGGCCTTGACCTTGCCGTCCTTCACATAGGGCGCCATCGTCATCACGTCGTGGAACAGCGCTGGGATCTGGCCGCCGAGCAGGTCCGACAGCGCCGGCGCCGCGCCCTTGTAGGGAATATGCGTCAGCGGCGCGTTGGTCATCAACCGCAGCAGTTCCCCCGACATATGCGTGGCGCCGCCGATGCTGGATGAGCCGAACGACAAGCCGTCCTTCTGCTTCTTCGCGTACGCAAGGAATTCCTGCAGGTTCGACACCGGCACATTGTTGTTCACCACCAGCACGTTGGGCGTGGTCGCCAGCAGCGCGATCGGCGTGAAGTCCTTGCTGGCGTTGTACGGCAGCTTGGGCCGCACCGCGGGATTGATCACCTGGTGCGTGGCGCTGACCAGCAGCGTGTAGCCGTCCGGGTTGGCGCGCGCCACGATCTCGGTGCCGATCTGGCCGCTGGCGCCGGCGCGGTTATCCACCACGAACGGCTGCTTGAACTCGGCCTGCATGTCGCGCGCGATGCGGCGCGCCAGCAGGTCGGTCATGCCGCCGGCGGGAAACGGCACGACGATGGTGACGGGCTTCTGCGGCCAGTGTTCCTGTGCCTGCGCGCCGGCGGTGCTCAGCAGTGCCGCGCCAACGGCCAGCGTGGCAGTGACGATGGCACCGAGGGTGGGGCGGTGCGCACGGATAGGTCGGTGATTGGGCAAGGCGGTCTCCATTGTTTTGTTTGTGTCTGGTTTTCCTGGCGGCCTCTCGCCTCACGGCCGGATGCCGAACTTGCGCACGCCCGGCTCGCGCAGCGGCGCCGCCAGGTTGGCGAATTCGCACAGCAGCGAGCGCGTATCGCGCGGGTCGATGATGTCCTCCACCACGAAGGCTTCGGCGCTGCGGAACGGCGACGTCAGGCTGCGCACGCGCTGCTCGATCTCGGCGCGCTTTTGCACGGGGTCGTCGGCGCCTTCGATCTCGGCCTTGTAGGCGACTTCCAGCCCGCCCTCGATCGGCAGCGAGCCCCAGTTGCCCGACGGCCATGCATAGCGGAAGTTGAAGCGGCCCATATGCTGGTGCCCCGCCGCCGCCACGCCATAGGCGCGGCGCAGGATCACGGAGCACCACGGCGTGGTGGCCTGGTACACCGCGGCCAGCGCGCGCACGCCGTAGCGCATGGTGCCGGCCTTCTCGGCTTCCAGGCCGATCTGGAAGCCGGCGATATCGACCATATTGATCACCGGCAGGTGGAAGGCTTCGGCCAGGTCCACGAAGCGGATGAATTTCTCCGCGGTGGGGCCGTCCCAGCCACCGCCGTAGTGATACGGATCGCTCGCCACTACCGCCACCGGCCAGCCATCCACGCGCGCCAGCCCGGTCACGATGGCGCGGCCCCAGTGGCGGCCCATCTCGAAGAAGGAGCCCTGGTCCACCAGCGCCTCGACAATGGGGCGCACCTTGTAGACGGAGCGGCTGTCACGCGGGATCGCACCGAGCAGCCATTCATCGCGGCGGGCGGGATCGTCGCTTGGTTCCATGCGCGGCGGCAGTTCATGCACCGAGCCCGGCAGGTAGGACAGGAAGCGGCGCGCGCGCGCAAAGGCTTCTTCCTCGCTCGCCACTTCGTCATCGACGACGCCGTTGCGCGTATGGATCTGGCTGCCGCCGAGCTCGTTCTTTTCCAGCACCTGGCCGATGCGCGCCACCACCGGCGGGCCGGCGTTGAACAATTGCGCGGTGCCCTTGACCATCACCGAGTAGTGGCTCGCGGCCACGCGCGCCGCGCCCATGCCGGCCACCGAGCCCAGCGCCAGCGATACCACCGGCACCAGCGACATGTTCTCCACCACGTGCTGCCACACCTTCATGGTGGGGATGTTGGTGTAGCCCTTGTTCTCGATATTGCGCACCGAGCCGCCACCGCCGGTGCCGTCCACCAGCCGTACCATGGGCAAGCGCAGGTCGTGCGCCATCTTCTCGGCATGGATCAGCTTCTCGCCAACCGCGCCATCGTTGGCGCCGCCGCGCACGGTGAAGTCGTCGCCCACCAGCACCACCGGACGGCCGTCCACCTTGGCGCGCCCCATCACCAGGTTGGCGGGCGTGAGGCCCACCAGGCGGCCATTGCTGTCGTACTGGCCGCTGCCGGTGAGCGCGCCCACCTCGCGGAACGATCCGGCGTCTGCGATCGCGTCGATGCGCTCGCGCACGGTCAGCTTGCCGGCGTCCTTGTGCCGCTTGACCTTGTCGGGGCCGCCGAGCTGCGCGGCGAGTTGCTTGCGGTAGGCCAGTTCATCGATTTCGGGCTGCCAGGACACGGCGGTCTCCTTAGTGCTGTTGCGATAGTCGTGGGCTGTTTAAACGCAGCAAACGTGCCAGGTGCGCCAGCCCTTGATTTCATTGTTCTTTTCATGGCCCGCTGATATTGTGTTCGCAACAAGGACACTGAAGTGCCCACGATGGAGACACAACATGTCGTCACCAGCGACACCCGAAGACACTTTCCCCAGTACTGAAGACAGCCTCGGCGTGCTGGTAGCCAGCCACGCGGGAGACGTACTTGCCAGCCTGGGACTAGCCGCCAACGCCACGCTGGCGACCGCCGCGCTGGCCGCCAGCGCACGGCTCGCTGGCGACGACGATCCCTCCCGGGATGCCGGCCGCCTGTTCGAGTGCAGCCTGCCCGGCACCGGCAACAAGCCCGGACGCCGCTTCATCGCCATGTGCCTGCGCGACCGTGAGCGGAAAGTCATCCTGCTGCGCCCGGCCGAGCGTGACGCAGCCCTCTTCGACTTCCTCGGCGCAGTACCTTTTGCCGGCGCGATCCTCGATCACTTCATCACCAACCCCTACCAGGCCATCACCGTGGCGGACCGCGCCGGC
>NZ_AHJE01000010.1 GCF_000243095.1 Cupriavidus basilensis OR16 | reverse complement strand
TCGCGCCCGATCAGCATGCGGCGGATTTCCGAGGTGCCCGCGCCGATCTCGTACAGCTTGGCATCACGCCACAGGCGGCCCACCGGATACTCGTTGATATAGCCGTTGCCGCCCAGGATCTGCACGGATTCGCCTGCCATCCAGGTGGCCTTCTCGGCGGTGTACAGGATCACCGCGGCGCAGTCCTTGCGCACCTGGCGCACGTGCCCGGTGCCGAGCGAATCCAGGTTCTTGCCGACCGTGTACAGGTAGCTGCGTGCTGCCTGCAAGGTGGTGTACATGTCGGCCACCTTGCCCTGGATCAGCTGGAACTCGCCGATGCTCTGGCCGAACTGCTTGCGGTCGTGGATGTAGGGCGTGATGACATCCATGCACGCCTGCATGATGCCCACCGGGCCACCGGAGAGCACGGCGCGCTCGTAGTCCAGGCCGCTCATCAGCACCTTGGCGCCCAGGTTCTCGCCGCCGAGGATGTTCTCCACCGGCACTTCCACGTCCTGGAACACCAGCTCGCCCGTGTGCGAGCCGCGCATGCCGAGCTTGTCGAGCTTCTGCGCCACCGAGAAGCCCTTCATGCCCTTCTCGACGATGAAGGCGGTCATGCCGCGCGCGCCGAGATCCGGCTCGGTCTTGGCGTAGACCACCAGTACATCGCAATCCGGCCCGTTGGTGATCCACATCTTGGTGCCGTTGAGCACGTAGTGGTCGCCCTTGAGGTCCGCGCGCAGCTTCATGCTCACCACGTCGGAGCCGGCATTGGGCTCGCTCATGGCCAGCGCGCCGATCCAGTCGCCGGAGACCAGCTTGGGCAGGTATTTGGCTTTTTGCGCGGCGGTGCCGTTGCGGTGGATCTGGTTGACGCACAGGTTGGAGTGCGCGCCGTATGACAAGCCGACCGATGCCGAGGCGCGGCTGATTTCCTCCATGGCGATCATGTGGGCCAGGTAGCCCATGTTGGCGCCGCCGTATTCCTCCGCCACGGTGATGCCGAGCACGCCGAGGTCACCCATCTTCTTCCAGGCGTCCATCGGGAACTGGTCGGTGCGGTCGATCTCTGCCGCGCGCGGGGCCAGCTCGGCCTGCGCCCAGGTGCGCACGGTGTCGCGCAGCATGTCGATGTCTTCGCCGAGGTGGAAATTAAGGCCGGGGAGTTCGTTCATGGTTGAGTGTTCGTTATCTGGTTGAATGCGGCCGCGGCAGACGGCGGCCCGATGTCAGGGGGGAGTTCAAGTGGGCGGTCACGTGGCCGTGTCGCCAAGCCCGAGTTCCAGCGTCATGCGCTCGCGCATCACGAACTTCTGCACCTTGCCGGTAATGGTCATGGGCATCTCGTCGACAAAGCGGATGTAGCGCGGAATCTTGTAGTGGGCGATCTGGTCGCGGCAGAAGGCACGGATATCGTCCTCGGTGGCCGTCTCGCCGGGCTTGAGCACGATCCACGCGCAGACTTCCTCGCCGTACTTGGGGTCAGGCACGCCAAACACCTGCACCGCCTGCACCTTCGGATGGCGGAACAGGAATTCCTCGATCTCGCGCGGGTAGACGTTCTCGCCGCCACGGATCAGCATGTCCTTCACGCGGCCGACGATATTGCAGTAGCCCTCTTCGTCGATGGTGGCCAGGTCGCCCGTATGCATCCAGCCATCGCGGATCGCCTCGCGGGTGCGAGGCTCATCGTCCCAGTAACCCTGCATCACCGAATAGCCGCGCGTGCACAGCTCGCCCTTTTCACCAACGGGCACGATCTCGCCAGTGCCGTCGACCAGCTTCACCTCGAGGTGCGGCTGGATCAGCCCGACCGTGGTCACGCGCTTGTCGAGCGGATCGGTGGTGGAACTCTGGAAGGAAACCGGGCTGGTCTCGGTCATGCCATAGGCGATCGTCACTTCCGCCATATGCATGTTGGCGATCACGCGCTTCATTGTCTCGATGGGGCAGGGCGAGCCCGCCATGATCCCGGTGCGTAGCGTGGAGAAGTCGTACTTGGAAAAATCCGGATGATCCAGTTGGGCGATAAACATGGTGGGCACGCCGTGCAAGGCCGTGCAGCGCTCCTCGCTGACCGCCGCCATGGTCGCCGCCGGCTCGAACGCCTCGCCGGGGAATACCATGCAAGCGCCAGTGGATACGCAAGCCAGCACGGCCAGCACCATCCCGAAGCAGTGATAGAAGGGCACCGGGATACACAGCTTGTCCTGCTCGGAGAAGCGCATCGCCATGGCGATGAAGCGCCCGTTATTGACGATGTTCCGGTGCGTCAGCGTGGCGCCCTTGGGCGCGCCGGTGGTGCCGCTGGTGAACTGGATATTGATCGGGTCGTAGCGATCGAGCTGCGCGGTGATCGCATCCAGCTCCCCGGTGAGGGCGTGCGTGCCATGCGCAAGCAGCGCATCGTAGTTCAGCATGCCGGGCGTACGCTCGCCGCCCATGCGGATCACCCAGCGCAGCGCGGGCAGGCGCGCCGCCTGCAGCGCGCCCGGCTCGCACTGTTGCAGCTCGGGCGCCAGCGTCTGCAGCATCTCCAGGTAGCGCGACGTCTTGAACGACTCCGCCGACACGATCGCCTTGCAGCCCACCTTGTTCAGCGCGTATTCCAGCTCCGCCAGGCGGTACGCCGGATTGATGTTCACCAGCACCAGCCCAAGGCGAGCGGTGGCGAATTGCGTCACCAGCCACTCCACCCGGTTCGGCGACCAGATCCCGATGCGGTCCCCACGCTCCAGGCCCAGCAGGCGCAAGCCCCCGGCCATGGCGTCCACCACCTGTGCAAACTCCCGCCAGCTCCAGCGGATGCCTTGCTCGCGAAACACTACCGCTTCGCGATCCGGGAAGCGCGCTACGGTTTCGGCGAGCAACGCCGGCACCGTCAGCTCTGACAGGGGGATATCGGTCCCGCCCCGTACATGCGAGAGCCCGTTAATGGGCAAGATCGTTGGGTCAGCCGCACCCTGCATCGTCATACTCGTCTCCAAAGCGCTGTAGCGATAATGTCCGCATCCCGGTTTCCTGAGCTTTGTTCAATTTTGTTGAGTGAGGCTCAAGTCGAGGAATGTGCATATATTCTGGCCATTGACCCCTCAAGCAGTGGGACGGGGCGGTGGCGTTGAGTGGAAAAGTACACGCAGATTCGAAAAATTGCAACCACGACTTGAGTAAAGATCAATTACAATCCGGTGACGGGGCGAGAGGCTCGCAAAGGCGTGCCCGGGCAGGTGTTTTTTGCTGCGCCGCACTATAATCGCCGGCTTCCGGCAAGCGAGGTAACACGTCGATGGACGACATCATGGTGCGGCGCCGCGTTCCCGCGAGCGCCAAGGCGGAGCAGCGCATCCGCGACATCCTGCGCGTGGCCCGCGAGGTCTTTGCCGAGATGGGCTACGAGCGCACCACCACCACCGAGATCGCCCAGCGCCTGGGCATCTCCGAGGCCACCGTGTTCACCTATTTCCACGGCAAGCGCGAGCTTTGCGTGCGGGTGATCGAAGACTGGTACGACGAGATCATCGCGGCGGTGGAGCAAGGCATGCCGCGCGACCAGAGCACCAAGGCGCAGCTCGAGTTCTTCGTGCGCACGCATCTGCGGCTGTTCTTGGTGCTCTCCGAAGGCCGCGCCAAAGGCCAGGGGCTGGGCGAAGTGTTCGTGCCGCTGCAACGGCGCTACACCGCGCCGCTGATGGACATGCTGGCGCGCGCCCGGGACAGCGGGGAGATCCGGTCCGACTTGCCGTTGAGCCTGCTGCGCTCATCAATCTTCGGGCCGATGGAACACATTCTTTGGGACGCGATCGCCAGGCAGCGGCCGGTGGATATCGAGCGCACTGCCAAGGATATCGTGGCGCTGCTCTGGCCGGCGTTACTGCCGCCGGACCTGGAGGTGGCGGCGCTGCGGGAGTTTTATGGAGAAGTGGGGGCGGCCTTGCGGCGGGTTGGGGAGCGCGGGGAATAGGGCGCTCGGCTGCGCCGTGGCGCCGACCGGCGAGACTGAGGCCTGCGCTCAGGGTATCGAGGACTACGTTTGCAAAGGCCAGCTTCGCCGCTGTCGAACGGGCTCGTGGAAACCAGCGGAATAATTCCACCACCTGGAGCGTTTACCGTGTGGGCAGGGCGCGCAGCGTGTGCGCGCGCTTGCACTATGCTTGAAGGATTCCGGCCCGAGAACACAGCCTGCGCCGACGATGGAGAATGGTCATGCAATATCCCTTAGCCAGATGGATTGGTGCTACCGCCGCCGCGCTCGCGTTGTGTGCCTGCGCATCCCTGCAGCCGGTCGAGACCGCGCAAAAGATGATCGGCGGCCCGGAGAGCGCCGTGCGCGATACCTTTGGCAAGCCCACGGAGACCTATCAGCTAGCCGGCGGCACCAACCGCTGGATCTACTCGAAGCAGCCGCTCGGGTTCGTCGTCTACGCGGCCGATTTCGACGCCGGCGGGAACCTCACCAGTTTCCGCCAGATGCTCACCGAGAAAGAGATTTATGAGGCGCGCCCGGGAACCTGGACCAAGCAGGACGTGGCCCAACGCTTTGGCCTGCCGCGCGAGCCGGTCGAGTACTACCCGCTGATGAAGCGTGAAGCATGGTCGTACCGGATGTATATCGGCGCTTACCAGCCGGCCCACTTCAGCGCCTACTTTGACGATCGCGGGGTGCTGGACCGTACCATGATCATTGTCGATCCGCTTGGGGGCGACGACCACTCCAGCAGCAAGTGATTGCTGCCTTGGGCAACCCGTTGCGGGGTGTCTGGCCCAGGCGCGATCGCGTCAATGGCCCGTTGCGCGGCGGGTGCAAATGCGCGCGATTTTCCTCGGGATCCGCTCCGGGGATGCAGGAGGCCTCGTTCGCCATTAACGTTCCAGCCGCGCCTCGATCCGCCCGATCAACCGCTCAACCCAGATCCGCAACAAGCCATTGGACGGCGCCATCAACGCCGAGTACCCCACAATCCGGTACACCTCGCTGCGCCGTATCTTGGGCACCTTCGCCGGATCCAGCCAATCGTCATTGTTGACGAGCAGCAGCAGCGTCTCCAGCCCGATAAGCACCGGCCACAAACACGCCAGACGCAATCGAATGGAGAACGCGGGAATAGCAAACGTGTAATCCACCGCCTCACGAAAATGATCCAGCGTCGCGCGGATCAGCGCGAACAGGAGCGGCTTCGCGCGCGCCGAATTGCCTGGGATCAGCAAGTCTTGCGGCGTCAGCCCATACCTATCCAGCATCGCCTCGGGCAGGTAGCAACGCCCGATCCGCAGGTCCTTGGCACAGTCCCGCAGCACATTGGTCATTTGCAGCGCCTTGCCAAAACGCACACCTCGCAGCAGCATCGCCTCGGCATCGCCTTTGAGCGTCCCGGGCATATGGGCGTAGGTCATCTTGGTCCAGAACTCCCCCACGCATCCGGCGACCAGGTAGGTGTATTGATCCAGTTCTTCCCACTCGCGCAGCACGCCAATCTGCCCGGAGTCTTCATCGGGGAAGGTCCGAAGATCAAATTCCATACCTGTGGTCAGGGTCGACACGATCTCGCGTACCGCGGTCCGATCGGCCCCGTTGAGCTGCGACAGCACCGTCAGCGCCGGGCCGAGCGATTCAAGCAGGACCTTCTCGTCCGATAGCGCTTGTTTCCCGGCGACCTCTGCCGCCAGGCGCCGCATGAGCGTGCCGTCGTCCGTGGCGCCGTTGACCTGATCGCGCAGCGCCAGCAGCAGTTCCAGCCTTTGTCGCGGTGGAATCAGCGATGTGTCTGCAATGGTGTCGGCGGCGCGCGCCAGCAGATACGCCAGGCCGATCGGATCGCGCATCCCGGCGGGCAGCACCCGCAGGGTGAGATAGAAAGAGCGTGAAACGCCTTTCAGCAGCGGGCCAAGAAGGAAGGCCCGGGTAGGGTTAGGCATGGATGGGGTCGGTCGTGATTGACAAGTCGGCGCTGCCGGATTGTATCCGCATCCGGCACGATGGTCGCGCGCTCGACCTCCAGCCCCCGGCCCTTCCCGGCGTCGGACGGCCAGGCCTGCTTCGTCCAGGCTTCCGCGCTCATGGCCGCCTGGCACACACAAAGATCGTAACGCCGGGAGCATGAGTTGCTCGCGTACTATCTGAGATTAAAGAAATTCAATTCGCGCGGCGCAAGATGGCACCGGGCTGACGAGAGCTAGTGTGAATTCTTCGTGCGCGGCTTCTTCCCTGGCGGTTGCAATCCTTGGTGCCCGGATCTCCTCCAAATAGTTGATGCACGTGGGTTTGGCGTCGCCTATAACAACATGGGTCGAGGGCAGGGTGATGCGAGCGACGGCTCTTCAGGCGGCGGCGCACAACACGGCAATCGCCGATGTGCCGCGGGCAAACTCGACGCCCTGCGCAACGCAACGCTTCAACCACAGGACCGGAGCGCACTATGTTCCAGATCTCAGTCGTTAACAGGACGACCTGCATTGCGGACCGGGAGATGCATCGCGTCGTGCGTGCGATCAACCGGCAAATCGCCGAGGACTTCGAGCCGTACTGGGCCTTTGGGGGACGACTGCGGGTGGAGGGACCGGCCGGGCCCAAGGCCGATCTCCAGCAGCTTAAGGAAATGCGCGGCGACGCCATTATCTACGTGCTGGATTCGGCGGCATCGGACGATGCCCTTGGTTTTCACGACCTCAATCCCAGCGGCGTTCCCTATGGTTTTGTCTTCCTCGATCTGTGCAAGATGCTCGGTGATGACTGGTCGACCACGCTATCCCACGAGGCGCTCGAACTGATCGGCGACCCGCAGTGCAACCTGCTGGTGCAGGGCCCGAATCCGGAGGCGTCAGACCGCATCGTCTACCACTTCTTTGAAATGTGCGACGCGGTGCAGTGCCAGAACTATGAGATTGATGGCGTATCCGTGTCCAATTTCGTGCTGCCGCATTACTTCACGGAAGGCGAGGAAGTGGGGGCGCGCAACGACTTCTGCGGTACGGCGTTGCGTTCGTTCTGCGTCAACCCAGGCGGCTATATCGGCTACTTCGATCCTGTGAAAGGCGAGAACAGCCAGTTTTTTGCGAAGGATGCCTACGCCCAGCGACGCTTCGATCTGAAAATGGAAGCCAGGAGAGGACGGACCTTCCTGCGCAATGAGCAACTGAGCGCAGCCGCAAAGAATCGCTCGGCACGTTGTCGTGCTGATGCTGGAGAACCGTTCGTTCGATCACATGCTTGGCGCCTTGAAAGCGTTCGATACGAGCATCGATGGTATCGATCCGCAGCACCCGGGCATCAATTTTGACGAGAAGAACCAGCAGACGTTCTCGCAGCAGGACGTGGCGGCAACGTTCGTGCGCCCGGACTTCAAGGTGCCACACGAGTTCGACGATGTGCAGGAACAGATCAGGGATGGCATGGGGCATTTCGTCGACGCGTACTGCCACGCCAACCAGCAAGCGCCCGCCACGGACGGCGATCAGGTGATGGGCTACTTCCCTGATGGCGCGCTGCCCGTGCTGCATGCCCTTGCAAAGAACTTCCTGGTCTGCGATCGCTGGTTCTCGTCCATGCCGGGGCCGACCTGGCCGAACCGGCTATTTGCACACAGCGGGACAAGCCTTGGTGACGTGCTGATGCCGGACGGGGTGCTGAGCACGGTTCGCATGTTCTTTGGCCGATACTCCCAGCCCACGATTTACGACCGGCTCGATGACAAGCAGATCCCGTGGAAAATCTACCATGGTGGCGTTCCGCAATCCATTGTGCTTAACCGCCTGAAGCCGCAGTTGTTCTCTAGCCGGTTTCAATCCATGGATGGCTTCGTGGCGGACTGCGCAGGGCCGGAGCAAGCGTTCCCATCCTATGCATTTATCGAGCCGCGCTACTTCGCCGGCCTCGCGGGCGAGGAGAATGACCAGCACTCGCCGGCCGGCGTGGTGGCCGGGGAGCAGCTGATCGCTGACGTCTACAACGCTATCCGCAAGAATCAGGCGCTATGGGAGTCCACGCTGCTGATTGTTACCTACGACGAGCATGGCGGGTTCTACGATCATGTGCTGCCGCCCCCCACCATTGCACCCGACGATCACACGGATATCCATGCCTTCGACCGGCTCGGCGTGCGGGTGCCGGCGATCCTGGTTTCCCCTTGGGTAGCAAGAGGCGTTGACCACACGGTCTACGACCACACCAGCATCTTGCGCTATGTCTGCGAGAAATGGCAGCTGCCGCATCTTTGCCGCCGCACGCAGCCGGCATTCGGCGCCAACGTCACCGGAAATTTTGCAAGCGCCATATCGCTTGCCAAGGCACGCACGGACACCCCGCCGCCGTCGTTCGCCGGCGCCCCCAGGCTGGCTGCCCTGGCGGCGACCGGCCCGGCGGATTTTGGCGATGCGCAAACCGCGCTTGTGTCATACGCGGAACTCGTCAGGCAGGAGATCGACGCCCAGGCCATGCAGGCTAGTGGCAAGTCCATGCTGGCAGCGAGGGCCGTGCCGGCGGCAGGGGTGCCGCCGGTCGATCAGCGCGCGAAAGCAATCGAGCAGTGGATGATCGATGCGAAGCAGGTGGAACCTGTGCCGGTCTCCAACGCGCAAATTGCCTTGCCACAGGCAACAGTCGCCGTTGCGCCAGCCGGGAGCGCGCCGTTGCCGGCGGCATCGGGCCCGGTAGTCGCCGCGAAAGCAACCGGTGGCCGGTCCAACGGAAAGAAGCGGCCGCAACGCGCGTAATGGCTGCCACGCGGGCACGCGAGCTTCATGGCACCCGGCGCAGCCGAGCCATGCCGCTCACATGCAGTACGACGCCCGATCTCTTGCCATCCTGTGCCGCGAAGGTAAAGCTGGCGCTCTTGTCTGCCTGGTAGACGCCGGCGTATCCGGTCAATGCCGCAGGCGCCGGCGCCAGTTGGGTTGCCGCGGCGATCGGGTAGCGGCTGGCCGCCCCACGCGCCGCAGCCTCCCATCCGACTCCCCATTCTGGCCATCCGTGCACCACGAACGCACCCGCGTTTGTGCAGGCTGGTGCACGCTCCCGGCCGTTTAGGTAAAAACCCTGAATTAATTGCATTGCAATTGAATAGATTGCGATTCGCATATCAACCAACTATTCTCTGACAACCGATTCGCCGGGCGCGGGTCGATGGCCAACCGGGAATTTCATGATGAAGTTGTTGCTGGATACCTTGCGCAATATCGTCGGCACGACAGCGCTGCTTACCGAGAGCGGCGATCTGGCGGGCTATGTCAGCGACTGGCGCGGCCGCTATACGGGAAAGGCGCTTTGCGTTGCGCTGCCGCGCGATACCGAGCAGGTCTGCGAGTTGGTGCGGGCCTGCGTCGCCGCTGGCGTGGCGGTCCTGCCCCAGGGTGGCAATACCAGCCTGAGCGGCGGCGCGGTACCGTACGAGCAAGGCCATTGCGTCATCATCAACCTTTCGCGCATGCGCCGCATTGTGCGTATCGATCCGGCGGACAACTCGATGGAGGTGCAAGCTGGTTGCGTGCTCGCGGAAATCCAGGCTGCCGCCATCGAGGCCGGCCGCTTCTTCCCGATCAGTCTGGGCGCCGAAGGCTCATGCCAGATCGGCGGCAACATCGCCACCAATGCGGGTGGCACCAGTGTTCTTCGTTATGGCAATACACGCGAGAACGTGCTCGGCCTGGAAGCCGTGTTGCCGGACGGGCGCATCTGGCGCGGCCTGCGCACGCTGCGCAAGGACAATACCGGGCTTGACCTCAAGCAGATGTTCATTGGCGCGGAAGGCACGCTGGGCATCATCACCGCGGCCACGCTGAAGCTGCACCCGCTGCCGAGCGCGCACGCCATGTCCTGGCTCGCGCCGGTAGATGTGGATGCGGCGCTGAAGCTGCTGGGCATGTTCCAGGCCGCATGCGGCGCCCAGCTTTCCGCGTTCGAACTGATGAACGCCAACCAACTCGATATCGTCCTGAAGCACGTGCCGGGCCAGCATGCGCCGCTGGTGGAGGCGCACCCGTGGCACCTGCTCGTGGAGCTCAGCGATACCTGCGACCATGCGCGGTTGCAGGACACACTCGAGGCCACGCTGGAGAAAGGTCTGGAACTGGGGCTGATCTCCGATGCAGCCATCGCGGCCAACTCGACACAGCGCCAAACGATGTGGAAGCTGCGCCATAGCGTCTCGGAAGGCAACAAGAAGGCTGGCATCGGCCTGACGCTGGATACCGCTGTGCCGGTGTCGATGGTGCCGGCGTTCATCGACGAGGCTACCCGCGCCATCGAGGAGAACTTCGAGGCGCGCGTCGTGGTGGTGGGCCATCTTGGCGACGGCAATATCCACTTCATCCCGTTCTTTGAGTTCGATACCTGGCAGGCCCTGCCTGATCCGGCGAAGACCGCCGCCGCTGTGCGCCGCGCCGGGCACGATGTCGCGGCCAGGCTGCATGGCACCTTCAGCGCGGAGCACGGCGTGGGCCGGACCCTGCTGGACGAGATGCGTCACTACAAGAGCGAAGTCGAACTCGACATGATGCGTGCGATCAAGCGCACTTTCGATCCGCTCGGCCTGTTCAATCCGGGCAAGCTGATTCCCTGATTCCCTGATTCCCTGATTCCCTGGTTCCCTGGTTCCCTGGTTCCCCGATTCCCCCGGCCCCGCCCACCCAGGCCATTTCGCCGTTTCTATTCTTCACGACCCCCGTCCCAGTAGGAGTACCGTCATGAGCAACGCCGACAAGCCAAGCAAACCTTCGCGCCGCGACGCCTTCAAGTTGCTGAGCGCCAGCACAGCCGCACTCGCCATGCCGGCCATCTGGACAACAGCCAAGGCAGCCTCGCAGCGCATCGTCGTGCGCGATTCCGGCGGCGTTTTTACCAAGGCCTACGGCGAGGTGTTCTACAAGCCGTTCACCAAGGCAACCGGTATCCAGGTTGTCGGCGTGCCCTCCAATGCGGAGCCCACCGCCCAGATCCGCACCATGGTGGATGCCAAAAACTACAGCTGGGACATGGCATCGATCAGCCAGCCTGCGATCGAGGTGCTGACCACCGACGGCAAGGATTATCTCGAGAAACATGGGTTGGGCGCGGATCCCGTGGTGGCGGGCATCCCTGCGCAGTACATGTCGCCGTACGGCGTCGGGACCAACGTGTACACCACCGTGCTGGCCTACCGTACCGAGGCGTTCAAGGGCCGCAAGGCGCCCACGCAATGGAAGGACATGTGGAATGTGCAGGATTTTCCTGGGCGCCGCGCGCTGCGCAAGCATCCGTTCGACACGATCGAGGAGGCACTGATGGCGGACGGTGTCGCAATTGCATCGGTCTATCCCTGCGACGTGGACCGTGCGCTGCGAAGCCTCGACAAGGTGAAGTCCAACGTCGCGGTCTGGTGGAGCGGTGGTGCCCAGGTCGAGCAGATGCTCAAGTCTGGCGAAGTGGACATGGTCGCGACCTGGATCTCCCGCGCGCAGGCCGCCATGGATGCCGGCGCGCCCGTCGGGATCTGCTGGGACCAGCATCTCTGGGGCGTCGATAGCTGGACCATCCTGAAGGGTTCGCCCAACGCGGCGGCCTGCCGCGAATTCATCAAGTTTGCCTCTGACCCCAAGCGCCAGGCGCAGCTCACGCAATACCTGGCAGCCGGTGTCACGCATTCCGACGCCTTCAAATACATCGATGCCAAGCACGCCGTGACGCTGCCCACGTATCCCGACAACATCAAGCGTGGCGTGAAGATCGACGCCAGCTACTGGGTCAAGAACCAAGGGCCGGTGCTCGAGAAGTTCAATGCCTGGATCCTGAAGTAAAGCGCATGCGTTGACCTCGGCAATATCAAGAAAGGGTGGGCGTGATGCCACAAGAGACACAGACACAGACACAGACACAGACACAGACACAGACCAAGCTACAAAAGCTGCAGACCAAGCAGCTGTCCAAGCGCTACGGCGATTTCATCGCGCTCGCGCCCACCGACCTCTCGGTCCCGGAAGGCGAGTTCCTGACGTTGCTTGGGCCCTCGGGCTCGGGCAAGACGACGCTGTTGAGCCTGATTGCGGGCTTGTCGCAGCCGGACGGCGGCAGCATCCGCATCAACGGTGCCGACGTGACCTTTGGCGCGCCCTATGAGCGGGACATCGGCATGGTGTTCCAGAACTATGCGCTGTTTCCGCATATGACGATCGCCGAGAACATCGGCTTTCCGCTGAAGATGCGCAAGATGCCGGCACGGCAGGCGGAGCAGGAGGTCAGCCGCGTGCTCGATCTCGTGCACCTGCCGCACGTCGCGCATCGCCTGCCCAAAGAGCTCTCGGGCGCATGGTCTACCGTCCTTCCATCATCCTGATGGACGAGCCGCTCGGCGCGCTCGACAAGAAATTAAATTGCGAGACCAGATGCAGCTTGAGATCAAGCGCATCCATCGCGAGCTCGGCACCACCATCGTGTACGTGACGCACGATCAGGAAGAGGCCATGACGATGTCCGATCGCATCTGCCTGATGAACGGCGGCAAGATCGAGCAACTCGGCAGCCCGGCGGATCTTTACTTCCGTCCTCACACCGCCTTCGTGGCCGATTTCCTTGGCGAGTCCAACTTGCTGCCGGCCACGGTTGATGCGGTGAACGGCAGCCTGCTGGACGTCAGCTTCGACGGGCTGCCCGCGCGCGGCAAGGTGCTGGCCAATGGCGCCGCCTTCCGGCCTGGGGACCGGACCAAGGTGATGATCCGTCCGCAGAATCTCCATGTCTCGGACACGACGGAAGAGCTCAACACGTTCTCGGCGCGGCTGACGGATATCGTCGTGACGGGCGGCGTGACCAAGTCCTACCTGGTCCTGCCCGGAGAGCAGCCGCTGGTAGTGGCTGAGTTGACCCGCGGCGGCCTTGGCCGCCACCTTCCTGGCGACACGCTCACCGTGTGCTGGCGGGCCGAAGATGCCGTTGCGATCCCGGAGTAAGCCATGGTCACTCAAGTCATGAGCGCGGTCGCGACGCTGGCGGCCAAGCGCCGGCCAGCGTGGCATCGCGATTTCCTGCTCGGCGCGCCCACCATCCTGTTCCTGCTGGTCATGCTGGTGTTCCCGGTCGGGCAGCTGATCTGGATGAGCGTGTCGGTGGACGGCCGCCTTTCCCTCGAGTTGTATGCACGCCTGTTCCATTCGTCCGTCTATCTGGACGTGCTGTGGATCACCCTGAAAATAGCAGGCTGGACCACCTTGCTGGCGATCGTCGGCGCTTATCCGGTGGCGTACCTGACGTCGGCCGCGGGCGCAAGGGCGAAGAGCTCGCTGCTGTTCTGGATCCTGTTGCCGTTCTGGACCAGCTTTCTGGTCCGCATGTTCTCCTGGATCGTGCTGCTGGGCCGCAACGGCGTGCTCAACCAGTTGCTGCAAGCCGCCGGCGTGACGGACGCGCCCGCTGATCTGCTCTACAACTTCGGAGCCGTGATGGTCGGGATGGTGCACGCCATGATGCCGCTGGCCATCCTGACGATGATCTCGGTGATGGAGAATATCGACAGGCGCCTGCCGCGTGCCGCGCTGACCCTGGGCGCACGCCCGGGCACGGCGTTCTGGCTGGTTTACTTTCCGCTGTCGATGCCGGGCGTGGCGGCGGCGGGCATCATGGTTTTTGTTACGTCGCTTGGTTTCTTCATCACGCCTGCCCTGCTTGGCGGCCGCCGCGAAACCATGATCACGCAGCTCATCATCGACCAGGTCCAGCAAACCATGAACTGGGGCTTTGCCGGTGCCATCTCGATGCTCTTGCTGTTCGCCGCGCTGATCGTGTTCGTGGTCTATGACAAGCTGGTTGGCCTGTCGACGCTGGCCGGCAGCGGCACCGCGCCCGCAGGCCGCAATTCCGGCACCCGTGGCCCGCTGCGGCGCGCCGGCTACCGGTTGCTGGGCGTGCTGGCCACGCTGTCGGACGGGCTGGGGCGTTTGCTGCCGCGCCGTGCCCGTACGGCGGCAAGTGTGGAAGAGGGCGGCGGCAAGCTGCTGTGGGTGGTGGTGATCCTGATCCTCGTTTTCCTGACCTTGCCGGCGCTGCTGATGATCCCGATCTCGTTCACGGGCGGCAGCGGCCTTGACTGGCCGCCGCGCGGGTTCTCGCTGCAGTGGTACAACGAAGTGTGGGAGTCGCCTACGTGGATGCAAGCCACGGTGCGCTCGCTGATCGTCGGCGTGGGCACGGGATTCCTCGCCATGCTGATCGGCACGCCCACGGCGTTCCTGCTGGTGCGCTCGAACATCCGGTGGAAGGCTGCGCTGCTGGCGTTCATCCTGCTGCCCATCATCGTGCCCCGGATGATCACGGCGGTTGGCATCTTCTACTTCTTCTCCAAGCTCAACCTTGTTGGTTCTGCGGCCGGCTTGATCCTTGGCCATACCGTCGTGGCGATTCCCTATGTGGTGATGACCATGATGGCCGTGCTGAAAAACTACGACACCCGGTTGGACCAGGCGGCGCAGAGTCTCGGCGCGCGCCCGTGGCAGACGATGCGCTACGTCACGTTCCCGATCCTGGGGGCGGGCCTGCTGTCGTCGTTCCTGTTTGCCTTCGTGACGTCCTTTGACGAGCTGACCATCGCGCTGTTCGTGACCGGCGGCCTGGACTCGACCCTGCCCAAGCAGTTCTGGGACGAAGTGATCCTGAGCGTTTCGCCGACGATCGCCGCGGTGTCGAGCCTGCTGTTCGTCTTTATTGCCGTGGTGATCATGGCCGCGGACCGGCTGCGCCGGCGCAGCGCGGATCGCTGAAGCCCGCATTTTTGCTCTTACCGAGCCTTTATTGAATAACCAGCCGCCAGTGCGGCACCTCTCCCACAAGACGATGATTGATTCCAAGCAAGTACAAGGCATTTTTGCCGCCATTCCCACGCCGGTCCAGCGCGACGGCTCAGTCCACCAGGGCGCTACCCGGACCTTGCTCGACTATCTGATCCGGCAGGGCGCGGACGGTGTGGTGCCGCTGGGCGGCACGGGCGAATTCGGCTCGTTGTCGCAGCGCGAGCGCGTGCGGATGGCGGAAGTGACCACCACCCACGTTGCCGGCAGGATGCCGGTCGTGGCCGGTGTGCTGACGCCGGGCCTGCGCGACGGGCTGGATGCCGCGCGCGACTTCGCCGCCGTTGGCGTGGATGCGGTCATGGTGGTGACGCCTTACTATACGAACCCCACGCAGCAAGGCATCCGTGACTACTTCATGCGGTTTGCCGACGAGTCGCCGCTGCCGGTCCTGCTCTACGAGATCCCGTACCGCACCCGGATCGCTATCGATCCCCTGGTCATTCACGAACTGTCGCGCCACGAGCGGATCATCGGCATGAAGGCGTGCAACCCGGACCTCTATCATTTCCTCAAGACAGTGGCCGGCGTCGACGACAGTTTCTCGTTGCTGAGCGGCGAAGACACCCTGTTCCCGCTGCACATCGGTGCTGGTGCGCGCGGCGGGGTGCTGAGCACGGCCACCATGCTGCCCAAGACCTGGCGCCGACTGATGGATCTTGTGCGTGAGGGGGACATGCACGAGGCGCTGCTGATGCATCGCCAACTAATGCCGCTAATCGACTTGGTGTTCTCCGAGACCAATCCCGGGCCGATGAAGTCTGTGCTGCAGGTGATCGGGGTCGACGCCCCCGACCTGCTGGAGCCGTTGTTGCCGGCCGCCGCGCAGACCAGCGCTCGTCTGCGCGAGCAGTTCGAGCGTCTGCTGAAGGCCTACGAGTACGCTTGATGCGCCGCAGGCCGCGGCTTACCGCCCATATTCAGTGAACTTGGACTTGGAGACCGAGGTCGCGGCCACCTGTACGTGCTTGGCGAGTTCGGACTCCACCTTGTCAGGGGTCCAGCGGGAGGTCGGCACCGAGATATTGATAGCGGCAACGGGGCGGCCGCGGTGATCCAGGATGGGTGCCGCCACCGAGATATCGCCCATTACCGTCTCGTTGGCAATGATCGCATAGCCTTTCTCCGCCGCCTGCTGGATGCGCCGGCGCAGTTTTCCGAGGTGTAGCTCCGTGTACGGCGTAATGGCGATGCGCTCGACAGCCGTCAGGATGGCGTCGCATTCGTCTTCTGGCAAGCGCGACAGGATCGCCGTGCCGGAAGAGGTGCAGAACGCGGGCAGGCGGCTGCCAACCGCGATGTCCATATTGACCAGATGCCGGCTAAGGAAGCGTGCGACGAATACGATCTCGTGGCCATCCAACTCCTGCAGGTTGGTCGTTTCGCCGACGGTGCGGTTGATGTCCTGCAGGTAAGGCAACGCCTTGTCAATCAGCTCGTTGGCACGCACGTAATTGAAGGAAAACTGCAAGAGCTTCGGCGTGAGGCCATAGGTCTTGGTCTCGGCTATGCGGCGCAGGTAGCCCAGCGTTTCCAGTGTGTAGACAATGCGCTGCGTCGCGCTGCGGTCAAGTTGTGCGGCTTTGGCGATGTCGGCCAGCGTCATATGGCGGATCGGCCCATCAAACGCATGCAGTACGCGAAAGGTCTTGGCGGCCGAGCCGACAAACAGCGGCGAATCGGTGGGATCCGGTTGCTGCTCCGGCTGCTTGTCGTTCTCGGCTAGCTGGTCTTGGGTGCCCGGGGTGGCCTGCTTGCGGGTGCGATTTGATTTTGGTTCCACTGTGGATCCTTTCGTGTTACGTGCCAACGCGTGCCTCAGGCTATCAGCCATGGTGAACGCGCTGGGGAATGTGGCATCGCTCGGCCGATGCAAACGAGGTTGGAGTTGAATATGCCGAACAAGCTAAAGATCGTGTTCGTCGGTGGCGGCAACATGGCCAGCGCCATCATTGCAGGCGTGCTGGCAAACGGCGCCGACGCAAGGAACATCACAGTCATCGATCCTGCGGGCGACACCCGCGAGCGCCTGGCCAAGGAGCACGGCCTGCGGACGATGGCCGCCGCTGACCGGGCCATGCAAGACGCCGACGTGGTGGTCCTCGCCGTCAAGCCACAGGTCATGCGCGACGTCTGCGCTACCTTGCGCGGCTGCCTTGGCGATTCGTTGGTGATCAGCGTTGCCGCCGGTATCCGGCTCGACGCGCTGTCAGACTGGCTTGGCGGCTGCAAGCGCGTGGTGCGCGCGATGCCCAACACCCCGGCGCTCATTGGCCAGGGCATCACGGGCATGGCGTCGGCCGACACGCTGACGTCAGCCGACCGGAAGATCGCGGATACCATCGCCAGCGCCGTAGGGCAGGTGACATGGGTCGAGCGGGAAAGCCAGCTGGACGCGGTCACCGCGCTGTCCGGCAGCGGCCCCGCGTACGTCTTCTACTTTATCGAGGCCATGGAGCAGGCTGCCGAGCAGCTGGGGCTTCCCGCCTCGCAGGGCCGACAGCTCGCGCGCCAGACCTTTGCCGGCGCCGCGGCGCTGGCGCAGGGCAGCACGCAAGCCGTTGCGACCTTGCGCCAGCAGGTGACCTCGCCTGGCGGCACCACGGCCGCAGGCATCGACGCCATGGAGAAAGGCAATCTCAAGGCGGTGTTCGTCGAAGCTATCCAGGCCGCGGCGCGGCGTAGTGTCGACCTTGGAAACCTTGCCAGCTAGTGACACAGGATGAGCGTCTTTGAAGGATTAACGTGAAAGGCCAATGCGAGTGGTCTTTGCGCACCCCGAGGCCGCTGGAGCGAGCGTGGCTCGTGTGAGGTTGCGCAAATTCCAATTGATATAATTGTATATCAATTAAAAGATCTTTCAGGGTCAATCGGGGCCTAGGGCGATTCCCGCGAGCCGCGCAGTCGGCGGCGGGGCGTTTGCCAGCGCGGCTGGCCCGGCGCGCTGGCCTCAAAACTGATGGTCAGGTGCGCCCTTCGCCCGCGTTTGCCGCCGCTTCCACCAGCCGCTCGATCAGCGCCAGCACAGTGCGTGTCGCGCGCGCGCCCCGCCGCGTGATGATCTTGAAATCGAGGTGCGTGCTGTAGCGCTCCGGCGCGATGCGGCGCAGCAGGCCGGGTGCGACCCAGGCATCGGCGTAGTGCGGGGGCAGGAAGCCGATGTAGTTGCCGGACAGGATCAGCATGGCTCGTCCTTCCACGTTGTCCACCATGGCCGCGCCTTCCTGCATGCCGAGCAGGTCCAGCTCCTGCCGCCCGAGATAGCCGCGTGTTGCCAGGCTCGCCGCGGCCACCTGCTCGGCCAGGCCTTTCTGGCCGGAATGCGAGAAGAGCGGGTGCGGTGACGCGCAGTACAGGCCTTGCTCCTCGCGATACAGCACGCGGTATTCCAGCCCGGCCACGGGCTCGGGAAACGGCCCCACCGCCAGGTGCAGGCTGCCGTCCAGCACGCGCTGCTCGAGCCGGTTGGGCGAGTCGATCTCGATATGGAGCTGCACCTTTGGCGCGGCCTGGCCGAAGCCGCGGATGGCGGCGAGCTGGGGGGGCGCCACGGTCCGTGAGCGTGGCTTCGATCAGCCCGAGCCTAAGCACGCCGTGAAGTTCCTTGCGGATGGTGCCGGCTTCCATCTGGAAGGTGTCGACGGCGGCAAGCAGGCGCTGTGCGGCAGCGTGCATCTGCATGCCTTCCTCGGTCAGGCGAAAGCCGCTGCGCCCGCGTTCGCACAGGCGCACGCCTAGTCGCGTCTCCAGCTGCGTCATGTGCTCGCTGATGCTGGATGCGCCAATGCCCAGCAAGGATTGCGCGGCAGCGAAGCCACCGCAGCCTACGATGGTCTCGAAGATTCCCAGTAGCTTGAGGTCCACATCCCGGAGTTTCACGCGGTGGCCTTTACTTCGGATATATCCGAAATGAAGTTCTTAATATTCTGATTGTACCGGACAAAGCCGTTGTCCAGAATGGACTCGTCTCCACCGCAAACCACAAAGGACTGGTGAACGAAATGTCTGGAAATCAATATGAAACGGGCCGGCTCGACCTGCCGTTCGTCGGCATCTGCACGTTCGGCAAAGCGCCGCTGTGCCTCGACTGGGACGCGATCGACGCGGACGTCGCCGTGATCGGCGCGCCGTTCGATTGCGGCACGCAGTGGCGTGCCGGCGCGCGGTTCGGGCCGCGCTCGATCCGGGAGGCGTCCACGCTGTTCTCCTTTGGCCACAGCGGCGCCTATGACTTCGAGGACGATGTGGTCTACCTGCCGGCCAGCGAGGTCCGGATGGTAGACATTGGCG
Source organism: Cupriavidus basilensis OR16 (assembly GCF_000243095.1). Taxonomy (GTDB): domain Bacteria; phylum Pseudomonadota; class Gammaproteobacteria; order Burkholderiales; family Burkholderiaceae; genus Cupriavidus; species Cupriavidus basilensis_D. Next base: position 75,813 of record NZ_AHJE01000010.1, on the reverse strand, counting down.
ACGCGGACATGGTGCACACCAACACAGAGAAGTGCCACGCCAACATCGAGTACGGTGTGCGCAAGATCCTGGCGGCCGGCGCGCTGCCAGTGGTGATGGGCGGCGACCATTCGATCAATATCCCCTGCATCGCAGCTTTCGAAGGGCAGGAGCCGTTCCACGTGGTGCACATCGACGCGCACCTGGATTTCGTGGATGAGCGCCACGGCGTGCGCCACGGCCACGGCAACCCGTTGCGCCGCGCCGCGGAAAAGAGCGTGGTCAGTGGCATGACCCAGATAGGCATCCGCAATGTGTCGTCCACCGCACGGGAGGGCTACGCGCAAGCCCGCGAGATGGGCTCGGACATCATCTCCGTGCGCCAGTTGCGCAAGCTCGGCGTGCAGGGCGTGCTGGACCGCATCCCCAAAGGCGTACGCTATTACCTGACAATCGACATCGACGGCTTTGACGTGTCCATCGCGCCAGGCACTGGCACCCCCAGCCATGGCGGGCTGACCTATTACGAGGGCCTGGAATTGTTTGCGGGACTGGCCGAGCAGGGCGAAGTGGTTGGCATCGACCTGGTAGAGGTCGCGCCCGACTATGACCACACGGGCTCCACCTCCATCCTGGCCGCGCAGCTGTTGCTGAATACGATCGGGCGGGTGATGCACCAGCGCAAGGTCAAGCGCGCCGCGGCACGCTGAGCACAAGGGGAGTAGCCATGCTTCGTCAATCCCGTTTCTGGATAAGTTTTGCCGCCGGCGTGCTGGCGTGCCAATTGCCATCCTTCAGCCTGGCGGCCGAGCCGCAGATGGTCAAGGTGGGTCTCACTGGCCCGCTGTCGGGCCCGCAAGCCGCCATTGGCAAGGACAACGAAAACGGCCTGCGCATGGCCATCGATCAGCTCAATGCGCAAGGCCTCGTCATCAATGGCAAAGCCGTGCGCTTCAGCCTGGTCTCCGAGGACGACCAGGCGGATCCGCGCACCGGCATGTCGGTGGCGCAACGGCTGGTGGATGGCGAAGTGAAGGCCGTGTTCGGGCCGTTCAACTCGGGCGTGGCCATCCCGATCTCGCGGCTGCTGGACCAGGCGGGAGTAGTGATGGCGACCGTGGCTTCGAACCCGTCCATCACCCAGTCTGGCTACACCTATATCTTCCGCATCTCGGCCAATGACAGCCAGCTGGGCAAGCGCATGGGCGAGTTCGCCTCGGACAAGCTGCGCGCCCGGCGCTTCGCGGTCATCGACGACCGCACCGCCTACGGCCAGGGCGTGGCCGACGAGTTCGTCAAGGCGGCCAAGGCGCAGGGCATCGAGATCGTGGCGCGGGAGTTTACCTCCGACAAGGCGGTGGATTTCGTGCCGATCCTGACCCGGATACGCGGCATGAAGGTGGACGGCATCTTCTACGGCGGTTACTACTCCCAGGCCGGACCACTGCGCAGCCAGATGAAGCGGCTTGCCATGACCAACGCCTACCTGCTCGGCGGCGATGCGATGTGCAATATCGAACTGGCCAGGCTCGGCGGCGATGCGGTGGACGACCATGTGTACTGCCCGCAAGGCGGCCCGGTGCTGGAGAACACGGGGCCGGGGCGGCAGTTCAAGACCGACTACAAGAAGCGCTACAACATGGAGCCGCTCACCTACAGTGCGTCCCTCTATGACGGACTGCGGCTGGTTGCCCAGGCAATGAAGGCCGCCAACTCGGTCGAGCCCGCGCAGTACCGCGCTGCGCTGGCGGGCATCGATATGCAGGGCGTGGCCGGCCGCTACCGCTTCGATCCCAACCGCGACCTGCGGGACTCGCCAATCACCATCTACACCTACCGTAACGGCGCGCAGGTGCCACTGGCGCAGGACAGGTAGCGTGGGGGAGGGAAGCGACCCATTGCGTTGCATCAGTTAGCCAGCCTTCGGTCGTGGCAGCCCATCGGCACGACCGAAGGCTGGCGGCATCACAAAACAATATTCGGAGACAAAGCATGAGCAACACAGAATCCTTGCGCGGCGTGGAGCCGCTGCCGGGCGCCCGGCCTTGGGCAGGCCATCCGCCGAGCCACGCGCGTAGCGCCGATGCCGATACCGATACCCGGCAGGTACTGCGCCGCGCCACCGCGGCCGGCTTTATCGGCACCTTCATCGAGTGGTTCGACTACGCCGCCTACGGCTTCCTGGCAACCGTCATCGCCGTGGTGTTCTTTCCCAAGACCGACCCGACCACCAGCCTGATGGCAACCTACGCGGTCTTCGCGTTGTCCTTCGTGGTGCGTCCGATTGGTGGCGTGATCTGGGGCCATTTCGGCGACAAGTTCGGTCGGCGCAATACGCTCTCGCTGTCGATCATGATCATGTCGGCTTCGACGTTCGTGATCGCCTTCCTGCCAACCTACGGCCAGGTGGGCCTGTGGGCGCCGGTGCTGTTGCTCGTGATCCGGCTGGTCCAGGGCTTTTCCGCCTCGGGCGAGTACGCCGGCGCCTCCGCATTCCTTGCCGAATACGCGCCGAACCGCAAGCGCGGGCTCTACACCAGCGTCATTCCCGCCGCCGAAGCCGCCGGGCTGCTGTTCGCGTCGCTCTTTGTCGCGGGGCTGCATATGGTGCTGACCTCGACGCAGTTGCATGAATGGGGCTGGCGCGTGCCGTTTCTGCTGGCCGCGCCCTTTGGGCTGGTGGGCCGCTATATCCGGCTGCAGCTCGAGGACACGCCAAAGTTCATGGCGATGGCGCAGGCCAGCCATGCGCCGCAGGCCCCGTTGCGTGAGTTGTTCACCTCGCATCGCCGCACCATGCTGGTCGGTTTTGGCGTGACCTGCCTGAACGCCGTCGGCTTTTACCTGTTGCTCAGCTATATGCCCGTGTACCTGTCGAAGGAACTCGGTATGAGCGACTCGGTTTCGTTCCTGGTCTCTACCGTGTCGCTGGCCAGCTACGTGGTGATGATCTTCGTGATGGGGTTACTCTCCGACCGCTTCGGGCGCAAGACGATGTTGATCTCCGCCTGCATCCTGTTTGCCTTGTTCACGGTGCCGCTGTTCCATTCGCTATCGAGCGCCGGCATCGTGGGCATCCTGCTGATCCAGGTAGCACTGGGCGCCTTCCTGACCATCAACGACGGCACGCTGCCCTGCTTCCTGTCGGAAAGCTTCCCGACGCGGGTGCGCTACAGCGGATTCGCCCTGTGCTTCAACAGCGCCAACGCCTTGTTCGGCGGCACCGCGCCGCTGGTGGCGACCTGGCTGATCAGCGCCACTGGCAACAAGCTGGCGCCGGCCTGGTACCTGGTTGGGGCCGCCGTGGTGTCGCTGATCGCGATCGTGGCCAGTCGCACGCCTTCGGGTGGCGCTTTGCCGGACTGAACCGGTATCCAGCCGGGCAGCGTGCTCGCGAACGTTGCCCGCGCGGATGATGCCGGCAAAGTCCGCGGCGCTGCCCGGCGTGCCCGCGAGAAAATAGCGCCGCCGCGCCGGCTCAGAGCGCACCGGTAAGCCGGCGCCGCACAAAGACGATATGCTCGCGCAGCACGTAGAACTGGTCGGCATAGGCGAGCGGCATCTTCATCTTGTTGACCGCGTCCTCGATCTGGTCGAGGCGCTGGGCCAGGGCGGCCTTTTCCTCCTCGGAGGGGTTCACCAGCGCAACGCGCTCGATTTCGATCAAGGCCCCGTACCAGCCAGCACCAGCGCGCGGTCGAGCAGGCTCGCCAGCCAGAAGGGCAGGTGGCGATAGAGAAAGCCCTTGCCCGATGCGTAGTAGCGCGTGGCGTCGTCGCTCAGCGGGAACTCATGTGCGGTGGCCGAGGGAAACTGCCCGGCGCGCTGCAGCAGCCCGGCCTTGCCGTGGACCTCGCGCGCGGCCTCGATCAGCAGGTCGGACAGCGCGGGGTGCAGCGAGTCGCGCGCGACCAGTTCCACGGTCGGGCCGATCAGGTGGATCGGCCGCGCGGGGAGATTCTTGCCCAGGTCGAATATGCCGGCGGGCAGCACCAGTTCCTGCAGATAGAGGAAACGCCGCGTATAGGCATCGGCCTGCGCGAAATCCAGCAGGTGGATGCCGGGCATGCGAAACAGCTTGCGCATGATCGGGCCGGTGGCGGAATCGCCGGTCAGCATGGCCACGTCGATCTTGCCGTCGACCAGCGCCTGCGCGGCGTCGTCGCCATCGAACGCGATCAGCTCGGCGCTGCCGCCGGGTTCGATGCCGTTGGCCTTGAGCAGCGTCAGCGCCAGCGCGCGCGCGCCGCTGCCTTCGCGGCCGATGGCGATGCGCGACTTGCGGAAGTCCGACAGCTTGTGCATCGCCTTGCCGCGGTACAGCACCGTGATGGGCGCATAGAACACGCTGCCCAGCGACACCAGGCCCTCGGTGTCCACATCGCTGGAGACGCCGCCTTGCACCAGCGCCAGGTCAATGTCCTGCTGATAGTCGGCCAGCCGCTGCACGTTCTGGCGGGAGCCTTCGGAGGCCAGCACATTCAGTGTGATGCCATTGCGCGCGAGGATCTTTGCGTACTTTTCGGCGGCGTCATAGAAGGAACTGCCCTTGGGGCCAGCGCTGATCGAGATGGTGCTCGGCGGCGCCGGCTGCACCAGCCAGACCGCAAGCCAGATGGCTGCCAGGGCAAAGACCAGCACGGGGCCGAAGGACACGGCCAGGTCGCGCCAGGAAATGGCGACAAAGCGGGCGCGCAGGCGGCGGATATCAGGGAGCGCGTTGGCGGGAGTGGGCTTGTCTGGCGCGGATTCTGGCGGCATCGGCACGATTGCAGAGGGTGGGGCCGATGCATGATAGCACCGGCTCCACCGCACTTAGCGCGCCAATGCGCCGCAACCAGGCCGGTAAGAAGTGCCGCCCGAAAGGCTTGCGGTCAGCCCGCCTGTCCAGCCTGATCCCCCAGGATCGAAATCAATTCCGGCACCGTAGGCTGCGGCCATCCGGCGTGGCTGGCACGCTCGTACGTATCCCGCACTGCCTCCGCTGTCGCCCGCGCGGCGCCGAGCTCACGCGCCATCGTGGTGTAGTAGCCCATGTCCTTGAGCGCGTTGGCAATCGAGAAACGGAAGCCGGAGCTGTCCTGCGACTCGATGTAGGGGCGCAGGCGTTTGAGGATGACGCCGTCGCCACCGCCCTTGGCGAGCACTTCCACCAGCACGGCCGGGTCTACGCCGGAGCGCTCGGCGCAGGCGGCCGCTTCGGCCAGAACCGCTGAGAAACCCAACGACACGAAGTTGTGCAGCAGCTTGAGCCGATGGCCCGCGCCGGCCGGCCCCGCGTGCACGATGTTCTCGGCGAAGCACGCCAGCAAAGGCCGGCACTGCTCGAACAGGGCGCGCTCGCCACCGACGATCAGGTTGAGGCGGCCCTCGGCGGCTTCCTTGGGCGTGCGCGTCATGGGCGCGTCGAGAAAGCACCCGCCGGCCTTGGCCACCGCCGCGGCAATGCGCTCCGTGGAAGAGGGAATGGCGGTGGAGCAGTCGATGACCACGCCGCCCTCGCGCAGGCCGGCAAGCACGCCGTCCGGGCGGAACAGCACGTCCTCCACTTCCGGTGTGCCCGTGACGCAAAGGATCACGATATCGACCGCGCGCGCGAGTTCGGCCGGGGTGGCGGCCGTGGTGGCGCCGGCGGCCAGCAGATTGTCGACCGGCTGGTTGCCGGGATGGTCGAGCAGCACCAGCGGATGGCCGTGCTTGGCGATGTTGGTGGCGATGCCATGGCCCATCATGCCAATGCCGATCATGCCGATTTTCTTCATGTTGTCTCCGTTCTTGTGTTTTCTGCCAGGTGCCAATATCCGAGTCCGGCGTGTGGCCTGGCCGCGCTCGCCGCCAGGCGCCGCTGGCGCCGATTTAATTGATTTCCAGGTAATCCTCGATCCCGCATTTTGAGCTCTCGGAGCCAATGCCGGGTTCCTTCTCGCGGCCAAACAGCGCCACCTCGGTGGAGATGATGCCTGCATTCAGGCGATGATGGCGTAATCCCGCGCCTCGGCCACGCGCCGCGAGCGGGTGTGGCTGCCGGTATGGAAGTGTGCGGCCGGGCCGAATGGCGTGTTGCTGGCCATGGCGACGACGCGGGGGATACGCGGTCCGGCGGTCGCGCGGATTGCGTGTCAGGCTTTCGGTGGCGGCGCGAAGGCCGCGGCCTGTCCTGGCTTGCGCAGCATCTTGTCGACCTCGCCAGCATGCAGCTCCTCGATCTGGATCATCTGGCGCGCGAATTCCTCCAGTGCCACCGAGCGATCCTCCACCAGCGCCAGCAACTCCCGATACAGCTTGAGGGCGGCGTTTTCCGCTTCCAGCGATTCCCGCAGCATGGCGGCGGTATCGAAATCCATTCCCCCGCCTGCTGCGCATGCAGCAGCGATTCATTGGCCTGCTCGCGCAGCCAGGAAACGATTGGAATGCGGCCAAAGCCGAACACCAGCAGCGAGTAATGGGTATAGCGCACCACGCCCGCAAGCTCGGCTTCGAGGATGCGGTTCAGCACACTGACCACTTGTTCCTTATCCATCTCGGCCATGGCATGTCCCCCTTCGTCGGGTTGGCGTTGTTAGGTCATTGTCACGTCGTTGCTCGGTCATTGCCGGGTTATTGCCGTGTTATTGCCGTGTTATTGCCGGGTCGCGATCATCATGGAGTCCGGCCCGGCGAGCGGTTCCACCCGGGCCTGCGCAAAGCCTGCTTGCCTGGCCCACGCGCAGCACTGCGCGCCCGTGTAGTCGAAGCCGCCCGGGGTTTCGATCAGCATGTTCAGGCTCATCAGCAAGCCAAACACATTCTGCCTGCGCGCGTCGTCGATCATCGCGTCATAGACGATCAGGCGCCCGCCGGCGGGCAGCGCGGCGTGGCATTTTTCCAGCAGGTATAGCTTCTGCTCAAGATCCCAGTCATGGAGGATATGGCCCATCACCAGCACGTCCGCCTGCGGGCAGGGATCGTGGAAGAAGTCGCCGGCATGGAATCGCAACCGATCCTGCAGGCCGTGGGAGGCAACGTATTCCTCGAAGACTGGGCCAACCGCCGGCAGGTCGAAGCCGCCGCCGCGCAGGTGCGGGTGGGCCAGCGCGATCTGTACCGGAAGCGCGCCTTGCGCCGTGCCGATATCGATAAAGGTCTGGCACTCTGCCCAAGGGAATTTCCGCGCCATCGCCTGGGCCGCGGCCAGGCTGACGCCGGTCATGGCTTGCAGGAATCCGCGCAGCCCTTGTTCGTCCTGATAGATCGCGGCGAAGAGGTCGCCGTTCTCGTCGGCCTGGGTCTGGGGGCGGCCAGTGCAGAGCGAATCAGTCAGCGATGCCCAACTGGGGTACAGGCGCGCATTGGCCATCTCCAGCAGGCCACCGACGTAGCTGGGCTTGGCCTTGTCCAGGAATAGGTCCGTGTCGGGGGTGTTGCTGTACCGGCTGGGCGTCGCGGCGTCTTCGCGCTCGAGCAGGTGCATGGCCACCAGCGCATCGAGAAAATCCACTGCGCCGCGTGGATGCAGGCCAAGGGCGGCGGCCAGGGCATCGGCATGCTGTGGCGCTTTCGCTAGTTGGGTGAACACACCAAGCTCGACCGCGCTGAGCAGGGCCTTGGACGCCCAGAAGCCCATCCCGAGCTGCAGCACCCGCTCTGGCGTCAGGTCCGGCACTTGCCACGGGCTGGCGGGGGTGGCGTCGCGGGCGACGTCTTTTCCGTTCTGCATAAGTCACCTCGTCGCCGCCGCCGGCGCGTACCTGAATACCCGGGCGCCGGGGCGTAGGGATGGATGCTGGTAACTCTAGTTGCCGGGAGAAGCGAAATCCAGCCGATTCTGGCGGCGTTGCGCCAATTGGCAAGGCCAGATACGGCGCACGCGCCGCGCTGCGTGGCCGGGCCCTACGGCGCCGCCGCCGCCCGCCGTCCCCGGGACAGGTGCGTGACAAGCAGCGCAAGGCCGAGCAGGCACGCCAGGCACCACGCATATGCCTGGCTGTAGCCATGCAATGCGCCACCAGCAGGATCAGCAACACGGCCATCGAAGCGGTGCCTTGCGCCGGCCACGGCAGCAGCGTGTTCGCCAGCTGCAGCCAGTGGCCCGCCGCGAGCAGTATGGGCCATAAGCGATGGACGAACGGCCCAGGCGGGCGGCAATGCGCGGCGCGGCGAGCGAAGTCGCAAAGAAGCCTAGTGCCAGCATCGTGAACGCGCCGCCGCCTTGCAGCGGGCTCAGGCCAAGGCCGTCCTGCAGATAGAGCGCCAGCACGAAGTAGAACGAGGCGTTGCCGGCGTAGAAGGCCACCGTAACGCCCAGGCCGCGGGCGAAGCCCGGCGTGGCGAACAGCGCCGGGCTGACCAGCGGCTCGCCGCCACGCGCATGCAGCCGGCGCTGATGCCAGGCGAACATGGCGAGCAGCACAGGCGCCATGGCCAGCGTAAGCAGCGTGGCCGGTGGCCAGCCTTGCTGCCTGCCTTCGACCAATGGCCACACCAGCGCGCTCAGTGCAGCCGCCAGCAGCGCCATGCCAGGCACGTCCGGCTTGCTGCCGCTGGTGGCTGGCGCCGCGCGCAACACGCGCGGCGCCAGCAGCAGCGCAATCAACGCCACCGGCACATTGATCAGGAAGCAAGCGCGCCAGCCCAGCCCGCCCAGGTCGGCCCGGATCAGCGCGCCGCCTACCAGTTGGCCAAGCAGCGCCGCCAGGCCCAGCGCGAGACCATACGCGGCGAAGGCGCGCTCGCGCGCCAGGCCGGTGTAGCTCAGCGACAGCATGGCCAGCACCTGCGGCTGGAGCAGTGCGCCCGCCAGGCCCTGCGCCACGCGCGCCGCGACCAGCACGGGGGCGGACGGGGCAAGCCCGCAGGCGGCGGAGGTCAGCGCGAACAGCATCAGGCCGAGCATGAACATGCGGCGCCGCCCGAGCATGTCGCCCAGCCGCCCGCCAGTGATCAGCCCGGCGGCATTCGCCAGGCCATAGCCCGCGACCACGCACTGCAGCGCGCCGGCGCTGGCATGCAGCTCGCGCTGGATGGCCGGTAGCGCCACGTTGACGATAAAGAAGTCCATCACCACCATGAAGGTACCGCTCAGCATCACCAGCAGGGCCAAGCGATCCATGCTGCTCGGGGACGAAGCGGCGGCGTGGTGCGGGACGGGCGCGCTCTCGGCGCGGTCCAGGCTCGAGGAGGGCATGGCAGACATCCTTGAGAAACGGGGCTTAGCCGAGTTCGCGCACGAACGCCAGGATGTCCGCGCCAAGCCGCGCGGCATGCGTGAACGGCAGGCCGTGCGGCGCGCCAGCATAGACGGTGAGGCGTGCGTCGGGCAGGAGGGCCGCCGTGCGCTCGGCGGTCAGCGCGATCGGGCAGGAGACATCGTTGTCGCCGTGGACCAGCAAGGCGGGCACCCTGATCGCCGGCAGCTCCGCGCGGAAATCCGCGTGGGTGTTGGCGTGGTTGCACCCGAGCAGCGCCTGCAGCGAAGTCTGCAGCGCCATGGCGCGCACCCAATCAAGCCGCGGCGCGGAGCAAAGCCCGCCGCCGAACGGCGGCATCGATGCCGTCCGGGTTGTCCTCGCTGCGGCGCACGCATGGCGTAGTGCAGCCCACCAGCACGATGCCGGCCACCCGGCCAGCGCCGTGGCGCGACAGGTAGCGCACGATTTCCCCGGCAGCCATCGAATGGCCGACCAGTGTCACGCGTCGCAGGCCAAACGCGTCGATAACGTCCGCGAGGTCGTCAGCCAAGGTATCGAAGTCATAGCCGCGCCCAGGATCTGCGGAGCGGCCGTGTCCACGGCGGTCGTAGGCGATGCAGCGCATGCCTGCGGCTTGCAGCGCCAGCATCTGCCCGCTCCAGGAGTCCGATGGTAGCGCCCAGCTGGCCACGAACAGCACTACGTCCGCGGCCGGAGTACCGTCGTGCCAGTCACGCACAAACAGCGATACGCCGTCACGGGTCAGCATATGGCCAGGATGGCACGGGGACGGGGCGGAAAGTTTAGCGGTGGCGGCAGGCATGACGGGGAGCTCCGGTAGCGGTTACCTGGCGAGTCCAGGCAAGCTCAGTGTCGGCGCTGGGGTGTCGCGAGCCAATTACGCGATAGGTAATAGAAACGCCTTGGGAGCCGCCTCCAGCCGTGCCCGTCTACTATTCGTCTACGCATGATGAAGCCCGGGCCTGGCTGACTACGATCCCATTCACGCCAGAGGCGGTAGCGGTACTGCTCGCAGTCGGCGAGGATGCAGCCCGCTTCGCCGTTGAGGGTCTTGGTCGTTAGGCGCTTCATTGCTACGATTCCCTGAGAATCACTATGGAGACGGACATGCCATGGTTTGTGGTCTTGGCTGGCGCACATTGGCGTCAGCTGTCGCCGACGATTTTCAAGACGCACGCCCGCGTCGACGACTGGAGCCAGTTGTTCTGTGACGGCGTCGATACAAGCGGCCGGATGATCGAGTTGAGGCACAAAGAATCGATCATCCTCGTGCCGAATTCGGCAGTTCTTGTTGCCGTGCGGCTGGGCGAAGACAAGGGAAGAATGGGCTTTGTCAGTGACACCGACGGCGGCGACATTGGCGATGACTGAACTTGCCGACGAAGTGTGCGGGTATCGGGTCAAACTACGAAACTCGAGGAGGCAACTATGGCCACAGAGATCTATGGCGGATACGCCATCCGAGGCTTTGCGAGGCCCTTGGTGGATGGCTCGTTTGAAGCTTCGGGGACTGTAGAGAAGGATGGCCAAGTGCTTGAGACCTCCGACCCGCTTGGCTATTACCCGACTTTCGACCGGGCACTCGCCGAAGGCCTTGCCTGGGCCAGGGAATGGGTTGACGCTCATATCTGAACCCTCCGAAATTCCACCACCCACACCCAAGGGTTTGCCGCCCACGCATCGGCGCCGTCCAACTCGAGATATGCCTCGGGCTCAACTAGCGACTGCAAGCAGGCCAGTTCGAACGTGGTGAAAGGACGGTGCCAGCTGCCGTCCAGCGCCCGGATGATCGCGATTAGCTTGTCATTCGCCGCGGGCAGACCTGGGTCCGCTACCGACCAGCGGCCGTTGTCGTGGCCAGCAGGTACACGGCATGCCCAAGAGTTTCTCGAAGTCGCGCGCGGCCGCCGGGTCAACGTCGACGCCGCCCAGGCAGCGTCAGGCGGCGATCATCTCCAATTCTCGTTCACTAATTTTTACAATTGACTCGTTCTCAAGTCGGTATCCTTCGCGCACAGCACATCCCCCAAAAATTGAGAGCGTTATGAAATCCCTTCTTGCACTGTTTGTTGCCTGCGGCGCGTTGCTTAGTGGCTGTGTCGTTGCGCCCTATGACAACTATCAAGGCCGCGATCAAGGGAACGGTTGCCCTCCTGGGCAAGCCAAGAAGGGGAATTGCCGAGTTGACCAATATGGGAACGATTCCTTCTGCCCGCCTGGACAAGCGAAGAAGGGGCGCTGCTGAGTTGCGCGGGGCGATCACTGCGTCGCTCCTTTGACGATTGCGGCGCGGATAGCGAATGCCTCCTCGTCGGACAGCCAGCCATCGCCAAGTAGTCCTTCGACCCGGGCAGCCAGCGGTTCCAATGCGCGAAATGGCCTCGGCGATCATCGCGTCGGCGCTATCGGTGGCCTCGCTGGCGCGCTAACCAGCACGACGTTCAGTGCGGCCGATTCCAATTTCATACAGCTACATGGAACGGGTACGGCAACAGTCACGGATTTCACGGGAGGGCAGGACGGACAGCGGCGCCCGGGCGGATGGCACTCGCATGTCGGGCTACAGGCGGCTGCCGGTCGCGGAGTACGATCACCTTCTTGCCATCTAGACTGCGCTAGCAAAATAGACAAGCCACTTCCAGTCGCCTCCGGGCGGAGCTTTTACGCCCGCCCCGAGCGGGCATCCCTCTTCCTGGCTACTTTTATGCCGAGATAGGCCTCGCGGAAGTCAGGCTTGCCCCCGCCTTCATCTCCGCCCCACGCGTTGTCGGATGGGCCAGGGGCGTATTGCCAGGATCCACGCACAGATTAGCGGGCCTACAGCCGGAATGATCGCGAGGAAGGCAGTCGACGTAGGTAGGTGTGTCCGCGCAAAGATTCGGCGAAGAGGGAAGAACCAGAGCAACTGGAAAGCGAAGAGGTAGGCGAGTTGGGTCATATCAACAACTAGGGCTATCGAATCTGGGTCAGTGGACGGTTTCTGGGCCACGCTATTCCGAGGGGTCCGAGATCGGCGGCTGGAATGATGCGCCGATTGCTCGGAAATCGCTCCCCTACAACGAGGGATATTCTGAGTGCTCATAGCATCTCAAGGCCATTCGTAGCCCGCGCACCGCAATGAAGAATGAAAAGAGCATCGCGCACCCGCACGACATCCCGCGCAGGCAGAAATCGACGCGGGCAAATGGGTGCGCGTGCCGACCGGCCAGTTCAGCCAGAGCACCGGGGCGCCTGCGTTCTCCTGGCACGACGCCGGCAATCCGGCAGCGCCGACGATCTACGGGAAGTTCTACACGGTGCATCTGCAGGATGCTGTGCCCGGCCGGTGATCTGGACGCGGGCCGCTTACCGCTGCCTGGCGCCTCTGGCGAATCCCCGTCGGCCGCTGCGCAAAGACAAAAAAATGCCCGCCGTGTAAATGGAGGGCATGAAGAAGTGACATTGGGCGAGACGCTTTTCCCGCCCGCATGCAGTGTCTCACCATGGGCGCCGGCCATCTGCCCCAACAGCGGGGGGGATTGTGCCTCATTATTCACTTGATATAGATCAAGATGGGAAGCCTGGGGGTGTGATTCATGCTTCCTCTGCGTTGCGCTGGCCCGGGATGGGCTTATTGGCCTCGATCCGGCTCGCGCGGCACAAACCGCCAGCCGCCCGCTTCCAGCGCAAAAGCGAAGCCGGAGACGCGCTGGTCGGGTTTGCCGGCGGTGGAGATCACGGCGGCACAGCGTACATTGCCGCTTTCGCTGCTCAGGCGGCACTCGTCTAGTTGCTTGACCACCAGGGACGTAGCCATTGCCGTCAGTTCCGCGGCTTCCTCCGCGTCAGCGGGGTTCTTCAACAGCCCGCGGGCAAATTCGCGCATCGAGGCAGTGGCCTGCTCGGCATCCGGGCCGCTGATGGCGGGCTCTTCGCGCCGCACCAGCACCCATGGCTCGGGGTTGGCGCCGAAGGCCAGTGCACGATAGCCGTCGCGGCGGCCGGCCTTGACCCCGACGATGCAGACGATCTCGCCATCGCTGGCGGGCAGGCAACCCTTGACCGTGTGCGCCTTGATGGATGCCATGATCCCTGCCACATAGGGTGAGCGCGCACGTTCTGCCGCGGCCGGGTCGGTCTGCGCCAGTTGCTTCAGGCGCTCGGCCTCGGCCTGCTGGATGGCTGCGGTGACCTGGTCGGGCGTGGGGGCGGGCGGGGCCGCGGCTGCAATGACACCGGCACTGGCGCAGGCCAGGCAGATGGAGAGGATCGCGGATCGGGTAGCGAAGCGGGAAAGGCGCATGAATAGGGAGCAACGGCCGGGTAAGAGGGGCGGGCAGTTTAGCACTCAGACAGGCATTCATGAGCAGCAAAGGCCTCTTCGGCGGCGCGCTCGCGTTTTGTTCGCCGTACCGGCCATCGCGCTCAAGCCCAACCGCCGGCATGAAAAAGCCCGCCGATCGGCGGGCTGGGCGGCCTGGCCGGGCCAGGCCCTGCGGGGTTCAGGCGCCTTAGCCGGCTTTCTCTTTCTTCTGGTGATGGACAATGCGGTCCCACCAATAATGGAAGGGATGGGCGTGTTCCGGATAGAGCACCGACTTATGGAAAAAGCCCGCGCGAATGACGAAAGCGTAGAGCAGGACGACTGCCGCGAAGAACAGCATATAGGCGATCATGGCGGTTCCCTTTTTTGGTGGCCATGATTTATTGTAGGCGTCGTGCGCCTGGCGTGTTGGGCGCTGGCGGCCCGCGTCAGGGGCACAATCCGCAGCACACCGCCGCACCGAGACTGAACCCGCCCATGCCAGTCATTCAGAGCGATATCCCCGCCCGCCTGGACCGCCTGCCGTGGTCGCGCTGGCACTGGCGGGTGGTGGTCGCGCTGGGGGTGGCATGGGTGCTCGACGGGCTGGAGGTGACGCTGGTGGGTTCGCTGGGCGGCGTGCTCGAGCGCCCGGATGGCCTGGGCCTCAACGCGGCGCAGATCGGGTGGCTAGGGTCGCTGTACGTGGCCGGCGCGGTAGTGGGCGCCCTGGTGTTCGGCCGGCTTGCTGACCGCCTTGGCCGCAAGACCTTGTTCCTGGTGACGCTGGCGGTGTATATGACGGCGACGTTGGCCACCGCCTTTTCCACGGGCTTTGCCTTCTTCGCCGTGTGCCGATTCCTGACGGGCACGGGCATTGGCGGCGAGTACGCGGCGATCAACTCGGCCATCGATGAGTTGATCCCGGCGCGCGTGCGCGGGCGCGTCAACCTGGCCATCAACGGCAGCTTCTGGTTGGGCGCCGCGCTGGGCGCGGGCCTGAGCCTGGTGCTGCTGGATCCGCGCGTGCTGGGCCCGGCCGTCGGCTGGCGCGCGGCGTTCCTGCTCGGCGCGGTGCTGGCGGTAGCCATTCTGCTGGTGCGCCGCGACGTGCCCGAGAGCCCGCGCTGGCTGCTGACGCACGGGCGTGGCGAGCAAGCCGGCCGCATCGTCGCCGCCATCGAGGCGCAGGTGGTCGCCCAGTACGCGGCGCTGCCGCCGGCCACGGGCACGATCCTGTTGTCCGAGCGCGCGGCGCCCGCGCTTGGCGAGGTCGCGCATGTGCTGTTCAAGCGCTACCGGCTGCGCAGCGCGGTAGCCCTGGCGCTGATGGTCTCGCAAGCGTTTTTCTATAACGCGATCTTCTTTACCTACGCGCTGGTGCTCACGCGCTTTCACGGCGTGCCCGACAACCGTGTAGGGCTGTATATCTTCCCCTTTGCGCTTGGCAATGTGCTGGGGCCGCTGCTGCTGGGGCCACTGTTCGACCACGTCGGGCGGCGCCGCATGATCGGGCTTACCTACGTGCTGTCCGGCGTGGGCCTGGCCTTGACCGGCTGGGCGTTCGAGCAGGGCTGGCTCGACGCGCGCAGCCAGGCGCTGTGCTGGTCGGCGGTGTTTTTCCTGGCCTCCGCGGCGGCCAGTTCCGCCTACCTGACGGTGAGCGAGGTCTTTCCCATCGAGATGCGCGCGCTCGCCATCTCCGCGTTCTACGCCGTGGGGACGGGCACTGGGGGCTTTATCGGGCCGCTGCTGTTTGGCCTGCTGATCGAGAGCGGCAGCCGCGCCGCGGTGGCTGGTGGCTATGGCATTGGCGCGGCGCTGGTGATCGCCGCAGGCTTGTTTGCCCTGCGTTATGCGGTCAATGCGGAAAGGCGCCCGCTGGAAGAGGTTGCGCCGCCGCTGTCGGCGCGCGACTAGCCCGGCTTGCTTGCCGGCGCCGGGCGAGGCCTGGTTTGCTCAGGCCGGATCCTTCCTGCGGAATGCCGCCTGCGCGGTGGCGATCAAGCGGCCTTGGCTATCGGTCACCTCGGCATTGGAGAAAAACACCCGGCGCCCACCGCCCACGCGCCGGCCAACCACGAGCAGCGGCTCCACCTGCGCGGACGCGACATAGTTGACATTCAGCGAGATGGTCGTGGCGGCGCGGCGCACGCCATTCTCGGGAAACAGGCCGGCGTAGCCGCCCGCCGCGTCCAGCAGCGTGGCCAGGATGCCGCCTTGCACGACGCCCGTGTTGTTGACGTGCGCGGCCTGCGGCATCATCGACATGCGCACCAGGTCCGGCTGCCACTCCACGATGGTGACATTCAGCGATTCGAGAAACGGATTCTCCAGTGCATAAGGCTGGCTTGCGGGGGTATTGTCAGGCATGGCTAGCGAAGGACGGTGCCAGTGAGTGGGAATGGCCGTCATGATAGCTGCTGGCAGGCCCGGAGAGGGCTAGGCGGGCATTGCGCGCATCATTAGCAGCCCGCATCCGCCCAGCATCCCCGCCCAGCGCGCGGCGCGTACCGCGACGGCCGGGGCATAGCTGAGCAGCAGTACCAGCACGAACGCGCCGAGCGTCAGCGTGCCAATCCACGAGACGCTGCCCATCGGCCAGCCTTGCCGCTGCACGCAAGCCGCCAGCGCAAGGGCCAGCGCGGACCAGCCCAGTCCCAGCAGGCGCAAGCGCTCGGCGGGTGAAGGCGCGGTGCCGCGGCCGTGGCGATCGGCGTAGTGGCGGTCCAGCGTCTGGCTGAGCGCGGCGAAATGCCGACGTCTTCGGCTGGCACCGAGCGCCGCGCGGGCACGCGCGCCTTGGCGCGCCGCCCCACGGATATGCGCTGCAGCGCCCAGCGCAATGCCCAGCGCCAGCACCGTCAGGTCGAACCCTGCCACGGCGGCAGGCCCCTGGCCTTGCATCAGCGTCACGCCCAGATGGGTTTCGGTGGTGAAGGCGTTGAGCACGGGAATGCCAGCGAGCATCAGCGCGCCAGCCCACAGTTGCGCGCGCCACATGCCGTGCGTTGGCCGCAGCTGCGCGAGCACGCCTGCCGCGCCCCAGGCGATGAAGAACGCGTGGATCTCCGCATCGGGGCGGTGTGCCGTGGCTACCGGCAGTAAGCGGTTGGCCCAGAAGTACGTGGCGAATGCGATCGGCAGCCCGGCAATGGCACCGAGGCAATGGCACCGATGTTGAGCGCGTCCACCAATCGCAAGCCAAAGCTCGGGCGGGCACCGGCCGCCAGCGCCTTGGCCTGGCCCTGGCGCGTCTTTACCCCCCACAGCAGCGCGCCGGTGGCGACCATGACGCAACCCGCCAGCCCGCTCATGAAGAACAGTGCGCGCAGCAGGGGCCCGGCGAAGTGCGCCTCGTGCAGGCCGACCATGACGCCACGCGTCTGGCTGGCGGCCGCGGGCGCGTCGCCAAACGTCGCGGCCAGCGCGCCGGTGACGCCGTTAAAGCGCATCGACTGCGCACTGGCGGACAGCGAGTCGTCGGTGCCGCGCGACACCGTGATGGTGGCGTTGGCATCGCCCGCCAGCGTGATGGCGACGCGGCTGGGCTGCGCGCCATCCCAAACGCGCATGGCTTGTTCCACCAGCGGCGCAACCGGCGTCAGCGGGGCCGCCTGCCCGCTTGGCTTGCCCTGCGGCGCGCGCCCGAAGGCCGCGTTATTGAAGGCCTGCTGGTTGCCCTGGTACGCGGTCTGGATACCCCATGGCATGTACATGAACATCAGCGTGACCAGCCCGGTGTAGGTGATCATCAGGTGGAAGGGCAGGGCCAGCACGGCGGTGGCATTGTGCGCATCGAGCCAGGAGCGCTGGCCCTTGCGCGGCCGGAAGGTGAAGAAATCCTGGAAGATGCGCCGGTGCGTGATGATGCCGCTGAGGATGGCCACCAGCATGAACATCGCACAAATGCCGATGATCCAGCGCGCCCATATCGCCTGCATGAAGTACAGGTCGAAGTGCAGGCGGTAGAGGAACTCGCCGCCGCGCGTGTCGCGCACGGTCTGCAGGAAGGTGCCGGTGGCGGGATCCAGCATGCGGCTCTCGAAGCGGCCGCGGCTGCCCCCGATGCCGGAGGCCGGCGCGCCGGGCGGGCGCATCCATAGCACCTGCACCACGGGGTTGCGTTTATCCGGCAGGTCGATGAACCAGCGCGGCGAGTCCGCCGCGTTGCGCTGCAGGAACTCCACCGCCCGGCTGGCGGCTTCGGCGCTGGACACTTGCGTGGCCGCGGCGCGGTGCAGCTCGGGCTTCATCCACAGCGTGATCTCGTCCTTGAAGTAGCTGGCGGTGCCGGCACAGAACACCAGCACCAGCACCCAGCACACCAGCAGCCCCGACCAGCTATGCAGCCAGGCCATCGACTGACGCAGCCCGGCCTTCATGCCATGCTCCGCAAGACAGCCAGCGCCACGCCGAGCACGGCAGATGGCACCGCCACACCGATCCAGGCGCACAACGCGCTGCCGGCAGCGAAGACCCACAGCACCGCGCACGCGTACAGCGAGAACGACAGCAGCGTGGCGGTCATCACCGCTTCGGCCGGCGGCATCGGCAGCACCACGGCCAGCAGCCCGGTGGCCACGGCCGCAAGCACATAGCCGCCCCCGGCGGCGGCCACCACGCGCGAGGCAACGCCAAGGCGGTAGCGGCCGGTCTGGCTCAACCCCATGACAACCTCTCCCTTACTTGTTGGGCTTGTTGGGCGCGGCTGCCGGCATTGCAGGCACCGCGGCCAGGCCATCGGCCTGCGTCAGCGACAGGGTGGTGACATAGCTGGCGATGTCGTACGGCTTGCCGTCGCGCTCGCCGCCGGTCTTGTCGACGTGGTGCACCTCCAGCACGTAGGTGCCTTGCCACGGTTGCGCCAGGCGGACGATGCCTTGCTCGTCGGTGCGCAACTCGCGGCCCCAGCCGGACTGCACGGCCACGCCTACCTTGGCCTTGGGCAGTGGGCGGCCGGCATAGACCACCTTGTACTCGCCGGCGCGGCCGGTCGGCACGATGTCCAGCGCAAGCCTGGGCGCCACCGCGGCCGTGGAGCCAGCGCCCAGCAGCCGGGCCGCCGGCGTCCAGGCAGTGCGGACCACCTTGTCGCCGTCCTTGCGCTCGAGCAGGGGATAGCCCGCGTCCTGCGCGACGATGGTCTCGCCCGCGCCAGCGCGTCCCGACAGCACGAAACCGTTTGCGGTCTTGTCGGCCTTGAGGGGCTGCTCACCCTTGGCCGTGACCAGCACGGCGCTGGGCTGCACGAACCGGTCCAGCAATCCCGGCGAAACTTCGCGCAGGTTCTCGTTGAATTCGCCAAAATACAGTTGGGTGGCCGCTGGTGTTTGTTCCAGCCAGACCTGGTGGGCCTGGGCGGTGCCGCCCAGTGCGGCGCCGCAAAGCACGGCGGAAGTCATGAGGCGATTCATCGGCGATGCATCCTTTCAGGGTGGGAATGTGGCCGTGCCGTGTTGCGCACAAGCCGTGGCAGGGACAACCGGAAAAAGCGCGGCCGGGAAGCTGTATATGATAATCGTTCTCATTTAACTTGTGTGGATTTTGCATAGCGGTTGGGCGTGGCGGCGGGGCTTGGACGCGTGGTGGCCGGCGCTGTCCGGCGGCGGATTCACGGTCCTTGAGGGGCTGCCGGGCAGGGGCTTTTGGGCCGGCTTTTGCCTCCGGGATGAGGGCTGCGCGGGGGCAGGTCCCGCGCTCGGCTATCATGTGCGATCCTCAGGATGACCGGTGTGCGGCCAGCGCCGCATCCGCGACCGTTCCCCCGCCCCATCTACCTGCATTTATCGTGTCTTTTGCCATGCCTTCTTCTGATCCCGCCGACGTCAAGAAAGTCGCCGCCATCGTCTGGATTCGCGTCCAGATGGAGCGGCTCGGCATCTCCATGGATGAACTGGAGGCGGCAGGCTGTTTTGACTGGGTGGCGGCACCGGCCAAGCAGCCGATCGCCCGGCCGGTAGCAGAGGAAGCCGGGACGGATGCCATACCGGCGTTGTTGCCTGCGGGACCGATCACGGCGCCGCCCGCGCTGTTGCCCGCTGGGCCAATCATCGCGCCGCCCGTGGCGGCCGCTGCGCCATTGCCATTGCGCAAGGCCGAAGCGCGCAAACGCGCTCCTGCTCCTGTCAGGCAAGCAGTGCCGCCAGTTGTGCCTGTCGCAGCGCCTGTGGTTGTTGCCGCAGTCGCTGCTCAAGCCGTGCCCGCGGAAAAGCCTTCCGCGGCGCCGGTTGCCGAGCCAGTGGCGACGCCGGCCGTAGTTCCCGCACCTGCACGGGTCACCATGTCAGTGCCCGCGCAGAAGGCGGGAGTGGTGAAACCGGCGGCACCTGCCTCGGCGCCGGCACGGGTAGCCGAGGCCGTCGACGCGCCTGCTGCTGCAGCGCCTGCGCTGGCACCGGCTCCCGCGCCGGCACAGGCGAGCGCGCCCGCGCGCCGCTACCGCAATGCAGAGGGCCAGGTCTGGGATGGCGTGGGGCCCATGCCGGCGTGGCTGCTGCGCGCGGTCAACGCGGGCCAGTCGGTGGAGCATTTCCGGGTGAATTGACGGCAGCGGCCGATGGCCGCTGCCTTGGTAGCTGCGAGCCAGCTACCGCGCCGCGCTGCCGTTCAGGCCAACGGGTTGAGGATCGTGCGGCAGCGGATAAACGACGTTTCCGCATCCAGCGCGGCGGCCAGAGCCGGCGAGGGGACCTTGTCCAGGTCGGTCACCACATAGCCCATCTGGCCATGCGTTTGCAGGTGCTGGGACACGATGTTGACCCCGTCGCGCGCCAGCAACGTGTTGAGCGCGGCGAGCGCGCCGGCGCGTTGCCGTGCACGTTGAGCAGCCGCGCCGGCGACGTTAGCGGGCCAGGGCTCACCTCGGGGAAATTCACCGCGCCAATCGTGTCGCCCGTCCTGAGGAAGGCGATCAGCTTGGTAGCGACTTCCGTGCCGATATTCTCCTGCGCCTCTTCCGTGCTGCCGCCGATATGCGGCGTCAAGATGGATCGCGCCGCGCCGGAACTGCCGCAGCACGTCGGCATCGATCATCTTCTTGGTCTGCGCGGTGGCGGGCACGTGCAGCGTCACGATGTCGGCCTGCGACACCGCATCCGCCAGCGAGCGTGCCGCGCGCGCCGAGCCGAGCGACAGCTTGGCCTGCACATCGTAGTACACCACGCGCATGCCCATGGCCTCGGCCAGCACGCCAACCTGCGAGCCAATATTGCCGTAGCCGATGATGGCGATGGTCTTGCCGCGCGCCTCGAATGATCCGCTGGCACCCTTCGCCCATTTGCCGGCATGCGCCAGCGTGTTCTTTTCAGGAACGCGGCGCAGCAACAGGATGGCCTCCGCGATGACCAGTTCCGCCACGGAACGCGTATTCGAGAACGGTGCGTTGAATACCGGCATGCCGGCACGGGCCGCGGCGTCGAGGTCTACCTGCGAGGTGCCGATGCAGAAGCAGCCGATGGCCACCAGGTGCTTGGCGGCTTCGATTTCAGCGGCGCCAAGGTGCGTGGCGGAGCGAATGCCAAGAATCTGGTGGGCCGCGGGTGCGCGATGCAGTTCGTCGCCCGCGAGCGCGCCGGTGCGGCGCTCTACGGTGACTTGCGCTTCCTTGAAGCGCTCGACGGCGGTGTCATGGATGTTTTCAAGCAGCAGTGCTGAGGTCATGGCGATTGGGAGATGGCGGCAAAGGCGCGAGGTGGGTGCGGCAGCGTCAGGGCATGCGCAATGTGAAGCGTACGCTGCCATGGTAACGCAGGCAGCGCTGCCGGGCGGAACACCCACATTGCCGCCAATGGCAAATCCGCCCCGCCCGCGGCGAGGGCGGCTAGGGAAAGCCCCCGGATTGACCCGCGCATCAACGCCTCATACAATTAATTGGAACATTGTTCTATCTAACAGAACATAAATTGAGGCGGGGGTGAGCGCGGCGGCGTCGCGAATACCTTTTTGCGGCTGGAGGATCCTGGCCTTCACGGTAATGGCCACATGATGATGCTGGAGACGAACAACCTCGAGATTACCGGCCTGCTGCAGCAGTGGATGCTGGCCAATATCCGCTGCCGGGCCGCTTGCCAGGCCTGGACCATCGACAACGCCCCGTAGCCAATGACGGGCCTTGAGATCCTAGAAGGAGACAACCATGCATTTCCGTCATTGCGCCAGCCTTGCCCTGGCCGCCGTCAGCCTGGCTTCGCACGCCGGCACCTGGCCCGACAAGCCGGTGCGCATCGTCGTGCCGTACACCGCCGGCGGCACCACCGATTTCGTCGCCCGCCAAGTGGCGCAGAAGCTCACCGAGAGCACCGGCAAGTCGTTCTTCGTGGAGAACAAGCCCGGCGCCAGCGGCACCATCGGCACGCTACAGGTGGCCCGCTCCGCGCCCGATGGCTATACGCTGCTGGCCAACGACACCACGTACACCATGCTGCCGTCGCTGTTCAAGACGCTGCCCTGGGACTACAACAACGACCTGGTGCCGGTGACCACGATCGCGCAGACGCCGGTGATACTGATCGTGCCGGCGAGCTCGAAGTTCAAGACGCTGCAGGAACTGATCGACTTCGCCAGGCAGAGCCCCGGCAAGCTGAATTTCGGCTCGGGTGGCGCCGGCAGCTCCACGCACTTGTCCGCCGAGGTCTTCAAGAAGGATGCCAAGGTGTCGATCACGCATATCCCCTACAAGGGAGCAGGCGATGCGCTGATGGGGCTGATCGGCAACAACGTGGATATCCTGATCACCGCCACGCCGACCGCGGTGCCGCAGATCAAGGGCGGCAAGGCGCGCGCGCTGGCGGTCACGGGCGCCGCGCGCGTGCCCGCGCTGCCGGACGTACCGACCTTTGCCGAAGCGGGCCTCAAGGACTACAAGGTCATCAACTGGTTTGGCCTGGCGGCACCCAAAGGTACGCCCCCTGCGCTGGTGGCCAAACTGCAGGCGGAGGTGGGCAAGAGCGTGAACAGCCCAGAGGTGAGGGAGCGCCTGGCCAGCATGGGCGCCCAGCCTGGCGGCATTGCGCCGGCTGACTTCGCCAGGCGCATCAAGGACGACACCGCGCTGTGGGGCCAGGTGGCAAAATCCGCCGATGTGAAGGCCGAGTAACTGGGCACGCGCCGCCATTGCGCAGCGCCAGGACAATAAGGAACGAATATGTACTTCAGAACGGTGCCCCGGGAGATTTCCCTCCAGGTCTTCTCGGCCATGCCCGCGCATTTCCGCAAGACCGGCGTGCGCTCGGAGTGGGCCGATGCCAACAAGGGCGGGGCCTGTATCGACAGCTTCCTGGAAGGGCCGGTATTCGACCCCGCGGGAAACCTGTACGTGACGGACATCCCGTTTGGGCGCATCTTTCGCATCTCGCCGGCCGGGGCGTGGTCGCTGGTCGCGCAGTACCAGGGCGAGCCCAATGGCATGAAGTTCCTGAACGCGCGCGAGCTGGTGGTGGCCGACTATCGCAACGGGTTGCTGCGCGTCAAGGTGGACACGGGCGAGGTGACCACCTTGCTGGGGCGGCGCAACGCGGAGCAGTTCAAGGGCGTGAACGATCTGGTGATCGCCCGCAACGGCGACCTGTACTTTACCGACCAGGGCCAGACCGGCCTGCACGATCCCACCGGCCGCGTTTATCGCTTGCGTTCCGACGGGCAACTGGACCTGCTGCTGGCCAACGTGCCCAGCCCCAACGGCCTGGCGCTGTCCTGCGACGAGAAGGTGCTGTTCGTGGCGGCCACGCGCGGCAATTGCGTATGGCGCGTGCCGCTGCAGGCCGATGGCAGCGTGTCGAAGGTGGGGCAGTTCTTTACCTTCTATGGCACCAGCGGCCCGACGGCATGGCCATCGACAGCCGTGACCGGCTGTTCGTGGCGCATGCCAGCCTGGGCTGCGTGTGGGTGCTGAGCAGGCGCGGCGAGCCAGAGGCCATCCTCACAAGCCCCGCGGGCGCCACCACGACCAACCTGGCGTTCTTGTCCGCCGTTGAGGCGGGGCAGCGCCGCAAGGTGTTCGTCACCGAATCGGAGACCGGCACAATCCTGTTCGCTGACCTGGACGAGGCCGGGCTGGGCGCCTGACGGCACTTCAGCCCGCGACGGTCACTTCGATGGCAGCAGGTCTTGCAAATCCCGTAACGTCGCTGCGGTTGTGGGCCTCGCGGGCGCGGCGAGCGGCGGCACCGGGCGCGGCGCGCCATTCGTGCCATTCTTGCCAGTTGCGCCAGCCAGGCCGTTGCTGCCGCCAGCGGCGGCATGCGGCACGGCAGCCGGGTCGAGCCGGCCGTTCTGGCCCAGCGCGATCTGCGCGCAGCCGGTCAGGAAACCGTCTTTCTTCAGGCTGTTGGTGATATCGATCGCCAGGACGGCCGCGCGCTCCTCGATGGGAATGATGGTGCCGCCGCGGCTGAACGTATATTTGCCTTTCCACACCGCGCGGTTCTGCCTGACATCCGTCAGCGTCGTGCCATAGTTGATCGACAGGCGGCCGCCGGACGTATTGACTACGCCCCCGCCATTGGCGATGGTCAGCACCGTATCGGCGCCGAACGTACGCATCCTGCCGGTCAGCGCGGACGAATCCAGTTCCAGCCCCGAGATCTCGTCGTACGCCGATTCCACGCCGCACTGGCGGGTCACCTCCCGGAACTTGGCCGAGAACGCCATGGAAAAGTCGCTGTTCCAGCCCATGCCGGTGGTGCCCAGCACATACATGCGGGTGGGCTTGCCAGTGTAGTCGCTGGCGCGGCTGGTCACGCCGACGGTGGTCGGCGCGCAGCCGCCCAGCAGCATCGACCCCACGGCCAGCGCGGCCGGGGTGCTGATTCGAAAGAGGTTTCCCATGTCTTGTGCCCTGAGAGAGATGGCGAGGCGAACGGCTCCGGCCGGCGCCCGCAAGTTACTTCGTATAGGAAAAGTAATAGGGACTGGTAGCGGAGCGCATGACAAAGCGCCCGTCGGCCTCGGTCAGCCGATAACACGTCTGCATTGCGCTGAAGCTTGGGTTGGCCATCTCCAGGCAGACCTGGTTGGCTTCCGGCTCGATGCGGTACCGGCCGGGCGAATAGCCACGGCTCACTGAGTTGGTCACATCCAGGCTGCCGCTTTCCCTGACCTGCATCCAGAGCGTGACGCCGGACGGCGCGATGATATTGATCCGGCCCAGATGCGTGAAATGGCTGGCCAGCTCGGCCCCGGTCAACTGCCTGCCCTGCGCCGCGGCCGCGGGCTGCGCCGGTGCGTAAGCCGTGGCGCCCTGGCCAGGCTGGCTCGGCGGGACGGCCATGGCAGGCGGGGCGACGGATGCCGTCTCGCTACGGAACTTCTGCAGCGCCAGCGCGGAGCGCGCCGGCACCTCGCTGATCCATTGCGCGGGAATGGCAAAATTGATGTTCTGCGCGTCGGTCCGCATCAGGTAGGTAATGCCGACGAGTTGCCCGTCCGTATTGAACAGGCCACCACCGCTGGAGCCGGGGGAGATCGGGGCGGTGGTCTGGAGCCGGACGATGCGGTCGCGCTCGTCCTTGTTCAGCGAGGAGAGCAGGCCATCGCTCAGTGTCAGCTCGTAGCCGCGCGGCGCGCCGATGGCGTAAACCTTCTGCCCCACCTTGAGCGCGGACAGTGGCGCGATCTTCACGGCCGGGGCGGTGAGGCCCCTGGCGCGCAGGATGCAAAGGTCGCGCTCGACATCGGCGTGCACCAGGCTGGCGCCGTACGTGATCTTCTCGCGCCGGATGCTGATGGACTTGCCGCTCTTGAGCACGTGGCAGTTGGTGACCAGTTCCTCCGGCCCGATCACCACCGAGCTGCCCAGGCCGAACCGCGTGCCTTGCGCGTCAAAGACGGACACCACCCAGATGCTGGGCGATTCCCGTTCATAGAGCTCCGCCGAATCCAGCGCCAGGCAATCCATTGAGATGCCAAAAGCCAAACACGAAATAGCGATGTTTCCCGCAATCTTTTGCGCCCGACCCATGATGTTCATTCTGGTGACTGGTTTCGCCGGATTCAGCCGCCACCCCGAAGGTGCTGGCTGTCTGGTCTTTCCCGGCCAAACCGGCCGGGCTGCTAATCATAAACGTTCCGGATGCCAAGCGGGTGGCACGCTATTCTGGTCGCCGCCCTAAAGCTTCCGGGTTGGTTGCCGACAACATGGATGCTGGGAGGTGCGCCTTCCCGCTGGTTTCAACGCCAATCGTAGCTTCACCCTCAACTTCGATTTCAACCTGGAAGGTCATTCAATGGATATTTCCCTCGTCAGTGCGGCTAGCAACTCGGGCGGCGATCCGGTGCCCACCATGATGCTGCGCAAGTCGCTAGACCTGCAGGCTCAGAGCGTGGCAACCCTGCTGGACTCGATGCCGCAAGTCAGCGTCCCGGCCAGCAATCCCCCTCACCTTGGCCAGAGCATCGACATCAAGGTCTGATCCGGTAACGGGGCCCCGCTCGCCCGGGTTGACATCGAACGGGTGCGGGAGGGGGCTAGACGGCAGCGCCGGATACGGAGCGGCCGCGAGCTGGGGCTGGCCGGCGCGCGGGGTATTGCCATGAGCTGGCCTGGGGCTTGGCGCAAGGATGCGAGAGGAGGGTTCCGCCGCGCCAATCGTAGCTTTGCGCCGGAGTTCGGTCAATCGCGCCGGGCCCCCGCGCGGGTTGGGCAGGGCGTTACCCGGCGCCGCCAGCCGGTGAAGGCACCAGTGCCACGCGTCCGGCGCGCGCCGCCTCGGCATGGTCGCCCATGACCTCCAGGCGCAGCAGGACGATGGGCACGGACAGGAGGGCGCGTTCCAGCGCGACCAGGAGCTGCCCGGCGCGCATCTGCTGCATCCGGATATCGAAGCTCAGCATGCACTTGATCGGCGGCAGGCCTAGCGGCAACTGCCGCTCGTTGACCGGATACTGGCCACAGTCGCTGGCGGCGCAGCGCAGGGCCAGGCGCACGTCGGGCACGTCGTCCAGCCGCGCGATCACGCTCAGGCGATACAGGCGCCACCGCTGGACCGGTGGCGCCAGGTTGACTGCTTTCATGGCGGGTCTCCGTTAATTAGTGGCAATCGAAGCGTTTGGCGCACCCGGCCGTAGCCGGGCGCAACGGCCCTTCAGAGCGCGGGCCGCAAGCCGGTGGAAAGTTGCAGTTCCACCGTGGCGTTCGCCAGGTCCGCCTGGGCCTGGAGGTAGTCGAGGTAGGTCTCGTCCGCGGTGCGTTGCGCATCGAGCAGTTCCAGCAGGGAGGCAGCGCCCCGGCGGTACGACTGGCGCATGCCGTCCAGCACCCGGTCGGCGTCGGCGATCACCGAGTCGCGGTACCGTTGCAGGTTGTCCTGCGCGGCCTGGAACGCGGTGAGCGCGTTGCGCACATCGATCTCGGTTTTCAGCTCCGCCTCGCGCAGGACCAGCATGGCCTGCGTGACCTCCGACTCCGCCTGGATCAGTTCGCCGCGCTGCAGCCGCGACAAGGGCAGGGGAATCGACACCGACACGCCCAGCATGCGCGAGCGCGCCGTGCCGTCGCCGCCGGGCTGGCCTTCATCGTCCAGGGTGCCGCGCACGCCGGGGGTCATGGTCATGGCGAAGCTCACGGTGGGATCCACCCAGCGGTTGGCGCGCGCCAGTCCCGATTTGTCGCGGGCATTCTCCAGTGTGGCGCGCGCGATGCGCACCTCGTCGCGCGCCTCCATCGCCTGGGCGACCTGCGCGCCGCCATCGGTGCCAGGATCGTAGGGCTGGAACTCGCAAGCCAGTGGCGCGTTGCCGAAGGCCTCGGCCACGCGCACGCCAAGCTGGATGGACAGCTTTTGCATGGCGGCCTGCGCGGCGGCGCGCGCCGATTTCACCTCGGCGGTGAAGCGGTCGCGCTCGACCCGCGACTGCGACAGCTCCAGGCCGCCGATGTCGCCCGCCTTGCGGCGGATCTCGTTGGCGCGCACCACGTTGGACAGGGCGGATAGCGTCGACTCCTGCCGGACCAGGGCCTCGCGGCTGCGGCAGGCTTCGACAAAGGCGGTGGCGGATTCCTGGTACAGCGTGTGTTTGAAGCCCTGCAGGTTGGCCTCGGTCAGGCGCAGGTTGCTCTGGGCGGCCCGGATGCGCGCGTTGCGCTTGCCGCCCAGTTCGATGGGGATCTCGATCTCGAACTCATGGGTGCGCGGCGGCTTGGACGACACCGCGCGGCTGGTCTCGATGT
Organism: Cupriavidus basilensis OR16; assembly: GCF_000243095.1. GTDB lineage: Bacteria > Pseudomonadota > Gammaproteobacteria > Burkholderiales > Burkholderiaceae > Cupriavidus > Cupriavidus basilensis_D. Next base: position 48,197 of record NZ_AHJE01000010.1, on the reverse strand, counting down.
TGCCACGGCCGTATTTGAGCACCGGGTCCGGGCGCACCCCGGCGATCGAGATCTCGGCCTCGGCCCCGCGAATGGTTTCCCGCTGCGCGGACAGGCCGATGTTCTGGCGCTCCACGGTGTCGAGATAGGAGGAGAAGCGGACCGGGGCGCGCGCCGTGGCCGCGGTGGTGGCGGGTGTGTCCTGCGCCCAGGACGCGGATGCCGCCAGCAGCGACGCAGCCAGGACGAGGTGGCGCAGCGCGGGTGCGGCCTGCAAGTTCTTGTCTTTGATTTGCATGGGATCCTCCTCAGGCCTGGCCGCCGGTGCTGGTCGCCGGTGCGGTGCCTTCGGCATCGATTTCCGATTCCCTGGTACCTTGCGCCGCGCGCTCGGCGCGGGCTTCGACCAGGTAGTAAAGGGCGGGCAGCAACAGCAGGGTCAGCAAGGTGGCGGTAAAGAGGCCACCCACCACCACGGTGGCCAGCGGGCGCTGCACATCGCTGCCTAACCCGACCGCCAGCATCGCGGGCGTCAGCCCGATGGCGGCGACGGTGGCGGTCATCAGCACCGGCCGCATGCGGCTAGCCGCGCCTTCGATCACCGCTACGCGCAGGGCCAAGCCGTCCTGCGTGCGCAACCGGTTGATCTGCGCGATCATCAGCACGCCGTTGAGCACGGCCACGCCGAACAGCGCGATGAAACCCACCGCGCTGGATACGTTCAGCGTCATGCCACGCAGGTGCAGCGCAGCCAGGCCGCCGATGGTGGCCAGGGGCACCGCCAGCAGCACCAGCGCCGGCTGGCGCAGGTTGCGGAACTCGGCAAACAGCAGCACGAACATCAGCGCGAGCGTCATCGGCAGGATGATGGCCAGGCGTGCCTGTGCGCGTTCGAGATTCTCGAACTGGCCGCCCCACTCGATCTGGATGCGCTTGTGGTCATAGGACACGGCGCGCTCGATGACGGGCTGGGCCTCCTTGAGGAAGCCGGACAGGTCGCGCTCGCGCACGTTCAGGCGCACGATGATGTGGCGGCGCGCCATCTCGCGCACGATCACGCTTTCGCCGGACACGGTGGTGATGCGCGCGACTTGCGCCAGCGGCACCTTGGCGCCGTTGGCGGCGCTCAGCATCAGGTCGCCCACGCCAGATGTGCTGGCGCGCATGGCCGGCGGAAAACGCACGGTCATGTCGTAGCTCTTCTCACCCACATAGAGCTGGCCGACCGGCGCGCCGCCGATGCCGGTCGAGATCAGCTCGGCCACGTCGGCCGCGTTGATGCCGTAGCGCGCGGCGGCGGCGCGGTCCAGGTCGATCTTCAGGTTGGGCAGCGGCGGCTCCACGTCGATCGCCACATCGGCCGCGCCGGGCACGCCGCGCAGCGCGGTGGCCACTTCGCCGGCAATGCGGCGCACGTCGCCCAGGTCGTCGCCGAACACCTTGACCACCAGGTCGCTATGGGCACCGGAGAGCTTGTCCTGGACCCCGTCGATCATCGGCTGCATGAAGCCGACCGAGTAGCCCGGCATCTGCGCGTAGCGCGCCGCCAGCTTGTCGATCAGCTGCTGCTTGGTCATGCCCGAGGCCCAGGTCTTGTACGGATGCAGGCCGACGCTGGCCTCGATATGCGAGGGCGTCCAGTAGTCGGTGCCGTCATCGTTGCGCCCGGTCTGGGTGACCACGTAGGAGACTTCCGGGAACTCGCGCGTCACCCGGCGCAGCTCGCTGGCCATGTTGGAGGCGCGCTCCAGGGTGATGCCGGGCGGCATCTGCACCTGCAGCCACAGCGAGCCTTCATCCAGGTAGGGCAGGAAGTCCCGGCCGATGGTGGCGCCAAGCGCCAGCACGCAGGCCAGGGCCAGCGCGCTGCTCGCGGCCACCCAGCGGACCCGGCCGATGCCGCGTTCCAGCGCCGCGCGGTAGCGCACGCCCAGCCAGTCCAGCACGGGGTTGTGGAACACGCGGCGCGGCTTGCGCATGGCAATCCAGGCCAGCCCCGGCACCAGCGCCAGCGCCACGATCAACGCGCCGAGCAGCGCCGCGCCCACGGCGAAGGCCATCGGCGAGAACAGCTTGTACTCGATGCGCTCGAAGGAGAACAAGGGCAGGTAGGCCGCCACGATCACCAGCATGCCGAAGAACATCGGCCGTGCCACCTGCAGGGTCGCGTCGATGGCGTCGCGCGGGGTGAGCGTGCGGTCCTTGTCCCGCTCGCGCCGGCGCAGGATGTTCTCCACCAGCACCACCGCGCCATCCACCAGGATGCCGAAGTCGATCGCCCCCAGGCTCAGCAGGTTGGCCGGAATGCGCAGGTGATACATGAAGACAAAGGCGATCAGCAGCGATAGCGGAATCGTCAGCGCCACGATGAGCGCCGCGCGCGGGCTGCCCAGGAACAGCAAGAGCACGATGCCGACCAGCAGCATGCCCTCGGTCAGCGTGAAGCCCACCGTGCGCATGGTGGCGTCGATCAGCGAGGTGCGGTCGAGGTAGGCGACTACCTTCACATCCTTGGGCAGCAGGTTGTCGTTGAGATCCCGCACTGCCTCGTGCACGCCCTCAAGCGCTTCCGATGCGTTGAAATCCTTGAGCAGCAGCGTGATGCCGGAGATCGTGTCGGGGTTGTCGTCCTTGCCCAGGATGCCGCGCCGCTCCACGTTGCCGTAGCGCAGCGTGCCGAGATCCTTGACCAGCACGGGGGTGCCGTCCTTGCTCGTGACCACCACGTTGCCCATGTCATCGAGCGAGCGCAGCAGGCCCACGCCACGCACCACGTACGATTGTTCGCCGCGGTCGATGACGCTGCCGCCCGCATTGACGTTGTTGGCGTTGAGCGCCTCGGTGACCTGCGTCAGCGTCAGGCTGTACTGCGTCAGCCGCGCCGGGTCGAGTTCCAGCATGAACTGCGTGGTGAGCCCGCCGAAATTGGTCACGTCGACCACGCCGCGGACCTTCTTCAGGCGCGGGATCACGGTCCAGGTCTGCAGCTCGGAGAGCTCGCGCAGGTCGCGCGTGTTGGACTCCAGCGTGTAGCGGTAGAACTCGCCTGTGGGCGAGGTGTACGGGTCCAGTCCCGGCTTGGCGCCGTAGGGCAGGTCGACCTCGTTCAGGCGTTCCTGCAGGCGCTGTCGCGCCCAGTAGCCATCCGTGCCATCCTCGAACACCACGGTGATCAGGGATAGCGCAAACAGGCTACGGGTGCGCAGCACGTGCATGCCGGGTGTGGCCAGCAGCGCGCGCTCCAGCGGGATGGTGATCTGCTGCTCGATTTCCTCCGCGCCGAGGCCCGGCACCTGGGTCACGATCTGCGAAGTCACGTCGGCAATGTCCGGATAGGCTTCGATGGGCAGTTGCTTCCAGCTGTAGGCGCCGTACAGCGCCACCAGCCCAAAGACCAGCCAGATGATGGCGCGCCGGTTAAAGCATAGGGTGACGAGGCGGTCAATCATGTAGCAGCACTCCGTTTTTTACGACGATGCGTTCGCCGGCCTTGAGCCCGGCGAGGATCTCGACCTGTCCGTCGGCATGCGCGCCCGTGGTGACCACGCGCGGCTCGAAGCGCAGCGGCGCCTTCTCTACCAGCACGCGCGTGTAGAGCCCGCTTTGCAGCAGCGCCGTGGGCGGCACCAGCAGCGCCGCGTGCTTTTCTCCCGCGAAGATCACCTTGGCAAAGAGGCCCGGGCGATAGCGTCCATCCGTGTTGTCGATGGCCACGCGGACCTTGACGGTGCGGGTGTCGGGGTCGAGGATCTCGCCGATGTAGCGGACCTTGCCGGTCACGGGCTTGCCGGGGTAGGCGTTGAGCAGGATCTCGGCGGGCTGGCCGACGAAGATCGAGGCGATGTCTTTCTCCGACACGCTGGCCGCGAGGTAGACCGTGGACAGGTCGGCCACCGTCATGACCGGCGCGCCGTTGTCGTTCCAGAAGCCGCCCTGCGCGCCTTCGAGCTCGATCACCCGGCCGGCCAGCGGCGCGTGCATGGTGTACTGGCGGTGCGACTGCGGGGCGCTCCCGGCGCCAAGCTGCGCGAGCCGGGCAGCCGTGGTTTCGGCGTCGCTGCTAGCTTGCGCGTAGGCCAGCTGGGCTTGTTCGTAGTCCTTGCGGGCCGCGATCTCGGCCTCGAACAATGCGCGTTGGCGGTCCAGGTTCAGCCTCGCGTCAAGCAGCGCCGCGCGGGCCTTGCTGGCCTCGCCCTGCGCCGCGCTCAGCTCGGCGGAATCCAGCGTGAGGAGCGGATCGCCCTTGCGCACGACATCGCCCAGCGCGGCGTGCAGGCGGACGATGCGCCCGGGCATCGGCGGCACGATCTTGACCAGCTTGGCGGCATCGGGCTCGATCGTCCCCGGGACCTCGATGGGGCGCTCCAGCGCTTGCTCGACAATGGTCTGAACCTGCAGCTGGGTACGCAGCGGCGATGCCTCGGGCACCGTGATGAAGTTGCCCTCGCGAACCGGTTCGGTGCTGTGCGCGGGTGTGTTGGCGATGGCGCCAGGCAGGCTGGCGCCATCGCAGCCGGCCAGCACGATGCATGCTGTGCAAATGGCGGCGAGCACAAGGCCTGGCGGCCGGTGCAGCGGCAAGTGTTGGCGGGTGGCGGGCGTATGCATTGGTCTTTCTCCTCGGTCGGTGCGCTTTTCCGTGGCGCTAGCCAGGGCGGGGGCACCGCTTGTTGCCGGTGCGTCGTCGATGGAAGCGCAAAGCGCAAGGCAGGATCCACGGACGACAGGAATCGACAGGCGTGACGCATCCCCGGCGCTGCGAGGTGGCAAGTCCACGCAGGTAACCGGTGATGGGCGAAACGCCCGCGTTGCTAACGGGAGGGCGGCGGCGCGGAAGGCGGGGCGGTTCCGGCGCACACGCGGCCGGGATGCCGCGAAACGCAATGGGAGCCAGGCGGGTCCAGGTGGCTGGCGCCGCGGCTCCGGCAGGGTGCTGGAAGCGGAATCAGGCCAACGGGAACACGCCGTGCCTTCGGCGCTGCCTACTGGAAGGGTCGGGGTCCATGTCTTTCCTCAGGCAATCGGGGTGGATTCTGGTGGGCCGGTCTTGCTCTCAGGCCGCCGCTAACGCACGCTCGGGCTGCGGCACGGTTTCCCAGCGCACGGCGCGAACCAGCGGCTCCAGGCCAAGGCGCTGCACCAGCTTGACCATGCCGGGCCTGCCGCCCGGCTGGCAATGCACCAGCACGCGCATCTCGACCAGCTCGCGGCGCTCGCACTGGCGTGTGCGCAAGCGTTGCAGCGAGAAATCGTGGGCGGCCAGCTCATGGCGAATCTGCTGCTCGAGCCGGGCGCCATAGTCGTCCTTGCAGAGCAGCACCACCTGGAACAGCTGGGCGGCAGTGCCGCGGCCCGCCTGGGCGGCGCGGCGGTTGGGGGCCTGGGGGAGCATCCAGTTGAACAAACGCATATCCAGCTCCTTTCTTTCTCCTTGGGGTTATTCGAGCGCGCTGGCCGGAATGGCCCAGCGCACGAGGGAAACGCTCTTCTCCATGCTGATGCGGCTGACGATCTGCTCGAGCTTGCCTTCATGGCCGGGCGCGGCCAGCACGTCGGCGCGGACTTCTATGTGTCCGCCGCCGGCGGTATCCTCGCTGTGCAGCGACTGCAGCAGCAGGGCGGGCATTTCGGTCAGTGCATGCAGCAGCAAGCCGCGCACGCGGATTTCTTCCTGGGCCGTGCATACCGTGGTGATGCGATAGACCATCTCGACTTCCGGCGCGGTGGCCGTGCCGTTGCGATTGATGCGCTGGCCCAGCATGCGCAGGCCAAAGTTGGCGCACAGGATGCAGGCGGTGCCGATCGCGGCTTCCAGCGCATGGCCAAGGCCGGCGAGCACGCCGACGGCGGCGGAGCACCACAGCGTGGCAGCGGTATTCAGGCCGCGCACGTTCAGGCCGTCGCGCATGATCACGCCGGCGCCGAGAAAGCCGATGCCCGAGACGACCTGCGCGGCAATGCGCGCATGCCCCTGCGGATCAAACGTAAAGGCGGAAACCGAAACAAACAAGGCCGCGCCAGCGGCGACCAGCGCGTTGGTGCGCAGCCCCGCCATGCGCTGGCGCAGCTGCCGCTCGGTACCGATGCAGGCGCCCAGCGCTAGCGCTTCGAGCAAGCGCAGGGCAAATTCGTGCCACACCATGAGAACTCCTGTATTGAGCAGGAAGCACCGGTGAGCCTTGTGCAAATCGCGGGCAAGCGCAGGCAGCGGCGTGCTGCAACGCAGGCGCGATCAGAAGAATGAAGCCGTATTCAAGAAGAGAGGCGGGACAGGACGTCTGGCCTCGAAGCACCGTGCCGCAAGCGGGGCACGGTCGCTAGGGATACCGTGGCCCGTCAGGCGGAGGTGCCGATCCTGGATCGACTACTGTCGTCGGAACAAGTGCTCACTGGGTAGCCCTGGAATTAAGAACCCGCGTACTGTAGCGGGGTAAGTTGAATGGGTCAAGCACAAAACGGCTGATGCCTGCGATTAATCGACTTTGAAGGCTGGATTAACGTTAATTGCCAGAATATCAATCGGATTTGTCTGAAAATAGATTAGGAAATTTCCGAATCAATTCATCGCCTCGGAATGCCTCGCGGCCTCGCCTGGCGTGCCGCGAGATTGGCGTGTTGCGATAGTCAGTGTGTCGGCGCCGACACGGCAGTCCGCCGCGACCGCGCCGCCAGCACCTGGCTCAGGCCTAGTCCGCCTAGCGCCGCCACGGCCGAAAACAGGAACACCGAGCCATAGCCCGCATGGCTGGCGATCACGCCGGCCACCGGGCCGGTCAGCCCCAGCGCCAGGTCCAGGAACAGCGCATAGGCGCCAAGCGCCGAGCCGCGATTGCTTTGGGGCACCAGCTTGACCGCCTCCATGCCCAGCGAGGGAAACACCAGGGCAAAGCCAAAGCCGGTGACGGCGGCGCCGATCAGGGCTTGCGCGGGCGTGGCCGCCAGCCAGATCAAGGCCAGGCCGGCAGCTTCCACGGCAAACGAGCACAGTGCGACCCGGTAGCCGCCAAAGCGGCCGATGCTCTCGGCCAGCAGCAGGCGCGCCATCACAAAGCTCACGCCCAGGCTGGTCAGCGCCAGCGCGGCGTGATTCCAGCCGTGGCTGGCGTAGTACAGCGTGACAAAGGCCGTGATGGCGCCAAAGCCCACCGAGCCCAGCGCCAGGCACAGCCCGAACGGCGTCATGTGGCGGAACACAGTGCGAAACGGCATGCGCGCGCCCTTGACCGTGGGCACGGCCGCCTTGCGCCGCGCCAGCGCGAACGCGGCCAGGGCCATGGCGGTGGCGACGATGCCCAGCGCGGCAAAGCCCCAGCGCGCGTCCAGCAGCACGCCGACCGGCGCGCCCAGCGCCAGTGCGCCGTAGGTGGTCATGCCATTCCACGAGATCACCTTGCCGGTATGGCGGGCGCCCACGTCGCCAATTTCTTGGGGCCTTGCAGGTCGCACAGGTTGCCGGCGTAAGCGCGGCTCAGCAGTGTGGCCAGGTACTGGATGCTGACCGCCAGCCCGGCCACGACCGTGCCAAAGCCGAGATCGCCGTGGACGAAGCCGGGCACCACCGCCAGCGGCAGGCCGACCGTCAGGTAGGCAATGAAATTGAAGAAGACGATGGCGGCGATGCGCCGGTTGATGCTGCCTTGCTGGTGTTCCCCGGATTCCGGGGCGGCGAGGGTCGTGCTGTTTGCGGACATGGCGATGCGATGGCGAGTGTCTTGGCGGTGAGGCGCTGGGCCCGGACGACGAACCGTGGCGCGCCATGCTTGGGGCGCGCGGGACAGTGCGGTCTTGGGGCGGGTGCGAAACGGATAGCGAAGGTGTGATGCTGGCGCTACTCGATGCGAGGGATCGATACGGCGGGGCGCAGGCGTTGGACTGGCGGCAAGAACTGGGACATGGCTAGGGGGCGCTAGGGGGCGGTTAGCCGGCCTGTGTCCCCAGAAGCTGGCCGGTGAAATCGGAGCCGCCCGGTCGTATGCAAGTCCGCCGCTGCTGGCCCGGCAATTTTAAGCGTCTGTTTAGTTGGTGTAAATCGGGCTTGCGGAGTTTTGTATCCCGTGTGCGCTCGAACGCGAGCCACGCTGAGCTGAAGTGCGCTAAGTGGCATGTTCACCGGGGCGGCGATGCCTGTGCAAGTGCGCTTGGAGAGGTAGACAATGCCTCGTGGCGGCAGCAGGTTTCGCCATCAACGTCGCTACCAGTGTCGTCACCAATGTCGTCACCAGTTTCTTCACCAATGACTCAGTGAGAGGACCGGATATGCAACTCGGAATCATAGGGCTCGGGCGCATGGGCGCGAACATCGCAAGGCGGCTGCTGCGCGCGCGGCACGAGGTGGTGGTGTACAACCGCAGCGCCGACAAGGTGCAGGCCCTGGCGGCGGACGGTGCCGTCGGCGTCACCAGCATCGAGGCGCTGGTTGGCGAACTGGCCGCCCCGCGCGCGATCTGGGTCATGTTGCCGGCAGGCGACGCTACCGAGCAGATGATTGCCGCGCTGGCGGACCTGCTCGAGCCCGGCGACGTCATCATCGACGGCGGCAACACTTTCTACAAGGACGATATCCGGCGCGCTGGCGAACTGGCGGCGCGCCAGCTGCACTATGTGGACGTGGGCACCTCGGGCGGAGTCTGGGGCCTGGAGCGTGGCTATTGCCTGATGATCGGCGGCAAGGAGGAGGTCGTCAGCCGGCTCGATCCGCTGTTCGATACGCTTGCGCCGGGCTATGGCGACATCCCGCGCACGCCGGGGCGCAACCCGGCGCACGACCGTGCCGAGCGCGGCTACATCCACGCCGGGCCGGCGGGCGCGGGCCACTTTGTGAAGATGGTCCACAACGGCATCGAGTATGGCCTGATGCAGGCCTATGCCGAGGGCTTCGATATCCTCAAGACCAAGGCCTCGGAAAGCCTGCCGGAGGCCGAGCGCTTCCAGCTCGACCTGGCCGACGTTGCCGAGGTGTGGCGGCGCGGCAGCGTGGTGTCCTCGTGGCTGCTCGATCTCACCGCGCAGGCGCTTGCCAGCGACGTCAAGCTCTCGCGCTTCTCCGGGGAAGTCGCTGACAGCGGGGAGGGGCGCTGGACGATCGACGCGGCTGTCGAGCAGGCAGTGCCGGTGCCGGTGCTGGCCAGCGCATTGTTTGCGCGGTTTCGCTCGCGGCAGGACCATACCTATGGCGAGCGGCTGCTCTCGGCCATGCGCTTTGGCTTTGGCGGGCATGTGGAAGAGCACGGCGGCGGGGAGCCCAGGTAATGGCGGCCCGCCAGGGCCGGGCCGCCACGGGCGCCACGGCCGCCATGGCCGCGATCGCCAAGCCGCCGCCTGCCTCGGTGTTCCTGTTCGGCGCGCATGGCGACCTGGCGCGGCGGCTGCTGGTGCCCGCGCTATACAACCTGCGGCGCGACGGCTTGCTGGGCGACGGCCTTGCTCTGGTCGGCGTCGATCACAACCCGATGACCGACGCTGCGTTTCGCGAGCGGCTCGCGCAGGGCATCCGCGCGCGAGCCCGCCCGGGCAGCGAGGGCGGGGCGGCAGGTGGCAAGGGAAAACCCAAGGCCAAGACGTTCGATCCGAAGATCTGGCGCTCCCTGGCGCGGCGCATCGCCTATATGCAGGGCGATTTTCTCGATGAGCAGACCTACGCCGCGATCGCAGCCCGCATCAAGGCCTCCGGCACCAGCAATGCGGTGTTCTATCTCGCCACCTCGCCGCGCTTCTTTGGCGAGGTGGTCGACCGCCTTGCCGCGGCCGGCCTGCTGAATGAAACGCCGGGCGCGTTTCGCCGCGTGGTGATCGAGAAGCCTTTCGGCGCCGACCTCAAATCGGCACAGGCGCTCAACGCGCGCGTGCTGCGCGCCATGCGCGAGCAACAGGTCTACCGCATCGACCACTTCCTCGGCAAGGAGACGGTGCAGAACATCCTGGTCAGCCGCTTTGCCAATGGCCTGTTCGAGGCGTTCTGGAACAACCATTACGTGGACCACGTGCAGATCACCGCCGCGGAGACGGTGGGCGTGGAGCAGCGCGGTGATTTCTACGAGCGCACCGGCGCGCTGCGCGACATGGTGCCCAACCACCTGTTCCAACTGCTGGCGCTGGTGGCCATGGAGCCGCCGGCCGCGTTCGGCGCCGATGCCGTGCGCGCGGAGAAGGCCAAGGTCATTGGCGCGATCCGGCCGCAGACGCGCAAGCAAGCGCTGGCCAATTCCGTGCGCGGGCAGTACCGGGCCGGCACGCTGGCCGGGCAGACGGTGCCCGGCTATCGCAGCGAGCCCAACGTGGCGCGCGCGAGCCGTACCGAGACCTATGTCGCCATCAAGGTGATGGTGGACAACTGGCGCTGGGACGGCGTGCCGTTCTACCTGCGCACCGGCAAGCGCATGGGCGTGCGCGACACCGAGATCGCGATCTGCTTCAAGCCGGCGCCATCGTCGCTGTTCCGCGATACCCAGGTGGACCGGCTCAAGCCTAACTACCTGATCATCCAGATCCAGCCCGACGAGGGCATGTGGTTCGATTTCCAGGCCAAGCGCCCCGGCCCGGCGGTGGAGATCGACAATGTGCAGATGGGCTTCGCCTATGCCAGCTTCTTCCAGATGCGGCCATCCACCGGCTACGAGACGTTGCTCTACGACTGCCTGATGGGCGACCAGACGCTGTTCCAGCGTGCCGACAATATCGAGAACGGCTGGCGCGCGGTGCAGCCCTTCCTGGATGCCTGGCGCGAAGCCGGCGAGGGGGTGCAGGGCGCCAAGGTGGAGGGCTACAGGGCGGGCAGCGACGGGCCCCGGGGCGCCGATGGGCTGCTGGCGCGCGATGGCCGTAGCTGGCACAAGCTGACCTGACCTGAGCAGGCCTGGTCCCCTGGGCGCGCTGCACCGCCGGCCTGTCTCATTGCGCACTTTAGTGGGGTGCGGCGCCGAATCGCCCGTCCTTTGCCGTTTTGCCACTAAATTTCCCCGGGGAATGGCCGTTAGCCGGAGCAGTGGCCCGTCATTGCACCGCGCCGCTCCAGCGCCAAGCGCCGCTGGAGCCACGCAGCGCTGCCGGGCCCGGGGGAAATCGATTAACACCGCGCGGCGAGCCCGCGCCAGGCGGGACAAAGGAAGCGTATGAGCAGCTCGATGAGAGACATCGACGAACGGACCAACCTGACCAACAACAACCAGTTCGAGTTGCTGTTGTTCCGCCTGGGCGAGTCGGACCAGTCCGCGCAGAGCGAAATGTTCGGCATCAATGTCTTCAAGGTCCGCGAAATCCTGGTCATGCCCCAGGTCACTACGGTGGTCGGCGGCGGCCCGGCCATGCTTGGCATGGCCGATATTCGCGGCCAGGTGATTCCGGTGATCGACCTGCCCAAGATGGTGGGATGCACGCCGCGCACCGGCCTCAACATCCTGCTGGTGACCGAATATGCGCGCTCCACGCAGGGCTTTGCCGTGGAAGCCGTGGAAGAAATCGTGCGCCTGGAGTGGAACCAGGTGGTCTCGGCCGAGACCAGTGTCAGGGGCGACATGGTGACCAGCATTGCCAAGCTCCATAACGAGGCCGATCCCGCGAACCCGCGCCTGGTTCAGGTGCTGGACGTGGAGCAGATCCTGCGCGACGTGCTGCCGACCCGCCAGCCGGACGTGGACCCCAAGACGGTCGGGCCGCAACTGAAGTTGCCCCCGGGCACCAGGATCCTGGCCGCCGACGATTCCGCTTTTGCCCGCAGCCTGATCGAGCAAGGCCTCAAGGCCATGGGTGTGCCGGTGCTGATGACCAAGACCGGCCAGGAAGCCTGGCAGCAACTGAGTGAGATCGCTGATCACGCTGCCGCCAACGGCCGCACCGTGCAGGACGAGATCGCGCTGGTGCTGACCGACCTGGAAATGCCCGAGATGGACGGCTTCACGCTAACCCGAAAGATCAAGGCGGATGCGCGCTTCAAGTCGATCCCGGTGGTGATCCACTCCTCGCTGTCCGGAACAGCCAGTGAGGACCACGTGCGCAAGGTGGGGGCCGACGCTTATGTGTCGAAGTTCCTGGCGAAGGACCTGGCGGATACGATCCGGGGCGTGTTGGCGAGGTAATGGCCTGCCCCCTCTGCCCCCTCTCCCGCGTGCGGCAGAGGGGGCAGGCAGTCCCTCAGGCCGCCATCCCCAGGAACTGCTGCAACTCCGGCGTAGCCGGATGGCTGAACAACTGCTCCGGCGGCCCGATCTCATGCACGCGCCCCTGATGCATGAACACCACCCGATTGCACACCTCGCGCGCGAAGCGCATCTCGTGCGTCACCATCAGCAGCGTCATGCCCTCGCCGGCCAACTGGCGCACCACGTTAAGCACCTCCATCACCAGCTCCGGGTCCAGCGCGGAGGTAATCTCGTCGCATAGCAGCGCCCGTGGCTGCATGGCCAGCGCGCGCGCAATCGCAACCCGCTGCTGTTGCCCGCCGGACAGCTGCTCGGGATAGCTGTCGAATTTCTCCCCCAGCGCCACCTTGGCCAGGCACTCGCGCGCGCGGGTCATGGCGTCCGACTCGCTGACGCCGCCCGCCACGGTGGGTGCCAGCATCACGTTGCGCCCCGCGCTCAGGTGCGGGAACAGGTTGAACTGCTGGAAGATCATGCCGACCTTGCGCCGCAGCGCGCGCAGCTCCAGCTCGCTGTCGCCGAGCTTGGCGCCTGCCACGGTGATATTGCCTTCGTCGATGCTCTCCAGGCCGTTGATACAGCGCAGCAAGGTGCTCTTGCCGGAGCCGCTCTTGCCGATGATGGCAATGACCTCGCCGGCCTCGACCTTCAGGTCGATGCCTTTGAGCACTTCGTTGGCGCCGAAGCGCTTCTTTACGTTTTCAATGGCGATGAGCGACATTGAGCTTCCTTTCCAGGTGACGGCTGTAGCGGGATAGCGGCCAGCACAGCGCAAAGTAGATCAGCGCGACCAACGCGTAGACGGTGAAGGGACTGAAGGTGGCGTTGGTGATCACCGTGCCGGCCTTGGACAGCTCGACAAAGCCGATGATGGACGCCAGCGCCGTGCCCTTGATGATCTGCACCACGAACCCCACCGTGGGCGCGACGGCGATGCGCAGCGCCTGCGGCAGGATCACGTAGCGCATCTGCTGCAGGTGCCCCAGCGAGAGGCAGCCGGCGGCCTCCCACTGGCCCTTGGGGATGGCCTCATGGCCTCCACGCAGCCGCGCCAGATCTCCGCCAGGTAGGCGCCGGACCACAGCGACAACGCCAGGCCGGCGGCCAGCCAGGCCGGGATCTCCACGCCGAACAGCGCCAGGCCGAAGAAGGCCAGGAACAGCTGCATCAGCAGCGGCGTGCCCTGGAACACTTCGATAAAGGCCCAGGCGGCGCGGCGCGCCGGTGCCCGGCGGCTGATGCGCATCAGCAGCACCAGCAGCCCGATGACGGCGCCGCCGGCAAAGGCCACCAGCGACAGCACTACGGTCCAGCGCACCGCCATCAGCAGGTTGCGCAGGATGTCCCAGTTTGAAAAATCGGTCATGACGCCCTCCGGAACAACTTGCCGCCGATGCCGCGCAGCACCTGGCGCAGGCCGATGGCGAGCAGCAGGTAGATGCCGGTGGTCAGCAGGTAGACCTCGAAGGCCCGGAAATTCCGGCCCTGGACGAAGTTGGCGGCAAAGGTCAGGTCCTCGACCGCGATCTGCGAGCAGACGGCCGAGCCCAGCATGACGATCACGACCTGGCTGGACAGGGCCGGCCAGATCTTCTTCAGGGCGGGGCGCAGCACCACGTGGCGAAACACCTGGAAGGGCGACATCGCCAGGCTGGCGCCGGCTTCGAGCTGGCCGCGCGGCACGGCCGCAATGCCCGCGCGGACAATCTCCGCGCTGTATGCGCCAAGGTTGATCACCATGGCCAGGATGGCGGCCTGCATTTCTCCCAGTTGCACGCCCGCGCTGGGCAGGCCGAAGAAGATAAAGAACAGCTGGATCAGGAACGGCGTATTGCGGATCAGCTCCACATAGCCGCCCGCGATGGCCGCCAGCCAGGGCGGGCCCTGGGTGCGTGCCCAGGCGCAGGCGATGCCGAGCATCACCCCCAGCGCGCCGCCCACGGCGGTGAGCTCAGCCGTGACCTGGATGCCGTGCGCGAACACGCCGGCGTAGTCGAAGGCCGAGAGGAAATCGAATTGGTAGGACATGCGGTAGCGATCGGTGGCGGCGCCCGCCTTGGGGCGCTCATGAGCGCGGAGCTGGCGCAGTACGCCGTGCCGCGGCGGCTGGCCGCCGGGCACGGCTTCCCGTGGCTTGATTCGTCAGTGCATCAACGCATCAAAGCATCGACGCGTCAAAGCGTGGCCGGCAGCGGCATGCCCAGCCACTTCATCGTGATCGCATTGAGCTCGCCATCCTTCTTCACTTGCGCCAGGATCGCGTTGACCTTGGCTTGCAGCTTGGGCTCGCCCTTGTTCAGGCCGATGAAGCAGGGCGAGTTCTTGATCAGGAACTTCGGCTCCGGCTTCTTGGGCGGGTTCTTGGCGAGGATGGCCGCTGCCACGACGTTGCCCGTCGCCACCAGTTGCACCTGGCCGGACAGGAATGCGCTGATGGTGCCGTTGTTGTCCTCGTAGCGCTTGATGGTGGCCGCCGCCGGGGCGATCTTGGTCAGCTCCAGGTCCTCCACCGCGCCGCGCGTCACGCCGATGGTCTTGCCGGCCAGCTCGGCGGCGCCGGTCACCTTCTGGTCGGCGGGGCCGAACACGCCGTTATAGAACGGTGCGTAAGCCTCGCTGAAATCGATGGCCTTCTCACGCTCGGCGTTCTTGCCCATGCTGGAGATCACCAGGTCCACTTTCCTGGTCTGCAGGTAGGGCACGCGGTTGGTGCTGGTGACCGGCACCAGTTCCAGCTTCACGCCCATTTTGCTGGCGATCAGCGCGGCCACGTCGATGTCCAGGCCCTGGGGCTTCATCTCGGCGTTGACCGAGCCGAACGGCGGGAAGTCCTGCGGCACCGCGACCTTGAGCACGCCGGCCTTGACCACGTCGTCCAGCGCTTCAGCGCCGGCGCTTTGCATCGTGAAGGCGAGGGCGGCGGCACCCAGGCCGAGGAGGAGTTTGGAGAGCTTCATAAGGGTCCTTGCTGGCTTGTCGTTGGGGTGGAAATGCAAAAAATCGAAATCGATGAAGCGGCTAGCTCAGGCCGCATGCCCCAGCGGGCTCAATGCCTGGCGCAGCGGATCCGGCGGGGCCGGCGGCGTGGCGGCGCTCAGGCCGGCCTCGACGTGGCGCAGGTGCGCGTCCATCAATGCAATGGCGCGCTCGGTGTCGCCCGCGGCCAGCGCGGCCACGATCAGCCCATGCTCGGCACAGGATTCGTTGGCCTGGTGGCTGGACTGGTAGCGCATGGCAATCAGCGTGGTGCGCGCCGTCAGGTCGCGCAGCGTATCGGCCAGCAGCACGTTGCCCACGCATTCGCCCAGGCACACATGGAAGTCGCCCAGCAGGTAGCTGCGCAGGGCGGTGTCGTCGGCGCTCAGCGCGCGCTGCTCCTGCGCCACGTGCTCCTGCAGCCGGCCGATGGCGTGCGCCGAGACCGGCGCGGCATAGCGCAGCAGGCCCAGCTCGATCGCGCGCCGGGCCGCAAACGCCTGCCGGGCTTCCTGGCGCGAGGGCTCGATCACAAACCAGCCGCGCCGGGCCGACACCGTGACGATGCCGCGCGCCGCCAGCCGGGTCAGGGCTTCGCGTACCAGAGTGCGGCTCACGCCGAACAGCCCGGCCAGCGCCTGCTCGCCCAGCCGCGTGCCGGGCGCCAGGCGCTGAGCCAGGATCGATTGCGTGATGCGCTCGGCAATCTCGGCGGAGGTGCTGCCGCGCAGGGGGCCGGCGGCATCGCTGAAGGCGGGAAGGGAAGGAGCGGCGAAAGTCATGCCAGGCTCAGTCGCAAGAGGTATGCCAGGCTGATATACAAGCGTGATGTGCAGGTTTTGTACGCAATACAGGGTCGGCATGGAGCGGGCGCGCACCAGTTGGGCGCGGTGTTTGCCGCTGGCGGGTGCAGGCGCACGACAGTGGTGCGGCGCACGCATTTCTGGCTTCCCTGGCAAATGGCCCGGTCTTTCTGGACGTAACCGCAAGCCGCGCGACGATTGGGATAGGTGGAAAAGCCTGTCGCGCCTTAATCTCCCTTCTGCCGATCCGCGCACCAGTCAAACGATAACTACGTGGCGCGAAGATAAACAAGGCGGCTAAGCAGAACCTTAACAACATAAGCATTAAGCCGGAGGAGAATGGGATGAGGAAGGCACGAGCATTGGTTGCGGTCGCATTGATAGGCCCCGCGCTGGCAAACGCTGAGAGCGGTGTGACTCTTTATGGTGTCGTGGATACCTACGTGGAATACGTGAAGAGCGGCAGCACTAATGTAGCGCGCCTGGAGGACGGGGGGCTGTATCAGTCCCGCTGGGGCCTGAGGGGCAAGGAAGAACTGGGCAATGATCTGGCTGCGGTGTTTGCGCTAGAGGCAGGCCTGGCGGTTGACACCGGCACCCTGCAACAAGGCGGGCGCCTGTTCGGGCGCCAGTCCTGGGCTGGCCTGAGCAGCCTCAAGTGGGGGGCGCTGACATTCGGACGTCAAAATACGCCGATCTACTATATCGAAGGGGCGGCATCCGCATTTGGCTTTTCCCCGTATGGCCCGCTGGGGCGCTTGCAAAATGGCGGCCCCGCGGGCAGCAGCCTGACTGCTCGGGCCGATAATTCAATCCGCGTCGAAAGCGCCGATTATGGCGGCTTGCAGGCCTCCTTGCTCTATTCCTTCGGCTCGGAACGCGCCACCGCGCCACGGGATGCCGATCGGATCAAAGCACTGGGACTGACCTATGGCCGTGGGCCGTTATGGCTGGGCCTGGCCTACGAACGGACCAGCAGTATCGGCGCGGTCGACGGAATGGACCGTGATGAGCGCGCGATCGGAGCCAGCTATGATTTCACGCTGGTCAGGCTCTACGCCAATGTACGCCAGGCAATTCTCTACAGGCCGGCCCAGGCGGAACTCAGGGATCGTGGGTGGCACGTGGGCATGACGGTACCGGTTGGTGCAAACGGCATGGTATTGCTTGCCTATGGTACTCAATGGACAACGGGCACGGGAAATCGCGGCGATCAACTGTCTTTTGGTTACCAGTACTTCGCCTCGAAACGGACGACGCTATACGCCAATGCCAGCAAGATCTGGAATACGAACCTGGCCAACTATACGTTCTCCAATATTCCCAACCAGGTCAGCAAGACCGGCGTTTCCGATCCGCGCGGTCTGATGGCAGGCATCCGGCATCTGTTCTGAGGCCGCGTGGGCAGGGCAGGGGAGGAAAGAAGTGGACGATTCGATAAATCCGCGGCTTTTCCCGCCGCTCACCCCCGCCCATACTCAGCGGGCTGGCTCGCACTGGCGGGCCAGTTTCTATCTTTGAAGCTGGAATGCATCCCTTGCTTCACTTCTTGTTTGACTTTCGCCTCGCCAGGAATGTAGTGACATGGGCAATTATGCATCTTGGTTGTTCCGCAGCGTGATAGCCGCATTGATTGCGGGCGGCCCGCTTTTCCCGATCCAGGCGCAGGCCCAATCGATCGATTTGACACGGGCCAGCCAGATGATTGCGGGCGCCATGCAATACGCGGCAAAGAACAAGCTGGCGGTGAGCATCGTGGTGGTCGACGCAGGCGGGCACTTCGTCTCCGGTGTGCGGATGGACGGCGCACCTTTTGGCACCTTCGACGTGGCACGCGGCAAGGCCGCCGCTACCGCAGCCACGGGAGGCGCATCCGGCGCGGACCTGGTGAAGCGCTATCAGGCCAACCCCATTGTCTTCGGGCAGATGAGCAGCTTGGTCTATGGAGGGCCGCTCTTTCCGTCCCAGGGCTCGCTAGGTGTATTTGTGGCGGGAAGGCTCGAGGGCGCTGTTGGCGTCAGCGGCGGCCCTTCGGACGCAGACGAGGAGGCCGCGCGGCGTGGAATCGCTGCGATCGGCGCAAGCGAGGCGCCATAGCGCGGTTGAAATCGCTACTGGCATCAAGATGCATCCCCGGAGTTCGTGACATCATATCTTGCCAGCCAAAAACAGCCAAAAAAAAAAAACAGCCCAAAACGGGATCGCGAAGAACAGATGCGAGCGGCCCGTTCGCCAGCGAGGCCGGGCCGTCGCCATTCCCGCCAGCCCCGCTTAGCGCTGATCTTGCAGGTACCGCTCAATGAGCGATACCAGGTTCACCGGCGTTTCGTTCATGGGATAGTGGCCGGCGTTCCCGATGACCTCCAGAGAAACATTCCGATAAAGTTGGCCGTATGTATTTTCCATCAAGGCGGGTGTGATAGAAGGATCATGCTCGCCAACCACCAGCAATGTCGGTGTCTCATTTCCAGCGACCTGGGCGGACAAGTCCGTATCCGCCCAGGCGTGGAAATACTGCTCGAATGCAGATTGCTCCGAGTGTGCAATGGAGTCCTCCACCATTGCCTGCAACCATGTTCCCGAATGCCGCTTTCCCGTTGTGTTATCGATAATGCCGTAGCGTGCCTGCGCATCGTGCGCGGCACTCTCGAAGTAGGCACGGGTCGCCTGATCGAACGGCACCGGACCCGGCGGCACGGGCGTAATGCCCACCATGGCGGCCACCTGCTCAGGAGCACGTATCGCCATGGCCTGCATGGCTTTGCCGCCCATCGAATGGCCCATCACGGAGAATCGTTTCCAGTTCAGCCGGTTCGCGAGCCGAAGCGCGTCGCCGGCGGTTTCCGCAATGCTGAACTCGCCACCCATTTCACGCGAGCCGCCATAGCCGCGGCAATCGAGGAAAGCATAGGTGAACCTTTCGACATCAAGGAGCTGCTGGAATGGGCCCCACCCCCTGGCATGCCCGAACCATCCGTGCAATGCGATCACCTGAGCCGGACCGTGGCCAATCAGTGTGTATGAATTTTCGTGCATCTGCGTCGCCCTCCATTTGTTTGTGGTTCTAATATATTGCAATATATTGGAGTATAAATAACCATCCGCATTCGAATTTTTGGATGATTAGGTAATTAACGTAATGGATGGTGATGTCGATTTCACGGTGTTGAGGTTCCCGAGAGTCTTTGTCCATCTTCATCGTGTTCTTCCGCAGCCGCGGTGCGGTGGAGGAAGCGGTAAATTCATGGATGATCTGGAAAGCAGTGTTTTATGAAAATGCTAGAGTAGAAGATAGCATTAATAATAAGGAGGCAGTAACTATGTTCTACAAGAAGAGATCGATCCTTTGCGCCGGGAAGGCCGGTATCGCGACGTGCCTGGCCCTCCTGGGCCTGCTTGCGGGGCCATCCTTCGGGCAGGCCGCCAGCGACTGGAAGCCGGCGAAGCCGGTCACGTTTATTGTTCCGTTTCCACCCGCCGGCATCAATGACGTGCTTGCCAGGATGCTCGCGGAGCGGCTCGGGAAAGCGCTTGGCCAACCGGTCATCGTGGAAAACAGGCCTGGCGCAAGCGGAAATATCGGTGCCGACGCATTGGCAAAAGCAGCGCCGGACGGACAGACGATCGGCATTCTGAATAGCATTCACGCCGTCAATGCGGCCTATTACAGGAAGCTCCCCTATCGCTTGCCGAGCGACCTTGTCCCGGTTGCACCGCTTGGCGAATCACCGCTGGTGCTGGTCGCAAATCCGCATGCGCCATACAAGACCGTGGGAGAGCTGATTGCCTACGCCAAGCTCAACCCGGGAAAACTGAACTTCGGAGGCCCGACCGGCTATCCATTGGAGATGATCAAAACGATGTCGAATGTCGACATCACCAATATTCCCTACAAGGGTAGCGGTCCAACCATCAACGACATGATCGCCGGCCATATCGATCTGGCCATGGGGCCGCTGCTGGAGTACATGCCGCATGTCAAAGCGGGAAAGCTGAAGCTGCTGGCGGTGGGGACGGCGAGGCGCCTCAAGGAACTGCCGGATGTCCCGACGGTGGCGGAGAGCATTCCCGGGTACGACGTGACCGTCTGGTATGGCATGTTCGTGCCCAAAGGCACGCCCAGGCAGGCCGTTGAGCGCCTGCGCGCGGAAACCAAAGTCATCCTCAACGATCCGGCGGTTCGCAGGCATCTGGCTGAGCTGAGCGTGGACACGAGCTTCAGCCAGGACGGAGCGGATGCCCTCGCCAGCCGGGTAAAGGCGGAGACCGACAAGTCCCAGGCCATTGTGTCCAGGACCGGCGCTTATCTCAACTGACGAGGATGCCTGTCAGATGCGAAGAAATGACGATTCGAGACGGCTTGTTGTGCACCGATTGGGCACCGCCGCGGCGGGAGTTCTGCTGCTTGCGGCAGGCGCGGCTTCCGCGCAGGCACCGCAGGCCGCGCGTGGTCTGCCAGTGGCGAAGATAGCGGCGCAGACATGCGCGGCATGTCATGGGCCGGCCGGCACCAGCGCAGGCGGACAGTTTCCGAACCTGGCTGGACAGAACGAAGCCTATCTCTACAAGCAACTGGGGCAGTTCAAGGGCGGCGCGGGTGGCAAGCCGCTGCGCAGTAGCGAGATCATGGAGCCGATCGCACGGCAACTGGATGACAAGCAGATGAGGGCGCTGGCCCGTTTCTATAGCCGCCAGCTGCCGGGCCCGGGCAAGGCAACCGATCCCGCCCTCGTCGAGGCTGGCAGGTCGGTCTATTGGAAAGGGAATCCCGCCAGTGGCTTGCCCGCCTGCGTCTCCTGCCATAGGCCGAACGGCGAGGGGATTGTCCCCGATTTTCCCCGCATAGCGGGCCAGCACCCCGAGTATGTCGCGCAGCAGCTCAATGCGTGGAGATCCGGCGCGCGCGGCGGGCCGGGAAAACTGATGAGCCTTCTTGTTCCGCTGATGACGCAAGAGGAAGTCTCGGCGGTTGCACAGTACGTTGCGCAACTTAAGTAGGAACATGGTTGTCGGCGCGATTCGGAAACCTTATCAAGTTCAATGGAGTTCCCATGATGACAGACAGACGGCAGTGGTTGAAGACGACGGGCTCGCTAGGGCTGGGAGCAGTCTGCACCAACGCGCTCAGCGCATCGATCGGTAATCCTGCCTCGGGCGGCGAGCAGGCAGTGAGCGAGCCGCTGCCGGTTACGAAACCTCGCATCATGCACCGCGTCGTGTCGAGCGATGACACGGTCAGGGTCGGTATCCTGGACCCGAGAGCGGCGCCCGTTGCCACAATCGACTCGGGCGACCTTGTTGCTTATCCCAATACCTGGGTGAACTGGGCCAACGGGGCCAAATACGGCATGGCGTACGACGAGCGCGAGCCAGTAAGAAGGCGGTTTCCCCAGGGTCCGTACTCCAATGTGGGCCCGGTGGAAATCCGGGGCGCAATGCCTGGGGATGTGGTCGAGTGCAGGATGATCAAGCTGCGGCCCATCGGGTGGGGCTGGAATTCCGCGCCAAAGGGCGTTGGTGCGCTGCCCAGCGATTTCGATAAACCCTACTTGCGATATTTCAAGTTTGACGAGTCGCGGCAGCATACCGAGTTTGCGCCTGGCGTGCAGATCAAGCTGGCGCCATTCCAGGGTGTCATGGCAGCGCAGCCAGCCGGCGACGAGCCGGTCAGCGGCATTCTGAGCGGGCCGTACGGCGGCAATCTCGTCTTGCGGGAATTGGTCGAGGGAACCTCGCTCTTCCTGCCGGTGCAGCGGCAGGGCGCTCTCATCTGGACAGGCGACTCGCACGCG
Source organism: Cupriavidus basilensis OR16 (assembly GCF_000243095.1). Lineage (GTDB taxonomy): Bacteria > Pseudomonadota > Gammaproteobacteria > Burkholderiales > Burkholderiaceae > Cupriavidus > Cupriavidus basilensis_D. The sequence continues at coordinate 26,513 of NZ_AHJE01000010.1, read as the reverse complement.
GTCCAAGGCGACGGCGTCGTGAATCAGACGGCCATTGAAACCGCGATGGAGGATCTGCAGATCCAGTACTTCCTGCACAAGAAGGTGGCCCTGGCGCAGCCAATGGCGGAGACGCCGACGCACTGGATAACGCTGGGCTTTGGCAAGAACCTGGATGAGGCGCTGACTTCCTGTGTGCGCCAGATGATCGCGTGGCTAAGCTCGGCCTCTGGCATCGAGCCTCAAGATGTCTATTCACTTTCGAGTATTGTGGCCAGCTTCCGAATCACTCAGTACTCAAACCAGACGGCTACCGCATATAGCGCGATTCCATCCAAGACGGTACACGGGATGATGCCAAAGTCGGCGTTCAGCAAAGCGCTTCGCGACCGTATATCGAGCTCGCTCCGAGCCTGACGCGTCGCTTGTTGTCATGCAGGGCGGCCACGTGGTCGCCCTCATTGTTTTCAGGCAGCGGGTAGCCGCGAGGCTTGAGAATACTCAGGCCAACGCGCCATTTCGGCGAAACTCGGTGGGACTCAGGCCAAGGTGCTGTACGAAGAAGCGAGTGAAGTGGCTTTGGGCGCTGAATCCCAGTTGATGCGAGACGTCGCCGACGCTCACGCCGGGCTGGGCCAGCAGTCGAGTGGCCTGGCGTACCCGGACCCAGTCCAGGTATTGCTGTGGCGACACGCCCATGCACGCCTTGAACTGGTCGAACAACCGGCTGCGCGATATCCCGACCGCGGCCGCGACGTGTTCCACGTTCGGATTCTCGGCGGCATGCTGGCGTATGTAATCGGCAGCCCGCCGGACCCGGAAGTCCAACGGGCGCGAATTGGCCAGGATCTCGGTCATGTTCCGTTGTCGCAGATGGTTCTGTGCCACGCCCTGAACCAGGCTCGCCAGCACGGCTTCGATGCCGTCGGCGCCGTCTTCGGTACCTTGCTGCGCCATCAGCGTTGCCAGCCATTGGAGGTCGGTCGCGGTCTTCTCGCTAACGGGCACGCTTGCGCTGCAGAAATGGCAACCCGATGCCGGATTGGTGACGCCGGTGGCGTTGCCGAGCCACTCCGGCTCAAGCAGTAACGCCAGGAGCAGTGAAGGGTCTCCACCGCTGTCGAGCTTCGAGTGCGAGACCCATGGATTGAACGCTAGCGCCGAGCCATCGAGAACGCGCACCGTTTGGCCATCCGCGACGAAGCTCGCGTCGGCGCCGCCAAGCTTGAAGATGAGATGGAATTCAGCATGCGCATGGGAAACCAGCGCACCGTCGATCAGGTGCAAGGTTGCGCGGCCATATCTTCCTCGTGCGATGCGAATCAGGCGGTCCTTGGTCATGAGAAATCTCCAGCCATTTCATTCATTGGCAAATCGGCATTATCGGACGATCCGGTAATTGCGATGATGGTTGGGTTATGCCAATGCTGTTGAATTTCTCTAGAGTCTACGTGTCAGGGTGCGGCCTTAACAATAGGTAGTTCCCTGCGGAATCACGGTGAATTCAAGGTGTTCATGTTCGCATTAATGCCCATTGCATGAAGCCGATGACTGACAAGAACTTGGAGATGTTATGTTTCAGTATTTTCCCGGCAACTATATGTGGTCTCTCTCGGTCCTGCGCTGCCTGGCGGGCGGAGGGCTGTTCGGCGAAATCGATTGGGCGTGCCGCAATCTTCACGAAGCGTCCCGGGTGGGCGCTGCGGGCGATGGGGAGGCCTGGTACAAGGCATGGGGGCAGCTTGCCGAGCAGGTTGAGGCGGTTGCTGCCGAGGCTGCCCGCGATGGCCGGAATGTGACCGCGCGGGAGGCATACTTTCGGACAGCGCAATACTACCAATGGACAGAAGCATTCCTGGATCCTGACGATGCCCGCGCCCCCATCGCCTATGCCAAGCATCTGGCTTGCTTTGAACGCTTCGCCCAATTGTCCACGCCGGAAGTCGAGATATTCGACATTCCTTTTGATGGGGCAGCGCTCACGGCTTATTTTGTCAAGGCGCAAAATACCAGTTCACCCGCGCCGACCGTGCTGCTGCACGACGGGCTCGATGGCACCAAGGAAGAAATGTTCTATGTGGCGCGTTCCCTTTCGGCACGCGGTATCAACTGCCTGGGATTCGACGGTCCTGGCCAAGGCGCTACGCTACGCCTGAAGAAGCTCGTGGCCAGGCACGATTCGGAAGTCGCCCTTGGCGCCGTGGTCGACTACGTATCGAAACGCGCAGATGTCGATGCATCCCGCATTGGCCTGATGGCAGCGTCCATGGGAGGCTACTACGCGCCGCGCGCGGTATGCTTCGAGAAGCGGATCAAGGCATGCGTGGCCTGGGCTGCCATCTATGACTACTATGCTTGCTGGCAGCGGCGCGTGGGCTATGAAAAGGGCGTAGGCATCAAGCAACTCGATGGCAACGCGGCGCTCGGTACCACGGGCAAGCATTTCCTGCGCATCATGGGGGTCGAGAACTGGGACCAGGCGTTCGACAAGCTGGAGCGCTTCCGTCTCAAGGGCGTGGCATCCAACATCACCTGCGACTTCATGATCGTCCACGGCGAGCACGATCGCCAGACGCCGCTCGGGGAGGCGCAGGCGCTGTTTGCCGAAGTCAGCTCAAAGCACAAGGTACTGCGGGTCTTCCGGGAGGAAGAGGGCGGCGCCGCGCACGTGCAGCTGGATCGGCCCGAGCCAGCGCTTAGCATGATCTGCGACTGGTTTGTCGAGCGCCTGTAGGCGCTGGCATCCCGGCGCAGCGGGAGGCGGCGAGCCTTTGCCGCCTCCCGCTGTGCGGTCTCGGCTTACCATCCGCCGCCCAGCGACCGGAACGTCGCCACCGCGGCGCGGGCGTTGTCCGCGTGCACGCGCGCCTGCTGGTCGCGCGCGGCCAGCAACTGGCGCTCCTCATCCAATACCTCGAACAGGCTGACCGTGCCGCCTTTGTAGGCGTCCTCGGTGGCGCCGCGCGCACGCTCGTGGGCGTCGATCTCGATGCTCAGCTCCTTGCCTTGCGATTCCAGCTCGGTCAGCGTGACGATGGCGTTCTCCACGTCCTCGGTGGCGCGCAGCATGGCCCGGCGGTAGTTGACCAGCGCCTCGGCGTTGGCGCCTTTGGCTTGCGCCACCTCGGCATCCACGCGGCCGAAGTCAAACAGGCGCCAGCGCAGGCCCGCTGCCGCCACCGGCTGGAACGCAGCGGCGGAAAACAGCTTGGCGCCGCTCAGGCTTTCAAAGCCGAGCAGCGCGGATAAGGACAGCTTGGGGTAATACTCGGCCGTGGCCGCGCCGATGCGCGCGCTGCTGGCGGCCAGCCTGCGCTCCGCGGCGATCACGTCGGGGCGGCGGCGCAGCAGGTCGGCGGGCCCCTGGGCCACGGAGATGGCCGGCACGGACATGCCGTTCGGCAGGGGGCCAAGCTCGGCTGCGTAAGTGCCCGGCTGCGCGCCCATCAGCACATCGAGCCGGTTCAACTGGGTTTGCAGCTCGATCCGCAGCGGCGCAATGGTGACGCGCGCCTGCGCCACCAGCGCCTGCGCCTGGGCCACCTCGCGGCTGGAGGCCAGCCCGTCGTGCAAACGCAATTGCACCAGGTCCAGCAGCTTGCTGTTGTTCGTCACCTGTTCCTGCGCGATGGCAATGCGCTGCTGGGCGCCGCGCACGCGGAAGTAGGCATCGGCGGCCTCGGCGGCTACGGAGACGCGCGCGCCGAGATGCTCGGCCTGCGCGGCCTGCGCCTCGGCGTCGGCCGCCTCCGCGCCACGCCGCAGGCCGCCGAACAGGTCGATCTCCCAGCTCGCGCCTGCGCCGACATCGTAGAGCGCGGGATTGCGGTTGTAGCCCGGGAACTTGCTGGCGATCTTCCCAAGCGGGCTTTCCAGCGACTGCCGCTCCTTGGCTGCCTGCGCGGACAAGTTGCCCTGGGGCAGCAACTGCGCGCCGGCCTCGGCGGCAGCGGCCCGCGCCTGCTGCACGCGGGCGAGCGCGGCGGCCAGGTCCAGGTTCTGGTCCAGCGCGCGCTGGACGATGCGCGTCAGCGCTGGATCGTCGAACCCCGTCCACCAGGTATCCAGCGGCGGCGCCGGCAGGTGCGTCTCGCGCGCGGCCAGCACATCGGCATGCGGGTAGCTGGCCGCCGTGTCGGCTTCGGGTGCCTTGTAATCCGGACCTACCGCAGCGCAGGCCGCCAGGCTAAGTGCCGTCAGCGCTGCCACGGCAAGCGCCGTGGCTCGCTCCGCATGCCGGCGGATGTGCGGGTTCGACAGGGTGGGCCCGCAACGGGGTGAAGTCCGATTCATGTCCATCTCCTTCAGGGAAGCGCCCAAGCGGCGTGCTCTCCGCTTCGAATGCTCTGTTCAATAAGTTACTTGCATGATGATATTTACAACTCTATACTAACTTTCATATTGATAGCAACCTGATTTCCCGGAGGTCGCAAACATGCAGAAAAAGCCCCTAGACAATGCGCCTTGCCCCATCGCCCGCAGCCTGGCGCGGGTGGGTGAACCCTGGAGCATCCTGATCCTGCGGGAGGCGTTCTATGGCAACAGCCGCTTCGACGAATTCCAGAAGCAGTTGGGCATTGCACCCAACATGCTGGCGCGCCGCCTCGAAACCCTGGTGCGTGAAGGCTTGCTGGCGCGGCGCCAGTACTGCGAGCGGCCGCCACGCTTCGAATACCTGCTGACGGACCGGGGCCGCGAATTCCGCCCGGTGATGCTGGCGCTGCTGGCCTGGGGCAACCGCCACTTCTCGCCCGAGGGTGAGAGCGTGCAACTGGTGGACCGCCGGACCGGGGCCACCGTCACGCCGATCCTGGTGGATGCGCCGGCCGGGGCAGTCCCATTACCGACGCGGATCACGTCGTCGTGGCCGGGCCGGCCGCCAGCGAGCGCATGCGCGCCAAGCTTCTACAGTCGGCGCGGGCGCGCGCGGCCACCATCCCGGACGTGCCGCAGGCGGCGGCCGTATCTGAAAGCACTACTGCCCTACACGGTTAAAGCGAAACAAGAGGAAACGTCATGACAAGCGACATTACCGCCGAGCGTGCGGGCCCGGCACCCATCCCCGTCTCCAGCAAGCCCCGTATCAGCCGCAAGCGGCTGCTCGCGACCGGCGCGCTCATCGCCGCTGGCCTCGGCGCCGTTGCCTATGGGCAGCACTGGTGGACGCACGGCCGCTTCCTGCAAAGCACCGACGATGCCTATGTGGGTGGCGAAGTCACAGTGATCGCACCGAAGGTGCCGGGCTACCTGGCCGAAGTGCTGGTGACGGACAACCAGCAGGTGCACGCCGGCGACCTGCTGGCCCGCATCGACGACCGCGACTACCGCGCCGCGCTGGCCAAGGCGCAAGGCGCGGTGGCCGCCCAGCAAGCGCTGCTGGCCAACCTCGATGCCACCCGCTCCTTGCAGGAAGCCGTGATCGGCCAGGCCCGGGCAGCGGTCACCGCGGTGAATGCCGACACGCTGCGCTCGCGCGACGACCAGGCCCGTTACCAGAGCCTGGCAGCCAAGTCGGCCGTATCGGTCCAGAGCTCGCAAAAGGCCGACTCGGACTACAAGCAGGCTCTCGCCAACACGCAGAAGGCGCAGGCCAGCCTGCTTGCCGCGCAACGTCAGGTCGACGTGATCGCCACGCAAAAGCTGCAGGCGCAGGCGGCGCTGGCACAGGCGGTTGCCGAACGCGATATCGCCAAGCTGAACCTGGACTACACGGAGTTGCGCGCGCCTATCGACGGCACCATCGGCAACCGCCGGGCCCGTGTGGGCGCGTACGCCGCGGGCGGCGCGCAACTGCTGTCGGTAGTGCCGGCGCGCGGCCTGTGGGTCGATGCCAATTTCAAGGAAGGGCAGCTTGCGCGTCTGCGGCCGGGCATGCGTGCCACGGTCGAGGCCGATGTGCTGCCGGGCCGGGTATTCCACGGCCGCGTGCTCAGCCTGGCGCCGGCCACCGGCGCGCAGTTCAGCGTGCTGCCGCCGGAGAACGCCACCGGCAACTTCACCAAGATCGTCCAGCGCGTGCCGGTGCGCATCATGCTGGATGACAACGAGGCCACGCTGGCCATGCTGCGGCCAGGCCTGTCCGTGGTGGCCGAAGTCGATTCCCGCGCCGATGCGCAGGTGCAACCATGAGCAGCGATGTCCTGGCCGGGCCCGGGCAGGCCACACTGCCTGTCCAGCCTTCGGCGCCCACCGATCCCAAGATGCCGCCGCCGGCTTTTTCCCCGGCTTCCATGACCACGGCCGCCAAGGTGGTGGCTTTCGCCACCATGTGCGTGGGCATGTTCATCGCCTTGCTGGATATCCAGATCGTCTCGGCCTCGCTGCGCGATATCGGCGGCGGGCTGTCCGCCGGCACCGATGAAACCGTGTGGGTGCAGACCAGCTACCTGATCGCCGAGATCATCGTCATTCCGTTGTCCGGCTGGCTGTCCCGCGTGATGTCCACGCGCTGGCTGTTTGCCGTATCGGCGGCGGGCTTTACGCTGACCAGCCTGCTGTGCGGCATCGCCTGGAATATCCAGAGCATGATCGCCTTTCGCGCCATGCAGGGCTTCCTGGGCGGCTCGATGATTCCACTGGTGTTCACCACCGCCTTCGCCTTCTTCGCCGGCAAGCAGCGCGTGATCGCCGCGGCCACCATCGGCGGCCTGGCCTCGCTCGCGCCTACGCTCGGGCCCACGGTGGGCGGCTGGATCACCGACAACTACTCCTGGCACTGGTTGTTCTTCATCAACCTGGTGCCGGGCATCTTCATCGCGGTGGCGGTGCCGATGCTGGTGCGCGTGGACCGGCCGAACTGGTCGCTGGTGCGCGGTGCCGATTACCTCGGCATGACGCTCATGGCGCTGTTCCTCGGTTGCCTGCAATACACGCTGGAAGAAGGCCCGCGCTGGGACTGGTTCGGCGACGACGTGATCCGCACCACCGCCTGGATTTCGGCCATTGCGGGCGTCGGCTTTGTCTGGCGCAGCCTGACCTACGCGCAGCCGGTGGTGGACCTGCGCGCGCTCAAGGACCGCAACTTCGCGCTGGGATGCTTCTTCTCGTTTGTCGCTGGCGTGGGCATCTTCGCCACCATCTACCTCACGCCGCTGTTCCTGGGCCGCGTGCGCGGCTTCAGCGCACTGCAGATCGGGCTGGCGGTATTCTCCACCGGCGTGTTCCAGGTCATGTCGATTCCTGTGTACGCCTTCTTCGCCAACCGCGTGGACCTGCGCTGGCTGATGATGTTCGGGCTGGGCTGCTTTGCCTTCTCGATGTGGCAGTTCGCGCCCATCACGCATGATTGGGGCGCGCAGGAATTGCTGCTGCCGCAGGCCTTCCGCGGCATGGCGCAGCAGTTCTCGGTGGCGCCGGCGGTCACGCTCACACTGGGGGCGCTGTCGCCGGAGCGGCTCAAGCTGGCTTCCGGCCTGTTCAACCTGATGCGCAACCTGGGCGGCGCGATCGGCATCGCAGGCTGCGCGACCATCCTGAACGACCGCACCAACCTGCATTTTCAGCGCCTGGCGGAGCACCTGAACTACAGCAACGAGGCCATGGGCGCGCTGCTGCAGGCGGTGGGCAGCAATATGGCCGCGCTGGGGCACGACGCCGCCGATGCGCAGTCCGCCGCGCTCAGGCAACTGTGGGCGCTGACGTGGCGCGAGGCGCAGACGCAGACGTTTGGCGATGCCTTCCTGGTCATCATGGTGTGCTTCGTCATTGCTACCGCCATGGTGCCGCTGATGCGCAAGGTGGCGCCGCCAAAAGCGCCGTCGGCCGATGCGCACTGAGACCAATGTCATCCGGAGATTGATCATGCATACCCGTTTAACCAGCGCCCTGGCCTGTGCCGCGCTGCTTGCCGCCATGGCGGCCCAGACCGTCCACGCCAGCACGGAGCGGCCGCGCGACAGCGGTGTGGGTTGGGCCGGCGCCGACAATCGCTACTGCAAGGTTCCGCATGATGCCGTGGCCGGCGATGCGCGCTCGGCATCGCCGGAGTCGGAGTCATCCCCATCGGCGGCAGGGCGCTGATGCCGGGATTCCGGCAGGTCCGCTACGAATGCGCGGCGGCGCGCCGCGCCCTCGGCTTCGCGGCAGCCGGCGCGGCTGCCGCGGCCTTTGCCTTGCCGGCAGCCAGCAGGCCTGTCAGGACGAAATCCTGTACGGCCTGCCGCCACTGCGCCAGGGTCACCTTCGGGCGTGTGCTTGGTCCGGTCGGCTTGGCGCTGAAGAACATGCTGACGCCGTGCATGGCGGACCATGCGCAGCGCACCATCATGTCGTCGAACTGGTCCGCCAGGCCGTGCGCATTGAAGTAGTCCTGCACCGCGCCAAACAGTAACTGGTAAGACGCGGTTCCCGCTTCCAGCAGCTCGGGGTAGTTCTCCTTGCCGGCGATTTGCGGGCCGAACATCAGGTAGAACAGGGCTGGGTGTTTGACGGCGAACTCGATATAGCCGTCCATGACGGTCAGCAGCCGGGCGTCGGCCGTCATGTCGGCCGACAGCCGGGCTCGCCGTGTCGCCACCAGTTCGCGGAACCCGTCGGCGGCAATTGCGGCAAGCAGGCCTTCCTTGTCGGCGAACTGGTTGCGAGGCGCGCCGTGCGAAACGCCGGCGAGCCTGGCGGCCGAACGCAATGTCAGGCCATGCACGCCTTCGGCGGCCAGGATTTCCCTGCCGCAGCGGATCATTTCTTCCCGCAGGTTGCCATGATGATAGCTTTGGCGGGCCGGGGGAGTCGTAGCGTTCGTCATGGGTTGCCGTTCGTGGTGTCTTCAGGCCTCCATGTTAGCGCTAATGAACACCGGGCCAGCGCAGGCCCGGCCGGCCCTTGCTGCGCCTATTGCAGGGTGATGTGTTTTTCGGCGACGACCTTGGCCCAGCGGTCTGCGTCTTTCCGGATCTGGGCGTCGAACGCGGCGGCCGTGGTGCCACTGGGTTCCGTACCCAGTTCGAGCAGTTTCGACTTGACTTCCGGCAGCATGACCGCCTTCGACACCTCCGCGCTGAGACGGTTGACGATGGCATCGGGCGTGCCGGCCGGCGCAAACAGGCCGAACCAGCCGACGTCGGCAAACTGCGGATAGCCTTGCTCGACGAAGGTCGGGACGTTCTCCAGCCCCTTCCAGCGCCGCGGCCCGGTCACGCCGATGGCGCGCACGGTGCCCGCCTGGATGTGCGGCTTGATCGAGAGCGGATCCACGAACAGGCCGTTGATCTGTCCGCCGATCAAATCCTGTATCGCGGGGGCCGAGCCCTTGTAAGGAACGTGCAGCATGTCGAGCCCGCTAGCAGAAGCCAGCAGCTCGCCCCAGAGGTGGGAGCCGGTGCCGGTGCCGAATGAGCCGAAATTGAGCTTGGTGCTGGTTGTCTTGCCGTATGCCAGGTAACTCTTCAGGTCGGTCACGGGCAGCTTGCGGTCCACCACGAACACGACCGGCGACGCCGTAATCTCCGCCACGCCCCTGAAGCTCCTGATGGCGTTGTACGGGAGATCCTTGAATAGCGCCGGCTGGATGCTGTGCGCGGAATTGTTCATCAGCAGGGTGTAGCCGTCCGGCGCGGCTTTCGCCGCGATCGAGTAACCCACCACCGTCTGCCCGCCGGGCCGGTTGTCCACGATGACCGGCTGGCCCAGCTGCCGCGACAGCGCGGCGCCGAGGGTGCGGGCGATGATGTCGGTACCGCCGCCGGCGGCATAGGGAACAATGATGCGGACCGGATGCGCGGGGTAGTCCCCTGGCTTCTCGGCCAGCGCGGGTTGGGCCGCCAGCAGCAGGCTGCTGGCGACACCGGCCGCGACGCGCGCGGCCGTGTCGGATAGGGTCATGGCTGTCTCCTTCGTCTATTCCGTTTACTCGTACACCACCGCGTACTTGATGGTCAGCGTGGCGAATGCGGCGTCGATCGTCGTCCGGGCGGCCTCGCGCTCGGTTGCGCTCAGTGTGGCGGGCAAGACCAGCGTCGAAGTCAAGCCCTGGTCACCCCGATCCTCGACGCGAATGTCCTGCACGGGCACCGGAGCGTCCGTGGCGGCGTCTGCCAGCATCTGGTGCTGGGCGCGCCGGATGGCGTCGCCGCGCAGGACGTTCTTCTGGATCTTGCCGACCGCCGTCTTGGGGATGACATCGACCAGGTAGAACTGCTTGGGCACCGCGGCGCGTTCGGGAATCACTTCGTAGGCGTAGTGCTTCAGCCGGCCGAGCGGATAGTCGTTGCCAGGCTTGAGCGCAATGTAGGCGACCGGTAGTTCGCCAGCATGCGCGTCCGGGATGCCGATTGCGGCAGCGTCGAACACGGCGGGATGGCGGTAGAGCGCTTCCTCGATCATGCGCGGGTCGATATTGTTGCCGCCGCGGATGATCAGGTCCTTGGCCCTGCCGGTCAGCCAGAAGTAGCCCTCCGGATCCACGTAGCCGAGATCGCCGGTGTTGAACCAGCCGCCTTCGAACCAGATGTTCTGGTTGTGCTTCGGCTCCAGGTAGCCGTTGAAGATATTGGGGCCGCGCACCACCACCACGCCGGGCTCGCCCGGCTCGCAATCGCGCACGATGCGGTGGTCGGCCACCTTGACCGCCTTCATCTGCTGATAGGCCTTGCGAAAGCCGATCGAGCCCGTGCGCGCCTCGCCATAGCGCGGGTTGCAGGCGCTCAGGGCAGTGCCTTCGGTCAGGCCGTAGCCTTCTATGATGACCGATCCGGTCTTCTTCGCGAAAGCCTCGGCGATCGCCGTGGACAGCGGCGCGGTGCCGCAACTCGCGGCCTGCAGGGAGCGGATGTCGGCGTCTTCGATCGGTATGTTCAGCAGCATGTTGACGACGCTTGGCACCATGCCCAGCGCGGTGACGCGGAATCGCTCGATGATCCGCCAGATATTGCGGATCACCGAAGGATCGCGCCAGCCGCCGGAGGTCAGCATGACCACCGAAGCGCCCCGGGCCAGCGGCATCAGGCAGTTGGTCAGGACGCCCGTGACGTGGAACATCGGCACGCCGCAGACGCGTACATCCTCCGGCTGCACGTCGTACTGCATGCCGCTGACCCAGGCCATGAAGACCTCGTTGCCATGCGTATGCAGGGCGAGCTTGGGCGTACCCGTGGTGCCGCCGGTGTGGAACATGGAGGCAGTGTCGTCCGGTGAAAAGCGGCGTCCGCTGTCAAGCGTCTGGGCGTTGAAACGCGGCAGTTCGGCATCGAGGTCGACAACCGCGCTTTCGCTGGCCTGGCCTCCGCCCGCCTTGATCCAGTGCCGCACGCCGGGCAAGTCCTGCCGGATCAGCATGGCCTTGTTCCACGCCTCGATGTCCGGATCGGGGCCGTAGACGATGACCGCCTTTGCCCCGGCATTGCTCAGCAGGGTACGGATGATCTCCGGCTCCAGCATCCAGTTGACCGGGCAGGCAATCCCGGCCGCTTCGCTGCCCCAGATCGCGTACTGCGATTCCAGCGCAACCGGCATGAGGATGCCGATCACGTCGGTCGGGCCGAGGCCGAGGGCGTGCAGCAGGTTGGCGGTCTGGGTAATGCGCCCGAACAGCTGGCCGTGGGTGACCGTGGTGGTGCGGTCGAGCTCGTCCCCGGAGGCGAAGTGATACAGCGCGGGGCATCCGGCGCGCGATCGCGCGCCATGCGCAGCAGCTCGTAAGTGCTGGGGGGCAGGTTGCGCTCGGCCAGCGGCGTTTGCTCGAAACGCTCGATATCGGCGATCGTGCGGACCTGCAGCCGTGGCGTGTAGAGATCGGGATGTCCGGTGCGGGCCGCGTGTGCGGCGTCCATGGTTGCGTGGCTCATGATCAGGTTCCCCGGTAGACCGGACGGCGCTTGTTGAGGAAGGCATCGCCACCTTCATGCATGTCGTCGGTGCTGAAGAGCGTGGCGAAGGCGAGTTGTTCCATCATCAGCGCCGTGTCCAGGCTGGCGTCCTGGCCGTTGTTGATCATCAGCTTGGCCATGGCGATGGAGTGCGGCGACTTCTCGGCGATGCGCTGCACATAAGCCTTGGCCTCATCGAGCAGAGCCGCGGCAGGTACCACTTTGTTGATCAGCCCGATGCGGTAGGCTTCGTCCGGCTTGATGATCTCGCCGGTAAAGATCATCTCCTTGGCCCGTGTCGCGCCCACCAGGCGAACGAGGCGCTGGGTACCCCCCCGCCCCGGGATCAGGCCGACATTGGTTTCGGTCTGCCCCATCAGCGCGTTGTCGGCGGCCACGCGCAGATCGCAGGCCATGGCGAGCTCCAGCCCGCCGCCAAAACAGGGCCCGGCAATGGCCGCCACCACCGGCACGGTACTGTGGTGTATCAATGCCCACAGGTCGGGCGCGCCGCTGGTGGGGCTGAACGACTCGATCGGGCGACGCTTGAGCATCTCCACGAGGTCGCCCCCGGAGACGAATGCCTTGGTGCCGCCCCAGAGGACGATGCCGCGGATGGTCTTGTCGGCCATCAGCGAGGTCATGGCCGCGTAGAGGTCATTGCGCAACGCGCCATTGAGCGCGTTGTACTTCTCGAGCCGGTTCATCGTCACGATGCCGCAGCTGCCGTCCCGGTCGACGAACACGGTGTCGTACTCGGTGATGTTGGTGGTGGGATTGCTTGTCATGGCTTGGTCTCCTGATGTGCTGATGTGCTGACGTGCTGACGTGCTGATGTGCCGAGGTGCTGGTGCGCCGCCGCTCAGTGGATGAACTCGAACAGGCCAGCCGCACCCATGCCACCGGCGGCGCACATGGTCACCACGCCATACTTCGCCTTGCGGCGGCGGCCTTCCAGCAGGATGTGGCCGACCTGGCGCGCGCCGGTCATGCCATAAGGGTGGCCGATCGCAATGGCGCCGCCATTGACGTTCACGCGCTCCTCCGGCAGGCCGAGCTGGTCGATGCAGTACAAGGCCTGGCAGCCGAATGCTTCATTGAGCTCCCACAGGTCGATGTCGTCGACGCTCAGTTCATTGCGCTCCAGCAGGCGCGGCACCGCGCGCACCGGGCCGATGCCCATCTCGTCCGGCTCCACGCCCGCGGTGGCCAGGCCGATGAAGTAGCCAAGCGGCTCAAGGCCACGCCGCTGCGCCTCCTTCTCGGACATCACCACGAGCGCGGCCGCACCGTCCGACAGCTGGCTGGCATTGCCGGCCGTCACCTGGTATCCCTCTCCTTTCACGGGGGGCAGGGCGCTGAGCTTTTCCAGCGTGGTGTCCGGACGGTTCCCTTCGTCGGCGTCCAGCAGGCAGGCCTCGGTGACCGTTTGTCCGGTCGCTTTGTCAGTCACGCCTTTGATCGTGGCCAGCGGCACGATCTCATCCTTGAACAGCCCGTCCTGCTGGGCCTTGGCGGTGCGCTGCTGGCTGCGCACGGAGAACGCATCGGCCCGTTCGCGTGCCATGCCGTAACGCTTGGCCAGGATCTCGGCCGTGTCGATCATGTGCAGGTAGACATCCGGCCGGTGCTTGGCCAACCAGGCTTCCTGCTGGGCCGTCTTGAGGGTGACCGGCTGCGACAGGCTGATGGATTCGACACCGCCTGCCACCATGACCGGCACCTTGTCGATCAGCACGCGCTGCGCCGCGAAGGCAACTGCTTGCAGGCCGGAGGCGCAGAAGCGGGTGAGCGTGGTACCGCTGACCGACACCGGCAGGCCCGCGCGAATGCCGGCAGCGCGAGCGATGTTGCCGCCGGTGACGGCGATCGGCTGGCCGCAGCCAAAGATGATGTCCTCGACTTCGGCGCCGTCGAGGCGCGCGCGGCTGACCGCGTGCTCGATCACATGTCCGGCCATGGTGGCGCCATGGGTCTGGTTGAAGGCCCCGCGCCCGGCTTTGCCGATAGGGGTGCGGGCGTACGAAACGATGACTGCGCGAGACATAGGTTCTCCTTTGGCTTTGATATCGACGGCTGCGTGCGCATGCAAGATGCAGCTGCACGGCACATATAGACAGTGGATACATTAAGGCGGAATCAATCCTGACTACGACTTGACTTGCGTTGGTTCCCGCGTCAGGACGGATAGTCTTGCTGGTGTATCCACTGTCTACATCGTAGTGACAGGATTTCGTGAGGTCAAGGAGCCAACGCCGGGGCGCGGGTTAACCTCGATTGAGCCGTGTGTTATTGAGAGGCGACGCGCGCCGCAGCGTCGACGCGATCGCATCGACGCGAGGAGGGGAAGAAGGGAAGGGGGAAGAGGGAAGAGGGAAGAGGGGGAAGCGTTCGCGCTTATCGGGATGCCTGCACGGCGTTCACGATTTCGGTGGACAGCGCTTCGGAGCGTACGGCGCGCGCGAGCACCATGGCGCCGACCATCGTGGCGAGCATGGCAATCGCATCTTCGCGCGCGGCTGGGGTCTCGTCTCCCGCGATCAACTCGATCAGCGAGGCGACCCGGGCCTCGAAGCGCCGGCGCGTCCTGGCATCGAGCCTTGCGACGTCAGTGCCCAGGGCGGCGATCGCACAACCTTTTTCAACATGGTCGCGATGCCGTTTGCTCATATAGGCATGCATGATGGCGCGATTTCGCTGCTTTGGCGGCGACGCGGCGGCCGCGTCGCCGAGAAAGGCCATGGTCTGGTCGAACGCGGCATCGAGTGCGTCGGCGACCAGCGCATCCTTGGAGTCGAAATGCGCATAAAAGCCGCCATGGGTAAGGCCCGCACTCTTCATCAACTGCGCAACGCCAACGCCATTGACGCCGTGTTCGCGAAACTCGATGGAGGCGGTCTCGACGATCTGCTTGCGGGTTTCGGCTTTGTGGTCTGGCGAGTAGCGCACGATTGGACTCCGTTGCATTTGCATTTGTATTTGTATTTAAACGTACCTCTGTAATATATAGTATGACGATCATCATTGCATAGTGGGTGAGCGAGGATGATGTGCAGGCAGGAGAAGCGGGTGTCGCGTGGACCGCGGTCCTAGGGTTAGCACTGAGGCCAAAATGCGTCTCCTTGCTTGACGCTGTCCCAGTGCTTTCCTAGGATGTAGACATCGGATACATATCCGGGTTTTTCTACTGCGCCGTCTGGCGCAGCCCAGGGGAGGAGCGGGAATTGGAATTGACTGGCACACAGGTAATCAAGGCGCCGCGGGCGGAGGTGTGGCGGCGCTTGAACGACCCGTCCACGCTGCAGAAGTGCTTGCCCGGATGCGAGCAGTATCAGAAGGCGGAAGACGATAGCTACGACGCGGTGATCGTCGCCGCGATCGGTCCCATCAAGGCCCGTTTCAAGGGGACCGCCCGGTTCTCGGACCTGCGCGAGGGCCTTGGCTACCGCATCGAGGGCAGCGGCACGGGCGGGATGGCCGGCTTCGGCAAGCTGGGCGCGGATGTCCGCCTGGAGGACATCGATGGCGGCACCACCTTGCACTATGCCGCGGTTGCCCAGATGGGCGGCAAACTGGCGCAGTTCGGCTCCCGCCTTGTGGGGGCGGTAGCAAACAACAAGTTCCTCGCGGATTTCTTTTCGCGGTTCGAGCAGTTGGTGTTGGACAATCCGGAAACCTGAAGACCGTCGCGGGAGCCATCTGTCACGAAGGCTGGCCCCATCGTCTTTCTTCGTTCTTTAGTATGATGATCATAATTCTATGAGCCACCGCGTCGGCGGAGGGTGACGGCGCCGCAAGGCGGCCAAAGGAGACAAGGTGGAAAAAGTGCAGCTACACAACACCATCAATGATGTGAGCGAGACGCATGAGGTCGAGCCGAGGCAGCTCCTGGTCCACATGCTTCGGGATTCGTTGCGCCTGACCGGGGTTCACATCGGTTGCGACACGTCCCAGTGCGGCGCATGTACCGTGCTGCTCGATCAGCAGACTGCCAGGTCTTGCACCGTGCTCGCCGTGCAGACGGAGGGGGTATCGATCCATACGATCGAAGGCATGGAAGGCGATCCGACCGTGACAGCGCTAAAACAGGCATTCAACGAACTGCATGGCCTGCAATGCGGCTTCTGCACACCGGGCATGCTGCTTGCCGCGCGCTCGCTGCTGCTGCGCATGCGTGATCCCTCGGAGGCGGAGGTGAGGGAGGCCCTGCACGGCAACCTGTGCCGCTGCACCGGTTACCAGAATATCGTCGATGCCGTGTTGCTCGCGGCTGCAATGCTGCGGCAAGGCGTGGCGGTTGGGGAGCCTTGCCATGAGTGAAGCCTTGCATGATGCCGCGCGGACCTATATCGGCAGGCCCATCCGGCGCAGGGAAGACCAGCGCTTGATGGGCGGGCGTGGGAAGTTCACCGATGACTTCCAGTTTCCGGGCATGGTATTCGCCGCCTTCGTCAGGTCGCCGTTTGCCCATGCCGATGTTCGGCATATCGACACGGCCAGCGCGCTGGCATTGCCCGGGGTGGTGGGTGTCTTGACCCACGCGGATATCCAGGGAAAGGTTGGCGATATCCGTCCGAACTGGGTGGTGGGAGATTCAAAGGTGCCGGCCCATCCGCCGCTGGCCGCAGGGCGGGTGCGCTACGCCGGCGAAGCCGTGGCCATGGTGCTGGCCGCAACGCGCGAACTGGCGGCCGACGCGGCCGAACTGGTGGCGGTCGACTACGAGGAACTGCCCGTGGTGGTCGACGCCGAGGCCGCGTTGCTGCCCCAGGCACCCCAGCTCCACAGCAATGTGGCGGGCAACCTGATTGGTGTCTACCGTGTCAAGGGAGGCAGCTACGAGGATGCGGTCAAGGCGGCCGACCGCGTGGTCGCCATCCGGCTGGTGAACCAGCGCCTGATTCCCAGCCCGCTGGAGCCGCGCGCGCTGTGCGCCAGCTACGACCCGGCCGACGAGCGGCTGACTTTCATCGTGCCGACGCAGGTGCCGCATATGTCGAGGCGTTGGCTTTCGGAGGCCCTGGGCTGGCCCGAGCATCGAATCCGTATCGTCGCGCCCGACATTGGTGGCGGGTTCGGGGCAAAGATGCATTTCTACGCGGAGGAAGTGCTGGTCGCGTTTGCCTCCCGGCATTTCAGCCGTCCGGTAAGCTGGACCGAGTCGCGCAGCGAGAATCACCTGGCTACCACGCACGGCCGCGCGCATGTGGAGTATGTCGAGGCCGCGGTCAAGGATTCCGGCAAAGTGCTGGGCATCAAGGTGCGGTCTATCGCCAACCTTGGCGCCTATCTGTCCAATATGGCCACCGGTATTCCGACGGTGAACACGGCCAGCTACGTCACCGGCAACTACCAGATCACCTCGGTCGATGTCGAAGTCAACCTGGTCACGACCAATACCACGCCGGTCGATGCCTATCGCGGGGCGGGGCGGCCAGAGGCGGCCTATATCGTCGAACGGATGATGGATGCGGTGGCCGGGGCGCTGGATATCGATCCGGTCGAACTGCGACGGCGCAACCTGGTGCAGGCCGACCAGTTCCCCTATCAGCCGCATAACAACGCGCGCGGCAAGTGGGACAGCGGCGACTACCAGGCGTGCCTCGACAGCGCCACCGAGCTGATCGACTACGCAGGCTGGCGCCGGCGCCAGGCCGCGCTGCGGCTGCAAGGCAAGTACGTCGGCATCGGCGTGACCTGCTATCTGGAACTCGTTGGCATGGGCCTCTCCGCCATGCTGCCCAAGGTCGGCTTCGATCGCGGTGGCTGGGAGAGCGCTCATATCCGCGTGCATTCCGACGGCAAGGTGACGCTGTTCAGCGGATCGATGCCCCAGGGGCATGGCCATGCCACCAGCTATGCCCAGATCGTGGCGCAGGTGCTGCAGTTGCCGATGGACGATGTCGATGTGGTGCAGGGGGACACCGATCGCGTGCTCGCCGGCCATGGCACCTTCAATTCACGCTCCATGCCGGTCGGAGGGTCCGCCGCCTATGTGGCGGCCGGAAAGATCCTTGCCAAGGCCCGCAGGATCGCGGCAATCATGCTGGAAGCCGCTGAAGAGAACGTGCGCTACGCCGACGGCGAGTTCAGGGCGGCCGGCGGGGGCAACGCCGTTGCATTCGCGCAGGTGGCGCGCATGGCCTATGTCGCCAGCAAGCTGCCCAGGGATGTCGAGCCCGGACTGGACGAGCGGGTCTTCTATGAACCCACCTCGATGGGCGCGCCCAACGGTTGCCATGCGGTGGTGGTGGAAGTGGATGCCGAAACCGGGCTGGTGAAGATCCTCGACTACGTCGCGGTGGACGACGTCGGCGTATTGATCAATCCCATGCTCTGCCATGGCCAGATGCATGGCGGGATTGCGCAAGGGATCGGGCAGGCGCTCTTCGAAGAGGCCAAGTATGACGAGGCCGGCCAGTTGCTGTCGGGCTCGCTGCTCGACTACGGCTTCCCCCGCATCGAGCAGGTTCCCCGCATGCGCACCAGCTTCCATGTTTCGCCCTCGCCCACGAACCCGCTGGGGGTAAAGGGCATCGGCGAAGCCGGTTGCGTCGGCGCGCCGCCCGCGGTGGTGGCGGCCGTCTGCGATGCGCTGAAGCCATTCGGCATTACCCATCTCGATATGCCCCTGACGCCGCCCAAGATCTGGCGCGCGATCGATGAGGCTAGCAGGAGCGCGGCATGATTCCCTACGAAGTTGAGTATGTCCGGGCCAGCAGCGTGCAGGATGCACTCTCGCTGCTGTCGGGCGACGCGGATGCGAAGATCCTGGCCGGCGGCCATTCGCTGGTGCCCATGATGAAGCTGCGGCTGGCCAGGCCGTCGTTCCTGGTCGATATCGGCCGCCTTGCCGAACTCAGGGGCATTGAAGTCCATCCGGATCGCGTCTCGATCGGCAGCGCCACCACGCACGCGGAGCTGGCTGTTGACAGCCGGCTCAAGACGCTGGCGCCGCTGTTTGCCCTGGTCGGCCAGGTCATCGCGGACCCCGCGGTACGCAATCGCGGAACCATTGGCGGCTCGCTGGTCAATGCCGATCCGGCGTCAGACTGGCCGGCTGCGGTGCTGGCGCTCGATGCGATCATGGAGGTGGCAGGCGCAAACGGCTCACGGCGCGTGCCGGTGCGGGATTTCTTTGTGGGGTTCATGGCCTCGGCGGTGCGGCAGGACGAGATTCTCACCCGCATCCATATTCCGTTGCCGGCTGCGGTCCGGGTCGGCTACCGGAAATTCCGCCATCCGTCGTCGGGCTACGCCGTGGCCGCCGCCGCGGTGACGCTGCGTTTCGACGGGGACAAATGCCTGGGTGGGACCATCGGGATCACCGGCGTCGCCGATATGCCGTTTCGCGCCTATGCGGCCGAGGCTTTGCTGGCCGAAGGCTTCGCCGGCGGTGTCGATGAAATGGCCCGTATCGCCGCCGCGGCGTTCGACGGGGTGGCGCCGCTGGAGGACAGCTTTGCCGATGCTGGGTACCGGCTTCAACTCGGCAGAGTCATGCTGAAGCGGGCCTTGGCGGATGCTTGCGCAGGCAACCAGGCAGGCACGACATGTTCCGAAACCTGATCATCCTCGGCCCTGGCCTGGCGCTGACGCTCGCGCTGGCCAGCGGGGCCGCAAGCAGTGGAGAACCGATCACAATGAAACCGACCGCAATGCCGCCCCCGTCCGCCCTGATCAAGCTGGTCTCGTCCCGGCAGGTCAGTGTCACGCACCAGGACCTGGAGATCGAAGTCAGCTATGCGGCCTTTACGCGCAACTTCGAAGCCATCCTCGGCAGGTTCGATCCCACGGTTTCGGCCACGCTTGCCAGCGATCCGGCCGCGGCGCAGGCGCGCATCAGGCAGATGGAAGGAGAGCAGGGCCTGATGATCTTTGCGGTGCAAAACCACGGCGCGCTGTTCGCTCTGGCCGGGGCGCAACGCCATGCCAAGCGCTATCACGTGGGCAACCCGGGGATCGCGTTTCAGATGACGCGCCACGACATCCGCGCCGGGCTCTACGCGCCGTTGTCCGTGCTGGTCTACGAAGCAAAGCCAGGTGCGGTGAGGGTGGAGTTCGACCAGCCGTCGACGCTGTTCGGGCAGTTCGGCGACGCCGACGTCCTGGCGGTGGCGCGCGCGCTCGACGGCAAGCTCGAGAAGGTGATCGAGCATGCGGCGATGCTGGCCGTCAGCCAGCAGCCAGGCCAATGACCGTTTTTTCTACCCGGCCTGGTGCCGCGGCAGTTTGCCGCTGGCCACCGGCCGGGCTGTCCACACGCGAGGGGTGATGTGATGAAAGCAAGAGAAGTCGTACTGTGCCAGCCCGTGCGCACCGCTATCGGGTCGTATAACGGGTCGCTGAAGACAACGCCGGCGACCGAGCTTGGGGCCGCGGTGATCCGCGAGACGGTCCGCCGCTCTGGCGTCGATCCGGAACGGATCGGCAGCGTGGTGTTCGGCAATGTGATCCAGGCGGGCAACAGGATGAATCCCGCCCGGCAGGCGGCCATTGGCGCGGGCCTGCCGGTTTCGCTGCCGGCGATGACTGTCAACCGCGTATGCGGGTCCGGCGCGCAGGCCATTGCCAGCGCCGCCGATGAAATCTGGCTTGGCCATGTCGAGGTGGCGATTGCCGGCGGCATGGAGAATATGGACCAGGCGCCCTACCTGATGCCCGCCGGCCGCTGGGGCAGCCGCATGGGCGACGCGGCATTGCAGGACAGCATGCTGCGCGACGGCTTGGTGGATGCGTTCTCGGGCGAGCACTCTGGCTGGCATACCGAGGACCTGGTGGCGCGTAACAAGATCAGCCGCGATGAGCAGGACCACTGGGCCGAACGTTCGCAAAGCCGCTTTGCGCGCGCGCAGGAGCAAGGCCGCTTTGTGGAACAGATTGTCGGCGTGCCAGTAAAGGCAAAGGGTGGCCCGGCCACATTCAACGTGGACGAAGCGAACCGGCCGGACACCACTTTCGAGGTTCTCAGCAAGCTGCGCCCGGCATTCCGCAAGGACGGCACCATCACCGCGGGCAATGCCCCGGGGCTCAATAGCGGTGCGGCAGCCATGCTGGTCGCCGAACGATCCCTGGCCGAGCGCTTCGGGCTGGCACCGATGGCCCGGCTGGTGGCCTACGGCGTGGGCGCCGTCGAGCCGGGACTGTTCGGCCTGGGCCCCGTCCCCGCTGTGCGCCAGGCGCTGCAGCGCGCGCAGTGGGCGCTGGGCGATGTCGAGCGGATCGAAATCAATGAGGCCTTCGCGGCGGTGCCGCTGGCGGTGGCAGGCGAACTCGGGCTGCCGCTGGACTTGATCAACGTGGAAGGCGGCGCCATCGCGCATGGCCATCCGATCGGCGCAACCGGGGCGGTGCTGACAACACGCCTGCTGTACTCGATGCGCGCGGACGGGATACGCCGGGGCATCGTGACCCTGTGCATCGGGGGCGGGCAGGGCATTGCGCTGGCGCTCGAAGCGCTGGACTAAACAACATGCCGAGGGCGGCAAGGCGGGAGGGTTTCCGGTTTTACCACGCAATAATCCAGCTATCATATTGAAAGTATCTTGATGCCGGAGCGGAGCCCTCGACCATGCAAAGAAAGACCTTCAGAAACATGCAATGCCCCATCGCCCGTGGGCTGGAGCGGGTTGGCGAGTGGTGGAGCATGCTGCTGATGCGCGAGGCGTTCTACGGCGCGCGGCGTTTCGACGACTTCCAGAAGAACCTGGACATCGCGCCCAATATGCTCACGCGCCGCCTCACCGCGCTGGTGGAGGAGGGGCTGCTGGAGCGGCAGCAATACTCCGAGAAGCCGCCGCGCTACGAGTATGTGCTGACGCCGTGCGGGCGCGATTTCCTGCCCGTGCTGCTGGCCATGCTGGCCTGGGGCAACAAGCACTTGGGGCGGGACGGCCCCAGCGTGGAGTTGCGCGACAAGGAAACCGGCAAGGTGGTCGATCCGGTGCTGGTGGATGCCGGCACCGGCGAGCCCCTGAGTTTCAGGCGGCACGCCCTGGTCGCGGGTCCGGCCGCCGCCGACGGCATGCGCCGGCGCCTGGCATCCGCCGCCGGCTTCCTGTCAGGCGCGGAGGAGGCCGCGCAGGCCGGCGGCGGGTCGTAGGCAGCTTTTTTTACATCGAAGTCACGAGAGCGGGGAACGTCATGAAGATTCTGGTCCTGGGCGCTGGCGCCATGGGTGGCTATTACGGCGGGCGCCTCATGCAGGCTGGGGCTGATGTCACGTTCCTGGTGCGGCCACGGCGAGCGCAAGTGCTGGCAAAAGATGGCCTGGTCGTACGCAGCGAGCTTGGCGATATCCGCGCTGCCGTGAAGACGGTGCTGGCCGAGCACGTCAAGGCGGATTACGACCTGGTCCTGCTGGCATGCAAGACCTACGACCTGGACAGCGCCATGGCTGCGCTGGCCCCGGCGCTCGATGGCGGCGGCGGCAAGGGCGCGGCGATCCTGCCGCTGGTCAACGGGTTGCGCTCGTACCAGACGCTGGACGCGCGCTACGGCCGCGAACGGGTACTCGGCGGTGTTTCCTACATTGCCACCACGCTGGACGCCACTGGCGCGGTGGAGCACCAGGGCGCGGTCGACCGGCTCATCGTAGGCGCTCGCGCGGAGTCGGCACAGGCGCTGGCCAGCGCTTTCCATGCGCTGGCGGCCAGCACGCCCGGCACGCGCGAGCTGTCGTTGGCCATCGACCAGGCGCTGTGGAACAAGTGGGTGATGATTTGTGCCGGCGCGTTGATGACCTGCCTGATGCGCGGCACGGTCGGCGAGATCACGAGGACCGTGGACGGCCGCAAGCTGATGCAGCAGGCCATGGACGAATGCGCGGCGGTGGCGCGCTTGTCCGGCCATGCCTTGCCCGAGCCGGTGGTTCAGGCCATGGCCGCGCGCCTGCTGGACGAAACCTCGACGTGGGCCTTCGATGCGGCGCGATATCGCGCAGGGCGCGCCGCGCCTGGAGGCTGACGACATCGTTGGCGACATGGCGCAGCGCGCCGCGCGGCTGGGGCACGACGTGCCGCTGGTGCGCATTGCCTATAGCCATCTGCAGGTCTACGAAGCGCAGCGCGCCGCGGCCTAGCCCGCCGTTTCGTCCTGGTCGTCCTCTTCCTCCTCTTCCTCCTGGTCCTTCACGGCCCCCGTGGCCATCGCTGCGGCGGCGGCCGAGCGGCGCTCCCGCGCCGCGCGCCGGAAACTGCCCGGCCCAACGCCAAAGTACGCCTTGAAGGCACGCCCGAACGCGGCCTCGGAGGCATAGCCGCAATGCTCGCCGATGCTGGCCGCGGATTCGCGGTCCTGCGTCAGCAGGCGGGCCGCCATTTCCATGCGCAAGGTGGTTACGAACTGAAGCGGCGTCTCGCCGCTGAGCTGCGAGAAACGCCGCGCAAAGGTGGCGCGTGACACATTGCACACCGCCGCCAGCGACGCCACCGACCACGGCTCGGCCGGCGCGCGCAGCACCGCGTCGATCGACTTGGCTAGCCGCGCATCGGCCATCAGCGCCAGCACGCTATGCGTGACGCCGCCCTGCGCGATCAACGCGCGCAACAGCAGGGTCAGCAACGCGGTGGAGAGCTGGCCGATGACCGCCGTGCCACCCGGTTCGGGTGCCTGCGCCTCGTTGCGCATCATGCCGATCAGCGCCTCCAGCCAGGCGCAATCGGCGCGCTGCGCGGTGGCCACGCGCAGCACCGGCGGCAGGTTGCGCAACAGCATCGTGCCCGGCAAGCCCAGCACGAACGTGCCGCACAGCATGTCCAGCGGATGTGTGTCGCCGGGTATCGTCACCTCGGTCAGCAAGCCATTGAAGCGCGTTGCCTGGGCCGGCGTGCGGGCGTCGGCACCGCCCGCATCGTCGGGCAGGCTGCGCAGCGTGTGCGCACTGCCGTGCGGGAACAGCAGCACGTCGCCCGCACGGAGCGAGATGGCCTCTTGCTCCACCAGCGCGCGCGCCTGCCCCTTCAGGATGATGTGATACGGCAGGTGGCCGGCGGGCGCCGCCGCGTTGTCCACCCGCCAGTTGCCGGCAAAGCGGCAGTGCAGGTCGACGGTGCCGGCGGGCGAAAGCATGCGCACAAGTTCGGTCAGGCTATCCATGGCGGGAACGGTGGGATCAGAGCGGTAGCGCGGTATTGAGACGATGGGGCAAGATAATGCGACGATTATATGCGGTAAGTCGCGTCTGGTGCGCCTAGACTTCAGTCCATGGAAGCAGCGCAACACAGACAGCGCGGGTCCATCAACCAACCGTAAAGGAGTGTCGTCATGTCCCGTCTTCACACCATCAACACCGCCGAAGCTACCGGCCAGGCCGCCCAACTGTTCGCCGCCATCAAGGGCGCCGTGGGCAAGGTGCCCAACGCTTACGCGGTCATCGGCAGCAATGCCCCCGAGGTGCTGGCCCACGCGCTGCAAACCGGAGCGCTGCTCAAGACCTCCACGCTCAGCGCGCGCGAGCTCGAAGCGATCAACCTTGCCGTCAGCGAAGCGTCGGGTTGTGACTATTGCGTGGCCGCGCACACCATGACCGGCAAGATGGCCGGCTATAGCGCCGAACAAACGCGTGAACTGCGCGCCGGCGCATACCCGCAAGACAGCAAGATCGATGCGCTGGTCCGCTTCGCCCTGGCCGTGGCCACGACCTCCGGCACGGTGCCCGCCAGCGTCGTGGCCAATGTGCGCGAAGCCGGCTACACCGACCGCCAGATCGTCGAGAGCATCCAGGCCATCAGCGCGATCCTGTTCACCAACATGATCAACCGCGTCAACGATACGGTGATCGACTTCCCCAAGGTGGCGTGAACAGGGCGGCAGGCGGGGCGATCATGGCCCGCCCGCCGTCTTGTTAGTGTCTATCGAAATGCGGAATCTTTCGTTGCGCTCCGATGCCCCTGTTGTGGACAAAGAGGATCGCTAGCGTCATGTCAGCGCGGTGTTTGGCAGCTGGGCACAGGCGCAGAACCGGCATTTCGCCGATGGTGGCGAGTTCGACAAGATCTGCCAGAGCCGCCAGTAACGCGGCCCGTGCCGGACCGGCTATCGCTTCGCGCTCAAGCCGTTCAGGTGCTTGACCAGCTTGCCCAGCGTGGTGGCCTGGATCAGCAGGCTGAACACCACCACCAGGTAAGTCACGCCGATCAGCATCTCGCGGCCAGGGAACTCCGGCAGCGATAGCGCTAGCGCAATCGAGATGCCGCCGCGCAGGCCGCCCCAGGTCATGATGGTGGCCGAGTGCGGATTGAGCCGGCGGAAGTTCTGCAGCGCCAGCAGCGGGACGGCTACGCTGATGCCGCGTGCCAGCAGCACCACGGGAATCGCGGCCAGTCCCAGCCAGACGATATGCAGCTGCAGCGACAGCGCGATGATCTCCAGCCCGATCAAGCCGAACAGCACCAGGTTGAGCAACTCATCCAGCAGGCCCCAGAAGTTGAACAAGTGCTCGCGGGTCTTTTCCGACATGGACTTGGAGGTGCTGTGGTTGCCGATCACCAGGCCCATGATGACCACTCACCAGGCCCATGATGACCACCGACAGCGGCGCGGACACGTGGACTGCCTCGGCCAGGCTGTAGCCGCCGGTGGCCAGCGCCAGCGTGATCAGGATCTCGACCGGATAGCTATCTATCCCGCGCAGCAGCACCGACGCCACGTAGCCCACCACGACACCTAGCGCAACGGCGCCCAGCACTTCGCGCACCAGCGCGAGCGCCACGTCGGGGGCGGAGAATTCCGTGGTGCCCGTCGCCAGCCCCACCAAGGTCAGGAAGGCCACCACCGCCGTGCCGTCATTGAACAGCGACTCGCCGGCGATCTTGGTTTCCAGGCTTTCCGACGCACCGGCGTTCTTGAGCACGCTGAGAACAGCGATCGGATCGGTGGGCGAAATCAGCGCGCCAAACACCAGGCACCACAGCAGGCTGATCGGGTGGCCCAGCCATTGCGCGACATGGAAGAAGCCGAACCCGACCGCGGCGGTGGATATCACCACGCCGACCGTGGCCAGCATGACCACGGCCCGGCGCTGGCGGCGCATGCGCGAGAGGTCGACGTGCAGGGCGCCGGCGAACAGCAGCAAGCTGAGCAAGCCGTGGAAGACCACGTCGGAGAAATCGATCTGGGCAACCAGCTTGCGGGCCTGCGCGACCATTTCAGGGTGGTTGAAGCCGAGGATGGACACGCTCAGGCAGGTCACCAACCCGACGGCGGTGATGCCCAGGGTGTCGGGCAGCTTGATGAAGCGATGGTTGATGACGCCGAAAATGGCGATCAGGGTGAAAAGGGCGCCAGTCCCTTGGAATACAGTCATGCGGGAAGTTTTCCTTGCTCAGGGGCGTTGCGGGCATCGCGGGCGGGGTGCGATGCCATATTTGGATTTTGTGCCGCATCAACCATACCAGTGTTTGGGAAATTTCCTCAAGGGGCGCTCGCCAACGAAAAGGGGGGTAGCCGCCGCTATCCCCCTTGCTGGCCTAGCCGAATGCGCGATGCTGGCCGGATTGCCCAAGGCGCCCTCGGCGAATAACCCCGTGGTGAATCCTCGGCGCGCCCGGCAGCGGCAGGCTTATATCTTGCTGCGGATGCTGGAGTTGGGGAGGATTGGGAGGGGGAAATATGATGCGGCGTTGTTGGAGCCGTTGAGGTTGAAGTAGGGGATGGATTGGTGTTTGGGGGGGGGCGGGTCGCTGTTTGATTGATCGGCGTTGGTTATTGCGCCCAAGAGCGTACGACATCCCC
>NZ_AHJE01000011.1 GCF_000243095.1 Cupriavidus basilensis OR16 | reverse complement strand
ATGATGTGGTCGCCGCGCAGGTAGCTGTCGCGGGCTGCCGCGCCGCCGATATGCACGGCCTCGTCGCACAGCGCCACGTGGCGCGCGTTGGCGTCGGCGTCGGAGTAGACCGCCACCGTGCGGATGCCGAGGCGGCGGCAGGTAGCTGCCACGCGGCAGGCGATTTCGCCGCGAGTTGGCGATCAGGATCTTGTTGAACACGGCGCCCCCCCCCTGATGGACTGCGGTCCGCAGCCAGTGCGGTTGCGGGGCGGCGGCCCTCGGCCGTTGGCCGTTGGCCGCCGCCATTCCCGCCAGCTTACCCTGCGTAGCCCTCGGTGCGGATATCGAGCCGCGCCAGCAGCGCGCGGTCGCGGTCAGCCTGGGGGTTGGCGGTGGTCAGCAGGCGGTCGCCGTAGAAGATGGAATTGGCGCCGGCCATGAAACACAGGGCCTGCAGCGCGTCGTCCATGGTCTCGCGGCCGGCGGACAGGCGCACCATGGCGCTCGGCATGGTGATGCGCGCCACGGCGATGGTGCGCACGAACTCGAACGGGTCGATCGGCGCGGTGTCGGCCAGCGGCGTGCCCTTGACCGCCACCAGGTTGTTGATGGGCACCGACTCGGGATACGGGTCGAGGTTGGCCAGTTGCGCGATCAGCCCGGCGCGCGCCTCGCGCGATTCACCCATGCCGACGATGCCGCCGCTGCACACATTGATGCCGGCCCCGCGCACATGGCCAATGGTGTCCAGGCGGTCCTGGTAGGTGCGGGTGCCGATGATCTCGCCGTAGAACTCGGGCGAGGTATCGAGATTGTGGTTGTAGTAGTCAAGGCCGGCGTCCTTCAGGCGCTGCGCCTGCTCGGCCTCCAGCATGCCGAGCGTGACGCAGGTCTCCAGGCCCATGGCCTTGACCTCTTTCACCATCTCGATCACCGGCTCGAGGTGACGGTCCTTGGGGCTGCGCCAGGCGGCGCCCATGCAGAAGCGGCCAGCGCCGCTAGCCTTGGCGGCGCGCGCGGCTTCCAGCACCTCATCGAGCGCCATCAGCTTGCCTGCGGTGACGCCGGCATCGTGGTGCGCGCTCTGCGGGCAATAGCCGCAATCCTCTTCGCAGCCGCCGGTCTTGATCGACAGCAGCGTGGAGAGTTGCACGGCATTGGCATCGAAATGCTCGCGGTGCACCTGCTGGGCGCGGAACAGCAGATCGTTGAACGGCAGCGCGTATAGCGCGGCCACCTCGGCTACGGTCCAGTCGCCCGGCTTGCTGGCGGGAGCGGATTCGGCAAAGCGGCGGGCGGTCTGGCGCAGGGTGTCGGCGGAAATGGTGGCGACGGTTTCGCCTGCGTGGGTGGTTGCGGTCATGGTTGTTATCGGTTCCGGTGATTCGTTTGGTGTTTTTTTTTTTTGCTTGGTTCGGCGCGCGCTCAGGCAGCGATGCTGGCGCCGGCATGGCAGGCGGCAAGCAGCGGCGCCAGCGCGAGCTGGCTGGCGGCTTCGGCCGGTGCGACCTGCCACGGCAACGTGCCGAGCCAGGGTGCGCCCAGCGCCGCGCGCAGCGTGCCGATGTTCTCGTCGGCGAGGTGCATGCCGGGATCGATGCGGTTGGCGATCCAGCCAGCCAGGTGCAGGCCGCGTGCGCGCACGGCCTCGGCGGTGAGCAGTGCATGGCTGATGCAGCCGAGGCGGATACCGACCACCAGCACCACCGGCAGGCCGAGCATCACGGCGAGGTCGGCCGTGTCCCAGCCGCCCTGCTCCCTCGGCGCGCCGTCCAGCGGCACGCAAAAGCCGCCGACGCCTTCCACCACCACCGCATCGGCCTGCGCCTGCAGCGCGGCAAACGCGGCGCGAATCGGCTCGCGCGTGATGCGCGCGCCTTCGATGGCGGCGGCCAGGTGCGGCGAGGCCGGCGTGCGCAGCAAGAACGGGCATGTCTGCGCCTGCGGCACGGTCACCGCGCTGGCTTCGCGCAACTGCGCCACGTCATCGTTATGCCAGTGGTCGCCGCGCCACTCGCTACCGCTGGCGACCGGCTTCATGCCGACGGCACGGTGGCCGGCGGCGCGCAGCGCATGCAGCAAGGTGGCGCTGGCGTGGGTCTTGCCGATGCCGGTGTCGGTGCCGGTGACGAAGGAGGCGATCATGACGCCTCCTTCGCCGGCACCACGCTGCCCAGGCTCGCCAGCAGGCGCTCCACATCGGCCACGGTGTGCGAGGCCGACAGCGTGATGCGCAGGCGCGCCGTACCAACGGGCACGGTCGGCGGGCGGATCGCGCCAACGCGGATGCCATCCGCTTCCAGCGCGGCGGACAACGCCAGCGCCGCCACGTTGTCGCCCACGATCACGGGCTGGATCGCGGTGGCGCTCTCGCCCAGGCGCCAGCCAGCCGCCCGCGTCAGGCCAGCCAGCCCGCCACGCAGCGTGCGGATCAGCTTGTTGAGCTGCGTGCGGCGTTGCCGCCCTTCGTCGCCGCCGATCAGCGCCAGGCTGGCGGACAAGGCGTGCGCCACCGCCGGCGGCGCGGCCGTGGTGTAGATGTACTGGCGCGCGGTGTTGACGAGATGATCGATGATGGTTGCGTGCGCGGCCACGAAGGCGCCCGCCACGCCGGCGGCCTTGCCCAGCGTGCCGATGTAGATAAAGCGCGGCGACGTCAGCGCGAGGTGCTCCAGCACGCCGTGGCCTTGCTCGCCCAGCACGCCGAAGCCATGCGCGTCATCCAGGATGATCCAGGCGTCGTGCCGCTCGGCCAGCGTCAGCAGCTCGGCCAGCGGCGCGAAATCGCCGTCCATGCTGAACACGCTGTCGGTGACGATCAGCTTGAGCGGGCTGGTGCTCGCGGCCAGCAAGCCCTCGAGCTCGGCCACGTTGCGATGCGCATAGCGGCGCACCTCGGCACGCGCCAGGCGCGCGCCGTCGATCAGGGACGCATGGTTGAGCGCTTCGCAGAAGAGCGTGGCATCGGCGCTGCCAAGCGCGGTCAGCACCGCCATGTTGGCCATATAGCCGGTGCAGAAGTAGAGCGCGGCCGCGTGCGGAATGTTCGGCGCGAACCACGCCGCCAGCTCGCCCTCGAGCCGGTGGTGGGCCAGCGAATGGCCGCTCACCAGGTGGGACGCCCCGCTGCCCGCGCCGAACTGGCGCGCGCCCTCGGCCATGGCCTCGATCAGCGCGGGATGGTTGGCAAGGCCCAGGTAGTCATTGCTGCAGAACGTCAGCAGCGAGTGCATCTCGTCGCCGCAGGCATCGCTCACGGCTTGTTGCGGCGCGCAGGCGGAGTACGCGGTCCGGCGGCGCCGCGTCAGTGCCTTTTCGTCGCGCTCGGCGGCGGCCAGTGTCAGGTGCTCAAGCAGCATGGCATATCTCCGTGGGTGCGCCGGTACCGTTGCCGGCGCTGTCGTTCTGTTCCATGCCTGCCAGTACCGTGTCGAGCGTGGCCTGCAACTGGCCGGCCAGCCACTGCGCCAGCTCCGCGTCGAACACATACGGCGGCATGATGTAAAGCGTGCGGCCGATCGGCCGGATCAGCACGCCGTGCGCGCGCGCGGCATGATGAAAGCGCGCGGCAAACTCCCCCGCGTCGGCGGCGAATGCCTCGCGTACGTCGGCGGCCCAGATCAGCCCGCGCTGGCGCACGTGGTGCAGCCGCGCATCCGCCGCGAGCCCTGCCATGGCTTGCGCGAGCCACTGCGCACGCTGGCGGTTGCGCGCCACCACGTCTTGCTTGGCGAAGAGGTCCAGCGTGGCCAGCGCGGCGCGGCAGGCCAGCGGGTTGCCGGTATACGAGTGCGAGTGCAGGAAGCTGCGGGCGCGGTCCGGGTCGCCCGCCTCGGCCACGAAGGCCTGCTGGATCGCGCTGCGCGACAGCACCAGCGAGAGCGGCAGGTAGCCGCCGCTGATGCCCTTGGACAAGCACAGGAAATCCGGCCACAGGTGCGCCGGCAGCGGTGCGCCGGGCTCGCCCGCGCACCGCGCCTGCTCCCACGCGAAGAAGGTGCCGGTACGCCCGCACCCCACCGCGATCTCGTCGGCGATCAGGTGCACGCGGTAGCGGTCGCACAGTGCGCGCACGCCTTCCAGGTAGAGCGGTTCGTGCATGGCCATGCCAGCGGCGCACTGCACCAGCGGCTCGATGATCAGCGCTGCGATCTGGCCGCCGCGCGCTTGCAGCAGCGCCTCCAGCGCATCCAGCGCGCGCTGCGCGACCTGCGCGGCGCTCTCGCCCGGCGCGGCCTGGCGCGCATCCGGCGACATCACCACATGCGAGCTCATCAGCATCGGATCGTAGGCATCGCGGAAGATCGCCACATCGGTCACCGCCAGCGCGCCCACGGTCTCGCCGTGGTAGCCGTGGCGCAGGCAGACGAATTCGCGCTTGCCGCCCAGGCCGGTGTTGCGCCAGTAGTGGAAGCTCATCTTCAGCGCAATCTCCACGGCGGACGCGCCGTCGCTGGCATAGAAGACATGGCCGAGCGCGCCGCCGGTGAGCGCCGACAGGCGCTCGGCCAGCTCCACCGCCGGCGCATGCGTGCAGCCGGCCAGCATCACGTGCTCGAGCGTGTCGAGCTGCTCGCGCAGCGCGGCGTTGATGTCAGGGTTGGCGTGGCCAAACAGGTTGACCCACCAGGAGCTGGTGGCATCGAAATAGCGCTGGCCGCCGGTGTCGTGCAGCCAGGGGCCCTCGCCGCGGGCGATGGCGAGCGGCGGTTCGCCGGCATCGGGCCGCAGCGGCGTGCACGGATGCCATACCGCGCGCAAGCTGCGCTCGCCGAGCGTAGGCTGGGCGGGATGCGCGCTCGGCACCGGGGACGCGGAATTGGACTGGTCTTCCAAGGGAACCCTCCTTTGTTGACCGCGCGCTGGCCGGCCCAGGCAGCCGAAGCCTGGCGTGGCGGCACTTGCGTGCGGGTTGGGGAGAGTCATGGTAGGGAGCTACCTGGTGAATTGGCAAACAGCGCCGGATTTACACGTTGGCAACACGTTGAGCGACAAAGCACGAAGAAGTACGTAACCGCCTCGTATCTTGACGCTTGCGTGCACCTATCTCCACCCCGCGCCGCCGGATGCGGCGCGCGATTCCATCCATCCATCGAAAAAAACAGCCCGTCACGGCTGCGGATCGAACGATAACCCGATCTCCCTGAAGAACCGCCCGACCTCGGGCAGCCAGATCGCCACGCCCGCGCGGGCGCCGAACAACGTGTGGGAGTCGCCCGCGAATGTGCCGTAGTCCACCATGCGAGCGTTGGCGGCAGGGCCATGCGCCTGCGCGGCATAGGCCTCGAAGAATTTTGCCGGCAGGGGCTGCGGCCAGTAGCTGTCGTTATCACCGTACAGCCACAGCGAGGGATAGCGCGCCTTTTTACCGTAGCCGCCGAACGCGTCCGTCA
The DNA here is from genome assembly GCF_000243095.1 of Cupriavidus basilensis OR16. Taxonomy (GTDB): domain Bacteria; phylum Pseudomonadota; class Gammaproteobacteria; order Burkholderiales; family Burkholderiaceae; genus Cupriavidus; species Cupriavidus basilensis_D. The sequence continues at coordinate 12,769 of NZ_AHJE01000011.1, read as the reverse complement.
GGTTGAATTCCCAGCGGCTGCAGGACGCATCGCGCAGGCCGCCGGCAAAATTGATCACGCCCAGCACGCCCGGATACACGATGGTGCTGAATGCCATGGTGGTCAGCCCGCCATGCGACTGGCCGATCACCACGATGCGCGACTTGTCCACATAGGGCTGCTTGACCATGTATTCGAGCGCGGCTACCACGTCCTCGGCCTGCACCAGGCCGTTGCTCTCGACATTGCAGCCAGCGCCGATATAGGCGCCGCCGGATTTGGAAAAGCCCTGGCGCATCGGCAGTGCCACCACGTAGCCGCGCTTGACGAATTCCGCGCTCTGCACGAGGTAGCGTGCGCGCGACTGGAAGGCCGGCTTGCCCTGCGCCTTGCCGTGATTGATCACGACCAGCGGAAACGGGCCGTCGCCAGGTGGCTTGAAGATGGTGGTTTCCAGCGCCAGCGAGAACATGATGCCGGGCTTGGGAATCATCACGATCTGCTCCGACGATCCGGGGATGGCGATGGCGGCGGTGATCGTCTCTGGTGCCTCCAAGTCCTGATTCGCGGATGGCGCCCGGGCCATTGCCCCGGCGAATGGCAGGGGCAGCAGCAGGGCCAGGGCCAGTCGATGCGTCCATCTCATGATTGCCTGCTCCCCCGTTGCCCTGCCGCGCGTGGTGCCGCTCCTCTGCTGCCCGCTGCCTCAGGCCGTGCGCCTGGGCAGCGGATGCCCCGGCAACAGGTCGTACGGATGGCGCCAGCCCGGCAGCGCGCGCAGCCGCTCGGTCCAGGCGTGGAGTTGCGGATACTCCTTGCGCCAGTGCACGCCGATCTCGTCGTCGTAGAACACGTAGCCGGCCAGCGAGAAATCCGCGATGGTCAGGCGCTCGCCCAGCACGTAGGCCCGCCCGGACAAATGCGTGTTGAGCACGTTCCACGCGCCCTCGCAACGTTGTCTCAGGAACTGCAGCACCGCCGGATCCGGTGCCTTGGCGAAGGTGCGCAGGAAGCGGTAGGTGGCGGTGTAGGACGTGAACTTGTGGTTGTCGAACAGCAGCCAGCGCAAGACCTCGGAGCGTTCGGTCTCATTGGCGGGCCCGTAGATATCGAGCCGCCGCGCCAGCAGGTCCAGGATGGCGCCCGATTGCGACAACCGCTGGCCATCGAACTCCAGCACCGGCGCCTCACCCATTTCGTTGATGGCGCGGTACTCGGGCGTGTGCGTCTCGCCGTTGAAGTAGTCAACGAAGCGCGGCGTCCACAGCTTGCGGCCACGCTGCACGCCGACGGTTTCCAGCAGCAATGCCACCTTGTAGGTGTTGCCGGATTGCGCGAAGCCATACAGCAGGTATTCGGTGTCCTGCGCCGTACCAGCAGCCATCGATTCCGTCATGGTGTCTCCCCCAGCATTTCGCCATCGATATAAAGCCAGCGCGGCGCCTCGCCGGCGCCGCGCGGCTCGCACACAAAGCGGCTGCGCTCATGCAGCCGCCACGCGCGCCCGCCCACCTTGTAGCGCGCCACGAACTCCACCTGGGCATGCGTCTCGTCCTGCTGCGCATGCGCCTTGATGGCCAGCCCGAGCCAGCGCGTGTCCTTGTCGGCGGCGAGGTCGGACGGGCAGGTGGACGGATGCCAGGTATGGCGCAGCCAATCCACGTCGCCCAGCACATAGGCGCTGTAGCGCGAGCGCATCAGTTGCTCGGCGTTGAACGGCAGCGCCTCGCCACGGTGAAAGCGCCCGCAGCAGGCGGCGTAGTCGCCGCCGCCGCATGGGCAACCGCCGGCGCCGGACGCGCGCGCCTTCATCCGATCAGCCCCGGCAGCTCGCGCATATCGGTGAAGGTACCGACAGCGCCGGCGGCCATCAGCGATGGCGCCGCGTTGCGCGCGGCATAGCCAAACACGGTCATGCCCGCGGCAACACCTGCGGTCACGCCGGTCGGGCTATCTTCGATCACCGCGCAGCGTGCCGGTTCCACGTTCATGGTGCGCGCCGCCAGCAGGTACACATCGGGCGCGGGCTTGCTGCGCTCCACCTCGGTCGACGAGAAGATATGCTCGCGCTCGTCCTGCTGGAACAGCTCCACCAGGCCGGTGCGGGTCAGCTGCAGCTTGACCTTGATGCGATCCGCGCCCGAGGCCACGCAGATGGGCAGGCCGGCGGCAGCGATCCCGGAAACCGCCTCGCGCACATGCGCCACCGCCTGCACTTCCGCCTCCAGCACCGTATTGCGCCGCACGAACCATTGCGACAGCCAGTTCTCGGGCAACGGCGCGCCGCGCCTGCGCTCGATGTTCTCGAGCTCTTCGCGCACCGCGCGGCCGAGGAACCACTTGGTCGATTCTTCGATCGAGATGCGGATGCCAAGCTCGTTGAGCATCTCGTTGAGCACGCGGTTGACGATGGGCTCGCTGTCGACGAGCACGCCGTCGCAATCGAAAATCACGCAATCAAAACGGGGATGGCGGATAGGCTTGATGCTGGCATTCATGCGGGTTTCTTTTCCTTGCTGCTGTCTGTGCTGCTACCCGTGCTGCCGTCCGAGCTGCTTGTGTTGCTGTCCTTGCCCGGTACGGCATGCAGCGCCATCGGGCGCTTGCTCTTCAGGTGCGCCTCGATCTGGTCGAAGCGGTCGAAGCCCCAGAACGGCTCGCCGTCGATGATCACGAAGGGCGAGCCGAACACGCCTTTGGCCATCGCCACCTCGATCTCGGCCTTGAGCTGGTCCTTGATCTGGAAGCCGCTGGCGCCGGCATCCATGGCATGCGCGTCGATGCCGAGCGGCTCGGCCAGCTTCACCAGTTCGGCGGGCTCGGCGATATTGATATCTTCCACGAACAGGGCGTGATAGACCGACTTGGCAAACGCGGTGGCGACATCATCGCCATGATGGTTCTGCAGCCACAGCACGGCGCGCGCGGCTTGCGTGGTAGGCAACGGGAAGTGCGTCGGGCGCTTGTACTCGATGCCGTGAAAGCGGGCCGTGCGCTCAAAGTCGCGCCAGGCGTATTCCCCCTTGAGTGGCACTTGCGGCAGCGGCGCGCTGCCGGTGGTCTTGAACACCACGCCAAGCAGGATCGGATGCCAGGCGACGATGCGCCCGTATTTTTGCGCCAGCTCGTCGATGCGCGTGCTGGCGAAGTAGCCATAGGGCGAGGAAAAATCGAAGTAGAAGTCGATGGCAGCAGTCATTGTCTGGGGGCTCCTGGCGTCTGGCCGTTTGGGTTCAGTACTTCGGTGCTTCGATGTTACGTTGGTTCCGTGATGCGGCGCAATCAAGCGCCGTCAAGCCAGCGCCCGCGCGATCAGTATCTTCTGGATGTCGCTGGTGCCCTCGTAGATCTGGCAGACGCGCACATCCCGGTAGATGCGCTCGACCGGGAAATCGCTGACATAGCCATAGCCGCCGAAGACCTGGATGGCGGCGGAGCAGACCTCCTCGGCCATCTCGCTGGCGTACAGCTTGGCCATGGCGGCCTCCTTCAGGCAGGGCCGCCCCGCGTCCTTGAGCGATGCGGCGTGCCACACCATCTGCCGCGCCACCTCGATCTTGGTCGCCATGTCGGCCAGGCGGAACTGCACGGCCTGGTGCGCGAACAGCGGCTGGCCGAAGCTCTCGCGTTCCTTGGCATACGCCAGCGCCGCGTCGAACGCCGCGCGCGCCATGCCGATGCTTTGCGAGGCAATGCCGATGCGCCCGCCTTCCAGGCCGGACAGCGCCATCTTGTAGCCCGCACCCTCCTCACCCAGCATATTGACAGCCGGCACGCGGCAATCCTCGAACAGGATCTGCGCGGTGTCCGACGAATGCTGGCCGAGCTTTTCCTCCAGCCGCGCGACGATGTAGCCGGGCGTTGCGGTGGGCACCAGGAAAGCGCTGATGCCGCGCTTGCCCGCCGCCTTGTCGGTCACCGCAAGCACGATCGCCACGTCGGCGTTCTTGCCGCTGGTGATGAACTGCTTGACGCCGTTGAGCACGTAGTCGTCGCCATCGCGCACCGCGCTGGTGCGCAGCGCGGCGGCGTCCGAGCCCACGTGCGGCTCGGTCAGGCAGAACGCGCCGAGCATGTCGCCGCGCGCGAGCGGCACCAGCCACTGCTGCTTCTGCGCCTCACTGGCGAAGGCCATCAACATGCTGCACACCGGGCAGTTGTTGACGCTGATGACGGTGGAGGTGCCGCCGTCGCCGGCTGCGATTTCCTCCAGGATCAGCGCCAGCGAGAGATAGTCGAGCCCCGCCCCGCCGTATTGCTCGGGCACCGCCACGCCGTAGGCGCCCAGCGCGGCCAACTCGCGGTGCACCGTCTGCGGGAAGGTCTTGTCGCGATCCCACGCGGCCGCGTGCGGCGCGATCTCCTGCTGCGCGAACTGGCGCACGGCATCGCGGATCATTTCCTGTTCTGGCGTGAGCAGCATGTCAATTCACCAAGGTGGTAGCGGAGTCGGGAGCCATGAACGCCGTGCTCACCACGGGATCACGCTGCCATCGTAATTGCGAAAGCCGCCGTTGTCCTGTCGGGTCGCGCCGGCGATCACAGCGCGCATGCCGGATACGCTTTGCTGCGGCGTGAGGTCAGCTTCCTTGCCGCCCATCTCGGTCTGCACCCAGCCCGGATGGAAGGCCAGGCAGGTGGCATGGCGCGCGTCGAGCGAGGCGGCTTTCAGCGCCGCGTTGGCCGCCGCCTTGCTAACCCGGTAGAGCCAGCTGCGGTTGCTGTCCATGGTGCCGATGCTGCCCATGCGCGAGGCCAGCACCGCCAGCACGCCGCCCTTGCCCGAACGCCCGGCCTCGACCAGCGGCAGCAGCAACGGCAGCGCCATCATCGGCCCCAGCACATTGACGTGCATCACCTTGTCGAAGTCCTCGCGGGTGACCGGCTGCGCGCCTTCGGTGCGCGGGCCGATCACGCCGGCGTTGTAGATCGCCACGTCGATGGCTTCGCCGTCGAGCTTCCAGCCCAGGCCCGCGACCTGGCCGGCGTCGGTCAGGTCGGCGCGCAGCGCTTGCGCGCCGAGCGCCTCGATCGCCTTGATGCCGTCGTCGCTACGCGCGACGGCCAGCACGCGCCAGCCATCGGCGCGATACTGCCGTACGAATTCGAGACCGATGCCACGCGAGGCACCCAGGATGAGAACGGTTGGCAAGGCAGTACTCCTTCTTCTAGTTTGGTTGCGGCCCGGCAGCCGCGCGCGGGCGGCTGCCGCTCTGTCGCGGCCGATGTCATGGCCGATGCCGCGGGGTCAGACGATCTCCAGCCCCACGGCGGTGGCCTCGCCCCCGCCGATGCACAAGCTGGCCACGCCGCGCTTGCCGCCGGTCTTGCGCAGCGCGCCGATCAGCGTGGCCATGATGCGCGCGCCGGAGGCGCCGACGGGTGGCCCAGCGCGCAGGCGCCGCCGTGAATGTTGACCTTGTCGCGCGGGATCTTGAGCTCGTGCATGGCGGCCATCGGCACCACGGCGAACGCTTCGTTGATCTCGAACAGGTCGACGCTGTCGGTGGTCCAGCCGAGCTTGTGGTACAGCTTGTTCATGGCGTCCACCGGCGCGGTGGAAAACCAGCCGGGCGCCTGCGCATGCGTGGTGTGACCCAGCATTCGGGCCAGCGGCACCAGGCCAAGCCGCTTGGCGGTGGATTCGCGCATCATCACCAGCGCGGCCGCGCCGTCGTTGATCGACGACGACGAGGCGGCGGTGATGGTGCCGTCCTTGGCAAAGGCGGGCTTGAGCGAAGGGATCTTGTCGAGCTTGATGCGGCGCGGGCCTTCGTCGGTGTCGATGATGGTGTCGCCGCCACGCCCCGGCACCGTCACCGGCGCGATCTCCCAGCGGAAGTCGCCGCGCTCGGTGGCCTGCTGGGCGCGCCGCACGCTCTCCATGGCGAACTCGTCCTGCGCCGCGCGGGTGAAGCCGTACTTGGCCGCGCAATCCTCGCCGAAAGTGCCCATCGAGCGGCCGCCGCCTTTTTCGTCCTTGATGTAGGCGTCTTCCAGACCGTCCAGCATCATATGGTCGAAGATCATGCCGTGGCCGATGCGGTAGCCGCCGCGGCCCTTGGGCACCAGGTACGGTGCATTGGTCATGCTCTCCATGCCGCCCGCGATGCCGATCTCGAACGAGCCCGCGATCAGCGCGTCATGCACATTCATGGCGGCACGCATGCCGGAGCCGCACATCTTGTTGACGGTGGTGCAACCCACGCCAAGCGGCAGGCCGGCGCCCAGCGCGGCCTGCCGGGCGGGCGCCGCGGGCAGCACGCAGCCAAACACCACTTCCTCGATCTGCTCCGGCGCGAGGCCCGCGCGTTCCACCGCGGCGCGGATGGCGGTGGCGCCAAGCTGCGGCGCCGTCAGCGTGGCGAACTCGCCCTGGAAAGCCGCCATGGGGGTGCGGGCGGCGGATACGATGACAACGGGATCATGCATGGTGTGTCTCCAATGATTGTGGCGCTGACTGGCGGCGATGATTGGCGCTTTTCGGGAATCTCTTTGTACTCGCTGACGACGGATGACCGATGCTTAGCGGATCGACGCTTGCGGCGGATCGCCGAACTGGCGGTAGGCGGCCTCAAGCTGCGCATGCAGTTCGTCGTTGCTGCTGGCGGCCATGCCCAGGTCGCGCAGCAGGCCGTCGGATACGCCGTAGACCCAGCCATGCACCGTGACCGGCTGCCCGCGGTCCCAGGCGTCCTGCAGCACCGTGGTCTGGCACACGTTGTTGACCTGCTCGATCACGTTGAGCTCGCACAGGCGCGTATGCGCGTCTTCCTCGCGCGTGATGGTGCCGAGATAGGCGCCGTGCTTGTCGGCCACGTCGCGCACATGGCGCAGCCAGTTGTCGGCCAGGCCGATGCGCTGGCGCTTGAGCGCCACCTTGACGCCGCCGCAGCCATAGTGGCCCACCACGGTGATATGGCGCACCTTGAGCACTTCCACCGCGAACTGGATCACGGCCAGCGCGTTGAGGTCGCTATGGGCGATGACGTTGGCGATATTGCGGTGGACGAACACCTCGCCCGGCGCCAGCCCGAGGATCTGGTTGGCCGGCACGCGCGAATCCGAGCAGCCGATCCATAGGTACTCGGGCGCCTGCTGGTTTGCCAGGCGCATGAAGAAGCTCGGGTCCTCCGCATTGACGCGGTCCACCCACTCGCGGTTGTTGCGGAAAAGCTGGGCGATGGCGTCACTCATGCGACTCTCCTTGCGGGAGCGGGTTCGTTGCCGTGCGTGCGCGCTTCGGCGCCGCCGCTGCCGGCGCCGTAGCGATGGATAAAGCGTTCAGAAACATCATAGGCATAGAAATCATGGATTTGCCCGGCCAGCAGCCGGTCCTTGTGAGCCTGCCACATGGCAGGATCGAAAAAATCTTCGTGGTGCCGCAGGAAGGCGGCGCGCACGCGCGCATCGCCGAGCAGGAAGGTGCGATAGGTCTCGGGGAAGATGTCGTGCCGTCCCACGCTGTACCAGACCTCGCCCGACATTTCCTCCTCCTCGTTGCGCGCCTGCGGCACGTGGCGGACGTTGGTCTGCGTCATGTACTCGATCTCGTCGTAGTCGTAGAACACCACGCGCCCGTGGCGCGTCACGCCGAAATTCTTGTAGAGCATGTCACCGGGGAAGATATTGGCGGCGATCAGCTCCTTGACGGCGTTGCCATACTCGACGATGCCGTGCTCGACCTGCGCATCCGAGCCTTCCTGCAGCCAGATGTTCAGCGGCGTCATGCGGCGCTCAATATACACGTGGCGCACGACAATCTCCTCGCCGCCATCCTTGCCGCGCTGGTACTCGACCATCGACGGCGCGTGCAGCTCCAGCTCGCGCACCAGCCCATCGTCAAAGCGCGAGAGCGGGAAGGCCACATCGGAATACTCCAGCGTATCGGCCATGCGGCCGACGCGGTCGTGCTGCTTGACCAGCTGGTACTTCGACTTGATCAGCTCGCGCGTGGTCTCCTTGGGCGCCGGGTAGTAGTCCTTGATCACCTTGAACACGTAAGGGTACGACGGCAGCGTGAACACCAGCATCACCAGGCCCTTGATGCCAGGCGCGCTGATGAACTTGTCCGAGGAGTGCTGCAGGTGGTGCAGGAAGTCCCGGTAGAACAGGTTCTTGCCCTGCTTCTGCAGGCCTAGCGAGGTGTAGATTTCCGCGCGCGGCTTGCGCGGCATGATGTCGCGCAGGAAAGTCACGTACGCCGAGGGGATCTCCATGTCGACCATGAAGTACGAGTGCGTGAAGGAGAACAGGATCAGCAACTGCACCTTCTTGAGCAGCACCGTATCGAGCGACAGCTTGCCATCGGGCGTGTGCACGATCGGAATCGCCAGCGGGAAGGTACGGTCCGCGTTCAGGATGCGGCCGATGATGAACGCCGACTTGTTGCGGAAGAACAGCGACGACAACACGTGGATCTGGAAATTCGGCGCAATGCGGAAGTCGCCGAAATACTCGGTGACGGCGCGCACCACATAGCCGATATCGCGCGTGAGATCGTCGAAGGGCCGCTCAAGCTGGAAGTTGTGGACAATGCGCTCGAAGCACGCCGCCATGCCCTTGCGGCTGCCCGGATAGTAAGCGCGGAAGGTCGGCCGGGTGGGCGACTCCTCGTTCTCGATGTACTCGGTCGAGATGGCCGGGCGCACGAAGATGAAGTCGTTGTTGAAGTACGAGCGGTGCAGGATGCGCGTGCACACCGAGTTGAAAAACGTCTCGGCCAGTTCTGGCTGGTGATGGTTGGTCAGCAGGCCGATGTAGTGCAGCTTGATCTGCTGCCAGATCTCATCCTCGATATTTTCCGCGTCGTACTCGTCTTCCAGGATCACGCTGGTTTCGCGCACCCGCTCATTGTAGAAGTCGATGCGGTCGCGCTGCATCTGCTGCAGGCCGAGCCAGTCGGCCGCTTCGAACTTCAGCTTGGCCAGGTGGCTGACTTCGCGGAACAGGCGGTAGTGCTTGTCAAACCCGTCCAGCATGGTGCGGGCCACGTCGTAGGCGATCTGCGAGGACAGCAGCTTGGGGAAGTGGGACATGTCGCAGACCGGTGGCTAAAGCTGAAGGGGGTTCCGCTGATTGTAAATTGGTTCGGCGGCCGGGCGAGTGCTCTTTCGGTCAATTCGGCGTGGGCGGCAGGGCACTTAGGCTGGCGCTGCCGCCTTGCGGCGCCGCGCCGGCATCACATGGTTTGCGAGAACAGTTCGCGCCCGATCAGCATGCGGCGGATTTCCGAGGTGCCCGCGCCGATCTCGTACAGCTTGGCATCACGCCACAGGCGGCCCACCGGATACTCGTTGATATAGCCGTTGCCGCCCAGGATCTGCACGGATTCGCCTGCCATCCAGGTGGCCTTCTCGGCGGTGTACAGGATCACCGCGGCGCAGTCCTTGCGCACCTGGCGCACGTGCCCGGTGCCGAGCGAATCCAGGTTCTTGCCGACCGTGTACAGGTAGCTGCGTGCTGCCTGCAAGGTGGTGTACATGTCGGCCACCTTGCCCTGGATCAGCTGGAACTCGCCGATGCTCTGGCCGAACTGCTTGCGGTCGTGGATATAGGGCGTGATGACGTCCATGCACGCCTGCATGATCCCCACCGGGCCACCGGAGAGCACGGCGCGCTCATAGTCCAGGCCGCTCATCAGCACCTTGGCGCCCAGGTTCTCGCCGCCGAGGATGTTCTCCACCGGCACTTCCACGTCCTGGAACACCAGCTCGCCCGTGTGCGAGCCGCGCATGCCGAGCTTGTCGAGCTTCTGCGCCACCGAGAAACCCTTCATGCCCTTCTCGACGATGAAGGCGGTCATGCCGCGCGCGCCGAGATCCGGCTCGGTCTTGGCGTAGACCACCAGCACATCGCAATCCGGCCCGTTGGTGATCCACATCTTGGTGCCGTTGAGCACGTAGCGGTCGCCCTTGAAATCCGCGCGCAGCTTCATGCTCACCACGTCGGAGCCGGCATTGGGCTCGCTCATGGCCAGCGCGCCGATCCAGTCGCCGGAGACCAGCTTGGGCAGGTACTTGGCTTTTTGCGCGGCGGTGCCGTTGCGGTGGATCTGGTTGACGCACAGGTTGGAGTGCGCGCCGTATGACAGGCCGACCGATGCCGAGGCGCGGCTGATTTCTTCCATGGCGATCATGTGGGCCAGGTAGCCCATATTGGCGCCGCCATACTCTTCCGCCACGGTGATGCCGAGCACGCCGAGGTCGCCCATCTTCTTCCAGGCATCCATCGGGAACTGGTCGGTGCGGTCGATCTCTGCCGCGCGCGGGGCCAGCTCGGCCTGCGCCCAGTTGCGCACGGTGTCGCGCAGCATGTCGATGTCTTCGCCCAAGTCGAATTTCAGGCCTGGCAGCTCGGTCGTTGCGGTCATGGCGGTCTCCTGGTGGAATCGGTCTTCTTGTTTTGTGGTTTCTGGTTTGTGCTCAGACGTGGTCCAACGTGCGCACCACGCACAAGGTCATCAGCATGGTGGCCACGGCCTTGCGCACGCCGGCGGTCTCGCTATACACATCGCCCTGCGCCACGATCAAGGTGCGCCCGGGCTTGAGCACGCGACCCACCGCCACCAGCCGCTCGCCCTGGGCGGGGGACAGCAGGTTGATCTTGTACTCGGCGGTCAGCCCGGCCTCGCCGTCCCCCACCATCGACAGCGCGGCGTAGCCGCAGGCGCTGTCGGCCAGCGCGCCGACGGCGCCACCGTGGAAAAAGCCGTGCTGCTGGGTCACGCCCTCGGACCACGGCATCGCGATCTCCACCTCGCCCCGCGTGACCCGCGTCAGCGCCGCGCCGAAGGTGGTCATCAGGCCTTGGCGCGAAAAGCTCGTGGCAATGGCATCCGCGCGCTCGGCGGACAACGGCGTGGAATCGACAGCTTGTGGCATGGGCTTTCCTCGATTGAGAAGCTATTCTATTGACGTTTACGTAAACGTCAATCAAATCAGATACCGAAACTGGAATAATGGTTGATCAGGCGCTTTTCTCCGCAGCCGGTGGTGACGCTTCGCACGCATGTGTCGCCAGCAACGCCCGGCACTGCCGCTCGTGCTGGTCGATCTCGGCTAGCTGCGCCTGCAGGTCCTCTAGCTGGCGCTCCAGCGTGCCGCGGTGATGCGCCAGCGAGTGCAGGAAGCGCTCCAGTTGCGGCGCGGTGTCACGCGGCGACTCGTACAGGTCGAGAATCTCGCGGATTTCGTTGAGCGTGAGCCCAAGGCGCTTGCCCCGCACGGTGAGCTTCAGGCGCGTGCGCTCGCGCCCGTTATAGACGCGCTTGCGCCCGGTCGGCCCTTCGCGCTCCGGCGACAGCAAGCCTTGGTCCTCGTAGAAACGGATCGCACGCGGCGTCACGTCGAACTCGCGGGCGAGATCGGTGATGGTGTAGGTTGGCGTGGCTGGCGAGTCTGGCATGGTGGCCCGGTAAAAAAGTGAACGGTCGTTCGGTACGGAATGAAGTTTTCGCTTAAGATTGAAAAAGCCCGTTCCAGTTGACGTTTACGTTAGCGTCAGGCAAGGCCGCTGGCAACCATGACATGCAACCGCAACAATGAGAAAGCCCGCCTGCGCCCAGCACTGCGCGCACAGGGCTTCAGACCCGAGAGACTCCCCATGAACGCACTCGAACACGAACTCCAATATCCGTTTGGCGAAACCCTGCCCGCAGGTGGCGCGCGGCAGGAAGTGGCGCCTGGCGTCTACTGGCTGCGCATGCCGCTGCCCTTCGCGCTGGACCACATCAACCTGTGGCTGGTGCGCGACCGCCTGGAAGGCCGCGACGGCTGGACCATCATCGATTGCGGCGTCACCAACGACACCATCAAGGCGCATTGGGAAACCCTGTTCGCCAACGAGCTCGATGGCCTGCCCGTGCTGCGCGTGCTGGCCACCCACTGCCATCCCGACCACATCGGCCTGGCGCACTGGCTGTGCAAGCGCTGGGACGTCCGCCTGTGGATGAGCCTGGGCGACTACATGAACGCCCGCGTGATGGGCGGCGGCAACGGCGCCGGCTCCAACGCGGGCGGCGACTTCGCGGCCAGCCACTTTGCCCGCCACGGCCTGACGGACGCGGACAGCCTGGAAAAGCTGCGCGCTCGCAAGAGCTATTACCCGACGCTGGTGCCGGACCTGCCCACCCAGTACCGGCGCATGATGGACGGCGACGTGGTCTCCATGGGCACCGACCCGGCAAGGTCAGGCTGGAGAGTGATCACTGGCTTTGGCCATGCACCCGAACATGTCGCGCTCTATAACGCCGCCTTGAATGTGCTGGTTTCCGGCGACATGGTGCTACCGCGCATCTCCACCAATGTCAGCGTGTTCGACATGGAGCCGGAAGCCAATCCGCTCAAGCTATACCTGGACTCCCTGGGCAAGTACGAGCCACTGCCCGAGGACGTGCTGATCCTGCCGTCGCACGGGCGGCCGTTCCGGAACCTGCATACCCGGATCCGCCAATTGCGCGAACACCACGTGGAGCGGCTCGCCGAGACGCGGGCAGCCTGTGTGGAGAAGGCCTGCAATGCGCATGACATCGTCGGCGTGATTTTCAACCGGCAGTTTGATATTCACCAGATGACGTTTGCCATGGGCGAGGCGCTGGCGCACTTGCACGTGTTGTGGCATGCGGGGGATGTGAGGCGGGAGGTTGGGGAGGATGGGATTGTTAGGTTTAGGGGGTAGGGGGTATTGGTGGGGGTAGCTGTTTTTGTTGCGGCAACTGAAACTGCAAAATCAGCTTCAAATTCAATGGCTTAACTGCAGCTTCAACCGCAACTTCAACGGCAGTTTCACC
>NZ_AHJE01000012.1 GCF_000243095.1 Cupriavidus basilensis OR16 | reverse complement strand
GTGGGGTCAATTTCGCGCTTACGTTGATCTGGCGATCGAGCTTCTCTGGCTTGCGGCCGAATTGCATGCGCCGCGGCTTGGCGATCAGCAGTTTGAGGCTGTCGATCTTGATCGTCTGGGACGTGAGTTGCCGTTGCAGATCGGCAAGTTGCGCTCGATCTCGCCCTGAAGCACCGGGGATAGCAGTTTCAGATGCCATCGACTTCATCTTGTGAACAAACGATAATTGCCACTGGCACAACCCTACCCGTCTATGTCACCTTGCCTAATCTTCACGATAGCTTCCTTTTTGATGACCGCGCACCCGAGTACGTCCCGCGTGTCCTACATGATGAGAAATACAGAGACATGGCATGGCAATTCCTTCGCGTGTCCGTTCCGTTTAGGGACGAACCTTCCGCTCGGCCTAGCGAGCGCCAGAAAGCCAGTTCAATTCTGCTTGCGGTAGGTACCCGAGAAGTTCTTAGTCGCGGCAGGCTGCTGAGCGTGGAACTAGTCGCTCTGACCGCTGAAGGTGACGTTGTCTGTGAAATGCGTGCCTACGACACGGGCTTCAATTGCGTGAAGTTGACCAATGGGTATGTGATCATTGAGGACCGCGCGTTGCGCGGATGGAGGATCGGCTCCTACTGCTTCAACCTGCTAGTCCGGTGGGCAAAGTACCACTGTCCCGAAAGTGACGTCGCGACGATCAAGCTACTGGCAACCGATGCTACGGAGGAGGTCAACAGAACTAGGCGCAATATGTTTTATGAGCAGTTTGGCATACGCTTCGCCTACACCGATATGGATGGTCTCAGGAATGCAGCGGGGGAGTCCGAACCGATGAAGGCGAGAGAACTTGTTGAACGCTCGCGAGATGAATTTTCGAACATCGAAGAGCTCGACATGCCGCACGCTGCGGCATTCTCCGCCTTGCTGTTTCCGCAGGCCCAGCGACGCGTTCTCGAGTTGCGTCAAAGCGTAACGGAAATGGTGAGGCAGACTCTACCGACCCGGAGGTTCCTCGGTTTTCTCAAGTACATGAACTGGCTGAGTTTCTGGCTTGCCGCATTACTCGGCGCTATGGCGATGAGTGCTTGGCAGCGGTGGAGCTAAGGCAACAATGTCCGGTTGCAGCAGTTCTATCCTGCGGGTTAAGTCATCCTGGCCACGGTTAGTGCCTGTTGGGTGTTTGCCTGGAGCTATGGCTCTTTTCATTGCCATCTACACTGGTCTCATCTGACGATGCGAGGAAATAGCCAACCGCACCGGTGCCGAGGCAGGGCTAGATACCACCACGCTGTATCGCCAGCTCAAGCCCTTCTTCCGGGCCTGCGCCAGCGAGCTGGACCTGGTGGTGCGTGCGGCGCGCCTGCGCGCGGCCGGCTTTTTCAGCCACGTCTGGAGCAACGATCTCGCAGTAGCAATCGATCACGCGAGCCATCACGATCGCAAGCAGAAGAGCCGGCATCGAGGCGTGTTTTTTGTTGCAACGCTACGCTTTGCATCGAGTCCCTAGTCTGAAGGACGCTAATGAAACTTGAATGGCAGTGTCCGCAAAGATAGCCATAGAATTGCTGGAATAGAAGGCGAGAAATGCCCGCGCTCACCGCGAGGTCTATCCACGCCATTTGCGGCCGCCAATTTCCTCCAAGAACATCGGACCTTTTCTTTGGGGGAAGCCTTTTGAATGCGTCGAATTCCATCAACTCTGCCTTCAATTGGTCGAGCTGCGCCAACGCCCCAGCCATTTTCTCCTTTGTGGCATCTTGCGAGGTGACGATCTTCGAGCGTTCGAGAAGTCCCGAGTATCGCCACATCTTATAGCGAAAGGAGCGCGTCGCGAGGTCTGGATGGCAGAACGCATAATGTAGTGCCAAGCACCCCTCCAGGGCTGTCCTAGCTACTACCGCGACGGACGAGTTGTCCAAGAATGGATAGTTTTCCGCGACAAGTATCTTCGTGGTCATAAGATACCTGGCTGTAACGACATGCTTTAGAACCTTAATGGCAAGGACATGTCCGTCGTTACACTCAGGAGTATCTTTCGGAATACTCGCACCTACGGCTGATTGAACGAGTCTGTGAAAGCCGTCCACCAGCTCGCTAACCATCCGCTCCGTTCTTAAATCGTGTTCAGATTTATTTTCTGTGTTCATGGTGCTGCAAGCCAAAACGTTATCAAGCTATTGTCGTTGCGCTTCTACGCGGAGGTAGGGCTGCAGACTCACGGCCCAGCCGTGGATGGCAGCGCGCGCCCTCAGCGCACGCCGAGAGGATCCCACCGAACGCGAGGATGGTAGTGCCCTATCAGGCACTCCGGTGGCAATGGCATTCGAATGCAGAACCCTGCCCCGCGCCCGTCGTCCCGCGCAAATTCCTTCCCATCCAGCAGCTCTTGAAATACGCATTCCAAGGCTTCGCCCGCGAACTCAAGCATTGAGTCTTCACTGATGTAGTCGAGCGGCACATCGCAGACGAAGATTGTCGGCGTCCCCTCTCCTTGAGCACGCGCCGATAATCCCGAGGGCCGTTCAGATGCGCCGCGATCGCAACCAGATACTCACTGCCGTAGAGCATGTAGTGGCCGCAGTATTCGATCAAACTATGCTCATTGGCCTCGAAATAGACGCGCCCCGCACGTAGGTCCGAGCCAACCGCATCAATGGCCCTCTGAAGATCAGGCTCAGTCAACTCTGGGAAGGCACCGCTAAGGAATACACTTTTTTTTGGCCTGCGCGTGGAACCGCTCGGGTGCCAGCGGCTCGAGACCTTCCCGATAGAACGGATCAAGATCCGAGGTTTTTGTGCCGTGCACCGCTCGGATTGCGCGATAACGCCCCCGTAGCCGCTGCGCAAGCTGGGTCTTGGAATCGACGTCTATATCAAGGACGTCGGCGATGATCTCATCCAACCAACTGAGATCATCACCGACAACATACTCGGGTGGCCGTGCTAAGAAGGCGGTCTGGACTTCCTCATTGGCGAAGTCCTGAATCAGCTTCCAAATGTCCGCGCGCCATGTCTCATAGTCGCGGTGATTCCACACGTCATCAGGCGCTGGGCTGCGCAGGTGATACGCGGCATCGATTCGCTTGTTCGGATAGCCGATTAGTTCGTTTTTCATAAAACCCTCCCTTTCTTACTCTGGTCCGGCGAACACGCGCCCTCTCGCCCACGCCCTCGAGTATCCATGCGCAAGATGTCGATGCCAAGCGCGCAAACTCCAGAGTTCGAGCCGATGGCAGGCCGTGTGCGGGAGTTGCACGTACTTGGCCTCCACCCAGTCGATCGCTCGGAGTTGCCCGCGCATCAGCCGCCGGACAGACTCAGCGTGAAACAGTCGGCCAGCCGCAGCCGCGAGGGCTTGGTCATTGCTACTTCTCAATCATCGGGTTCAGCCGCATGGAGGCGATGAAAGACAGCATGTTGGTGAGCATGATATCGAGGGCCATCAATCTCCCCATCGATTGCTCGAGGTTCGCGGACCCGGCAAACGCAGATGCCAGATCTCGCATGGCAGAGCCCCAGCCGACCACCCATTTTTCGGCCTCCGGGTCCATTAGGAGAACCTTGCCGACGCCGCGATTCATTACGGAGACAACCCTCTTCGGCAGGCTTTCAAACATTGCGGCGGCACTGCAATCGGCTGGCCAGGAGCTGTGCATGATGTAGGTCGAGTCCTCCCTGCCATCCTTGCTCTCGCCACCGATGATGACCAGCAAATCGGACTCGATCTCATTCAGCAGCGCGAAGACCGGCCGAGCTCGATCCCCCGACCACTGCGAGACGGCTTCTACGACCTCCGCAATGTAGTTGAGGCGCGATTGAAGGGTCGCGATATGCGCGTCGGACCGCTCCAGTGCGGGAGAGCGGAGATACTCAGCGAGAGCCGAAGGCATTTCCAAAGAAGCTGACATAGTTGCTTGCTCTAATAGAGGATTGGCACTTCCATATTAGCGACCCGCTCCCATTCCGGGAGTTCGAGCGGCCACGCCACGCAATACAGTCTGACCCGGCGGATCGCGTCCTTCAGCGCGATCTGTCGATCGAGGATCGACTTCCTGTGTTTCTCGTCGGCCCCGGCTGTCCCGCCGGTCAGGTATTGCGGCAGCCGCTTGGTCGTGATGTTGTGGTATGCACTTTGCGCGTCGGCTCGTGCTCGCGTGCACCTGGGATCTTCATCACACGTCATTGCGTCCGTGACACGGGTCGCCAGGTCGCGCAGGGTTCGATCGACCTGCTGCAGCAGCGTATTTGGATTTTGGCGGATGCCAGCCCCTTCTTGCAGCTCGTCCGCCGGCGAGGCCGGTGCATTGATTGGCGCCTGGCTCCTGGACGGCCATCTCGGAATGAGGATCCTTTGCCAGCCTGCCTGGGCATTGGCGGACGGGATCCACGACGTCACCCAATCCTTCAGCCTGGTCCAGAGGGCTGACCAAGTGCTCTGCACTCGCCCGCTGTCGGGCGGTACCGGTCGATCGCTCGAGAGCGGCCCAAAAGGGTTGGACGTGTCGACGTTCTGCACAGTGGCCGGCAACAGGCGCGCAGTCAGCCGGTGCGCAGCGTCGTACTCATAGCCTTCATAGTAGCTGGCAGGCCCCCGAATTGCCGTGAGGAAGCCATTCGCGTCGTACTCATAGTTGCTCACGCGCCCGTCCACCTCATAGGCGATCAGCGAGCCTCGAGCATTGTACTGATAGCGGACGCGCTCCCCATCCATATTGATCGCGTCCAGCAGCCGGCCCGCGGCGTCATACTGCAGCGCCCGGCCGACTTTGCCGTCACGATCGGTCAGGGTCTGCAGGTTGCCATCGGCATCGTAGGTGAAGTACCACTGCCCTGTGACAGCGTCTCCAATCATTTCCACCGTTGCAGTCGCCAGGCCGTTGGCATCGTAAGTCCACCCAGTACTCGTCATCGGTCCCGAGGGTGTGGCACTCAGACCTTGGCTGCCATTCGCGTCAATGGTCGGGAACCACGCGTAGCCGACTACCTGTCCTTTTGCGTCGTATGTGAAATAGTCCACCCGGCTAGGCGACGCAATCTTGACCGGCAGGCGCCAGGTGGGATGCCACTCCGTGGTTGTGGTCTGCGCGTTGGCTGTGCCATAACCCTCTATGCGCTGCGTTTCCCTCCCAAGCGTGTCGTAGGTGTAGCGAGTTTCCTTGTTGTCAAAATCGAACTTGCTTGACAGGCTACCGCTGTCGTCATAGGTAAACGCTTTTGTAACACTTCCGCACTCGAGGCAGGGTGCGGACACGCTGGTGGGACGTAGCACGTTCTGCTGGAGTTGGAAGGCATAGGTACGACTGCTGCCGTCAGAGCTGGTCACCGTTGTTTGGCCGTTGTCCAAGAACTGGAGTTGGGTCTTGTTGATGCCGCCGGCATGTTCGGTGGTGATTGCACGTCCTTGTACATCATAAGCGTACGTTGCAAACCTGGCGCCAGCCTCGTCAGTGATGCCGGTCAGCGCCCATCGAAATTGGCTATTTTCGTAGAGATATTGGCGAGTCTTTCCATCCGGCCAAGTTACAGTGGCCAGCATGCCATAGGTATCGTAGGCATAGCGTGTTACACCGCCACCCGGATCGGTCACAGAAGTGATTCGCGCTAGCGAGTCATAGCTGAAACTCAGGGTATGAGCGAATTGATTCTGAACCCCGATGAGTAGTCCCGGTTTGGGGGCAATGCTGGGTGGTGTGGCCCCGTCGCTATAGGACAGAGTAGTAGTCCATCCATTGCGATTCTTGACCGATAGGAGCTTACCGGTCGCATTGTATGTTTCGACGCTATCGGTGATTGCCTCGGTGTATTGCCAACCGATGATGGCATTGGCAGCGTTGCGGATAGGTTGAAGCGCATCCCTTGCACCACCGGCAGCCGTCCAGTTGCTCTGTTGCCAAACGAACCGCGTAAAACTGCCATCATCTCGCAGGGCCGTAATGCTTGGTGTGTATGCGAACTGCAGCGTTAGGTCCAGTCTCTTTTGCCACTGGTGCTGCCAAAGATTACCAAATCCGTCTTGCGGCGTATTTAGATAGCTTGAACGATAGATGCGCCGCAGGGATAATGGTTGTGGTCCGGCGCCAAAATAATCAACTTCCGCTTGAATTTTGACACCCGTCCCGGGGGAGATTGGATTTCCGACAGGACAAGACTGCTCGGCAAGCCGGTTAATCGGTGTGCCCGTATGCTCTGCCGAGCTACCCGGCTGACACACATAAGTGCCACTACCGTTATCCATCTTTGAGAAAGATGGATCGGTGCATGGGGAAACGGGCCACGCATTGTATCTTGGCCATGCCATGACATAACCGGGATATTGGGCACTCTGGAATACACACTTACCATCGGTCGACGATTGAAAGACGAACAACAAGCTGCCCAGATAGGGAGGGCCAAGCAACTTAGCGCGTGCATCGCAAACATTTTGGCCAGATGAGTATTCGCCCGTTATGTTCCTATGGTCGTCCCAGAATCCCGATGCCGCGTACAAGGAATGCGCTTGAAGCAATAATAGCGCAGATAGCAGCATTAATAAAGTGGAAGAAAAACCATTGCGATGTGCAGGATTAACAATGCCTCGCCTGCATTCATTAAGCCAGAGCCTTCTTTTGTTCATTCTTCCCCCAGCAATTTTTATTCGGACTAAAGATTGGAAAGATAATCCGTATCAGAACCCAATTAAAAACCTGCAAGATCCCCAACCCTGTGACCGCTGCACTAACCGTGTCATCTGAACTTTTATCCCATTGCATGCATCATGGAGTGCATCGTAACATTGTGACGTCACAGGTACAAACCGATCCAGATATAGCGCAGACATGCTTAGTCGCCGGCAACTGGAATCTGAAGCTTAAGTTTCTGCATACACCGTCAGCCGCCACCTTTTCGCGCATAGATCCGGCCCCCCTTGCTGCCTAGACATAGACACAGCTCACGCACATCCACGTGCCGCGCGAGGCCAGGCCGGAACCGGATGTGGGGCGCCGCCAGACTGAGGACCAGTGGGGTGTTCGTGCTGGCCCAGCTTGAAGCGCTGCCGCCTATCTCGGCCACGCCGCCGACCTGGGCGAGCGGGCGCCGCAGGCCAGCACGCACTGGCTGCGCCACATGCATATTTCGTATGCGCTAGCGGCTGGGCGCCGCTGGAGGTGGCGCAGCAGAACGCCGGCGACGCTTCGCTCGACACCACCACGCGCTATGTGACCACCGAGGCGGCGCGACGCATGGAGGCAATGCAGGCGGCGTGGAACACCCGAAAGGGCGATTGATGGTGTGTCCCCAAATCGTTGCACCTTTCCGATTCCCGAAACCTTATACCTATCGTCCCATGTCTCTTGAGAGCGAGCGCGCCGCGGCCATCGTGTGGATACGTGTGCAGATGGCCAGGCATGGCCTGACCTTGGCCGACCTGCAGGCAGCGGGTTGCTTCGCCGTGGTGGTGCCGCCGCCGGCACCAGCACCAGCACCGACGCGCACCTACCGCGACGCCGAAGGGCGGAAATGGGACGGGCAGGGCGAGATGCCGGCCTGGCTGCAGTGGGCCGTCAACGCGGGGCAGTCCGCGGAGCATTTCCGCGTGGGTTGACGGTATGCGATCGACCGGGCCAAGTGGGCGCCGCGAAACAAGCCCGCTCGCTCGGGTGCGCAGGCGGGGCTGGCGGCCACCGCGCTGTGCCCGCAGATCCAGCGCCACTTCCAGACGTGCGCCAGCAAGCGGGACCTGGCGGATGCGTGCCGGGGGCGCCGCGCGCCTGTCTCCCAACTGTGGGAAGATGCCAGCGCTGCTAGAGTGAGCGTGATTGAGAGATCTAGAACGCCCCCTCCGTAGGGTAGCAAGAGAAAATGCCAGATCCGTATCATCGGTGTACTGCCCACGCCGGGCATCCAGGAGCAAGTCGCCATGGGCGTTATCGAGCAAGGCCAGCTGGCAGGGGAGTTCGAGGGCTACGAAGATCAAAACACGGTGTTCGAGTTCTGCAGTGGCGGTAAATGGCGCCAGGCGCGCTTCCACTTTGAATACCACTATGCCTACATGCCACAAGCCAAGGTGATCCAGGAGGACGGCAAGTACGTTCTCTATGTCAGCGGGGCCGGCAAGATCGAGGTCGAGCGGGCCTATGTGACCATGACGACTGACCTCTTTTCGGGATCATGGATTTGAGAATGAGCTGCGACGGCATCGTTGCGCAAGTGAACGGCTACCTGTGCTTTATCGATCCTGCTGCTGAGATTGGCATCGAATGGGGCGGGAGTATCCAGTCCGGGCGCGACCGTCTACATCCGGGGCGACGCACAAGCCGCTATCGCGGATGGGTTGTCTGCGGAGCCGAATACCAAACGAGGATATCCATGAGCGCCAGCCTGTTTGACCTACACATCGCCCGGACCTCTCCGGATGAGTACGCCGCGTTGCGCGAGGCCAATGCGCGCTACCGCGCGCTGGCGGTGCGCTTTCCGGATGGTGACACCGCCGTGACCGAGGCCCACTGCCTGTCCGCCAAGGATGACGCGGATCGAGCCGAGACCGCTGCGCGTGCGGCCTTCCACCTGGCGTTCCAGACGCTGGCCAGGAGGAAAACCACGTGGTAAGAAAGGCGATGCCAGAGCCATTGGCTGCCGGCCAGTATTTGGTCAAATGCCGGGAGACCAGCCACATGCTGGCCATCTTGAATGGCCATGAGGAAGTGTTTCCCCGGACGCGTTGCGTTAGTGACGGTCGCTGGTGCATTTTTTTCCGCGATGGCACCGCCGTGTGGGAGTGCAACGCCAGCTATGCCGCGGCGCATTTCATCATCGAGCCCACTGACCAGTGAGGCAACATAATGAGCATCCCACCCGAACCGAAGACGCAGCCGATTAACCATCAGGTGCCTGAGCAGGAGCCGCGACGCTGGGCTCGATGCGTTGGTCATCTACGGCTTGCTACCCGGCAGCGGTTGAGGCCCTATTGCACTCATACCCGCTGCATAGAAAAAGATCCAATCCGCATAACTCCCTTTCCCTTCGAATGCACGGAAAGCAGGCGGGAAGTTTGCAATCTTAATTGGGGCACTTTGCGAGGCGCTATGGATGCCCAGGATGCCGCCACCGGGCGCCGCGACCAAGACCCAGTCAGCTCGAGACGTGATGGGATCCACATAGATCTGTCGTAAGTGCCGGCGCGGATTGGGATAGCGAGGATCCCTGGTCAATTCCTGCAACGTCATCGGATAGGGTGGGCTGCCTACCGGTGTGGCGCGAAAATAGCTCTCGAATGCCGCGCGGTACTGTTCGCCGACGAACAACAGTTCGTCTTCCGCCATCCGCCGCTGAGTCACAGCACCGAGCATCAGGGTTGAGGTCGTTGTCACGCCAAGAATGGCGATCATGATCATCAACCCAAGGTAGGTGAATGCCGCCTGCCTACGCAACTTCCGCTTTCTTGCCCTAGAAATCCGCATACGATATTCCGTCCCGTGTCTGTCCCGGCGCGGTACTCTTCACGTCGTAGACGCCACCCTTAGCCGGGTCTACGGGTGGTATCAGCAGCCACGTTCCATTGTTCTCAGTAAGCGGATCAACCGGCAAGGACCTGAGATAGTGACGATCTACTAGCTCCTGCAGGCTCTCGGGGTACCGCCCGGTATCGTCAAGGAACTTATCGATGGTCTCACGCGTAACGCGCAGGTTCTCCATGAGAATGGCCTCTTTTGCCTTGTCGACGCTGTGAAAGTAGCGCGGTAGAGAGAGCGTCAGCAGCAACGCTATGATACTCAGCACAACCAGCAACTCTATCAGCGTAAATCCTTGGCGTGCCTGCCAGGGTTCCGCTGATCGACCAGCTCGCAGGCGCGTACGGTTGATATTGCGGTGGGACATGGCTTGGCCTACCAGCGGCGGTATGGGATACCGTTGAGACCGATCGCGGTCGATGTCGAGAACACATCATAAACATCTGCCCCCTCCTGAGGATCTGAGGGTTCGCTGGCATAGCTTCGCTTTCCCCACGTATCGGCATCCGGAACGCGGTAGTCCGTGTACAACGGATCGCGTGGTATGCGGCGCAAGAAATAGATCTTGGCCTTTTTCGGATCACGCGTGTCCTCAACCCCGTCGACCAGAGTATTCAGCGATTTAGGGTAGCCGGTACTGTCGATGGCGCGCTGGATCCGCCCCTGATCTGTTGCTTGCTTGTATGCATCAATCGCGGTGCGTATCTCACGCAGCGCACGCCGCAACTCCTGCTCGTGTTGGCGTTGCAAAGTCACTTGCGCTAAAGGGACCACCATGGTGGCCAGGAGCGCAGTGACGGCCAACGTGACAAGCAGCTCAATCAGGGTGAAACCCCGCGCTGGGCAGCGAATAGCGATCGACATTCTGGATCCTCAAGGCACCACCTTGATCGATTGCGGACTAGGCACTGGTACATTCACCGTTGCGCCATTGACGCCGATAGGCGCGATTGTCGTGACCTGTAGTAGGGTTGCATCCGCGGGAGCAACTGCACGCAACGACAGCGTCAAGAGCGTGCCAGGCGTCGTCGTCCCCGTGCTGTCGCCCTGGCTTTGAGCACTGCGCGTATTCGTTACATAGATCTGACCGGCATTCCGATCGACGCGCTGATTGAATGCGGTGGCGCTGCCGTCCTGTTTTAGCAGGTCTCCCTCGCTGACCGATAGCACCTCTACCAGCTTGGGATCAAAGGCCAGAGCGTATGGAATGCTGGTGACGGCCTGCGGCGGCTGCATCCAGAGCTGCGCGGAAAACGGTTCGCCGACCTTGACTTGTGACGGTGCCTGCCATCGCAGCAGTCCTGAGCCCACAGCGCCACCAGCCCCAACTCCATTCGCCGCCGGCAACGCAGCGTTAGAGCTCGGAACGCCGGGTGTCACTGGTGCGCTGGCGACCGGGCCAGGTGGGAGTGTCCGCGTCGCAGGAGTGGCATCACCTGGTGCGACAGCATTGGATCCGGGAGAGACATCGGGCGTCGATCTCGCGGGAAGGCCGCGCAAGCTTGACTCGGTGCCCGCGTAGAACTCCAATTGGTTCATTTCGGGTCGTGCCATATTGCGGATGAGGTGCGGGGTGATCGAGAGGACAATTTCGTTCTTGTTCGCTTGGCTCAGGCCGCTCGAAAACAGCCGGCCGGCAATTGGGATGTCGCCAAGACCAGGCAGCTTATTGGTCGTTCTGCGATCTTCGTCACTAATGAGGCCAGCCAGCACCTGATTCTCCCCATCCTTGAGCCTCAGCACCGTGGACGCAGTGCGCGTGCCAATCTGATAGGCGAGCGTCCCAGAGGTCGTCTTGATCTGATTGGCGATATTGCTGACTTCCAGCGAGATCTTGATGGCAATTTCGTTGTCAATCGAGATCACCGGCGTCACGTCGAGCTTAAGACCGACGTCCAGGTACTGCACGTTCTCCGCGACGAAGCCGGTGGCTGTCGACGTTGAGGTAATGTTCGGCACTCTGTCACCGATCAGAACCTTGGCAGTTTCCCGATTGCGTGCGCGAATGCGCGGGTTGGCCAGCAGGTTGACGTCACCATCCACGCCGCGCGCGTTGATGTTCAATGGCGAAATGCTAGCTGAGACCTGGCTTGCCGAGAGATGTAGCAGGTCATTGAGCGTAACACTACTGCCCGTTGCGGTTGGCAGCGGAGCCAGCGACAGCTGCTCCGGAAATTTGATGCCGAGTTCCATGAGGCGGGTTCGGTTGACTTCAAGAATCTCGACCTCCAGCATGACCTCCGGCTCTGGGAGATCGTGAAGCGCAACTAGCTTTTCCGCCATTCGGACCGCGTCGGGCGTATCCCGCATGATCAGCATATTCTGCTTCTTGTCAACGATGACATCGCGGGTTTTGAGAATCGTCTTCAGCGTGTTGGCAACCTGCTCCGCATCGGCGCTGGAGAGAAAGAAGGACCGTACCGCGAGCGTCTGATAGTCTTTGAGCTTCGCCGGGGTATTGGGGTAAATCAGTATCGTGTTCCGGTCGAGTACCCGTTGCTCCAATTGGTTGGTCAAGAGCACGACTTCAACCGCGTCCTTGATGGTGGTTCCTTTCAGGAACACCGTCGCCTTCTGATCTCCCCTGACATCCTTATCAAACACGAAATTAATCGATGCTGTGCGTGAGAAAATCTCGAAGACTTGCTTGAGCATTGCATCCTTGAAGTCAATTGTGAGGGTCTTCTGTAGCGCAGTAGATAGTTGCGGATCCATAGGTGGCTTGGTGGTCCGCTCTTCCAGTGCGTTCAGAACTCGCCGCGCGGATGAGTTGGCAGGATCGTCAGACAAGATGCCCCGGAGAATAGAACGGCCGGCCTCATCGTCTTTCTTGCGAATTGCGTTCTCCGCCTCCTGCAGCAGCTTCGCGTGACGAGCGCTACGTTCCAGTGATTGCAGGCCCGCCATGGCACGCGCATTTCCAGTGTCGATGCCCAGCACACGGCGATAGGACCCTTCAGCTGCCCGCTGATCCTCGCGAATCCGCGCGGTTTCGGCCTCAGCAAGCCAATTGGTAATGGCCTGATCGCGCAATGCCAGGTACGCTGCCCGCAACTGCGGATTCGTGGGGGTCTCGGCCAACGCCGCCTTCAAGTGCGTCAGGCTATCCTCTACTTTACCTTGCCCATAGAGTTGCCGGGCCTCCTGGATTGCCACCGGCGCGGCACAGGCGCATAGCAAGGTACACAGCGCATAGGTAACGATGGCGCGTCCGCAAGTTGGCATGGAGTTAGTACCAAGCTATTCGATCGTTAGAGATTGCGATTCGCCGAGTGGAAGATACTTCAGCGTCATGGTTGGTGGACTGATTGCATCCACCTGATACACGTCTTCGATTCGATCGTTTGGCTTGACCACGAACGTGTCGCTCCCGCGGCCAAGGAAGACCATCCATGTGCCTTGCTGCTGCAGCTTTCCGAGATAGACGAATGGCAGGGGTGGCGCAGTCGGCTTCTCCGGCGGCGGTGGGGGAGATGGCGGTGGCACCCAGGTCTGACTGTCGAAGATCCCGCCCGTTGTAGGGCGCCTTCCCTCGATCAAAGACGTTACTCGTTGATTGATCTCTAGAACCGCCTGTTCCTTTCCTTCGGCAACGTCGCGCGATGCCGATTCAACTTGGCTTCTGCCAGGCTCGTGCGACGAGCGACTGGCTGTGCGCCCACGATCTGCTGGGGTAACGACTGCATTCCCGGGGGTACGATCACCCAATGCGGCAATGGCGCCCGCGCTCACGAGTCCTGCCAAGAGGATGACGTGCCTCCGCTTCATGGGCTCTCCCGCGCGCTGGGTTTCGTCTCTGCGAGGACCGCGCCTGAAGTAACTTGTCGATCGGTGAGGAAGAGTGTGAATTGGAGCTTTGCTTCGATGGTCGGCTCGCCAATTGCGCCGCGCTTGAATTTGACTTCGTCAAGGGAAGCGAACGGAATGGCATTTAGTACTTCTTCGCAGAACTGTCGGACCGAACGATAAGGACCGCGAACCGGCAACACAATCTGGTATGTGTAGAAAGCGCCTGATCGATCGAAGCTCGCACGATACTCGGCCTGTCGTAACGAAAGCCCGCTCTCGCCGGCGATCCGAAAAAGGATGCCAATCTCGTCCTCCACCGTTGCATACTGGCCCAAGGCCCCGTAGAAGGCGGCAAGGCCCTGCGCTGTGGCGGCTCGCCGCGTTTGCGAAGGCTGATGCGGAACAGCGAGGGCGGCGTTAACTCCTGCGAGTTGTCGTTGCGTCCCAACCAGAGCCGATCGCTCAGCCGGTAGGGCTATGAGCACCAGGGCCGTGGCGCAGACAAGAAGACCGCTAGCGGCCGGTATCGCCCAACCAACACGGACCATCCTGAGATAGCACCGCAATCCGAGCGCTTTCATTCCCCGGCCTCGCGCCAGTAGACTTCAAACTGGAACCGAAAGGGCTTCATCGGATCCTGGTCATTCACCTCGTGTCGAGTGAGCAGCACGTTATGAAAGGTTCGCTGCGTCTTCAACTGTGTAATGTACGAGAGCATCCCATCCGCAGTAGGGGCCTCGGCAGTCCCTTTGAGAGCGGTCCGCTTCGCTTCGGGCTCTAGTGCGAGTAGGGCGATCTCCTTCGGCGTTGCCGCTTCAATCGCCTGCAATATCCGCTGCCACGGCAGGTTAAGCTGGCGGACGGCACTGTTCACAGCAGCGACTTGCTCGCCCTTGACCGCGGTTACGGGAACGCTGTCGACAGGGCGCTCTCGTGCGGCCAAACGCATACCAGCGTGCGCGACCTCTTTCTGCAGTTCACTGATTCGCGTTGCGAGCAAGACGGATTGTGCCGCCGCATAGGCCGTGATTGCGAGCGCGCAGCCACAAACTACCAATGAAGCCGGCGTCCAACCCGCGCGAATCTTGGGGCCTGGTCGAAGATCGAGCGCTGGCCAAGGATACCGGCGGATCCCGACCGGCTTCGCGGGATGCACCTTGAGCAGATGGATAGCCCCATTGGGATGAGGATTCGCGAAGAATTCCGCGGGAATGTCTCCGGTGCCGATCAAGAACTTGGGTAGCGCGCAGTCGAGCCGCATGGCTTCACGGGATAGTCCATCGTGCAGACTGTCCCAGGACCTCCAGGCTTCTTCCGGCCAAGTCAGTGCCCGTATCGCTTGAAGCCGATCTCTCGTTCGAACGGCCATGGTGACATGCGTGCCGCATCTTGACAGCAGCCAACTCGTCTCCTGCCCTTGCAACGGGTGATCGGCACGCGGGTGCTCGAAGGCGGCAGGCACAATCTTCCCAAATCGAAGCTTGCGCGCCGCGGCGAAGCGGGCAAGTACTCCGAGCACGGCGAGCGGGACAGCGCAGGCAGGGAAGGGCGCCTCCGATGTCCAGGCTGCTGCAACATGCCAGTCACTGGCGTGAGCTTCGTACAACCGCTCGAAACGGATGGCTGCCGCGCATCTCAGATCCTCGAACCGGGTCAAGTTCGACGGAGGTGTTACCAGGAACAGGCGCACGAGAGGATCAGCGAGCACAACGGAAAGGGCTGCCCTAGGAGGAACGTTCTCACTCGGCAGGGCGGCCAAGGCTGATTCCAATGCCTGCACCAGATCACCACGCGGAAGATCCGTCGAAGCAATCAGCTTCGATGTCGAACTCTGCCCCCATGTGTCCATGAACAGCGTAACAGCCGTTGGCGATATGAGGAGGCGAAGGTGTTTAGGCTTGAAGCGTGACACGCTTTACCTCCTCTAAGGTCGTCTCGCCGGCTTGCACCAAGTCGAGGGCCGCCTCGCGCAGGCTCCTGGTTCCCGTCCGTCGAGCCGCATCCTTGATCCTTCGGATCGGCGCCTTTTCCACTACAAGTTCTCGCAATTCGTCATCAAGGATGAGAATTTCCGCGATCGACCGGCGACCGTGGTAACCCGTTCCACGGCATTCAGCGCAGCCACGGCCAGCGCGAAACGCAATCCCACCCCGTTCGCTGAGGTCAATGCCCAAGCCGCGTAGTTGATCCTCGCCTGGGCTCACGTCCGCTGCGCAGTGTGGACAGATGATCCGAATCAAGCGTTGCGCCCAAATGCCATTCAATGCGGAGACAAATGCGTAGGGATCGACGCCCATGTGCGTAAACCGGCCGAACACGTCGAACACATTGTTCGCGTGGACGGTGGTGAGCACGAGGTGACCCGTTAGGGCGGATTGCACAGCGATCTCGGCGGTCTCTCTGTCCCGAATCTCACCGACCATGATTTTGTCGGGATCATGCCGAAGAATGGAGCGCAAGCCCTTGGCGAAGGTCAGTCCCTTCTTGTCGTTCACCGGGATCTGCAGCACACCTGACAACTGGTACTCGACAGGATCCTCGATCGTGATGATCTTGTCTCTGCCGTTGTGAATCTCGGAGATTGCCGCGTACAGCGTTGTTGTTTTTCCTGACCCGGTGGGACCGGTGACCAGCAGCATGCCGTAAGGCTCCTCAGCTAGCCTTCGCAGCGAAACCAGCGACTTCGGGTCAAATCCTAGCGCCTCCAACGTCAGTGCCCCATGCGCCTCAATCATCGCCTGCTTGTCCAGAATCCGGATGACGGCATCTTCGCCGTGTATGCTGGGCATGATCGATACTCGAAGATCAATCTCGCGCCCACGCGATTCCACACGAAAGCTACCGTCTTGTGGAATCCGCCGTTCCGCGATGTCAAGCTCCGCCAGCACCTTCAGGCGAGAAATCACCTGTTCCGCCAGTTCTGTTCCGGAGAGACTGGTAGCGTGGTCCAACACACCGTCAATCCGGTACTTGACTGCCAGTCCGCTTGGTGTGCTCTCAAGGTGGACGTCGGAGGCCCCGGCCCGCAACGCGTCGTAGAGCGTGGAGTTCACGATCCGGACGATGGGACTAGTCGAATCATTGACCGATGCGTAGGACAGCACTTCCGTCACCCGCGCGGTCCTGTGCCCGGAATCGGGCGCAGCAATCAAGCTGTCTACAGCACGAACCGACTCCTCCTGCTGTGTGAGGTATGCCTCGATATCCGTCAGCAGTGCAAGGCGATAGATGACTGGCTGCCCAGCCAGCGCTTCCAGCCACGTCTGAAGATCGATATCTCGGGGATCCGAAAGTACCGCGAACATCTCGCCTTCGGGGCTTCTTGATAGCAACGTGCGGCGCTGCATGGATCTTGCCAGCGGCAAGCAGTCGAAGGCCGGTGACAATCGTGCCATCTCGGCCGGTTCGAGGATGGGCATTTCGAACCGTTCGCCGACGATCTGCAATGCCATGCGGGGCGCCAGCTTTGCAACGACCTCCAGCTCCTCGGCGATCGTGCGGCCCGATAGCCGAGCCGCGGCGCGCGCGGCTTCGAAAGCATCTGGTCCAACGAGTCCATCTATGGGCGGATGAGCACTCACTGGAGACTCCCGGCAAGATCAAAGATCGGCATGTAGAGCAGCACGACAATGAGACCCACGATCAAACCGATAACGGTCATCAGCAGCGGTTCGAACGTTTTGGTGAAGCGTTCGACGAAGCGAGAGATGTCGCCGTCATAGAACTCGGCGGCCTGGGTCAGCATCGCGCCGAGCTGGCCGGATTGCTCGCCCACTCGCAGCATGCGCAACGAAATGGTGGTGGTGAGACCGTTGGCTTCGAATGCCACAGAGAGTGGTCTGCCATCCCGTATCTGCTCTCCTGCTGTCCCAAGCCTGCCTCGCGTGGCAGAGGAAACCGTGGCGCAGGCGGTCTCGAGCGCGCTTGTGGCCGGAATACCGCCTTCGAGTAGCATCCCCAGTGTGATATAGAGCCGTGAGAGCTCATAGAGTTGGACGTGCCGGCCGATCGCCGGAAGGCGCGAGGCCAGGCGCCCCACATTGCCATTGCGGAGCAGACGATGTACGCCAACCGACACCGCCAAGGCGCTTGCCACCGCGCCCCCGGCGAACTCCCAGGCATACTTCGCGGCCAGTTGTCCCCAACTGATCATTACCTGTGACAACCATGGCAGGTCGCGACCCGTATCCTGATAAACCAGCGCGAAACGCGGGACCACGTAACAGACAAGGAAGATCGTGACTGCAGCACCAACTACCATCAGGATCAGGGGGTAGATGGAGGCACTGACCACTTTGCCGCGGATACTATCCACTCGCTTCTGGTACTCGACAAACCGTGCAAGCGACCGTGGCAGGTCGCTGGTGCCCTCAGCCGCTTGCATCAGCCCGACGTATAGCGGTGAGAAGTAGCTTCCTTGCTCTGCGAGCGCGACGGAGAAACGACGCCCCTCCCGTAGCGCAGCGAGCAGTCGATCCAGGACGACACAAACCTCCGCGGCCGTCTCCTTTTCCCGCAGGGCCTCAATGGCCTCGTAAAGGCTCAGGCCTGCCTTAACCAAGGCAAGCATCTCCTGGCTAAAAAGAAGCAGCGAAAATCGCGTTGCACGTGACAGCGCAAGCCTTCTGTCTGTGGCGATCGGTCTCACCGAGATGGCTCGAAGGGCTTGGTTGTCGGCCTGCCGCCGTGCATCCTCCTCGTCATGGGCGTCGACGGTGATGACGGCTATCGCATTTGAAGCGGAAAGTGTCCTGACCTGGTACCGCATCGGGAGTCTCGCTGTAAAAGTCTACTGACTGACAAGATCGGCGTTCTCACCGACGCCACCAGGCTGCCCGTCCTTGCCAAGGGAGATGATCTCGAAGTCTCCCTTGGATCCGGGCGCGCGGTAGGTGTAGGGATGGCCCCACGGGTCGAGCGGAACGTTCTTCTTCAGATAGGGGCCATTCCAACGCGCCAGATTGCCGGGACGGTCCAGCAGGGCAGCCAGGCCTTCCTCTGAACTCGGGTAGCGTCCGACGTCCAGACGAAAGCTGTCGAGCGCGCGTTCGAAGGCTTCGATTTGGCTGCGTGCCACCGTCACTTCGGATTTACCGATCTGTGAGAAATACTTCGGACCGACGTATGAAGCCAGCAGACCGATAATGACAACGACGACTAGCAACTCGAGGAGCGTGAAGGCGCGCGCGTTGCGAAGCGGTCTTTCGTATCGCCGGTGCCAGACGGAGCTGTACTCCCGGGCCTCTCTCGTGCAGATTCTCGCGTATCGCATGTCAGTCTTTCCCCTCTCGACGGTATGACGCATAGCGTGCGAGAACCGTTGGCACATAGTCCATCGTCTCGCGATAGGGCGGGATACGTTTGCCATTCCTGAAGACGCTCTGGGCACCTGCGTTGTATGCGGCCAGGGCGAGGGCGATGTTGCCGTTGTACCTGAGCAGCAAGGACTTAAGGTGTAGGACACCAGCCTCGATGTTTTGGCTGGGATCAAATGGGTCCGTCAGTCCGTAGTATTGCGCCGTGGCTGGCATCAACTGCATGACACCTACTGCTCCCTTAGACGACCGCGCCGTTCTAAGGAAGCGTGACTCCACATCAATGATTGCCTTGATCAGTGCGGGATCGACGCCATGGCGTACGCTGATGGTGTCGATGATAGGCTCGATCGCCAGGAGCCGAAGCGCGACAACTGAATCGCCGGCAGCGGGCGAAGTGAGTAGCATTGCCTCGCCGCGGGTTCGAAGAATCGGAACCTGGCCTCGACTCGATTGTGACGTTGAGTAAGACGGTGTTCCATCCGGAGCGTAGCAGACGTAGATATCAGCCTGGCAGGGTAAGATATCAGCCTGGCAGGGTAGGGCGAAGCTGAGCGCGCATGCTGCACTCCATCCGGTCAGCGTTACGCCAGTCATGACTCGCTCCCCTGAATCGTCGATCTCTACTCGAGTGTCTGAGTGCGCTAGATACGCATCTTGTCGCTCAATACTTACCAAGTACTACCGCTTCGTCCACCATTTTTTTAACGGGTAACGGGTAACGGGTATCCTCGCCCCAATCCTGATACGACAGATCCCGCATTCCTTCATGAACTTCATGGCGAATCAATGCGATGGGCGGTTTCGCTGGTAAGGCTCCGAAGAAATACAGTGAGCTCAACCTTCTCCGCGGGAGTCAAGATCAACGGACGGCCGTTCTGGGCGGTTCGGTAGTAGATCTCATGTTCAACCGCTTGCTCCAGCGTTGGCACACTCCCATCGTGCATATACGGCGCAGTGAGCGCGACGTTACGAAGGCTCGGGGTACGAAATTTTCCGATGTCGGCAGGGTCGAGCGTGATGAAGAAGCGTCCCAGCTCGGCTATGTCATCGTCGGTCAGCACAGTGGCGTCGACGGAGCGTCCATCCCGTCGTGCCGCCACAGCCTCCTTGGTAATGCCGGCAAGTCGGCGCTCTATGCGGTCTAGGCCGATATGCAATGAATGGAATTGGTTGTCAGTGAACGCAGCGCTCGATTTTCCGACGTGATGGCAAGTAGAACACTGTGCTCTGCCGGTGAACAGTGTTAGTCCCCGGCGAGCAGCTGGCAATAGTGCTGTTTGATCTCCGGCATAGTAGAACCGATCGAAGGCAGAGTTTCCGGCGACAATCGAACGCAGGTAGCTGGCGAGTGCTTTGGCGACGTGGCGTTTCTCAATTGAGTCTGTGCTTACATCGAAGGCTTGCCTGAACAACTCGGGGTAGTCCGAGTCATGCCGTATCGTTGACAATAGCTGGTCATGACTGGACAGCCCATGTTCTTTTGGGTTCACGAAAGGATCCAGTGCCTGATCCTCGAGCGACGCCCGCCTGCCGTCCCAGAATTGGCTCTCCATGAGGCCCGCCGTTAGGAGACTAGGGGCGTTGCGCGTACCAGCGCGGTCACCAACGCCTCTGGAAGTCTTAAGGCCATCGCTGAATGCACGGTCCGGCTGATGGCAACTGGCACAACTCACCGAGCCGTCTGCACTCAGTCGCTTGTCGAGGAATAGCTTCTTGCCAAGATCCGCCTTGGTGTCCGTGAGAACGTTGTCGACAGGCGAACGCACGGGTGGCAGTCCAAGACGTTCCTGAAGTTGTCCAGCAAAGGCGGACGTGGACAAGCCGACCACCCAGGCAATCGCAATACAGTGTAGGTCGCTCTCTGTCATCTGTTAGGTTGCCTGCGATAGAAATACGGTCTTGCGGCTTTCCGGGGAAAATGGTCGTCGGATCTAATGAGTAGTACAAGAGCACTGTATTAGCAAAGAGAATTTAGTGGGGTATCTCTTGTGAAAGTCCCCCCCTCTTTCGGGGTATGCGGAGGGTTGACTCCAACTTTTTATTGGTGGACTTGGAATCCTTTGCTATACCGGTCAAACGTGTGTGACCGCCGACAAGAAGTAAGAACGAGAACGGGGAGGAACGGCGACCGTGAGATCCAATCTCCATGCGCGGCAGATGGCACCGATCTGCCGACGTCCAGACTCCCTGATGCGGCGTTTGTCGGGGCCATCGCAGATTCTCCTTCCTGCATAGCACCGATTTGGTCGAGCCCTCCTGTGGCTCGCCGCCTTCTTGCTTCGGGAGAATCGCATGTCCACGCAAATGGTGGCCGAGATGGCGCGTCTATCTATCCGCTCGTTTGGTAAGCGTTTGTTGGCCTTCACCATGGTGATGAGCGCACTGGCGGGCATTTCCCCCGTTTGGGGAGCGATCTACAATTTCTCTTATGATGAGCTCGGGCGGTTGACCGGGATTGTCAATGATGCGGGCAACGCGGCAACGTATGCGTACGATGCTTCGGGGAACATCAGCTCGGTCGCTAGAGGCAACGCTGCGGTTTCCATTCTTGGTTTCTCGCCAGGCAGTGGTGCGGTCGGCTCGAATGTCACTATTTCTGGCTGTGGCTTTTCGGCGACCCCCAGTCAAAACACCGTGCAGATCAATGGTGCCGCTGGGACGGTCATCTCGGCATCCTCCACGCAACTCGTTGTGCAGGTACCGGCGGCCGCTACCAATGGGCCGATTTCCGTGACTTCGCCTAGCGGCAGCGCGACAAGTTCGGCGTCATTTGCGGTCACGCAGAGCTCAGCACCGCTCATCGGCGGGTTCTCCCCGACGATCGGGACGCCTGGGACAGCGGTGAGTGTAAGCGGGAGCAATTTCCAAACCACGGTCAACGAAAATAGCCTGGTCTTTAATACCCGGACCGCTCTCCTTAGCGCCGCAACGGCAACCTCCCTAACGACCGCGGTGCCGACCTTTTCGACCTCCGGGCGGCTAGCAGTGACAACACCGTTTGGCCAGACAACAAGCAGCCAGGATTTCTATGTCCCGCCTGGCGCCCATGTGGTATCGGATGTCGCGGTAACGGGACGAATGGCGATTGGCAGTAGTCAAACAGTGTCGCTAACTACCGCAGGGAAGATCGGACTGATCTTGTTTGACGGTACAGCCGGGCAGAGGGTCGGCTTACAGACCACTAGCTCAAGCTTTGGGTCATGCGGTACCGGTAGCCTCCAGATCCTAGGGCCGGGCGGCTCGTCCCTGGGTAGCACGGCGCTATGCAACGGCAATTATCTGACTGCCGTCACGCTGCCAACCACGGCAACCTACACTATTTTGGTCGCACCGATTGGCACAATGACAGGAAGTGTAACCTTCACGCTATATGACGTTCCGGCCGACGCTGCCGCGACAATCGTTCCCGGCGGTTCGGCGGTGACGCTGACCACGACGACACCTGGGCAAAGTGAGGTCCTTACCTTCAGTGGCACGTCGACGCAGCGAGTCTCGCTGACGTTGAGCGAAGACTCTGGCCTTGGCAGCGATTGTACTTACATCTCGATTGCTAACCCGGATGGCACATTCCTCGTCCCAAGCACATTACTCTGTTCGCGGAACTACTACTCCAATGTGCTCACGCTACCGGCTACGGGCACTTACACAATCAAGCTCCGTCCGTACGGTACCAACAAGGGCAGCGGTACCTTCACGCTTTACAACGTCGCCCGCCGACGCGACGGCGACGATTGTCCCTGGTGGCCCCGCGATCACGCTGACCACCACGGCTCCCGGGCAGGACGGGTCTCTGACCTTCAGTGGATCTGCGGGCCAGCGCGTAAGCCTCATCACGAGTCAGGACAACATAGTTTGGTACTACTTGTCGATTTTGAAGCCAGACGGTACGGCCCTCTATCCCTCCGCGGGCTTTGGGAACAGTACATTCGTCGAGCCACTGACCTTGCCAGTGACTGGCACATATACCATCCGCCTTGCGCATTACGGTAGCGCTACAGGCGGCCTCACCTTCACCCTTTACAACGTGCGCGAGCCTGAGCGTAAGCCTGATCACTAGCCAGGACAACATAGTTTGGTACCGCCTGGCGGTCTTGAAGCCAGACGGTACGGCTCTCTATCCTTTGACCGGCTTTGGGAGCAATGCATCTGTCGGACCACTGACCTTACCAGCAACCGGCACTTATACCATCGTGCTCCAGCATTGGGGCACCGCAACGGGCAGTCTCACCTTCACGCTCAGCCCCTGAAATGGAGGAGGCCATGTCCATGATTCTGCCATCAAGGTGCCTTACAAAGGGGGCGCTCTGGAACATGTCGTTACTTCTCGTTCGGCAGGTTGTCGGTTTGCTTTTGATATTGAGTATGGGCGCGGGGCAGGCGATGGCGGCCGCGCCAGCGACTGCTCCTGGGCAGAGCGCCACCTCGCTGCCGGACGGTCGGTGGCTGCTTCTGGGCGGAGAGGGCGATGGAGCAGGCAAGGCAGTTGTGCTGAATTCCGTTACTCAGCAGCTGGTGGTGCTGTCCTCCAGGCTGCGCACTCCGCGCAGTCACCATAGTGGAACACTGTTGCCCGACGGCAAGGTGCTGGTATTCGGCGGTGTTGACTCCAACGGCGCGATCATTCGCGATGCGGAACTGTTTGACCCTGTCACGCAGGCCTTCACGTCGCTGGGCGATCTAGGACTCATTCCTCGAGCCCGGCATACTGCCACTGTTCTGATGGACGGATCGGTATTGATTGCCGGTGGGACTTCCGAGCAGGGTGGGTTGTTGATCCAGGCCGACCTGTGGGACCCAGTCAGCCGGCAAGCGCAAGGCGTCCACGCCCAGATGGTCGTCCCGCGCGCCGATCATACGGCGCAACTGCTGGCAGATGAGCCCATCCTGCTGTCGGGCGGGCGTGATGGCGCGGGCAAGTCGGTGACTTCCCCAGAACTCTACTTTCCCCAGCAGCAGCGCTTCGGCTTGCCGGACCAAGTATCCAGCGGCTGGTTGGCGACCGCAGCCAGCACTAGCGCACCGAGCGTCCAGGAATCCATGCCGGCCCCAGATGCGATCAACGTCTCCATCAAGGCAAAGCTGGCGGTGCGTTTCTCCAAGCCCCTGGCCGTGGCCAGCCTGAATGCCAGGACCGTGACCTTGCTGGGCCCAACCGGCTCAGTTGCTGCGGCTGTTGTGCCAGTCGAAGGAGGGCGCCTCCTATTTGTCACGCCCGAGGTGGAACTGAGACCGGGGGCACGTTATACGCTTTTTATCAATGCCGCGCTCGATGAGGCCGGCACTGCGTTGCCCTTCACGGCGATTGGCTTTACGGCTGAGAGTTTGCATGGATCGGCTACCGCTGCCGGCGTATCGTCAAGCGCTGCGCCCACTGCCGTCGCGCAGACGGTCCAGCCGAATGCAGGGTCTGGCCGTGCGGTGGCACAGCCCGCGTCCCCAGCACCAGCTCAGCCAGCGCTCCCAGCGACGCCCGTCCCGCTTCCGGATGCAGTCTGGATCCCGGGGCCGACGCATATGCGTGGAAACTGGCAAGTCAAACAGCCGGCTTCGCCGTTGCAACAGTTACCACCACTCGCGGCTACCACCACTCGCGGCGCCGCCCGGCGTGACAGCGCTCGCCGGCCAGGTCTTGCTGATGAACGGCGAGGCGGCGGTCGACGTGACCCTGAAGATCGGGGCGCAGACGGCGCGTACCGACGCGACCGGCCGCTTCCTGTTGCAGGGGATCAGTACGAGTGACCGCACGCTGGTGATCGACGGTACCAGCGCCAATCGGCCCGGCAAGACATACGGCTATTTTGAGGTCCTGGCGGCCCCGGCCGCGGGCAAGACCACCGCGCTGCCTTATACCAGTTGGATGCCCCGTATCGATACCGCGCACGCCATCAAGTTCGACTCGCCGACCGCCTCGGACGTGGTGATCACCACCCCCTACATCCCGCATCTTGAGGTGCACATTCCCAAAGGCACCGTGTTGCGCGATCGCAAGGGGCGTGTGATCAACGAATTGTCGATCACTCCGGTGCCCGTCGACCGGCCGCCCTTTCCGCTGCCAAACCGCTACGTTCCTGTGTACTTTACGCTGCAACCGGGCGGAGCGCACCTCGAAGGGGTCGACGCGGCCAGCGCACAGGGGGCCCGCGTGATTTATCCAAACTATCACCAGGGGGCACCAGGCAGTGTGCTGGATTTCTGGAACTACGATCCTCTGGAGAAGGGTTGGCACGTCTACGGCCAGGGCAAGATCGCCGCAGACGGCCAACAGATCGTGCCCAACCCCGGTGTCGCGATCTACGAGCTGACGGGAGCGATGGTATCGCTGCCCAGCAATGCGCCGGCCGAGGGCCCACCGCCGGGAGGCTGCGGTGGGCAGGCGGGTGACCCAGTGGATTGCTATACCGGTCTGTTCCTTCATACCAAGACCGACCTGACCGTGGCCGGCACGGTACCGATCTCGGTGACCCGAACTTATCGGCAGCGCGACAGCGTCTCCCGGGCCTTCGGGATTGGCACCAATCAGCCGTACGATATCTTTACGATTGGCGACATGAATCCGTACACGTACCAGGATCTGATCCTGCCTGATGGTGGGCGAATTCACTTCGTACGAACCTCGGCCGGAACTGGCTATTCCGACGCGGTCTACACGCATACCGCTACCCCGACCGACTACTATGGGGCGGTCATAAGATGGATCAACAGCAGGTGGCAATTGAAGATGCGCGACGGCCGCGTGATGTACTTCTATGACTGCGCGGGATGCGCCTCCAGCCGCGGCGCGGCGTTGCGAGAGTATTACGATCGGGCAGGCAACAGCCTGACGCTGACGCGCGACGCCAGCGCCAATCTGACGCAAATCGCCAATCCGGACGGTCGCTATATCAATCTGACCTATGACAGTGCGAATCGTGTCACGCAGGCCACCGACAGCCTAGGCAATACTGTCACCTATCAATACGATGCCGGGGGGCGCCTCACACAGGTGACCGATCCGGACGGCGGCATTGAGCAATATACG
The DNA here is from genome assembly GCF_000243095.1 of Cupriavidus basilensis OR16. Lineage (GTDB taxonomy): Bacteria > Pseudomonadota > Gammaproteobacteria > Burkholderiales > Burkholderiaceae > Cupriavidus > Cupriavidus basilensis_D. The sequence continues at coordinate 137,364 of NZ_AHJE01000012.1, read as the reverse complement.
TACGATGGGGCGAACAACCTGCTCACCGTCAAGAAGCCAAATGGGCAGTTGATGGTGACCAATCAGTATGACGCTAACAATCGGGTCAGCCAACAGACTCTTTCCGACGGCGGCGTCTACCAGTTCGCCTACACGCTCGATGGGACCGGCAAGGCCACGCAAACAGACATCACCGATCCGCGTGGCAACGTGCGGCGGCTTTCCTTCAACAGCAGCGGGTACGTGACCGCCGCGACTCACGCACTTGGTAAGGCAGAAGCACAGGCTTTCACCTATACGCGGCAAGTCGGCACCAATCTGCTCACATCGACGACCGATGCACTGGGACGCCAGACCAACTATGGCTACGATTCACTAGGTAATCTCACCAGCGTTACCCGTTTAGCCGGCACGTCGCAGGCTGTCACTGAAACCTACACCTACGATCCCGCCTATAACCAGCCGACGTCATACAGCGACGGACTGGGCCACACCAGAACGTTCCGATACGACAGCCTGGGCAATCGCATTGAGGTCGACGATCCACTGGGTAATGCGACCCATTTTAGCTACAACCCGGCAGGGCAAGTCACCACGGCGACAGATCCACTGGGTAACGCGACGACATTCAGCTACCGGGAGGGGGATTTGGTCGCCGCAACCGATCCGTTAGGGCGCACCGTCAACTTTTATACCGACAGTGTTGGACGGCTGCTGTCCGTCGCGGATCCCCTGGGCAATCTGACACGCTTCGAATACAACGGGCGCAGCCTGCCGATCCGACGCATCGATGCGCAGGGTAACGTGACCAGTTTCGCCTATGATGCCAATGGCAAGCTGACTAACTTGACCGATGCTCGCGGCGGCCAGACCAGCTTCAGCTATGACACCAAGGATCGGCTTGCCAGCAAGACCGATTCGCTATTGCAGATTGAGAGCTACAGTTACGATGGGCTGGATAATCTCACGCGATTGACCGCGCGCAACGGTAAGATCTCCAGCTTTACCTATGACGGCCTGAACCGGCGTATTTCCGGCGCCTATGGCCAAACGCTGGTAGGGGGTAGCCTTACGGCACCCGACGCCACACTCGCCTACACATACGACTCAGGCAATCGGGTCACGCAACTCGTGGACAGCATTGGCGGCACGCTCGCGCGCAGCTATGACGGTATGGACCGGCTTACCGGCGAGACCACGCCGCAGGGCAGCGTCAGCTACGCCTATGACGCGGCCGGCCGGCGCACCGGCCTGACGGTGGCCGGCCAGGCAGCGGTGAGCTATGCGTACGATAATGCCAACCGCCTGACCGGGATCACGCAGGGCAGCGTCCAGGTTGGCTTCACCTACGACGCAGCCAGCCGGCGCAGTACGCTGACGCTGCCGAACGGCGTGGTGGCTACCTATGGCTACGACATCGCAAATCAGCTGACTTCCATCAGCTATGCCAACGGCGGCACCGCGCTCGGCAACCTGACCCATGCCTATGACGCGGCCGGACGGCGAACCCAACTCGGCGGCAGCCTGGCCAATATGACCCTACCTGCGGCAATGAGCAGCGCCACCTACGACGCCGCGAACCGGCTAACCAACTGGGCCGGCGCTAGCCTCACCTACGACGCCAACGGCAACCTGACGGGCGACGGCAGCCTGGCCTACACGTGGGATTCGCGTAACCGACTCAGTGCCCTTGCCGGCGGCGCGACCGCCACCTTCGTCTACGATGGTGCGAACCGGCGTAGCGGCAAGACGGTAGGCGGCGTCGCCACCGGCTTCGCTTACGATGGCCTGAATGTGGTACAGGAGCTCTCGGGTAGCACGCCAACTGCGAACCTGTTGACCGGCCTGGCCCTCGACGAGACCTTCAGTCGCAGCGACACGGTGTTCGGCGCCCGCAGCTTCATCACCGATGGGCTGGGCAGTACGCTGGCGCTCACAGACGGAACTGGTACTGTGAAGACAAACTATGTCTACGAACCTTATGGGACAGCCACCGTGACCGGGGAGGCTAGCGGTAATGCGCTCCAGTATACGGGGCGGGAAAACGATGGCACCGGCCTCTACTATTATAGGGCGCGTTACTCTCATCCTGGCTTCGGTCGCTTCATTGCGGAGGATCCAATCGGGTTGGTCGGAGGGATTAATCTCTATGCGTATGTAAAGGGAAATCCGGTTTCATTCGTGGACCCTCTGGGACTTTGGTTGGTATCAATAGGTGGACAGGGAAGCTTTACATCTACTCCCGCCACCGTAAGTTCTGGTGGTGGATTTGTTTTCGATGGGCAAGGAAATTCAGGAACTTATACGTCATACGGCTACGGTGCTGGCACCGGGGAGGGCGGCGGTTTTGGAACCACTATAAGTTTTTCCCCTAATGCAAGTAATATTAGAGATTTCGGCGGTCCGTTTACTAATTCTAGCTTTGGCCTTGGGCTCGGGCCGTATGTTTCAATAGATTTTTACAAAGATCCGAATTCAAGCATTTGGGGTGTCGGAATCACCATCGGCGCCGGCGTAGGTGGCGGGGCTTCTGTCACAAGAAGCGATACCTCGGTCGTACCTTTTGGTTGGAGGGAGTTGTTTCCCGATTATTTCTCTAACGCCAAGAGAATTTGCAAATAGGAGAAGTAGATTGAATCAGATAAAATATACAATCAATCCATTCATTGCATTCCTAATTATAGGGGCAATTCTTGTGGTGATGTCATGCTATGAAATATATGGCCGCGCCTCGATTGAGGTTGATGGGGAGGTAATCAATAAATTGGTGGTTTGCCAACAACCAAAAAATAATCGATGCGTCACCAAATATATTATCCTGTCCGCGGCAGGAGAGAATAAATCGTACTCCGCTGGCCCGACAGATCAGTCCTTATCTCGTGATTTTGCGATTGGGGAGAAGATCAAAAAACAGAAATGGAAATTGAGTTATATGGCTGACGAACGAATCATTAATGATTTCCCAATTGTTTTTTACTATGGATTATTATCCATTGGATTGCTTTCAATTGCAATATGGTTTATGAAAAGAAAATATATTGGTGTCGCATGATTACCGCGGCGTATTCAAATAGTAGGTACGGTTTTGGGCCAATTGATCGGCCAGTGTCAAACGCAGTCTCAAGTTGATACAGATTCAGGCGCAAACGCATTTGTAATTTGATAACACCCCCCTGCGGTTACTGCATCGGATGGTTGGGTGGTGGCTCCTTTGGAATGCGTTTGCGTTTGATGTCGTCAGACACGGGGTTCGGCGGCGGCATTCGATTGATCATGCCGGCCTGACGCTTCTCCTTGAGCGGTTCGGAGTCCCCCGAGATGGGTACGTACGTGAGCGTGATGCAGTAGGCGATCCAGCAGTGCCGCGGTGAGCGTGGCGTCGCCAGCAAAGGTCTGGTCACCATTGGCCAACGAGAACTCGAAATTTCTGACGGGAGGAACGGTCACCATGGCATCAATTCTCCGAGCACGAGGACAGACCCGGTCTGTCTAACGTAGCGCATCCGGTGAGGCGTTCACTGGAAGTATTCAAACGCCTTTTTCCCGCAAGCAGGCCGTCGTCGCACCTCCAGGTTAGTGGTGCGTACCCGCTCGCTTCGCGGAAACCGCACGTCCGTCCGCACGGTGGTTGAAATGACGCGTCTGCTTTTCCGTTCGCTATGTGACACGTTTTTGGCTTTCGCAATGATGGTGTTGGGCGTGTTCGCAGGTGGCTCCCTCGTTTGGGGGGCAGCCTACAACTTTGCCTATGACGAAGTGGGGCGCTTGACGGGCGTGGTCGATGAGGCCGGCAACACGGCTATATACGCCTACGATGCAGCGGGGAACATTACCGCGATAGGACGAGGCAGTGCCGCGGTCTCCGTGATGAGCTTTTCGCCGCGCAGCGGTCCCACCGGTACCACCGTCACGATTTCTGGCGCAGGTTTCTCAGCGACGGCCAGCCAGAACACCGTCCAGTTCAATGGCGTGGCGGCCGCGATCAGCTCGGCATCGACAAACCAACTGGTTATCCAAGTTCCTGCCGCTGCGACCACTGGTCCGATCAGCGTGACTTCACCCAGCGGCAGCGCCGTCAGTTCGAACGCCTTCACTGTCGCGCAAGGCGGAGCGCCGGTCATCAGCGGATTCACGCCGACGATCGGTACGCCTGGCACAGCGGTGACGATCAATGGGAGCAACTTCCAAACTACTCTCAATCAGAACAATCTGACCTTCAATACGCGGCTGGCGCTGGTGAGCGCTGCCACGGCCAGCGCTCTCACCACTGCGGTAGCGGCTTCAGCGACCTCCGGGCGCTTGGCGTTGACTACGCCGTTTGGACAGGCGATCAGTAGCCAGGATTTTTTTGTGCCGCCGTCGCCGCGCACTGCGACCGACGTTGAGCTGACCGGGCGCATGACCATTGGCAGCAGTCAGACTGTGTCGATCACAACCGCAGGCAAGGTTGGTCTAATTCTCTTCGATGGAGTTGCCGGTCAGCGTGTCAGCTTGCAAGTCACTGGTTCAAACTTTGGAATGTGCGCCGGTGGCGGTGTCCAGATCATTAAGCCAGACGGCTCGTCCTCGACTAGCGCCGCTCTGTGCAATGGGAATTTCTTGGACCCCGTCACGATGCCGGTTACATTCAGCGGCACGGCGGGTCAGCGTGTCAGCCTGCAAACCAGCCAGAACACTGTTGGCTGCCACACATTGGCGATCCTGAAGCCAGATGGTTCGCAACTTTTTTCGTCCGGATTTTGCGGCACGGCGTACGTTGATACTCAGGTGCTGCCGCTCACTGGAACCTATGCGATCACTCTTGATCCCTGGGATGTGGCTACGGGTAGTCTTACTTTCACCCTATATGACGTGCCTGCCGATGCGACAGCCACGATCACAATCGGGGGTTCATCGGTCACTCTAACCACCGCTGTTCCTGGTCAGAACGGCAATCTGACATTCAGTGGTACGGCGGGGCAGCATATGAGCCTGAGCACCAGCGGGAACACTATAGGCTGCTACACGCTGGCTATTCTGAAGCCGGACAGTGCCACGCTGACGTCAACCGGCACATGCGGCACACCGACGGTAGATCAACCGTCATTGCCCACCACCGGCACCTACACGATCGCCCTCGATCCATGGGGCAATTCGATTGGCAGTCTTACCTTTACGCTCAGCCCCTGAAGCGGAGGCAGCAATGTCCATCACCCTCTCGAAGAGGTGTTCTGCGGGCACTGGTCTGATCCCCGCCATTCAGAGGCTAGCTGGCTTTTTTTCGTCTCCGTTCTGGGGAGTTCCATGTCCGTAAAGGGAGGGGATATGATAGTTGGGATCGTTTTTCTGCTCTTGTACCTAGTCGCACGTCTTTTGTCTGGACCTAAGGTTCATGCCATAAGCACTACTGCGGTAATCGCTCTGTGTTTATTGGTAATTTTAAGGATCGCTGGAGATGGAAGCTGGCAAGGACTGGGCCGGTGGGTAAAAGAACACATTATTAGCTCAATTTTTGTTTCTTTTGCATCTTTGGGAATATTTGTTCTCGGTGTTATCACACCTGCCGCGGGCGGAGACATATTTTCAATTACACTTGACGGGATTCTTGCATTGTTCTGGTTTGGATTATTTGCGGTTACTGGGAGAACTATTTTTGATAGATGCCGGATGGAATAAAAGAAAGTCCTAGCTACTTCGTGGTGCCAAATGTACTCTACTCTTGGAGCAGATTAGGTGAATCAGCTCATCGGGTTGTTCTTGACGGAAACGGTGCTCGTCACAGTCGCTTGAGCGCGAAGTGCTGCCGGATCGGGCCGAAGCTCAACAGGAATGCCTGCCTACGCTCAGGAAGTCGGAAGCCGCGCGTGCGGCGCTGGCGACCCGGGCGCCACTGGAGGTGGTGCAGCAGAACGCCAGACACGCCTCGCTTGACACCACGACGCGCTATGTGACCACCGAGGCGGCGCGGCGCATGGAGGCGATGCAGGCGGTGTGGGACGCCGGCAAGGGTGATTGATCGCCCGCTCCCAGATCGTTCTACCTTTCCGCCTCCCAAAACCCGGTACCTTTCGAATGTCTATGGCCATCGAGCGCGCCGCGGCCATGGTGTGGATCCGTGTATAGATGGCTAGGCATTGCCTAACGTTGGCCGACCAATGCATGCCGGAATGGCGCCGCCACGCCCCGCTGCTTGGCGGCCCTGCAGGTAGGCCCCGCCGGCTCTTGAGTAGAAGCGCCCCCGCAGGCCAGCAACAGCAAAGGAAGGCTTCGTTGGCGTTCGCGTATCGACAATGTTGCAACATCTCGCGAGGTCGAGTATAGTATCAACATTGACGATACGGAGGTGGTTCACATGCGAGTCATCGTAAAAAAGTGGGGCAACAGCGCGTCGGTGCGCATTCCTGCCGCCATCATGGAAGCCGCAAGCCTGAGCTTGGACGAAACCGTGGACGTGCGTGAAGAGGATGGGCGCATTGTCATCGAGCCGATACGCCATAGCGAATACGACCTTGCGCAATTGCTGGCCGGCATCACGCCGGACAACTTGCACGACGAGGCTAGTTTCGGCCCCGCGGTTGGCAAGGAGGCGTTCTAGTGGTGCGCGGCTACGTGCCCGAGGCCGGCGACATTGTATGGCTGCATTTCGACCCGCAAGCCGGCCACGAACAAGCCGGGCATCGGCCCGCCCTCGTTCTCAGCCCGGCTGCATACAACGGCAAGACTGGCCTGATGCTCTGCTGCCCCTTGACTACCCAGATCAAGGGCTATCCATTCGAGGTGTCGATTTCTGGCGACCGACCTAGCGCGGCGCTGGCCGATCAGGTGAAGAGTCTCGATTGGGTCGTGCGCAAGGCGAGTCACAAGGGCAGGGTGTCTTCTGTGGAACTGGCCGAAGTCCGGGCAAAAGCCATCGCCCTGCTAGGCAAACCATAGAAATGACAGCCGCCGCTGGGAGGCTTCACCGGCACCCGCCGTGCCTGAAGGGTTGAGCGACAGCAGAAAACGCCCCAACCAGGGCAGCGAGAGAAAACGCCTCCAGCTGGGGAGCAGAGGATAACGCCCACTTCGGGCCGGCAACCGTAGAGGAACATCATGCACCTGCAGCTTGTAATCAGCCCATCGCACTTTGTTGACCGCTACGGTCGCCGGGTTCTGACTGATGGCGGTCAGCCAGGCATGGACGGCAAAGAGGATGTCGGCTCTACCACGGAGCAATATCGCAATCTCGTGGCGGCCGCCGTCTACGCCAATTGCGAGCATCTGGACAATGCGCAGCTGGACGAGATCATCGCCTGGGTGCAGCTGTACAAGAGCAAGTGACGTCGCCGGCGATAGACGCCACGGAAAACGCCCCCAGCAGGGCATGAGGAATCGATGCCGACCACCAGGTTTGATCTTCGCGTGTCTAGTCCGCGGACAGGCAAGCGCATGCTGCCGGCGCGCGGCCAGCGACGGGCATGTGCTTGCTGTGGTTCGCTTGTGGCGACAGGCTGGGTGCTGGAGAATGGCGATTCGGTCTGCGCTGATTGCGAGGACACCATTGCGCGGGCAGAACTCTTTTTCAGCGAAAGCTATGGGCGAGCCACGCTGGACGCCTTTGCCGCCCATCAGGCGCAGATCGATGCGCATTTTTCTGAGCCTGCTCGGCTGTACTTGGCAGGAAGGCTCGGCCTGAGTTAAGAGTAAAACGCCCCCGGTCTGTGGGGTAGCAGAGAAAACGCCCCGCGGAAGAGCATAGTAGGTATCATGGCGCAGCCGCATCTCGTCCCCGACGCCGGCCGGTGGCCCGGCCCACTTTAGGTATCAAGCTATGCAATACAAGATCATCCGTGCATCGAACAACGATATCAAAAACGCTGAGCTGGAGCTGACCCAGGAAGTCAACGCGCATTTAGAGAAAGGCTGGGAGCTGGTAGGTGGTGTTTCCGTCAATCTTCTAGTTGACGCGGGGAGAACAATTTGTGTTTTCTGCCAAGCGCTCACCAAGTAGGGATGCGCCCTTAGCCGCCCGCGAGGCGGCTTTTTCACGACGCTCTTCCATGCCGATAACTGGTGTTATCAGCATGGCGTTTGACTCCGCAAACGGGCCGGTTCCAGAATGGGTCTAACCTAAGTGCCGGATATCACCCGATGCCGGTCGAATGTCAGTGGATGGAGAGGGATCGGTCGATTCGAAATGCTTTCCCACAAGAGGCTTTGGAACTGATTTCCAGGGTCAGATATCAAGGCTGACGCATGGCAACGAGACTGCTACCGTGGCTGCAGCGCGCTTTGCCTATGAGCAGGCCTGCCGCGCGGCCGAGAACGCGCATCTTGATGCGCGCAGCGCCGAAGCGCGGGCGGACGCCGTGGTGCTGCCCGCGCCGCGAGATCCTGAGGGGGAAGCCGTCCTGGCGTTAGCTAACGCCGATTACCACCGTGCGCTGGCCGCGCGCGAGGCCGCACGGCAGGCCGTGCAGGAAGCCTTGGCGCAGCTAATGGCGGCCATGAGCGCAGCGCGCCGCGTACGGCCAGTCAAGCCGAGTAAGGGCCGCTAAACGCTAGTGCCCAAGTCGTGACGTCATGATCGGGACGTTTCAACTGAATGGACACCACCATGCAGGCATTTGAATTTCTGGGCTACCGCATCGAGCCCGCAGCCGCTTACCACGACGACATACGCCGCTGGATACCGGCCGGCGTTATCCGCAACTCAGGGATCTCGGACGGCGCGACGGTTCCCGTGTCATCGCCGGAATTCTATTTCAACGAAGCTGAGGCCTGTTCTGCGTGCGCGGCGCGAGCGCGGGCGATGATACGGGCACACCGCGCCGGCGACGAAAGCCTGATTGACCTGGTCCGGGAGCAGCAGTGGTGGCGAAGTGGTAACCAAGAGCGAGGAAAACCATGAGTGCCAGCCTGTTCGACTTATATATCGCCGAGACTTGTGCGGACGAGTACGCGTCGCTGCGCGAAGCCAATGCGCGCTACCGCGCGCTGACCGTGCGCTTTCTGGATGGCGATGCCGCCGCGACCGAGGCTGACTGCCTGTCCGCCAAGGATGACGCGGACCGCGCCGAGACCACCGCGCGCGCGGCCTTCCGGCGCGCCTTCAAGCGTACAGATTCCGTTTAAGGAGGGAACGCACGTGGTGCGAAGAGCAATCCCCGAACCGCTGGCTGCCGGCGAGTACCTGACCAAGTGCCGGGAGACCAGCCACATGGCGGCCATCGTGGCCGGCCACGAAGCGGTATTTCCGCGGGCGCGCTGCGTCAGCGACGGGCGCTGGTGCACCTTCCACCGCGATGGCGCCGCCGTGTGCGAGTGCAACGCCAGCTATGCCGCGGCGCATTTCCTCATCGAACCCCTGACCAGTGAGGCGACCGAATGAGCATCCCACCCCGACCGAAGACGCAGCCCATCACCCATCACGTGCCCGAGCATCTGGTCGAGGCCTTCCTGCAGGCGGCGGATGAGTTCTTTGCCCAGGCCCGCGGCGGCCGGACCGCTGGCCAGGGCGCGGCAGAGGTCCGGGCCCAGGACCGCGACCGTGGCCTGGATTCGCTGGCGCACCTGGTGGAAGTCGCCGAAGGCGACACCGGCCAGGCCGGCATCGTGGCGCGCTTTCTCGCGGGCCTGTACAACGGCACCAACTTTCCATTCGACCTCACCGAGCTGCGCGGGCTCGATGCCGATCTGTTCGAGCATTGCCTGGCGGTGCTGCGCCTGGACAACCGGCCCAAGGTGGAGGTCCACCGGTATTTCACGGACGGCGATGAACTTTGGCAGTGCATGATTGCACGCTGGAATTTGGACCAGCAGCCGCCGGCGGAACCGGCGCCGCTGCACGGCGAGCGCTACCAGGCCAAGTACGTCACCCACGGCAACGCGCCGGGCTACCGCGACGTGACGCTGTATGTGTCCCTCGAAAACGACCCGGCGCGTCTGTTGCCCATCGAATTGCACTTCTCGGCGCAGGACGGCGTGGCGATCGCCCAGGACGTGATCGGCATTCACCGTCGTGTCTGGCAAGACGGGCGTGTCCCGATCGATATCGACGCGGGCGAAACGCGCCCGAGCTGGTTCTGATGCGCCGCGCCTTCTGCCTCGGCCGCCCTGACGCGGGCTCAGTACGCCGCCTACCGTGCCTGGCTGCAGGGTGTGCAACTGGGCGAAATCGCCGGCCGCTGGCTGGCGAACGACCCAGACGCGCTGCCGAGCGAGCGCGAGGCCGCCGCGCCCGGGCGTTCGTCTTGGCGTTCAGCCTCTGACCGGCTTCCCGGTCGCGTGCCACCCGAAATGAAAATTGAAATCGCGATTCAAAAAGCGGCCAAAATTCAAATTCTCTTCATTTCGGCAAGTTTCCTGTAGTGTGCCCCTAGCGCAGTTAATCTGCATCCAGTTGACCCTATTGCTGCATAGTACATGTGCTCAGCATCAACAGGCGCCACTAAGCCGTGCCTATTGCACATTTGCAACTCTTTAAAAACTCGCGCGTTATTTTCATCAACAGGAATATGCTTGAGTTCATCCGGTACATTTTCCCTGTCAGGCTCAAATGAAGGATCAAGCGCAAAGACGCTTGCGGCGTCAGGAAAATATTCCGGCAACCGCCTTAGCGTTTCCAATGAGATTTTCGGAGTAACCCGGCGCAGAGTGATAAACGTCTGCACGTTCGCCTTATAAATCGGTCGTTGCTCCCAAGCGCCCAAAGTTTGGTCCACATGTGCATAAACGGATGCCGGAGTAATCCGGCCGCAAATATCGGCAGCACTGCCGCTTAGCGCATCGAGTAGAATATCCGTGAATAAGCCACGACCGTTGGCCTCCGCAGCCGTTCCATTACGATGGCATGCCGTCAGTATTGTCACTCCACTACCAATGGCGGATATATTCTCATTGCCAAGTGAGGGCACTTCGCCAGCAAATCCAGAATGACAACTATCGAGAATAATTACCGTGGATTTGATGCGTGGATACGCTCGGTTCGCTAATCCCAATATCTCAGCAAGTGACATCCCCCAAGCCCCCCTAGTTCCGTTCTGGCTAACAATATAGCCAGCGTTGGTGTCAGGGTTGAGAATGCCATGTCCTGCGAAGAAGAGAAGGGCCGTTTCAGCATCTCCCGAAAACAACTCGGAGACTGCGGAATTCAAAGTCGCAGTTGATACCTCAATCTCGTTGCTTGTCAAAAGGCGAGTCGAAAAATTCGGCGACCCATCCCCATCCTTTTCGAGAGTGTTAGCAATGGCAGTAGCATCATTGACGCATCCGTGCAGCGGATGCGCCGGGTAATCGTCGATGCCAATCACTAGCGCCTTTTTCATAACCATTCCATTTTGAGGTTAAATTGAATGCGCCCTTATGGCATCAACGATTGATTTGCTCTGCCACCGAACAATCGCATCGGAATTTTCTTTGACAAGCTTGGAGGTTTTTTCCGCCGCCCATGGTTCTACTGCAATAATTGGTTTTTTGAAGTCATTTTTGGAGATTTGAATTTCCTTGTCGATCCATTTCGAGTATGAGCTATAAACGCCTGCGAGCATAACAACACAATTCACTGGAGCTACTTGAGCTTTTATTGCTTCGTATAATTTGGCATCCGTGCCAGCAGAATGAATCGGGTCGTTTTTCGGCACCGAGTAATTCGCCCAAGAGAAATTTGGGTGCTCATTAAAAAACTGCACAAGTTTCTCATAGGCATCTCCGTAGGCCCAGGAGTGACTGATAAACAGGCGATAGGTTTTTAGGCTTGGCATTTTGTCCTTGACGATTAATTTGTGGCGCCTGAGATCAGTTGTATCGAAATGAGGGGGCGCCGGAGGTGAGATGGATGATTCGACTAGTTATTTCCCTTGTTTCGGCGGAGTGACTTTGGGCATTGGAGGAGTTTGCCGTGGCGTTGGCAAGCCACGATCCTCACCAAGCGGCCGGGGGCGAGAAGGCGGATTTTGCGGTGACGGCTTATGATTCGACATCTTTTTTCCCTATATTGGGTAAAATGTTGAGAAATAATCCAGGGCAAGAGATTCGGCCTTTCCGGACTTTTCCTTGCTTTCTGGAATCACGCTGGATGATAGATATTTTTTCAGTATCTTATGCTTCTGCAGCCGAATATTTGTTCTTGCCTTGTTAATTTCCTCATCGCTAAGCTTTCCCGCTGCTATTTCTGGCCACTTCGACTCGGCCTGAATAAACAGCTCCTCAAATTCGTGTAGCACCGATGAATATGCATTCAATCGGTGCTTGAAAGGTAGGTGGGGGGCCACAGCAGAGACAACTTGAGACGCCGCAATAATTGACGCCCACAAAACTGAGAAATCTTTCCAAATCACCCATGCCCCGATACTTGCGCTTGAGGCAATAGCCATGAATATTTTTATAGCGCGGTCGCACCTTTCGGCATCATTAATATAAGCCTCTAGATAATTGATGTGAACCTTGAGTTGATAGAGCTCTTTCCAGAAGCGTTCCTGTGCCATGTATAATAGTAATTTCGCTAAAATGATAAGGCTAGACGCACTGATATAGCACTACAGCATTGATTAAATAACAGTACGAAATGGGTATGTGATTGTGTCCATATCATACACGCAGATCGCCTGACTCGCTGCTTTGCTGGAATTTTAACGATAGTTACCGTCCGCGCATCGCTTGCCTCCGTCCTGCGCGTCAAAAGAAGTACCGTTTTTCCATTTCAATGTAGTGAAATTGGGGCATGCCACGCCAGGCGCGCGCCGGCGGAGCGCCGAGATACGCAAGCTGTTTTCGCGTACGCGAAAATAGGGCATCTTCCGGCCTGCAGACAGCTGTCTGAACGCTGGAAGCGCTGCGGCGGCACGGCGCCGGGGCGTTTGATCTTCACCAGTCGCGCGAGCGCACGCCGACCTGGTGAGTGCTGCCAGCCCGCTTTGTCATAGAGCCATTCCCCATCGTCGACGTCCTGGACATATAGCAGGCTGGGAGGCGGTTCGGCCAGAAGCTTTTTGAGCGCGGACTTGCGCTCCTCGATGGGCTGGGCCCGCAGATCTCGCCCTCCGCCAACGATCAGGTCGAAGATGCAATAGGCGACCTGGTCCGCTCCCACGTACCAGCCACGACGCAGGGCGCGACGGTGCACCCGGTTGAAGTCGCTGATTCCGAGATCGGAGAGAACGCAGACCTCCCCGTCCACGATGTTCCCAGCAGGCAGGGCGGACAGAGCGTCGCCCAGCTCGGGGAACCACTTCGTCGCATTGACCCCGCCGCTCGACTGCAATTCGACCTGGCCGGTGGTGGCCAGCATCCTGTAACCGTCGTACTTTTATAGGTATCTCTGGAGGTGTTGCGTTCGACTGACTGCCGGGATTCATAATATGCGGTGGGAAAGTCGATGCCGAGCGAAGAATGGAAAATGAAATGGATGTGCAGGCGGAGCTGGAGCAGTTGAGACTATCGGTGCAAGCCGCGCAGGACGAGGTGATGCTGGCGGTGATGTTTCATGAAAACTGGAAGCCAGCGGCTTACGATGTAGAGCTGCATGAGCGTATGGGGACATCTTTCGCCACGCATTCCTTCCAGATTATTCGGATGGCCCTTCGGCGGGAGGTCCTTATGGCGCTGATGCGCGTGTGGGATAAGGACAAGCGTGCGGTGAGGCTAACAGCTATCGCCGAAGTATTGCGCAGCAAAAAATGTTTTGAAGCGTTGGTTCATGCGCGTGCGGCCCGGATCAACATTGGACCTGATCCAATTGGAGACATGCGAAGCGCTCTGGAGCCAAAGCGCGATGAGATCTTGCGCCTTGTCCGCAAATACCTCGAGAAAGGCGATGGATCGTCGATTCTCGAAAGCCTGAGGGCGATCAGACACGAACGGCTCGCGCATAGGCAGACTGGGCAGCCAGCTAGCGCGCCAGGAGCGGAAGCAACTGAGGAGCAAATCGAAACGTTCTACCAGGACACGTTAGAAATTGTTCGATTGCTTTCCTTGGTGATGGGGCATGCCTTCGAAATTGCTACCGACGCTGCTGGCGTCTACCGACACCATGCCAGCTTTTTTTGGGCAGCCGCAAGGGGTGAACGAACGGAAGGCCATCCGAACTTCAGGCGCCCTTCGCTGGGGTAAGAGCGCTGACTCTTCGCTGTCCGCATGGGGGCAATGGCTCAATCACAACACCCCCCTTCATCAAACGCAACGGCCCCTCACGTGGGGCCGGCGATGCAAGAAATGCAACAGGTTGGGGTACATATTTGCACTTGATCTCGAAATGCCAGCCGTCCCCGCGCGGAACGGTCTTTCGTTCTCACAGCAGCATGGGGGAGAGGTCCGCCAGCTTCGGCGCCGGCGCGCGCGCATGGGACGCTACTCGGCAGCCTTTGCCTGCGGTGCGCGCGGCGCAGGCTCTGCAGCCATGAAGTCGGGCGGGTAGGGCCGCATGAAGCTGCGTGCCCGCTCCGGATCTCGGCAGCCCAGCCAGTCGTCCCATTCCGCCCGCGGTACGATGACGATCATCCGTTTTTCCTTGCCTGGGGCATGGAAGCGGTTCATCAGTGGGTGTTTGTCCGAGTTGATGGTCAGCATAGTAAAGCTGAAGACCTCGGCGCCAGCCTCGCCTGGCCAGGCCCGCCACAGCCCCGCGATCGCGAATTCGGGCTCATCCTTCAGCCAGATCCGCCAGCGGACCGACTTGGGCCCGCTCTCGTAGTTGGGTTCATAGAACGCGCTGGCCGGTACGAGGCAGAGCTGGCCCTTCTTCCACGGCCCCGAGAAAGACCGCTTCTCGCCGACCGTCTCTGATCGTGCGTTGGTTGTGTCGAACTTGGCCACGCCGGGTGGGATACGTGCCTTGGGGACCATGCCGAAGGTGCCAACCAGCGCCTGGCGGGCGCTGCCATTGCTCACGATGATTGGCGCCGGATAGTCCGGCCAAGTTTCCTTCGGATAGTCCAGCGGCGGCGGCTCGACGCCGTAGACATCGCGCAGCAGCTGTCGCTGGACAGGGGCGTAGTTATTGCACACGGCTAGTCCCTCCGGTTCTTGTTGCGAGTGTAGACGCTTTGCCGCAGCGGCCCGAAGAACTCCCGTTCCCAGGCCTCGCGCTCCTCGATGCAGGGCTCGCCGCAGATGTCGGCACGGAACTTCTCCAGGATCTGCATGTGCGACACGTGGCAGCCGCAGTCGTAGGCCTTCTGCAACTGGTTGGCGCACAGCAGCAGAATCCGCAAGCGGTGGATCTCCCAGAGCAGGTCCCGGACCTCGGGGCAGGGGTTTCGCTCGTAGATCGCACGGAGCTGGCCGGCGGATAGCTTCGGGTATTCGTATCGGCCGTCCGGGCCGACGGGAAACTTGGGTGCCATGGCGATCACTGAGCCACGCGCGGCAGCACGCGCATGGCCTTCTCCGCTACGCGTCGGTGTTTGTCCTGTGCTTCCGCCCAGGTCGCCGATGTGAAGAAGAACGAAGCGTTTGAACCAGCCGGTGAGAAAGTCGAGGTGAACACGCTGCTCCAGTTCCACCACGGGCTGGCCGTTGGGGTCAAGGATGAAATACCGTGTGCGGAAGGGATCGCCATAGAGATCCGGCGTACCACCGCGCATGGCGTGACGCAGCGCGCGGATCCAGTTTTCGGGAGTATCGGGGTGGGGCATGGCGCTGGATCAGCTTCTGGACGACTTGGACGGGCCGATTCGAATGCCCTCACAGGCATTGAATTCGACGAATGGCTGGTACCCGTAAGCACGCAGGCGGGCCAAGTCGCCCCGGGCCGAGCCTGGCAGCCGGGTGTTGCAGCCCAGTAGGGCGGACGTTACTGCATAGGTGCTGCAGATAGGGCAGGTGTATCGGAACCCCTGGCCGCCACGCTGGCACGTGCGTTCGGCCGCGGCCTGGCAGACGGGGCAAGCTGCAGATTCGGATTTCATAGGGAGGCAAAAAGTACTGTATGGATATACAGTATCATACTGCTTTCCTCGAAAACCGCGCTTGTGGGGCGGCCCCTTCTGTAGGAAACCAGAATTAGCTGGACTACATACCGGTTTGCTGGACTGGAAATCCGGAATTAGCTGGATTGCCGTGCAGCTGATGCGGGCGAGGCTGCTCCAGGGTAAGGGCCATAGTCGATTTCGACCTCTTCTCGGCGGCTTGGAGGGTGCGGCCGAAACGGTTGTATGCTCAAGAAGCCCAGGTTTGGCGCCGGGACAGCGCACGGCCGCTGTCGGCCAGAAGCGGACGTTGAAAAAGTCATGCCGAGCAACTGCTTACGCTCCGAGAAATTCCACTTTGAGCCCGGCGCGCCACTTCGATCCTAAACCGTCCCACGCGGTCTGGGGTCCATGGGAAGGCTCGCCGATCCAGCCAACCGTACCTGTATCAATTCCAGCAGCGCCCGAACACGCGCAGTCACGGAATGGCGATGGCTGTATGCCCCCAACCCCTGGCAGGGATAGGCCGCCACAATCGCGAAGCCGATGCCTTGGCGTGCGCCTGCCACGGCCAATTCCCCGCTGTTGACGCGGTAGCGGCTGCGTACCGGCACTTTGACGATTTCGCCTGCTGCGTCCTGAAACTGCCAGGGCTGGCCCTTCAGCGCACTGAGGGTGGTGATACAGGGCAGAGACTTCAGCTCGGACACGTGGCGTGGCATGCCGGTCCTGGCCAGCAAGGAGGGTGCAGCAACCACGATACTGGGCAGTGTGGCGAGTTCGCGGGTGATGAAGGCACTGTCCTCCTGATGGCCCCCGTGGAAGACGATGGAAAGGTCAACGTCCTCTCGAAGCACTTCCAGTCCGGTCATCCGGGTATCGCATTCCAGCTCGATGCCTGGATGGAGGCTACAGAATTCGGCGAGGATGGGAGCCAGCAGCCTTGGCGCTTCGCCGGGCATGCACATTTTCAGAGGACCACGCAGTTCGCGCTGTACCGCACCAAGCTCTTCCTGCGTAGAGAGCAGAGTATCGAGCAAGGGCTTGGCGCGTTCGTAGAGCAGTCGACCGGCTTCCGTCATACGCAGGTGGCGGGTGCTTCGCTCCAGCAGGCGCACGCCGAGTCTGCGCTCCAGCGCAGCGACATGGCGGCTGACGTTGGACGAGGGGATGGCCAACAGACGCGATGCGCCAGCAAAGCTCTGCTCATCAACAACTGCCGTGTAGACACGGACCGTATTCAGATCGAGTCCATCGCGCATTGATTATCCCGTTTTAGGTATGAAAGCCTTCCATTTTTACACGCTAGTTCTCTTTAATGACGAAATCTAAGATGCCATTTTGCACGATGCGAAACGGTGAGCCGTGCATCGGGCACCGTATGGACAGGAGAGATTCAACGTGGAAATTGGAATACTTGGCGGCGGCATCGCGGGCCTGAGCGTGGCATTGGCTTTGCGCAAGCAGGGTTACAACCCTCGGGTCTATGAGCGCCGAGCGGAGCCGGCAACCATGGGGGCCGGCGTGACGCTTTGGCCCAATGCCAGCTTTGTGCTGGAAGAACTGGGGCTATTGCAAGACATCGACGCCATTGGTGGTCGACCGCTAACAATGCACCGCCAGGATGCTGTGGGCAATGCATTGGGAGGCCTCGATATTGCCTTGCTGGACCGGACGATGGGATACCCGACCTACACGGTGCTACGCCGGCACTTGCAGGAGGTGTTACTAGATCATGTAGCCCGGGCCAGGATACCGGTGGAGTTCGGACACCGGGCGGTGCGGATTGAGCTGGATGCCAATGGCAGGGCTGTGGCCCATTTCGAGAACGGTGCGAGCATCCGCCCGGATCTGCTCATTGGCGCCGACGGCCGCATGGATTCTGTGGCGCGCAAGTTTGTCGCGGGTGACAACACACCTGTCTATCAGGGCTTCGTGAACTGGATTGGCGTAGCTCAGGGGCAGCATGCGCTAGTGGACGATATTTCGATTCAGGATTTCTGGGGGGCGGGCGAGCGCTTTGGTTGCGTCGCGATTCGACCCCAACTGGTGTATTGGGCTGCGGCCCAGGCTCGGCCCCTATCTGAAACCATCCCGACCGCAGATATACGCAAGGAGGTCGAAGATCTGTTCGCGGGATGGCCCGAACCGGTCTCGCATATCATCCGTGCCACGCCCGCAAATGCCGTCCGGCTGATTGCGGTGCATGACCTGGAGCCGCTGCATACATGGAGTCGGGCAAATGTACTGCTGGTTGGGGATGCCGCACACGCGCCATTGCCGACGTCGGGGCAGGGGGCCTGCCAGGCGTTGGAGGATGCGTGGCATTTGGCCCGGTGCCTGAATGGCGCAAGCGGCTGCCTAGATGAGGCCTTTCGGGCATTCACGAAGATCCGCAGCCCCAAAACTGCAAAGCTAGCGGAGCAAGGTCGGGTCTTTGCACGCGGGCTGTTCGCCACCGATCCTGAAACCTGCCGCATGCGCAACGAGCGGGCCAAGGCGTCCGATCCTGTGCGTGACGTGCAGGTCTTGGCCGCCGGATGGGGACAGGGCCTGCCAATGCCAAGCTGCACCGACAGCACGCCAGCGCAAGGGGGGGGCTTCGGCAGCCTGTACCGTATTGAATGACGTGCGCTAGATGTCCTTCATCGGGTTTTATGCAAACGTTTCTTTCCATCCATCCAGTCAGCTCGCATGCGGGCATCTGCCGGTAAGCGCTGCATAGCAAACATTGGTCATTGAAACTCGAACGGCGGCAACGGGTCGGCAAGAGACAGTGAGCAACCGGCGCGGAGCAGTCCAACGAATTCGCGCTTCAAGTCAGGGCAGTCTCGCTATTCCCGGTTCTAATATGGGAGAGCGCTGGCCGAATTAACTGATAAGTCTCTGATTTTCGGGAAATGCGGTCTCACGAATTCCGGTCCCTCGCACTTCGTCGCGGGCGGTGCCTATTCTTTGGGCGGTGAGGGAACGGGCGACTTGGGGACGAAGACGATCCGATTGCCTTGCGGATAGAAGTGCGTGCCGACCGAGCTGGACTGTCGCCGCGTCGTGGTGATGTTGAGCTGCGCCAAGGTGAACGGCCCCGTGAGCGTGAGCTTGCGCCAGCGCTTCGACGGACGGCTGTACCCGCCGGCAGACTCCGTACCGCCGCCGGATACGTGCCACTCGCTGTAGGCGACCTCCAGCATCGCCTTGTCGAACTTGCCCTGCCACAGCAGACCCGTGGAGGGCTCGACGTACCACAGTTCCTTGAAGTTGAAGCCCTGCAGCCACTTCTCGAAGGGCTTGGGACTGTAGCGCTCGATGATGTGGCCCGTGGCGGTCTTCTTGGTGGTGAGCTTGCTCAGGTCGATCAGGGGCAGCCACGTGACCGCCGCGCCCTGCTTGAAGTAATCCTGCGTGCGACGCGCGATGTCCTGCTCCGTGATCGGTTGGTGCTGCATCTCGAAGACATAGGGGGCGCCGTTCTTGCCAAGCGCATACACGTCCGCGCGCTGCGTGCCGATCGGGAATTCCACATCCGCGACCCGCGGCAACGCGCGCAGGTGGTCCAAGAATAGTTTCTTGGCGGCCATGTGCGCGGCGGTCTCGCCTTTGGCCCAGGTACAGGTGACCGGCGGCTTGTGTGCGAAGTGGTGGATGACCTTGAGGCCTTTCTTCAGCGTGACCACCTGGCCGCAGCCGGGGCAATCGTACGTCGGACCCTTTTGAGCAAGCGCAGCGAATGTGCGCGCACCGTTGAGCAATGCGACCAGCATGGCGACCCGTGTTGTTTGTCCAGACTCCCCATTATGCCAAGAGCCTCCAATCGACGCAGCGGGTCGGCTTGCGCCTGACCGTCCTTGTCAGGCTTAGCAATTACCCCCTGGGGGCGTCTCCCTACGCTCCGCTACGGCCGGGCTTTTCGTGCTGCGCATTGAGCCTGGCTGCGCCAGTCTCGCCCCCTGCGGGCTTCTATCCCTGACGCCTCCGCGCCGGCAACGCCGGCGCTGCGCGCTCTCGCTTGCCGATAGCGTCGCGGCCGCGGCCTCAACGTGAGGGCGCCGGCCCTTCGGACCCGCGCCGCGGTGTTGGTGGCGGGAAATCAATGTAGCCGCGCCCCATCCTTTGCCCTTCGGCCTAAGCGCGTTGCCTCTGCGCTTCGGGCCGCCTCTCTTCGACGCATAGCACTGCCCAGGCCCGGCGCAAGGGTGCGCTTCGCCACGTCCTCTCCCGTTCGGTGCTCGCCTGCGGCTGTGCTCCGCGTGCGGCATCCGGCGTGCACTTGCCCCAGCCCTGCGCAGTGCTACCCATGCGTCGAGGCGGCTCCGAAGAGCAGAGACAACAGGCCGAAAGGCAAAGGATGAAACCATGAGCGCAACGACGATCCCCACCACCAACACCACCGACAACGCGGGCGTTCCTCCCGCACCCTCCGAGGCTCACCAAAGAGCAGCAAATGCGCAGGGCCAGTTCACGGCGCACACCAACACCTCGCCGCTCTTTCCGCTGGGCCTGTTGACCGCGACGCGCGGTGCGGCTGATGCGCTGGCTCGCCACGACGAAAGCTATTTCGCCTATGTGCAACGCCACCACACAGGCGATTGGGGCGACGTGGGCGAAGACGACCGGAACGCGAATGCCGTGGGCGTGCGCGAGGGCTACCGAATCTTCTCTGTCTACAGCCTGCAAGACGGCAAAAAATTGTGGGTCATCACCGAAGCGGATCGCAGCGTGACAACCTTGTTGCTGCCAAGCGAGTACTGAATCCCAAGAGCCCGACAGAGGAGCGCAGCGATATGGAAACGTTCATGGGTTACATGCGAGACGAGGCAGAGAACTACCAAATCACCTTCTATTTCACCGTCCCAGGCGATGCCACGCAGGAGCAGCGCGACGCTGCCGCGTTCCGCGCCCTGAAGGAAGCCGCGTCGGAATACGCAGCGACCGTGAAATGCATTTCACTCGGCAGAGACTGACACACATGCCGATTCACCGATATTCTCCACCCCGATCCACTTTGAAGGAGCCCTTCATGGACATGACCGTCAACTCTCAAATCGAAGCCGCGACGTACTCAGCTGGCCTGCTTGCAGTGCTGCCGCTCTCTGCGTTGTACCCGTCGAAGCAGAACGTCCGCACCACGCCCGGCACGATGCCGATCCACGAATTGGCAGAAAGCATCTTCACGCAGGGTCTGCTGCAAAATCTCGTGGTCACGCCGAAGAAGGGAAATAGGAAGGCACAGACGCACGCCGTCGTCGCCGGTGGCCGTCGCTATCAGGCCCTCACGATGCTGGCCGAGCAGGGCCGCATTCCGTCCGATTACCCGGTGTCTGTCATCGTCATCGAGGACGCGGCCCGCGTGATCGCGGTTAGCCTCGCCGAGAATGTCGCTCGTGAGGCCATGCACATTGCGGACGAACTCGCCGCGATCCTCAAGCTCGACAAGGAAGGGCGTGCGGTGGAGAACATCGCCAACACGCTGGGCATTTCCATGCTGACGGCACGCCGGCGGCTCAAGCTTGTGGGCGTTTCGTCCAAGCTGGTGGACCTGCTGCGCTCCGACGAAATCACGTTGGAGCAACTGATGGCGTTGGCGATCTCCGACAGCCACGCCGAGCAAGAGCGCGTATGGTTCGGCGCCGGCCAGTATCAGCGATCGCCCAGCCAATTGCGCGTGGCACTGACGCACGACGAGATCGACGCCGGCGACAATCCGCTTGCCCGGTTTGTCGGTGTCGACGCCTACGCAGCAGCGGGCGGGGCGGTGCGCCGTGACCTATTCTCGGACGACAACAACGGCTACCTTGCCGATGCTGACCTGCTGTACCGCCTGTGCGAAGAAAGACTCGAAGGCGAGGCACAGGCGCTGCGCAACGCTGGCTGGTCCTGGGCCGAAGTGCGCAGCCGCTACGACCACAGCGAATTCTCGCGTTATGGGCGCCTGCGCCCGACCGACATGCCGTTGTCGCCGGAAGCTGCGGAAGAACTGCGCATGTTGCGCGAACAAGCTGTTGCGCTTGATGCCGAGTACGACGCACTCTGTGACGCCGACGACGAGCGCGCCGATGAAGTCTACGAGAAGCTGGAAGCCGTCACGGAGCAGATCACGAGCCTTGAAGAGCGCAGCACCAAGGCATGGTCGCCCGAGCAGCGTGCCGCATCGGGGGTCGTGGTGTACGTGAATCGCGATGGCACGCTGGCTCTCAAGGAGGGTCTGGTGCTGCCGAACGCTATGGTGCGAAGCAATGGGGACCCCGCGATGGTCGTCAAGGATCAGTACGGCAGCGTCAAGGAACCCAAGACAAGGCCAACACATGCCGACAAGCTGGTGCGCCACTTGACCGCTCACCGCACTGCTGCCGTACAGGCCGCGCTGGCCGCGCGCCCCGATGTGGCGTTTGCCTTGGTGACGGCCACGCTGGTCGCGGGGGTGTTCCACGCCTATGCGGCAGAAAACGGCCTTGAAATCAGGGGCACGCAGATCGACCACAAGCTGACCAGCGCCGCTGACGACATGGAATCGAGCCGCGCATGGCAGGAACTGACCGCACAGCGCGAGAAATGGCAGGCAATGGTGCCCGCCACGCAAGCCGAACTGCTGCCGTGGCTGATGACGCTCGATTGGGAAACGTTCTCGGCGCTGACGGCCTTCTGCGTGGCCGTGCATGTCAACGGCGTGCGTGATACCGAGAAGCATCACGCGCCGATAGATGCGCTGGCCGGTGCGCTGACGGTCGACATGGCCGACTACTGGACGCCGACCAGCGCGAGCTATTTCGGCCGAATCTCGAAGGCACAGATGATCACCGTTGTGACCGAAGCCGTTAGCGCCGAAGCGGCAGCGCCGCTGGCCGCCATGAAGAAGGATGCGGCGGCGCAAGCGGCTGAGCGTGCGATGCAAGGTCTGCGCTGGACGCCCGAGCCGATGCATCCGCGCAAGGCCGGTTGACGAAATAAGCGAGAGCAGGGCGGCGGTGCCGCCCTGCTGGCGCAACCATCGGCAAGGAGGCCGCATGCAGCAAACGAGGATCGTGTTCGGCGATGAGGCCGACGCCGAGTCATATTGGCACGACAAGGCGTGGAAGAAATTTGCCGTGGATGTCGCGGCAGGGCCGCAGCGACGGCCAACGTTCCGGGCCACGGTCTATGTCGGTGCCCGAAGCCCGCAGGACGCCATCGCTTGTGCGAAGCGCAATCTGTCACGCAGCCCTGCCGGATGTCGGTTCGCGGCGCGGCTTTCCGGGCCGCGTGAGCTGGGCTGCGTTCCATCCTGACAGTACCAGGAGCGCGCCATCGTGCCTGGCACTGCGCGCCAGGTTGAGCTGGCGGCGGCTCTCGGGGCTGCACCCCTGCCGCAAGGCACCCCCGCTGCAACCTGCTGGTGCGCTGCGCGCACCAGGTCGCGCTTACGGTCAGCCTTAGCGTAATGAATCGCCCGTTCCCCTTGCCCGTTGACTCTCTTCATCGTCAAGTGGCGCTTATCCGTTTCCGTGTGGGCGGCGGCAGTACGCATAGGACGGGCATCCCCCTTCGCTAGGCTACGGGTCGCGCTCTCGTGCTACGCATCGAGCCTGGCTCCCGCCAGTCTCGCCCCTACGGGCTTCCATCGCTGATGCCTCCGCGCCGCCGTCACGGCGACGCTGCGCGCTGCGCTTGCCGGGGCTGCGCCCTGCCGGCCGCGCGGCCGGCGCTCTTCAGGCGGTCCGTGCCCGCATAGGCGCTCGCCGCGCGGCGCTTGCCTGCAGCCGTTCATCCCTTCCTGGCCGCTGTGCCCCCTGACTTCCTCGTCCTGTTGCCGCGACCGGTAGCCGAGCGGCGCAGCACGCTCAAGGGCGCGCCGGGCCGTGTCCTCGCGTTGCTGCGGGCCGCACCACCCGGCGCTTCCTCCCTTGACCGCGCAACTCCGCCCGCCTGCCTCACACGCGGGACGAGGAACTCATGGGACTGGCGGCATAGCGCGAGAGTGCTGGCCGCTTCCAGCAAACCGAAACGCCGGGACTCGGAATCTTTGGGCCTGGCCGCAACGAAAGGATGATGATGAGCCGCAACAGCGCAGCACGAAAGCAAGCCCAGACCGCCAACGAGCATCAGCAGCAGTTGCTCTCCCGCATTCGCGCGTTCGGCTATGCGCACCGCACCGGCGATGTGTTCGCCGATTTCGTGGAGATGGCGGCGCTTGCCATGAGCAACGCCGTGGACTGGCACCAGAGGGAGGCCAGGGAGGCGCGCTATCTGGACCTGATCGGCAAGTACAGGCCAGAAGAGGTCGCGCGTTTCCCTCAAATGCTCGGCGCGCTGACGCTTGCCTATGAGGAGCGCGTGCAGCTGGGCGATTTTGGCGACCTGCTGGGCGAGACGTACATGCGGCTCAAACTAGGTAATGACCGCGCCGGCCAGTATTTCACGCCCTATCACGTGTCGAAGCTGATGGCCATGATGAACGTGGGCGATGGCAGCCCCCATATTGAGCAGTGCGGGTTCCTGACACTGCATGAGCCCGCTTGCGGCGCGGGCGGTATGGTGATCGCCTGCGCCGATGTGCTTCACGCGAGCGGCCGCAATCGCTGTTGCATATCCCAGCCATCGTCGTGCACGGGAACGCGTTGAGCGCCGAAGTGTGGGGCCATTGGTTCACGCCGGCCCACGTCCTGGGTGGGTGGGGCGCCCGGCTGCGCCGTCGCCGAACACCTCACTACCAGGAACAGCCGGTGCGCATAGCACCGGTGGTGCTGATGCCGCCGCCGGCGGCGATTTCCACTGAAAACGTCGGGAAGATCTTCAGCAAGGTCGATCAGTTGGCGCTGTTTTAGCACTGTCACTCCGTGCCGCCGACCTGGCGGCCGCCAGCACTGCGCGCTCACGCTTGCCAAGGCTGCGCCCGGCCGCCTAAGGCCGGCGATGGTTGGCACCGCTTGCGCGGCGAGGGGGCGCGTGTCCTGTCGGACCCGCGCTGTGGCGCCGGGGTAGTGGAAGACGTTTCGGTGCGCTCCATCCTTTTCCTTTCGTTCAAAGCGCGTTGGTACTGCCCTTCGGTTCCGCCTCTTTCCGTCGCATAGCACTGGGGCTGGCCAGCGCAAGGGTTCGCTTCGCCACGTCCTCGCCCGTTCGGTGCTCGCCTTCGGCTGCGCTCCGCATGCGGCCTCCGGGCGTGCCCTTGCACTGGCCAGCCCCAGTGCTCCCCATGCGCCGAGGCGGCTCCGAAGAGCAGTACCAACAGAACGAAAGGAAAAGGACGAACCATGAGCACACTGACCATCCACAACCCCGTCACCACCAACAACGCGGGCGTTCCCCCCGCACCCCCCGAGGCCCACCAAAGAGCAGGCACACCCCTCCCGATGCGTGGTTTGGCAATTCGCGCGGACTACGCACTCGCCAAGGTAATGCACGCGAGCTACGCCGATAGCGAGAACGAAGCACTGGACTTGTGCATCGCATTGTCCGATGCCCGGTGTCTGGGCTATCGCGACTACAACAATGAGGAATTCGATGTTCCGGTCATGTTCGCAGACGAGCCCGATCTTGTGAGCGCATGGCATGACGGCCAGGATCAGGCCACCCGCGCGCAAATGGACGCGTGGCCGCTCGCCGCCCGGCTGGTTTCGTACATCGAATCGCACAGCATCCCGGCGCGGGTACTTCCTGAAGGAAAGATTGCTGCGCTCGCTGTGGAGGTGGATCGCCACGGCCAAGTACGGGAGCAGTGGGAGAACGTCGAGCCGAATGCGAACGCAGTACGCGTGTGGCTTGGCTACTAACCACGTGTGACGAATGCCTGCGGGCATTCGTGCGGAATCCATGTCGGCAGTGCCTTGCCGCCATCTGATGCAGTCTTTACCGGAGAGATCAACATGCACCTCGGCACTCGTTTTGCTCGCTTTTCCCCCTCGCTGCAGTCGGCAGAACCGCTGACCGATGACCAGATTCGCGCGGTGGCGCCGTCGATCTTCGGCGACAACAAGCACGACAGCCGTTCCGAGCGCTACAGCTACATCCCGACGAGTTCGGTGCTCGACGAGTTGCGCAAGGAAGGTTTTCAGCCATTCATGGTCTGTCAGACCCGCGTGCGCAACGAGGACCGCCGCGAATTCACCAAGCATATGATCCGGCTGAGACATGCTGGCCAGATCGAGGCGCGCGAGGCCAACGAGATCATCGTTATTAACTCGCACGACGGCACCAGCAGTTACCAACTCATGGCGGGAATGTACCGCTTCGTTTGCAAGAATGGCCTGGTATGTGGCAACACGGTTGCGGACCTCCGAATCCCGCATAAGGGCGACATCGTGTCCGAGGTGGTGCAGGGCGCATATGACGTGCTCGACGGTTTCGACCTGGTGCGCGAGGTCAAGGAAGGTCTGCAGGGTGTGACCCTGGACGCTGGCGAACAGCAAGCCTTCGCACGGGCGGCGCTCGCACTGCGCTACGAGGAAAGGGAAGACGGTACGGCGTCGGCGCCGATTACTGACACGCAGCTGCTGACGCCGCGCCGCACGGAAGACGTGGCCAGCGACCTGTGGTCGACCTTCAACCGTGCCCAGGAGAACATGATTCGCGGCGGCCTGCGCGGGCGCAACGCAACCGGCCGGCGCGTGTCCACGCGCCCCGTACAAGGCATTGATCAGAGCATAAAGCTGAACCGTGCATTGTGGGTGCTGGCCGAGGAGATGCGCAAACTCAAGAACTGATCACCGGAACTCGCCCAGCGTCTTAGGCTGGGCACCAGATACCACACCATTGCCCAACGACTACCGAGCCAACCATGTCGAGAACCTTTCTTCAAGCACCCGCCACAACCCTGACGCAGGCCAGCCCGGCAGATTTCGAGAGCGCGACGCCGCGTTCGTACTTTACGGATGAGCGCCCCATGCGCGCTGTCAACGCGGTACACATGGCCGGGGCGCTCGAGGTGTACGTAAGACGCGGGCCGAGGCCCTCGCTCACCGTGGCGGCCGAGTACGAAGAGGACTTGCCGCGCGTGAAGACAAGCTTCTCCGGAGACATCCTGAAGGTGTACGGGGAGGCCAGGGCATCAGGATCAGTGGCAACATCATCAACGACGCCAGTCATACTGTGGTGATCAACGGTGTCGTAATGAATGGCAGGGCCACTGGGGGATTCCGCGGGCGCGTGGTGGTCGGAATCGTGCTGCCGGAGCTGCCTTCCATCTCCCTTTCCGGTGCTACCAAGGCTGTGTTGATTGACCTTGCACAGCCGTCGCTGGAAGTAGAGATCAGCGGCGCTGGCGACGTGCAAGCGAGCGGGACCGTTGATAGCCTGACCGTCGACATCTCCGGCGCAGGGTCGATCAATGCAAAACAGCTGATTGCGCGCGTGGCGAATGTACGCGTGTCTGGCGCCGGTGCCGTCCGCGCCTACGTGCGCGAGAGGGTGAGAGTTCGCGTTTCTGGCGCGGCGGACGCCAAGATTTTCGGGAACCCCACCGACCGCAATACCGAGGTGAGCGGCGTCGGCAATGTGAAATTCAAGTAGTCAGCGTATCCGCAAAAGAAAGGTCCATCGCCGAATTGCGGGATGGGTAGAGTCAAGCTGACAGCCTGGCGCAAGAATGAGGCAGATGGCCGAGTTCGACCCACTTCGGCCCATCGACCCGGCGAGCCTTCAATGACACCTTCCAAGGTAGAACGGTCGTTCGCCTAGCTATGCCGGCCGACAAGTACTCCGCCATCGCCGATGTTCAATATTCCACGGTTCAGCATTTAGCGAATGATCGCTCACCCTCCACCGCATAGGGGGCGGTTCGATATGGTTGATTCGATAGGTCCAAGCGAACCGAAATGGGGTGCGTGGATGGGAGCTGCTTAAAGCGCCCACGCGGGCCCCGTTGGCGTTCTGTGGCACACTTTCTCTTGCAAAAGGCCACGTCAGTACCATGAACTCCAATCCGCTAAGATTATGTCAATCTCAAATTCAAAACTTCCGGTGGCGTTTCAACTTGCCGGGTACGCGCAGGCAAATGCACCGAAGCCAAAGCTTGGCATCGATGAGGCATACAAGGGGATTCGAAACCGCCTCCGCAAGTACAGCGCAACTTCAATAGTCGAGGTCGCGCTAAAGATCCTTTGGGCGCCGCATGAGAATTTGGTTGACGAGGTGCGTCATGCGCCTTGGCTTACGCTTCTCATTGTCAAATGGGCCCTCCAGGACAATGGGGTTCAATTGCGTGTCGGACCGCCTATTTCAATTCAGGAGTTCGACCGTCTGCGACAGGACCTGTGGGACCTCCCCGATCTCGTGCGTGACGGAAATCGACCGACGAACGTGTTTTTGATGATGCGGTCGCTCATGCATGTACAGGTAGAGTTCCAGCGGAACGAGGGCTGGGGATTCCTCCGTTGGCCCGCCCTATATGCACGGCTTCCAAAGGGGCACAAGAGTCGGCAGCAATTCCGCGATGCGCTCGGAGTAGAGCCAAACGTGTTTCTCGACCTCGTATATGGTCTATATGCCGCCGTGCTAATTGGGGAGATGCCTTTCAATGGGGATTGGCTTTCGCCGTTCCGTCGGACATATGGTGCAGACGTTGATCGTGTCTACGACATCTTTGTACGTGATCTCATCAGCCTTCGCTGCGAACTTCAGAAGGATCAGGCGCAACGGATACGAGGTAGACATGAGTTGCAGGAATTCCCATACTTGAAGCGATTTCCGTTGCTGCGTCAACGTGATGGACGACTCCACTGCTGGCACCGTTTGGTGTTTGCGCGCGGTGTTGAAGAAGCCGTCCATCTCAAGCTATCGGAAGAGTTCGGTGAACACTACTCATTGTCATTCAGCCGCGTGTTTGAACAATACGTTACCGAGTTGGCTGCGGAAACGGGCAAGCCGCATTTGACCGAGGCGGAGTACAAGGCGAATATTGGAGGTGATGCGCCATCAGTTGAAGTGATCTTCGACGGGGATGATTGCAACGTCTTTGTTGAGGCGAAGATGAGCCTGTTTGCCGATGACGTGCTGCTACAGGACAACCAGAATGCCGCCTACACAAAGACCAAACGGGTCCGCGAGGGGATAGGCCAGGGATGGCGAGTTGGGAGGCTCTTGCGGGAGACAGCACAATTCGGCAATCGGTTCCACAAGGCTCAAGACTTCTTGCTCGTTGTCACCAGCCGCGAGTTGATTTTAGGTAGCGGAGAGATGCTACAGCGACTGTACGAACCGGATAAGTTCGACTATCCGGACGCGGAAGCCGCCGCCCGTATGCCTCTTACCAACGTGTTTGTCCTCAGCATCGAGGACTATGAATGCCTTGTAGGATGTATGAGGGCAGGGGAGGTGGATATTTCCGTTCTGCTCAAGAAATCTTCTGAGGCGAACAAGGATGGTGCTACAGCTCGCCTGTTTTTCTCAGACTTCCTAAAGGAGTACACGAACAAGTGGACGCAACCGACCCTAGTTACCAAGGCTCGCAATGAGGCTGAAGAGAGGATGCTGGAAGTCTTTGAGAATATGGGGGAGCAGCCAAACGCTTGACGCTACCCTGAGGCTGGATGTCCGATTTCAGAGAGAAGCTGTCGCATCAATGTCCGCCTGAGACCACATTCAATTGACGCATTGTGGCCGGGAAGCGACCTCTGCCAGTGCCGGGCCGGTCGCGATAAAGTCGTTGCGAAGCTATGGGCCGTCTTCCTATGCGTCTTTGACAGATGACGCAGGCAATTATGTGCACGTTGCAGGTGGCGGCGTCTCCTGCATGATTGAGCATTTCGAAGTTGACGGGGAAAGGCGATGGAGGGCATTCCATGACAAGCCCAGTCCAGTGCGTCCGGACGGCACGATTCTAGTGTTCGGTGCGGGCAGCATTTCCATGCGCTCGGATGAATGGTTCATGTCTGACCAGGTAGCGGAAATATTTCTAGCGTTCCTGAGCGATGATCCATTTCCGCCATCTGTTTATTGGAGGCCAGCACCGGGGTTTTAGCCGCGCCCTTTCGTTTTTGTGCACCCGGCGACCCACTCGCGGTCGCCGTCAACCTGTCCTACTGCTGGCGACGGACCTGATTGTCGACGATCTGGCCAGCGATGTCCGAAGGCCGTTCATGGCCGCGAGCGACCGACTGTGGCAACGACCGTGGCCGACCCGCAGGGAGGGGCCCGGTTTGCGGAAGCGGACACTGGCGAGCAGCGCTGACGACGCCTGATGCTGCTATGCCACAATGGCAACACCTCGGACTGCCCGCGACGACGTATGACTCCCACTCAACTAGCCATCAACGCAGCCCGATCCAGTTCGTTGATGACGGCTTTTCCGGAGGCGCTCCGCTCCGACGTGAGTGTCGTCGCGGATTTGATCCGAGGTAGCGACGCAACCCATCCTGGATTGCCGGTCATTGTTCGAGGCGAATCGTTCAATATCCCATATCGGATTCACCACGATTCCGATGAAATGCTGTTCGCATGCCTGAACGAAACTCAAGCGATCGTATATGCGTGCGTGCTAACGAGACACCATGATGGGCATATGCGCCAGCGCCAGATTGAACGGCTGGTCGCGTCATCTGAACCTTGGGTGGCACCATTCGTTATGCAACTCTGCGGCGAGTATGTCATTGAGATTCTCGATGCTATCGAGGCGCACTTGCCGTCCATGGATCAACACACCTACGGAGCGTTCTTCCGAGAGAATTCACTTTTTCTTCAAAGGACGCGCGATCGCATGATTAGCTACTGGGATTGCTACTACCGTTGGCTATACAAGCGAGAGCACGACTATGTTGGGTTCCGATTATTCGATCGGTTCCGGGAATGGAGTGCTGCCGCCTAAACCGAACCTCCACTAGCGATTGTCAACGATTCTCGTCACCGGATCGAATGTCCCTTCCTGGCCGACAGCGGTCGTGCGCTGTCCCGGCGCCGAACCCGGGCTTCTGGACCATACCTCTGGAGCAGCCGCGCCCCCATCGAGCTGCAGGGCAATCCTGCCAATTCCAGATTTCTAGTCCAGCAAAAGCGCACGTAGTCCAGCTAATTCCGGTTCCCTACATCAGCGCGTTCGGGTGCCCCGCTCAACCCTAATTCGTTCACATGTTCACGATTTGACATAACCTTTATTCGGCGTCTTTGAGACAGACAGATCTCCTGCTACGTCTAGCTATGCACGCATGCCTCGTGGCGTACGGAGGCTCGCCGGGATGCCGACACTCGCCGCATGCCCGCCCAAAACAACGCGCGGACATCTCTCGCATCGTCGGCGCCGGCCGCCTCGATGCATCGGACGATATGACGCTCCGGAATAATGCCCAACTCCAGGGCCGCACCGAAACAGACCAGCAGCTCGCGACCGGTGAACGCACTCATCCAGGCGTCCAGCACCGATTCAAGCTGCTCGGCATATAGTTGCCGACGATCGGCACATTGCGCGAACGTGCGCTTGTCCGCCTCGCGGGCCAGCGCACGGACTTCCCACATCAGGTCGCTCAGCCGGGACAGCGGTGTGCCCGCCCGGTTGGCAAGTCGCAAGGTCTTGCCGCTGCGCCCTCTCATGATTAAGGGTTGGTGCGAGGTTCAAGCAAAAGCTTGTCGAGAACGCGTCCAAGCATGCCTCCTGACGTCAGCCATTCTGCCTCCACCACGGTGTCGATCCGGCAAGCAAGCCGCATATGCTTCACGAGCGCCCCGTCTGTATTGCGTATCGTGAGGGTCAGTTCTCCGCCCGGGCGCAGTGCACTGGGAAGCCCGCCGAGATCGAGCGTCTCGTCGCCTGTGAGCATGCCGCCAAGATCCTCCTCTGTCTCCAACGGCAGTATGCCGAAAGCCAGCAGGTTGGCGCGATGAATGCGCTCGAAGCTGTTTGCAATCACCGCGCGAACGCCGAGCAGGCGCGTCACCTTCGCGGCCCAGTCTCGCGCGGATCCGCCACCGTAGCGCGCTCCCGCGATGACGATAGTCGGGACCCCGCGCTTGGCATAGACCTGCGCCGCCTCGTGAACCGGGACGACATCGCCATCGGGAAGCAAGCGTGTGAATCCCCCTTCGGTGTCTGAAAGCAGGTGGTTGCGCAGGCGCGGATTCGCAAAACCTCCCCGCAGCATGACCTCGTGGTTCAGCCGCCGGGCGCTAAACGTCCCGTAGCTGGCCGCTGCAATGCCCTGCTCCTGCAGCCACCTGCCCGCTGTGGAAGTGGCGGAGATTCGGGAGACGGGGGAAATATGATCCGTGGTGATCGCATCGCCAAGGATGAGCAGTGGCCGGGCTCCCACGATGTCTGCTGAGAGCAAGGGCCTTTTGACCGCTGTTTCAAGGAACGGAGGCCGGCGGATATAGCCGGCACGCCCTTCCCACGGGTATTGGGCGCTGTCCGCGCTGGGGAGCGCATCCCATTCAACCGATCCCAGCTGCCACACGCGCCGGTTGGCAGCAAAGTGCGACTCGAGCTGAATGCCCTCCAGCACCGCGTGCACGTCTTCCGGGGCTGGCCAGATATCGGACAGCCGGACAGCGGCACCTTCTGGAGAATTGCCCAGCGGAGCTGACGACAGATCCACCGCGAGATTGCCGGCCAGCGCGTACGCCACCACAAGCGCCGGCGATGCCAGATAGGCGGACCGCACGGCCGGATGGATTCGCCCTTCGAAGTTGCGGTTGCCGGAAAGCACGGCGGCAACGGACAGCCTCTCGTCCTTCACGCGGGCTTCCACGCCGGGAAGCAGAGGTCCGGAATTTCCCATGCAGGTGGTGCAGCCGTGGCCGACAACGTGAAAGCCCAGCGTATCGAGATGCCGCTGCAGTCCTGCCGCGCTGAGCAGCTCGGACGCGACACGGGAACCTGGCGCAAACGAGGTTTTGACCCAAGCTGGCACACGCAGGCCTCGCAAGACCGCGTTCCTTGCCAAGAGCCCGGCCGTGACGAGGGCCTCGGGATTGGACGTATTTGTGCAGGATGTGATGGCCGCAAGCACCACCGCACCATGCGTCAAGGCTCGTCCCATCTCCGCGGACACGATCGTCGCCGGCACCTCCGACAGGGTCCGGCACTGTTGAGGCAGGGACGGGCCAGCCACCGCTGCCACAACCGAACCAAGATCGAAGTCGATCACTTTGGTGAAGCGAGGTTCGGGATCCGAAGCCTCACGGTACATGCCCTGCGCGCGAAGGAACCGCTCCACCAGCGTCAAATGTTCCCGCGGCCTGCCAGTTCGCCGAAGATAGGCCAGCGTTTGCGCGTCCGGCGGGAAATAGGCCATGGTGGCGCCATACTCGGGCGCCATGTTGGCGATGCTCGCACGATCGGGCACCGACAGCATGCCGAGTGCCGGCCCGCAGAACTCCACCACGCGTTGCACCAGATCGTGTTCACGAAGGGCGGCGGTCAGCGTGAGGGCGAGGTCGGCTGCCTGGACGCCAGGTTTCAGCTCACCGGTCAAGCGTACGCCGATGACGTCGGGTATGCGCATCACGGTGGGCTCGCCGAGCAGCGCCGCCGTCGCCTCGATACCGCCCACTCCCCAGCCGAAGACCGAAAGGCCGTTGACCATGGTGGTGTGGCTGTCCGTGCCGAGCACCGAATCAAATCCCAGGAGTTCGGGGTTGTCTGCCGTGTTGGCACTGACCAGGTCAGAAAGCACCTCGAGGTTGAGCTGATGGCAGATTCCGATGCCCGGCGGCGCGATGCGCAGGTTGGGGAACCGTTGGGCCGCCCACTTGAGGAATTCATAGCGCTTGCCGTGCCGTTCGAATTCCAACTGAAGGTTGGTGGAAAGAGCCGCGTGCGTACCAGAGGCGTCTACCTCCACAGCGTGGTCGACCACCAGAGCGGCTGGCAGCTTCAGCGAAATTCCGGTGCCCCGCTGCGCCCGGACTTCTTCATCTAGCGCGGCCAGGTCGGCGAGCACCGGCAGTCCGGCCGCATCCTGCATCAACACGCGGGCAGGCATGAAGCCTACGCTGTGGGCACTCGACCCAGTCAGCGGCCATGCACCGAGCGCCAGGATATCCTCCTGGCGTACGACCTCGCCATCTTCATGGCGAAGCAGATGCTCGGCCAGCACGCGCAGGCTGTAGGGCAAGCGCGTGAGCGCGCCGGCACCGTTTCTCTCGGCTTCCACAATGGACATGCAAACATAGCCTTGCGTGCCGGGAAGCGTTGTCCTGCATCTGAAGCTGTCTCGGGATGAGCGCACGGGTTGTCTCGTTGTGTTTTGTTATGCGGTGTCGTGCCAAGCTCGCGCTCTAGCATAGAGTTGTTCGCGAGCGAGCGCGGGCTCGAACGCCGGCGTAAGCGCCGGCATCCCGGCATACTTACGTCTGAGAAGTGAGTGTTACGCGTGAGCGCCGACGTCAAGCCCGAGCAGGCGCTCCAGGATGGTCGGATCGTCGTCCAGCGCCGCCGTCGGTCCTTCGAACACCACGTGGCCCTCCTCGAGGATGTAGTGTCGCGAAGCCAGCGCTCGGCAGACGGCAAAGGTCTGTTCCACCAGCACGATCGAAACGCCGGACCGGCCGACACCTGCAATCAGCTCGACCAACTCATCGACGATCACCGGCGCCAGGCCTTCGGTCGGCTCGTCCAGCAGCAACACCTTCGGTCCCTGCATCAGCGCCCGGGCAATGGACAGCATCTGCTGCTCCCCACCGGACAAGGCGCCTCCGAGGTTCTTCCGCCGTTCCTTGAGCCGGGGGAAGCTCGCATATGCGCTCTCTAGCGTCCAAGTCGAGTGCTTGCGCCTGGCAATCTTCAGGTTCTCCTCGACCGACAGCAGCGCGAATATGCCCCTGTCCGCCGGCACCAGCGCGATGCCAAGACGCGAGATCTCGTCCGACTCCAGGTCGCTGATGTCGACCCCGTCGAGACGGACCGTGCCCGCGGTCTTCTGCAACACGCCGACGATGGTATTCAGCGTTGACGTCTTCCCCATGCCGTTTCGTCCCATGAGACTGACGACCTCTCCCCGACCGACTTGCAGCGAGACGTCCTGCAAGGCGATGCTCTTGCCATATGCGGCTTGCACACCGCGGAGCGCGAGTAGTTGCGCTGTCATACCGAACTCCCGAGATAGACCCGCTTTACGTTCGCGTCGTGTCGAATCTCCTCAGGGGAGCCTTCGGCAATGACATTCCCCTGGAACATCACGGTGATGCGGTCGCTGATGCCCATGACGACGTGCATATTGTGCTCGACTAGCAGAATGCTGTAGCTGGCCTTCAGCTGTAGCAGCAGTTCCGAGACGCGCGGGACGTCGGCCAGGCCAAGGCCAGCCATCGGTTCATCGAGCAGCAGCAGCTTGGGCTTGGCCACCAGGCACATGCCGATCTCCACCAGCCTCTGCGTGCCGTGTGAAAGTGCGCCAACCGGCGTGGCGGCATGGCGAGCCAGATCGAGCTCCACGAGTACCTTGTCGGCGATCCCATGTTTGCCGGCCTCCGCGCTCCATGTGCTCCAGAAATGCAGGGACCGGCCGGCCTCATATCCCAGTGCGGCAAGACGCAGATTATCCAGCACCGAGCTTTCGGGGAACAGGCTCGTCACCTGGAAGCTGCGCGCCATGCCGAGCTTCACGCGTCCATGTGCCGGCGAGCGCGTAATGTCCTTGCCGTCGAACTCGATGGAGCCGCGCGTGGCGGGCAAGCGCCCGCTCACGATATTGAAGAAAGACGTCTTACCCGCACCATTTGGTCCGATCAGGGAGTGAAGCGAGTTTGCCTGCAGGTCGAGGTCGACCTTGCCCACGGCGGTGAAGTTGCCGTAGTCGAGGCCCAGGCCCCGGGTGGTCAGGATCGCGGTCATCACGCAGTCTCCTTGCTGCTCAGGTGCGCGCCGCCCGCCTTCCGTTTCTCGCGGGGCGTTCGCCATTGGGAAAAGATCCCACCAATGCCACTCGGTGCGAAGAGGACGGTCACAATCAGCACGAAGCCGACGATCATCTGCCACCGCGGCCACAATTGCGATAGCTGTTCTGCCATCAGGGTCATCAGCAACGCCCCGAAGGCGGCGCCGAGCAGCGACCGCTTTCCGCCCAGGATGGCCATGATCAGGATCGTCTCCGACATCATCAGGTCGATGTTTGACAGAGGTGCGGAGCGCAGCTGGATCGCATACAGTGCGCCCGCTAGCGCGGTAACCGAGCCGGATATGACGAAGGCGAGCAGCTTGAGTCGTAGAACGTCGTAACCCGCCATCTGAGCACGCGTTTCGTTCTCCCGCACGGCATCGAGTACCCGGCCGAACGGCGAGCGCACGACCCGGCGCAGGAAGGCGAAGGCAAGGACGAACACCACCGACACGACCAGATACTGACTCTGCGATTCCGAGAGCACGCCATCCAGGCCGGCGCCGAGACGAGGAATGTCGAGCAGGCCGTTCTCTCCGCCCGTCACGTCCGGAAACGAGAGTGCCGCGAAGAAAGCCATCTGGGCCATCGCCAGTGTGATCATGACGAAGTAGATGCCCTTCTGCCGGATGCTCAGCATGCCGATGACCAGGGCCGCCACCGCGCCGGCTGCCGCACAGAGCACAAGCACGCTAAGGCCCAGGCCGGGATGGCTCCGCAGCAGGACACCTGCGGCATACGAACCCACGCCGAAGAACGTTCCCTGTGCAAAGCTCAGCAGGCCAGCGTAGCCAAGCATCAGGTTGCAGGCCCCCGCGGCGATCCCGAAGATCATTACGACGACCGCAGTGGTGGCGGACCCCGACATCAAAGGCAAGGCGAGTGGCAAGGCCAGCAGCGTCAGGTAAAACGCCCCGGCCGACTTTGAGAAGGTATTAAGCACGGCCGAAGAGTCCTTTTGGCATCAGAAGAAGAACGACAACCATCAGAAGGAAGATGGCAAGGCGCGCCCCCTCCGGCCAGATGGCGCTCATCATGCTTTGCGTGACGCCGATGATCAGCCCGCCGACCAGCGGCCCGCTAAAGCTGCCCATGCCGCCGATGACGACCACCACGAAGGCAATGACAATGGCTTCCAGGCCCATGGACGGATCGGCACCGCGCAGGGGAACCGCCAGACCGCCGGCAAGACCGGCCAGGCCTGTTCCTAGTCCGAAGGCGATCGCATAGACCCGCGACACCCTGGTACCCAGCAGCTTCAGCATCTGCGGCCGCTCGTTGCCCGCGCGAACCCTCGCTCCGAACATCGTTCGCTCGAACAGCCACCAGAGTGCCGCCCCAATCACTCCGCAAACGATGACGATGAAGACCCGATAGCTTGGGATGGGATAGGGTCCAATCATCAGCACGCTGCTTAATGACTCCGGCGGCGCCACGCGCTGGGACTCGGGGCCAAAGAGATAGACCACGGCTTCGGTCAGCACGAACGTCAAGCCGACGGTCACGAGGATCTGCGCCTCGTGCGACATCTTGTACGTTCGCCGGAGCAACCAGCGTTCAGCGGTCAAGCCCAAGCTGGCCACGCAGACGAACGAGGCAACGAGGCCCAGCGCAAAACTCCCGGTTACCTGGCTGGTGAAAAAGGCCGCATAGGCACCGACGAGAAACAAGGCACCGTGTGCGAAGTTGACGAATCCGAGGAGACCAAAAATGATGCTCAGCCCGACCGACAGCAGGAAATAGATCATGCCGAGGCCGAGCCCGTTTAAGGCTTGGAAGACATAGATGTTCATAGCGAAGACTCCGGCTATGGCCTCAGGCCATCTTGCATTCCGACTCGGATTTTGGGCTGGCGGTCTTCGACGACGACAGGATGTCCACGAAGTCGTCCGCATCCTTCATTGCGGACCTCTTCTTTCCCCGAGCCAGGAAGTAGTTCTTGATGACCTGATGGTCGAAAGGACGCACCTGCTCCTCGCCGGTCAAGCCAGAGTAGGTGTACCCCTCCAGCGCCTTGATGATCGCTGCGGGATCCTCGCTGCCGGCCTTCCTGATAGCGTCGAACATCAGCGTGGCAATCTGGTAATCGGCCGCCGAATAGAAGCGAGGATTATCCTTGAACTCGCGGCGATACACGTCAAGGAAGGTCTTGTTGCCCGGCGTATCGAGTCCGTGCCAATACTGCAAGCCGAAATAGATATCTTCGGTCACGTCGGCACCGAGCGCCTGGAATGTATCCAGACCGGAGAACCAGACCACCGCCACGGCCATGCGCTTCTTGATGCCGAAGCTGGCGGCCTGCCTCAACAGGTCGAGTGTGTTCGCGCCAAAGTTCAGGATCACGAGGACATCGGCTCCCGATCCGATCGCATTGCCGAGATAGCCCGAAAATTCCTTCTCGGCAAGAGAGTGATAGCTGTTCCCGACCAGTTCCACCTTTGCGTCCCGCATCACTGCCTTCGAATTGCGCAACAGCGCTTCGCCGAACACATACTGGCCGGTGATGGTATAGGCCTTCTTCCATTTCGGATTCTGTTGGAATAAAGGGCTTAGCACCGTGTTCACCGCACCGAAGGTCGGCGTCGACCACCGGAATGTGGAGCGATTACAATCCTTGCCCGTGACCTCATCGGCTCCAACGTAGGTGATATACGCGCCGTTTGCCTTGTTCACCTCCTTCATCACCGCCAGCGCTTCGGAAGAAAGCGCGGCCCCGCCGAAAAGGCGCGCGCCCTCCTGGCTGATCGCCTGCTGGACCTTGCGTACGGCAATGGCCGGATTGCCTTCGGTGTCGATGCGCTTGTAATCGATGGCACGGCCAAGCCGGATCCCGTAGCCGGTGATTGCGGCGCGTACGCCAAGGTCACTGTATTTTCCGCTTGCTGCGAAGTTGCCCGAAAAGGCGTTGATGCTGTAGTACCCCAGCGGCTTCGGCTGGGCGATGGCGAAGCGCGGTAGTGCGATCGATCCCGTGGCAGCGCCGGCAAGCGACAGAAAGGTGCGTCGGTCCATGGTCAGTCTCCTCGTGTTTTTTTATGTCGGTGATGCAGATCGCCTACTCAGCGATCACTGCAGCTCGCAATGTGCTGGGCGGCTCGTCGACCGAACACCAGACCCCGAAGCACGGAAGTCGAGCCCGTATAAACCTGGTGATAGATACCCATGGTTTCCCCTGCCGCATACAGGCCGGCCATGACGCGGCCGTCGTGATCCAGGACCTGTGCGTTCTCGTTGACCTTCAGGCCGCCAAACGTGAAGCAGTTCGTCGAGATGATCGGATAAGCATAGAACGGCGCCTGGTCGATCGGCCGGCTCCAGTGGCTCTTGTCAATGTCCAGGCCCTTGGTGCCGCGGTGATCCACAATGAATGGCTCGAACACATCCGAGCGCTGGGGACATGCTGCGTTAAAGCTGGCGACAGTCTGCGCGAGCCCGTCTTCGGGAAGGCCAAGTTTCGCTGCGAGCGCTTCGATGGTCGGTGCGGAGACGGGAGGCTGATCGCTGCGGATGCTGGTCTTCCAGCGTGGAATTTCTTCCACCCTGGAGTCGAAGATGACGTACGAGATGCCGTCTGGCTGATCCGCGATGGTGCGCGTAATGTTGTCGTAGTGCGCGTCGACGGTGCCCGGCGCCTCGTTGACGAAGCGCTTGGCGAGCTTGTTGACCAGCATGCCATATGGGTAGATGAACACGACGGCCTCTGCCTGTCGCGAGCGGGGATCGACGGGCTCCGCATGATAGGATCCGAATTCCCCCGCAGGCGCGGCGCCTGCATTGAGCGCCATCTGGATCCCTTCGCCGCGGTTGTAGTAGCCGCCGATGGCAACCGGCCGGATGTACTTGGCGCGCAGGCCAACGTACTTGGTCATCATCTCCGGGTTGCCCTGGAATCCACCACTCGCCAGGATCACACGCTTTGCCAGCAGGCGCGATCGGATCCCGTCGGGGTTGGTGATGACGACTCCGCACGCCACACCCTTGTCGTCGCGGACGAGATCGGTCGCCGTGGTCCGATATCGAATTTCACCCCCAAGCGCCAATGCCTTGGCGCGCAATGCTTCGATGATGGCTAGGCCGCCGCCCTTGGCCGCTATGCGGGTGGTGTTCTGCGTCAGCAAGTAGATCGGCTGATGCTCGAACTTCAAGCCCAGTCCCTTGAGCCACGAGATCGTGGGCGGAACCGAGTTGGCGAACGCGGAGATGACCTCGGGATCGGGCAGACTGTGTGACTTCACGAACGATGGCCAATCCGCGTAGGAGTCGGTGAGTGCATCGAGCACGTTGGGGTCGATGTTCCATCCGGCATTGTTCGCGAAGTGCTCCTCGAAGTCGGCAGAGATCTCCGAGTCGTTCTTCATGCGCATGTACGCTTCAGTCCAGCGCGAATTGCCACCGAAATGGTTCTCGTCCGAGCGCTCGAGGTTGATGGTCTTGAGCCCTGCTTCAAGCGCCGTCACGGCTGCGGAGAGCCCCGCAACACCGCATCCCACGATGACCACGTCCGCGTCAAATTTGTCGTTCACAGTATCTCCTCCTGATTTATATGGATTGGGGTGCCGTCAGCCCAGAACGAAGGCGTTTGCCTTGGCCGGCTTGGTAGTGATCCAGACGCTCTTGGTCTGGAGGTATTCCTTGATGGCATCCACGCCGCCCTCGCGGCCGATCCCGCTACGCTTGTAGCCGCCAAACGGCGTGGTGAAGCTGGTCGCGCGATAGTTGTTTACCCACACGGTTCCCGCCTTCAGGCGGTCGGACATATAGAACGCGCGGTGCAGATCGGAAGTCCATACCCCGGCCGCGAGGCCGAACATGGTGTCATTGGCAATGCACAGGGCGTCGTCCTCGGTATCGAACGGGATGACAGTGAGCACCGGCCCAAAGACTTCCTCTTGGGCAATGCGCATGTCGTTGGTCACGCCGGTGAAGATCGTCGGTGCGATGAACTGCCCTTGCCCGTAGGCAGCGCCGGTCAGTGCGTGCCCCCCCAGAACGCAGCGCGCTCCGCCGTTCTTCGCTATCTCGATGTAGGAGAGGATCTTGCGGAACTGAGCCTCGGTGGCGATTGGGCCGACTTGCGTTTCGTGCTTGGCGGGATCGCCGATGACCGCCTCGCCAGCGACCTTGATCAGCATCTCAACAAACTGGTCGTGCACGTTGCGCTGGACCAGCAGCCGGGAACCAGCCATGCAGGTCTGCCCTGCGGCACCGAAGATGCCCGCCACGGCGCCTTTCACTGCCTGGTCAAAATCGGCGTCGTCGAAGACAATGTTTGCCGATTTGCCACCCAGTTCGAGCGTGACCTTCTTGAAATCGCTTGCTGCGATCTCATTGATGCGCTGGCCGGCAATATCGCCACCCGTGAATGCAATCTTGGCGATGTCCTGATGGCGCACCAGCGGCTCGCCCACATCTGCGCCGAAGCCAGTGATGACATTGACGACGCCAGGAGGGAAGCCGGCTTCCTTGGTCAACGCGGCGAGCTCCAGCAGCGAGGTCGAGGTGTATTCCGATGGCTTGATGACCATCGTGTTGCCAGCTGCCAATGCCGGGGCCATCTTCCATACCGTCAACGCAAGCGGCGAGTTCCAGGGCGTAATCGCCGCGACCACGCCCAGCGGCTCGTACTTGATGTAGTTGAAAACGCCCGGCTTGTTGATGGGAACCACGGCGCCCTGCACCTTGTCGGCCAGCCCCGCGTAATAGTGGAACCACTGTGCAACGTTCTGGACCTGCCCGGAAACTTCCGCGATCAGTTTGCCGTTGTCTCGCTGCTCTGTCTCAGCCAAGCAGGCAACATTCGTGCTGACCAATTCCGCAAGTCGACGCAGAAGAGCGCCGCGCTGCGTCGCGGTGAGATCCCGCCAAGCCGGCGCATCAAACGCGGCTTTTGCCGCCTGCACGGCTTTCTCCACATCTTCGGCACCGCCCTTCGGAATCTCCGCCCAGGCCTCGCCCGAATATGGCTCGATCGACTCGAACCACTGCCCCGAGGCAGAGTCGACCCACTCATTGTTGATAAACATCTGATAGCGCTTCACCACGTCTCCTTGTTCGGCTGTTGCGGGAACTTTAGTAACGTTCTAAAATATAGTCAAGCGTTCTGCTGGATAGAACGAATCGGTCGTGGCATGCTTGCGACCCAGGGCGCACACTGGAGCAAAATCGAATGGCTAAGAAGAACCTTGAACCGAAGCAGGAACCTGCCGGGGAGGAAGAAGTGGGCGTTGCGGCGGTGAATCGAGCACTGTCCCTTCTCGACACGTTCTCGAAGGAGAACCTGTCATTTACATTGGCGCAGATGGCGGAACGGACTGGCCTGTACAAGAGCACCATCCTGCGGCTGGCAGAATCGCTTGAAGCGTACGGTTATCTGAGAAGGGGAGAAGGCAGCGTGTTTACGCTTGGCCCCACGCCATTTCGGCTCGCGACGCTGTATCAGCGGAATCTGCATCCTGCGGAACTGGTGATGCCGGTGCTGCGAAGTCTCGTTGAACTGACGGAGGAGAGCGCGACGTTCTACGTCATATCGGGGGACAAGCGTTTGTGTGCGTATCGCGCGAACTCGCCGCTCGCGATCACTGACAATGTGCAAGCTGGAGAAATGCGGCCCCTTGAGCGCGGCGCTGGAGGCAAGGTGTTGCTCGCCTTTGTTGGTCGGCAAGGTTCCGAGTTCGATACGATACGCGAGGAGATGTTCTCGATCAGCCGGGGGGAACTCTACGAGGGCATCGTGTCGCTGGCAGCGCCAGTCTTCGGCTCCGCCGACAAACTCGAAGGTGCTATTTCGATTTCCGGTCCGGCTACGCGCTTGGGCAAGGAAGCGATCGCTCGGATAAAACCACACTTGTTCCGGGCGTCCCAGCATCTAACCGAGCTTTTTGGCGGGGATGGGTCACGATACGAAATGTTGCTCTGACAGGATCGCCTCTCATCTCCGACTCCCCCCTCGATGGCCTGCCGGAGTTCGAGGCCGCAGCGCGCCCCACGACATATTCGGACGGACGAGCTTTGGGAAGCTAAGCCTACATTTTCCATTAGTTGCGGGGCTCGATCATGCCGTGGAAGCATACAAGCTTCTCGAAGTTGGGCAACACGCTCGAAAACTCGTTCTTACAGTCTGAGGAGATTCATGATGTTTATTGTCCTGTTCCCGTTCTGCCGTGAGCGAGTGGCACAATTTCAGATAATAGAATTTACTCCGAGCAAGCTCGCTGCGGGTGCCGAGGCCGCCTTTTCGGTTAGCGCCCGATAGAAGATTAGTGAGACGACGACGGTGCCGTTCACCGCATCGTCCATACGGCAAGAGTTCTGCCATGACACCCCACCCGCCGGCGCAATTCCGACCCATGCGAAATCTTCATCAAGGTCATGCGCAAGCTCGAGTCCCTCGTCAGGACCCGGCTGCAGCAATATCAGCTCGCGCATGCGGACACATTGGAAGACCTGGTCAGCCAGTTCCGTGACGTGCCACAAGACGGAAAGCTTACCAAACGCAGAGGACTACGACACGCCCTTCTGGGCATTCACACCCGGTTCCGTTTGGAAGCAGCAGCCGCCTCGAAGAGGCGGTAGATGCTTGCGAGAAAAGAATTTCAGTATATAACTTCCGACATGAACCGATTTGATCGCCTCTGGCAAACTGACCCGCCCCGTGCCTATGCCGACTGGCAGGCCCGCGAAGCCGCCGGCGCGGACCGGCGCCCGTTCTCCGCGCGCTCCATCGTCCAGCACGAGGCGATGTTCGAACGCTTCCGACGGCACCTGTTCGCAGTCAACGAGACCCTGGCCACCTTTGGCTCCGACCACATCGAAGCCTTCTGGCGGACACCGGAGGCCGGCGGATACAGCGCTGCCACCCGCATGCGATACATGAAGCTGCTCGACCGACTGTGCCGCCACCTGGTGGCCATCGGTGTGCGAGAAGGCAACCCTGCCGAGAAACTGGTACGCGATGGCCGATGGCCACAAGACGACCCCCTGCCAATCTTCCTCCCGGAAGACGCAGATTCCCGGCTGCAGGCCCATGTGCAGCCGCACGCCGGCGACAACCTGCCAACGCTCCGCAGCCGCGCCATCGTCGCCTTTTTTTTCGGTACCGGCGTCACGGTCGCAGAGGGCCGATCTGCCCAGGTGGCCGACCTGCACCCCGCGGCCGCGCCGCCCTATCTCCGCGTTCCTGCGCATGGCGCGCGTGATACCCGCACCGTGCATCTGGACGCGTTCGCCGTGCCAATCCTTTCGGCATGGATCGAACTCCGTGCCTCCCTGCCCTACTCCGGCGAACTGTTGTTCTCGCTCCAGCCTAGCGGCATTCCGATCGCGGAGATGAGCTTGGGAAGGATCGTGCGCGCAGCGCTCGCGATGATTGATTTCGAGGCGGACGATATGAGCCCCCGCGTCTTACGCAATACCTTCTGCCGGCGCCAGCTGCTCGCCGGCCGCTCGAGCGAGGACGTCAGCAAGCAGCTGGGCTTGGTCAGCTCAAGGACCTGTGACCGAATCGCTGCCACGATCGAATAGCCGTCGCCGCATGATCGAACCTGCGGGAGTGTTGGAAATACGACGCGTGGGGTCACAGCTCGCATAGACTTTGCTATCCTCCACGCAGCGCCAATGCTGTCGGCATGCTGGCGCCTCACTTAACAGACAACGAGCACCCATCCATATGGCAACCAAAGCAAAACCTGTCGCGAAGAGCGCCACGCCTGTGGCCAAGAAGGTAGCACCTGCCAAAAAGACCGCCGCATCAGCTGCTCCCGTCGCCAAGCCACTGGCGGAGAAGTTCAACAAGTCCAGCCTGCTTGCCCACCTGGTCGCAAAGACCGAGCTGGACGCCAAGACCGTGAAGACCGTGTT
Source organism: Cupriavidus basilensis OR16 (assembly GCF_000243095.1). Classification (GTDB taxonomy): domain Bacteria; phylum Pseudomonadota; class Gammaproteobacteria; order Burkholderiales; family Burkholderiaceae; genus Cupriavidus; species Cupriavidus basilensis_D. The sequence continues at coordinate 92,891 of NZ_AHJE01000012.1, read as the reverse complement.
GGCTCATCTGGAGAACACGGTCCTGAGCGCCGTGCACAAGAAGGGCGCCGGCGAGTTCACCCTCCCCGGCTTGTTCAAGGTGGTGGCCACCCAGGTCCCGGCAACCAAGAAGCGCTTCGGTAAGAACCCGTTCACCGGCGTGGATCAATGGTTCGCAGCCAAGCCGGCGACCGTCAAGGTCAAGGTTCGCCCGCTGAAGAAGCTCAAGGACGCAGCAATCTAAGCAAGGCGCAGCGCCGCCTGATACCCTTGTATGGTTCCGGGCGGCGCTGAACAAATTCGCGCCAACCCACGCTCTCGCGCGCAGCGTGCTTTCCCCCGACTCCGGCTGCCATAACGCCGCAGAAACCGCTATCATTGGAGCGTCGCAGCAGCGGCAGGAAGCAACAGTACAAGGACAGCATTGGCGGCTCTGCCGCGCAAGGCGCTTGTCCCCACTAGCCATTCTCCCAGAGCGTCTGCCCATTCCATTCGGCATTGGCATGCGCCTCTCTCCGTGCTCATCTCCTTTTTAACCGCCGTCATTTCGGCAGAAGGAGAAATCCGTTGGACACAATCGATACCCAACCCGCAACAAGCGCAGCTGCCCATCAGCAGATCTTCCGGCTGGAGGAGTTCGCGTCAGGCCGTTACGACGTCTACCCTGCGATCAATGGGCTGCGCGCAGGCTCGCTGATCGGCGGAAAGGGCCAATGGTGCGCTGAGCAAGGCAACCAGCCCTGGGGTACTTCGGGACGAGGGATGATGCCGCCATGGCTTTGATCCTCGCCCGGGGCTTCCCGTCTCAAACGCCTCGTCTAGCATCTCGACTAGTCCTTCCGGATAGATGGTCTCGGTGGTGCTGGACAGTTCCTCCCGGCTCCACCATTGGTGATTCGCCATCACTTCCATCTCTTGCGCAGTCCAGCCGTCACGTGAAATGGATTCCGTGTCCGTGTTGACGACGAAATACTGTTCGACCGCGAGCACACGCTCGCCACGTGGTAACTGCAAGGGCACTTCGCGTCGACCTACCGGCTCGGATACCTGTGCCTCGCGAATGCCCGTTTCTTCACGGAGCTCTCGTATTGCAGCTTCCGCGAACGTCTCGCCATGCTCGACACCGCCGCCCGGTGTTGCCCAGTAGACCCTTCCAGCTAGCACGCCAGTCTTGTGCACGAACCGGAACAGCAACACTCGCCGCTTTGGAGTGGTGATCAGTAGCCTGGCAGAAGGACGTTCGCGCATGGAATTCAATCGGAAGTGGACGTTAGTGGAAGTAGAATATGCATTGGGAAGCGACCCGGAGGGGGCCCTTCAACTGTTCGCCCTAGTCAGCATGGCACAACAGTCGCGCGAGGCCAGCGCCTTTGGTATTGCTTTTGTTCAATACGTCGCCGATATGTGTCAACGCTGACACGCGTCGGATTCCGCCGAACCACCATGGAAAAGAGATCGTCAAGCCCATGCGGCGCAATGACGTCAATCGAGTCGTCGTCCCGTAGAGTCAGTCCAACCGATGTCGCGAACTCCGGCCAGGATGCAACAGCGTCTTCGAGAGAATCGAGTGGCACAACGGAATGACCAAACGTTGCTTCGAACCATGTATGCACGGCGGCCTGATTGGTGACTTCCCACGGCGAAGGATGGATGTTGGTCAAACGACGCTGAATCTCAGCATCGCGCTCGGCCGAAAGATCGGAAGCGTCGAAGTGGGCGACGTCGATATCGGACAGAGCCGACGGCGCCTGGAAATCATGCAGGGAGTCCCACACAAGGTTGCGAACAGCGCCGGCACCGATGCACCACGAGGGCAGATTCAAGCTGCGGACGGCGACGAGCGCCGGCCGGAACCATGTCGACTCGCGCGCAATAGTCACAAGGCGTCCTTCCAGATCGGTTGATGGCACGGCTGGATACTCGAAAGTTGGTCGTTAAGTCGCCAATCTTGGCATGTCTCTCAGAATTGTCGACGATGTACGTCTTGCTGTCGACCGGCCGCTCCTGGCCGGAAAGAGTCGTCCGCCTTGTCGGCCAACGGCGGTTCATCGGCCAAAGCCGGCACTCGCAAAGCCACATGTTCTGTCCCAACACCTCGGATGACCGGCTTCAAGCCGCCACGCAGCCGTGCCGCCCCCATCGTTGCATTGCGTGGCTGTCGGTGGCGGCGAGATACTGGACAACCCGATCCAGCAACCGTAGAGTTATGTCAGCCGATTCCGCCAGTTTCATCGCCAGGTGCAAATCCTTGCTGACCACATTTTGAATTCAGGCGAATGCAACCTCGGATCGGGCCCATGCCTCGTAGTAGCTCCTGCAGGTCAGCGAGGTCGGAACCTGGCGAATTGGATGCTCGTTGCAACGACACTACAGTCGATAGCACGACCCCGGGCAGTAGCAGCCGCCACCCGAGGCGGTGTCCAACAGACAGCGCGCCGCCGGCCTCGTCATTCGGCAATGGTCTCCAGCGCCTTCCCTCGCGTTTCGATGCCGAACCTGTACACGATCATTGCCGCGGCAAGGAAGCACAGCGCACCGAGACAGAACACGCCAGCCTGACCGGCGATCGGCAATACCAGCCCGACCAACGTCGGCCCGAGCAACGAGCCGATCCGCCCGACGGTCGACGCCATGCCGCAGCCGGACGCCCGCGCCCGCGTCGGATACAGCTCGGGCGTATAGGTATAGAGCACCGCCCACATGCCGAACATGAAAAACTGCATCATGCCGCCCGAAATCAAGAGCGTCATTGCGTCCGGATTGGAGCCCGCGACCTTTCCGTAGAGGAATACCATGCAGGCTCCGCCCACGAGCGTGGTCACGCATGCAGGCTTGCGTCCCCAACGCTCGACGGCAAACGCCGCCCAGAGGAAGCCCGGAATGCCGCCGATGGAAATGTAGACCGTGTAGAGCACGGATTGGCTCACGCCGAGCCCCGACTGCTGCAGCAGTGCGCCAATCCATGTGTTCAGGCCGTAGAAGCCCAGCAATGCAAAGAACCACAGTCCCCAGACCGTCAATGTCCGGCTCCGGTACTCGCGCGACCAGAGTACACGCAGACCAGAGGTCTCCGGCTCGGCAGCCGACAGCGCAGGCATGATCTCCGGCAGCGACGACAGCTTCAATTTCCGCATGACCACTTTCTCGATACGATCCACGATGCCGGAGGCCTCCTCGTGACGGCCTTTCGATTCGAGCCAGCGCGGCGATTCGGGGACATAGCGCCGTACGACGAACAGAAAGAGGGCGGGAGTTGCCCCCAGCAGGAACATCGTTCGCCATGTGTAGGCACTGAGCACGTAGTAGGACATCAGGCCGGCACAGATAAAGGCGATCGGCCAGTTGCCGTCCATCAATGCCAGATACTTGCCGCGCTGGCGCGCCGGGATGAACTCCGACATCAGGGTCTGCGCCAACGGCAGCTCCATGCCCATACCGAGCCCGAGCAGCAAGCGATAAGCGGCGAGCACTTGCGGGCTGTCGGCGGTCGAACAGAGATAACTGCCTACGCCCCAGATGATCATACTGACCTGGAACACCGGCTTGCGGCCGAACTTGTCCGCCAGCACGCCGGAACTTAGCGCACCGATTCCCATCCCTACGAAACTGGCGCTCCCGAGCATACCGGCCTGCGCGGACGTCAATCCGAACTCGGTGCGAATCGACCCCAGCAGATAGGTCATCATAGCCAGGTCGAGATTATCGAAGAAGAAAGCCAGCGCAATGATGGCGAAGAGCGATCGGTGATACCCGCACACCGGCAACCGTTCCAACCGGTCTCCGGTGCGCACGCGCATCAACTCGAGAGGGGTGAGCTTCATATTGTCTCCAGTAGTTCTTGTGCCGGCACCGGGAGTGCCGGCCGAAAGCGATAGCGCGATGCCGCGATATCGCTTGCTACTGTCGCGTGGATGCGTTTCCGAAGCGCGTGCCGCAACGCCAAGCTCTATCTCGCAGATGCCATGGAATATTGCCGAAACAGGATGGCTTGAAGATAAAAAAGAGGTGCCTGGGCACCCCTCGTGTCATGCGAGTTGCAAAGCGAAATTTGGAGCGATAGCTATCGTCCTTCCCGGCCGAACCTGTGAGGGTCGAACGCCTCCGGTGCCAATCCGGATAGCGTGGCGCCTGCCTGGAAGGGATAGCGAAGATACGGCGCCTTCGGCTGTCCGGGCGGAGAGTACTGTCCGTCGGCGAGGATGCGTTTCTTTGCAGTCATCTCGCTAATCTCGCATCGATACGCCACGATCTGATTGGCAGCGCCATCCTCGATCGGCGAGTAATCCTTCTCGGGGCGGAACTTGTCGAGTGCCTGATACTGGTGCGCGCGCACCTCGTCCGTACTATCGCGCAGCACGACCACGCAGCGGGCGATGACGCTGTAGTACTCCAGGCTCGTATTCTGGCCTTTGGGTGCCTTAAGCAGCGCGACGGGGCGGTCGATTTCGATCGTGACCAGCGGATTGGCGCGGATTGCAGCGGCGAGCTTGCCGAAGCGCGAACTGTGTATCAGGAACGCGTCGCCGGTAAATGTGAAGCTCTGCGCCGTGACGTAGGGGTACGGCGTATCGTGGACGGCGACCCTGCAGATCAGTTCGTCCTTCAGAAACGCTTCGATTGCTTCCCAGTCGGTCCATGCGAGGTCAGTCCGACGCATGGCGCTGTCGAGATAGGATGGTGTTGTAGTGGTCATTTCATATCTTCCTGGTGTTCTTCAATCATGCGCATCTGCTCCCGCCCGGGGCCCAGTCCGATCCCCCGCAGCGGCCGGCCGATGACCTCTTCCACGCGCGCGAGCAGAGCCACCAACTGCGGAGGGAGCGGAGCAGCGGGATCCTGCGGAATCGCCGCTTCACCGAAGGCGGGGAAGCGGATGGTGTGCCGGCCACCGGCATAGCCCTGACCGACCATGACCGGAATGCCTTGGTCGGCGCACCGGGCGAATGCCGCCAGGCTGTCGCATTTATTCAGGAAGACCTCGTCGATGCCGAACTGCTGCACGGCGAGCCGGAGTTGCGCGAGATCTAGAAGTCCGACGCGGCGCGGCCTGCCTGTTCCGGTGCCGTACTCGTTCGACAGCATGCGGAGTGCCATGCCGATGCCGAAATCGTCGTCCCCGGCGAGCAGCGCAAGGGCGTTGGCCCCAGCGGCTTCGTCGGCCTTGCCGCGTCCTGAGCGTGCGGCATCGGCACAATAGCGCTCGGATCGTTCTCCTCCGAGTTCGGTCGGTAACGGTCCGCCGCCGACGCGCGAGACGATCGCCTTGGCCACGCCGATCGTCTTCCGGTGGTACTTGCACGGCAAATCGCCACCCACGTAGGCATACGAGGGCAAGGTATGGCTGGAAGTGACCCACGGCTGGTCGCCATGTACGACGTCGAGCATCACGGACTGCGCGCCTTCGAAGAGCACCCTCGCCCCCTGTTCCACCCGACGCGGCAGCCAGAGTGGATCGTCCGTGACGAACGGCCGCACGACGTCCCACGCTTCGCGCATCCGGTTCATGGCATTGGCGAGCTCGCCTTCCTCGCGCAACGCAGCAGCCCGATTCAGCTTTTCGAATACCTCCTCGGCATCCCGCAACAGGTCCCGAAGCTGGAAGGAGGATCGTTCACCGTCGTGCATCCGGACAGCGAGGTCCGCGTAGCAGGGCCCAATGCCGTTTCCCGTCGTGCCGATTTGTCCGCCTTCATTGCGATCGCGCAGCACGTGGACCGGCTGGACAAGTGGGCATCGGTCGCTGATCGTCAGTCGACCGGCGAGATCAATCCCGTATGCGGCGAGCATCCCGATCTCGCTCGCCAGTTGCTGCAAGCCGATGACGCAGCCAGATCCGATATAGAGTGCGACCAGCCTATGCAATACCCCAGACGGGATCTGCCGCAAGCGCAATTCCCCGCTGGCAGTGACGATCGTATGACCCGCATTGGCACCGCCGTTGAAGCGCGCGATCACGTCATAAGCGCCGGCGAGATGATCTACCACCCGCGCCTTTCCTTCATCGCCGTATTGCAACCCGACCAGGACGTCGGCGTACCCGGCTTTTGTCTGTGTTTCCATTGCTCAGGCATCCAGGACAAACGTGGCTTCGATCTCGACTGGCGCGTCGAAGGGCAGGCTCGCGACGCCCATGGCCACGCGGGCATGGCGCCCTTTTTCGCCAAAGATCTCATTGAGAAGCTCCGAAGCGGCGTTGATCACCGCGGGCGCGTCATGAAACCCCGGCTGCGCCGCCACGTAGCCACCCACACGAACGATGCCCCGGATCCGCTCGAGATCGCCGTCCGTTGCGGCCGCGGCCCAACCGAGCAGATTGACGAGGCAAAGCCGCGCCGCCGCGCGGGCGTCTTCCACGGTGACTTCTCCAGGTACCTTACCGACGAATTCGGGCTTTCCGCCTTTCAGCGGCAACTGCCCCGACACCGTCAGGAGGCCGTTGTGTACTGTGTACGGCACGTACAGAGCCCTGGGGAATTCGGCGGCTGGCAGGACGATCCCGGCCACCTCGATACGATCGATGACTGACATGCTGACTCCTCGATTTGAACAAGTACCGACGGAGAAAGCACGCTGCCTCAACCGTCGGCCCGTTGACTGTGCCGTACGGCCGAGACAGTGACCGGCGTCCCGACGCCAGTTACTGTCGCGCAGACGCCAATCCAGCCTGCGGGGCTGCGTTAGTCACCTGCGGCATCCCGGAAATACTCGGTGGGCGTCATACCGAGCGCCCGGCGAAACATGGCGCTGAAGGCGCTGGGACTCTCGTATCCGAGCTGCAGTGCGATATCGGTCACGTGGCATCCTTCCGCCAGGAGGCGAACGGCAGCCATCAGTCGCGCCTGCTGTTTCCAGCGGCTATAGGTCAGTCCAGTCTCTTCGGGAAAGAGACGGATGATGGTGCGCTCGCTGGCGCCAACGAACTGGCTCCACTCCTGTACCGACGTTTCGTCGGCAGGATCGTCGAGGACCCTCGCGCAGATCTTGCTCAGCCGGTTGTCCTTGGGCATGGGCAAGTGAAGGGGGACCACGGAGAGGGGGCGCAGTTCATGCAGCAGAAGCTGGACCACTAGGCCGTCGCGTCCGTCCTGCTCGTACTCGACCGGCATGCGCACGACGGCGGAAATCAGTTCCCGGAGCAGCGGCGGCACCGCAACGACGCAGCACGTCTGCAATTCCGCCGGGATGGCGTCCTCGCGAATGTAGACGGTGCGCATCTCGACGTCGCCGCAAGCCTGCATGGCGTGCCGGACATTGCACGGCACCCAGACGGCGCGCTGGGGAGGCACGACCCATGAGCCATAGTCGGTCGACACCGAGATGGCGCCGACGTAAGCGTAGATGAGTTGACCGCGCGGATGTGAGTGCGTGTCGATATAGAAGCCGTCCGCAAGGGCGCGCGCCATCCCGCCGATCGGCTGGCCTATGGCCTGATAGTCGTCCCGGTTCTCGCTCTTTCCAAACATGGCATCTCCGCGATAGTCGCTGTCATTTGCTGGCGCGCGAGGATCTGGCGCAGGCAAGTATCTTTGGTCGGACGCCAACGAGCGTCGCAACTTGCAAAAGGAATCGGCCTATCGATTCCAACAGTCTGGAGCCAATGTAATGTCAGTGTATCGAAACTTCAATCAGCAAGAGCTGGACAGGCAGTACAACGTCAGGGCCGGGATTCCCGGCTTCCAGGACATCTTCCAGACCTGGGCGAAGGTCAGCGAAGACTTCCGCCGGACCCACCCCGTCATGGAGAATCGCGCGTACGGGCCCGACGCCAAGCAGACGCTCGATTTTTTCCCGGCCGCCAACAAGGGCCGTCCGCTGCTGGTCTTCATTCACGGGGGATACTGGCAGTCTCTGGACAAATCCGACTTCAGCTACATTGCCTCGCCCTACCTGAAGCGCGACATCAACGTTGCGGTGGTCAACTACCGGCTGGCGCCGGATGTGGGGATGTCGGAGATCGTCCGCGACAATCGCGACGCGGTGACATGGCTCTATCGCAACGCAGGCGAACTCGGCGGCTTCGATGCCAACAGGATCTATGTCTCGGGGCACTCCGCTGGCGGACATCTCACTGCAATCCTGGCGGGCACCAACTGGGAGAAATTCGGCGTTCCGGCGGATCTTCTCAAGGGCGGTTGCGCGATCAGTGGGCTGTACGACCTCGAACCGATCCGGCTTTGCTATCTCAACAAGGTGGTGCAACTGACCGAGACGGACGTCGCCGCCTACAGCCCCGTCTCTCATCTGCCGAAGGTGAGGCTGCCGATGATTCTCACTGTGGGCGGCGATGAGTCGCCGGAATACCACCGGCTCCAGCGCGAATACCAGACGCTACTGGAAGCGAATGGCTTCGACGTGCAGGTGGTCGAACAGAGGCGAGGCCACCATTTCGACGCTGTCGACCTGCTTGGTGACGGCAATGGCGCCCTTGCCGAAGCGGTACTGCGCTTGATCGAAAGCGCTTGATGCATTCGCTGCCGACTTGAAGCCGCATCTGCCTGCACAGTGGCTGTCCTTCGCCCATTGGTCACAGGCGACCGAGGTCGAGGCTATTAAGGAAGAGTTGGCCGTGGAGGCGGCAGCACGCACGGAGTACCGTAACGGCGCAATATGGCGTCCAGTTGACCGTTCTTATCCAGAATGGTGTGAGGGTGGGCTTGTGTCCAGTTTGCGGATGATTTCGTCCTTGACGAGAGCCAGCTCTAGCCAACGATAGAAACACGCCATGTCTCCTCCCGCAGTTGGTGGTGGCTCCGTGCAGTCTTTGTGGAGCCACTACTTTGCTCACGAACTTGAGCCAGGCACTCGTGGGGCACGGATTCGTGGGCAGGTGGGGTCCCTCAACAGCCGTTCTCGGGCGTCGCAATCTCAATGAGTGCTGCCATGAAACTGGCGCAAGAATCGGCCCAATGGCGGAAATGGCCGATGACGCGACGTCCAGCGTTACCAGCCGAGCGGCCGTTTCGAAAAGCGAAGCGGACGCATGAATGTCCGGTCGCGCCAATGGACGAATGACGCCTCGTGGCCGAACTCAGCCGTCGGACCGAGCCATGAAATATACCGTCACCACCGCCGCCTTGGCTCCCCCTTTCTTTTGCGTCCCTGGGCGCCTGCCGAGCGTCGGCGGTGCGCTCTTGGGGCGCTGCCCCGCCTCGCAGCATCCCCAATAGTGCGGCCTTCGGCCGATAGCTTTCAGATGTACCACTCTGGCTAGCGCCCGCCTTGGCTCTGTATCGTACGATTCAGAGATTGTTTCCGCTATTCCTGCAGGCCACTTCGGCGCTTTCGAGCGCGCGCCCTGCCTATGCGCTCATAGTAGGCAATTTCCTCGGCCTGTTTGACCGGATCGGGGTGCATGAGCGCGTGCAATTCCTGTGGCGTCGGCGGGGGATGTCGCGGCTCGAACGTCGGCGCGGTCTTTTCTTCTGTTCCAGACGATACAGACGTCTTGAGGTGCCCAGTCACATCGGCTGGCGTCGGTGGCGTCCGGCGCGGCGCGGGAGCCGGCTCTCGCGTGGTGTCTGCTTCGTACGATACAGGTCGGGCCGCCTTCACCTTCTTTCTGTACCGATAAACATTGGTGCGCAAGGTTTCAAGCGGGATGTCTATACCGCTACCGGCCAGCGCCTGGTGGACCGCCTTGAGGGTGACCCCGACACCCAGCTTTGCCTCAATCTCCGGCATCAGCTGGCGCAGTCGCGCCGCGATGCTTTCCGGTTGAAGCGCACGTATTGCAGTCACTGGATCAAGTTTCGTCGTCATGGTCGGTCTAGCACGCATTTTCTCCGCCAAATTGTAACTATTGGGACCGTGAGCTGTCTGTAGGCTGTACTGCTGATGTCTGGATCTGGCATGCAAGCGTCTGCAAAATGTACATATCATGTCATGAATTTGACGTGGGTCCCTACGGCCTTCGGCCTAAGTGCCGAATACGCCCTTAACTGCCGTGAGATTCTGGTCCTTAACAGGCCCAAAACCTCAATACACGAAACGCACCCCCTTCGGGGGATCTAACCCATTGATTTATAAGGCTTATCGGCCTCATTGTCGTGTGACTTATAAATATAGAAATTGTATAGAAAAGTGCTGTAATGCATTGTAAATGCTATATTTATGGCTATACAAAATCTATAAAATTGGAGTTCCTATGAGCGACGGTAAGGCGATCCCCGTCTGGTTCACCGACGATGACCATCGGCGGGTCAAGGAAGCGGCCGCCCTGGCGGGCTACAAGCACCTGTCCAAGTACATCCGAGACAAGGTGCTGGGGCGCCGCGAGGCTAACGAAACGTTGGATGCGCAGGCAGAACGCGAGGCACTTGGACATCGTCTCGCGGATATCGAGCACGCGCAAAGGACATCCGAAGTGTTGCTGGCCATGTTGACCGCCTTGGTCGCCCGCAAGGCGACCACAGGGGAGATCAATGACCTGCGCGTGGCGGCTAGCGCCGCAGTCGATGCCAATGGTCTGTTGGCCAACGCTGCGCCCGAGCTCGCCGCGCTGGCGGAGAGCTTGGTTTCGTCGGCGAGATAAAGCGTGGACTGCGACGCGCCTCAGAATGCGTTGAACATTGGAGAACGACATCCCTGCTATTGGTGAAACTGCCCGGCTAGAAGCCGCCACGGAAACGCTAGCCGAGTACATCGGCTACCTGAGCAGCGAGGTCGATGCCGAGCAAGAGAAGCCTGTCCCGGATGCCGCACGCATCTAAGCCCTGGAAGCTGAACTCGACAGGCTGGAGGACGAGCGACGCGCGCTGCCCCTCCGGAGACCTGGCACTCATTCACCGGGCCTTGTATGTCTATGGGCCGATCGTCAAGGCGCCGCGCAGGTGACGCTCGATGGCTGACAATCAATCCCTGTTGGCACCGCATCGGCATGCGGCCATTTATGCGCGCATCGAACGTCATCATTTCGAGGGCACGGCGCCGGCAAGAGCTGGCTACTGGAAGCCACTAAGCTGGACTTTGCCGATCGCAACGTGGTGATGATCGACGGCGACGAGCTGCGGTACTACCACCCGCAGTACCAGCAGATCCAATCGTCAGACGAGCGGCACTTCGCCGAGTTGACCGATCCGTACGCCCGTCCCTGGACAAAACAGCCCTTTGACCGCACCATTGACACACGCCGCACGTGGTATTCGAAGGGGCCATGCGACGCATCAAGACGGCCAGCTACCAGGTGGTGGTGCGTGTGATCGCCGCCAATGCCCGCGACAGCTTGACAGGCATTTACCGTCGGTACGAGGAACAGAAGGTGGCGAAGGGCTTTGGCCGCTGGAGCGAGGCAGGCGCCCATGATGCCGCATACCGGGGCATGCCGGCCACGGCGGAATACGTCGAGCAGCACAGACTAGCCGACCGTGTGGAAGTCTACGACCGCGTCGGGCGCGTGCGGTACGCCAATGTGTTGCACACCGATGGCAGGCCGGTGACATCGAGATTACGCATGCGCGTGAAGTAGCGCACCAATATGGAGGGCTTTCAAACATGGAACATGTACCGGCTTCCTATGAGCAGGTGGAAGGGGCCAATCTTCCCTCGAAGGAACTCTCGGCCGAGCTGGAGCGTGTGGAAAAGATCATCTCCACCGCTGCAAATGGATGGCGCCCGCAGCTGTCCCTGGACGAGCACCAGCAGGTTGTTCGACTGGTCGAAACTGCCATGCTGGCCCGCGAGCGTCACGCCGGCGGTAATGATCCGGTCGCCAAGGCGCTAAACCAGTTGCCGGAGCTTCACCAGCAGGCAGCCATGGGCGTGGCGCGAATGCTTGCCCGCCACGATGGCCCTGGCAGTCCCAACCCGTTCCAGCAGGAAGCACTACAGCGTGTCTACCATAGCGAGCAGGCGTTTGCCTTCCCGGCGCCAGTGCTAAGTCCCGCTGAGGCGGAAAAGACCTACCGGGGGCCGATCGTCAGGTCCGATGACCGGCACGTGATCCAGGCCGTACGAGACGGGGGACGCGAGCAGCATATTCAACATGACCGCACTGCGCTGAACAGCGTTCGTGCCGATCTCCTGAAGACTGGGGCGAATGTCGAAATACGCTATCCGATGCACCGTGTCGGTATCGTCCGGGAATGGGGCGCGAGGGAGAAGGCGAGTCTTGTATCAAAGGGCATTGAGCCACGGGATTTTGGCAAGGCCTGAACGAAGCTCACATGAGCCGTTCACAGGACCCTCGAAAGCCCTGCCAGCCGCGCTGGGCGACGGCTCATGCCGCCCAGCTTGGTCATCGATACACTCAAGGTGCATCGATGCGAGTCCCACGACGTTCTTCAGCAGATTCTCGACCGCTTGCCGCCGGCACCGTAGACGACGCAGAGAGGGCTTGCACAGCTTGCTGAAAATCAGCGGCCAATGTTGCGACTTCCGTTTTGACCGACGAATACCGCCTCAGAGGAATGCCTGCCTTCGCAAGGATTTCATCCTTCGTCGCGTCCGCCTTCTTTGCCCTAGCGCTGTTGTGACTCCGATCATCCAACTCGATCACGTAAAGCACTCTGCAATTCGGGGAGCAGATCACGTAGTCGACATACTTCTGGCTAAACCGAGCTCGTGCCGCCTGCCCCTCTTTGCCTTTGCTCCTCGTCTCAACAATAGCCGACATAGAGACCTGGCTGAATACCTGGGCCTGCGGAAGCGCCTCGCGCAAAACACGGAAGAACTGCAGCTCACGCTCCGTCATCAATGGTCGGCGCGAATACTGGTAGGTTGGCCCGCCACGCGCACGCACGGCGGCCGCAATCACAGCAACAACAATAACCAGCAGGAACAAAAGAAAACAAGCTCCTTCATCATGACCCCCTTGTTTTTGCGAGGATCATAGCAAAACTAGGCGATGAAAGTGATCGCGTCAGCAAGGGCATCCCGCATGCTTCCTGTTGTGCCCTGAGAGACTTCAGCCGCCAAAATAGAAGCGGCGCGTTCCACCGCCAAAATGCGCTCACTCAGGTGCATTCAGTCCACCTCCTGGCGCCTTTCTTTTGGCCGGTCCAGACGGGACCGGCTTGCCGTTGGCGGCACCACCCGTGTTCTGGAGTTCATTGGTCTGGCGGCTTGTCAGCCGTGCGCGCTGGATTTCCAGCGCCGTCGTCTTGTCATAGCGACGCGCGATCGCCAGCGGCAGGTTCTTGATGGAGTTTGTGTAGATGCGGGCCTCATGGCGTGCCCTGCTGATGGCCACGTAGAAGAGGTTCATCGACGTGGTGCGGCTCTTGGTGTCCAACGCCACCAGCACGCGGTCACTGGTCAGTCCCTGCGAGCTATGTACCGTCGACACGTAGGCATGCTCCAAATGCATCGGCCGCAGTGCTGGCAGTTCCAGCGCGGGCAGCGGCCGCCCGTTCTTCCGTTCTACCGACTCCAGGTTCAACACACCACCCAGGATGCCGCCTACACGCAGACGGTCACCGTTGGTCAGATCCCGGCCAGGATCGTTGCGGTTGACGCGAATGATGTCCCCGATTGCCAGTTCCGTGTGCTCGAGGTGGTAGACGCTCAGTTGCGTGGCGGTGCGCGGGTTGATCGTCGTGGTGGTGCCGTCGGCGCGCACCAGGCGCAGCAAGTTGCCCGGGAATGCTTCCTGCACGTGATAGGTTTCGCCGCGGACGAGGCCTGCCTTGGCATAGTCGCGCTCGGGCTGGATGACCATGCCGGGCTGATAGCTGGGCGCAAACCTGCGCTGGGCCTGCGTCATGTCGACGCGCGTGAGCGTCTCGAATTCCCGGCCGGTACCGGCGAGCCCAAGCGCAACTCGAACCATGCCATTGATCTCGCGGCGATCCTTGTTGGTGCCAGCGACAATCAGCGTGGCCTCGCGCTCTGGCTCGCCCAGGGCCACGTAATCATTGACGACGGCTTGGTGCCGTTCACCGGGCGCCTTGATCTCTTCCACGTGCCGGATGTGATCGAGTGAGGCGCGCATGCGGCGTTCGGCGGCATGACCGACGGCCAGCTTCAGTTCCGGATTCTTCTGCCTCTGGATTTCACTGATCCGCGCCGTGCGCATGCCTTCCTGCTGAAGTTGCGCGAACGGCTTGCCCGCCTCGATGGCCTCGGTCTGCTTGGTGTCCCCCAGCAGCACCATGCGGGCGCCAGCCTTCTCCACCACGCGCATGAGCTGTTCCATCTGACGTGAGCCGACCACGCCGGCTTCATCCAGGACGATGACGGTCTTTTCATCGATCGGTTTGTCCTTCGTGCGCAGGAAGCTGGCCAATGTATGCGCTTCCAGCCCTTCCTGCTTGAGTGCCTTGACCTGATTGCCGTAGGGCGCGAGCGCCACGGTGCGGTAGCCTTCTCCCTCGGCAACGGCACCCCCGATGAGGGACACGGCCTGGTTGACGGTGTATGTCTTCCCGGTGCCCGCATCGCCCTGAATACCGACGAAACGATCCCGGGTGGCCACGATGGCTTCCACTGCGGCACGCTGCCCGGCATTGAGCGGGGAGCCCTGCAGCGCCGCCTGTAACACTGACGCTTCCACAATGGGCGCGACCTGGCCGCGGCCGGCGCGCTCGATGGCGAGAATCGCCTTTTCTCGTTTGAGGGCCTTCTGCGTTGTGTATCGCTTTTCGACTGGTATCAGTGAGCCTGCCTTGATCGCAGCATTCACATAGTCACGGGCGAAGCCGCTATCCCGGCCGTGCTGCGCTTGCAGGTAGTGCCGCCAACCGGCAGGTGATAGCGTCTGGCTGTCATCGCGGGACGCCAGCCGGTAGGCGGGTGGAGCCTCGATGAGGGAGCCTTGCCCGACCAGGCGCCGGATTTCTTCGCGGACCTCCTTCGATCCGGCCAGGCCTACCGCGCGGCGCAGCGCAGTCGATGACAGCACCGATTCCCGGACTACTGCTTCGCGCTCGGTCAGGTGCCGGATAGCATACTGCACCACCGCTTGCGCCGGCGTCAGATGCGAAGGCAAGCTGATAGCCGGGGCGGCTGCGTCAGCATCGTCCGGTGCGCCGGCACCTCCGTGACCGGCGGATGGCGGCGGCCCGTAACTACGATCATCCAGCCGCGACCTCCGCCCGAACGCGATCTCGAGTTCACGACTCTTCTCGACCCAGTATTGCTTAACGACTTCCCGGTCGGACTCGTCCTTGCGCGGACGGGTGGCCAGTGAGATCACCTGCTTCTCCAGCGTGGTCGCGGTGGCCCTTGTTTTGCCGTCGTTGGCCAGCGCTTCCTCGATCACTCGACTGCGCGAGGAGAAGACCTCGATTTGCTCACGCGTGATGTGTGCAAGCTCGAAGTTGCCTTTGTCGTCCACCAGCCGGATCTGGTAGCCCAACTCCTGCAGCCCCTTTGCCAACTCAGCTTTGTAGATGGCATCGATGCCGTGATATGCCCGAAATACGTCTTCGTTCGAAAGCGCGCGCCAGGCGCCGTCTGCGCGCTGCGTCATATTCAACAACACAGCGTGCGTGTGCAGCTGTGGATCTTTGGCCCGACTCATCTCGTGACGGAACTTGCCGATGACCATATTGCCGGTGCGCTCGCGATGACTCTTGCCTTTGACCTTCCTGCGCGCTTCGGCAAGCTTCTCGACTTCCTGCAGCGCGATCGTTACCGCCCGATCGTGGGCCTCTGTCACAGATAAGTCACCGGCGACCAGCGCTTGCATCGACACGGACTTCGGCGCGGAGAACGTCAGGTCCAGCCCCATGCGCTTCTTGTTTTCCACCGGGTCGAAGGTGGCCTGGATGCGCTCGCCGTTGGGTAGCTTGCCATCGAGCAGTCGCGCCAGCTCGGCCTGGTCCACGGCACCAGTCAAGCCCAGCGCCTCCGCGCCAATTCCCTGCCACTGTCCCGGGTTTTCCTTGCCGTAATAGTCGTCGGCCGCAGAGAAGTAGTGTGCGGCAGCATACTGGTTGTTGCCGCGAATCGGTGTCACGTTAAGCATGCGTGGACTCGATTGTGTTGGCGTCGAGCGTGTTATCGCAAGCCAGGCAACCGAGGCGTAGGGCAGCCTTGCCCCAGACATTGATGCCGCAGCCAGGACAGGTGTACTTGGTCTTCCGCTTCTTGCCCTGATCGTCCTCGTCGACACGCAGCCCCAAGGCGGTCAAGGCCTCCACGTCCACGTCGACATCGACATCGACATCGGTTGTTGGGATCGAGGCGCCGGCGGGTTCCACGGCGAACTGGATGGCCATGGGATCAGTCTGCGCTTGCACGTCGACCCAGGAGATCAGGATCTCGCTGGCCACCAATGCCTGGCACGCCTCATCAAAGGGGCCGCCCGGGAGGATGTAGTGGGTCATGCGCTGCCCCACACGGTTACCGTCAGGGGCGCCGGTGTCGGATGGCATCAATCCCATGGATTCCATCTTGTCGGCCCATTCGCGATTGTGATAGCCATTGCGCGAGGGCTTGCCGGCATGCGCCTGCCACTGGTGCACCATTTCGTGGACCAGCGTGGAGAGCGTTTTCTCGACGGTACGGAACGCGAAGAAGGCCGGGTTCAGGGCAATCTCATCGCTCTTGCCACGTGCGTCACGTCGCAGGAAGCGCGAAGGCCCGTAGTAGCCAAAGGTGTTTCGCTTGCGCTGCAGCGTGAACAGGCAGCCCGGCAACTCATTGTTGAAGAGCCGTTCGTTGAAGTAGCGGTAGGCGTGTTCCAGCTCGGCATAGAGTTCGTCAGTGGCGCTGATCCAGCGGGTGCGGATGGGTGGCGTCATGCCGGTATGCCTCCCGCACGGCGGGTGAGCGCGGCGGCCGCGGTCTCGCGCTGCAGCTGGGCTAGGGCACCGGGCGGCAGCGGACCGAGCCGGCCGCCAATGCGTCGGCCAAACGAGGCCTCGGCGGCGACCTGGTGAGCCAGCCGCTGGCGCTCCGCTGCGCGCGCCTGGGCCACGTGGTGAGCGTAGTGGGTCACCCATGCTTCGCCGGCGGCGGCCGCCTTGCGAAGCAGTTCGTTGAAGTACGGCCACGGTTTGCGCACCACCCCGGCCTTTGTCGCGCCGTGCCATTCGTCCAAAACGCGCTGGGCTAGCGTCTTGCCCAGGACTGCGGTCCTTCGTGCGATGTAGCCGCGCTGGCGGTCTGCGATCTCGGTCGGCCAGTCGAGATGAGCGACCCACGTTACCTCCGCCTCGCCCCCCTCCTTGCAAGCCGGGCCGAAGGCCAAATCCCCACCGTCGCCGGCGGGCTTAATGCGTTGCTCTGAGAGCCCTCGTGGTTGCGATCGGAGCGGTGTTTCGTCGCCGTTGAGGTTGTTGGCCTGCTGCGCCGAAGGCGCGGTAGGGTCGATGAGACCATCCCCTTCAGGCCGCAGGCCTGAGGGGGTAGGGGGAGTAGGGTTTAAAGGTTTACCGGATACCGGATGTGTGGCGGGTTCAGCGTTATCCACACCCCTGCTGGAGGGCCGCAAAGCCTTGGCTGGCTTGGTTTTTTTGGCGGTCTGGCAATGTCCCGAAGATGTACCGGGTTTTTCTGGGCAGCGGTCATCGCGATCCGCCAGCGGACATTCAAAGATCAGCTCATATGGGCCACCCAACCGTCTGAGCAACCCCAGTTCTTCAAGACGTACAAGCATGCGTTGTAGCTTGCTCTTGCCGAAGGAAAGCGCTCTGACGCCGTGTCGACTATGCCGCTCTGTGCGCTCCCTGAAGCTTTGATAGGACACCCTCACCGCGCGCCCGACGATCCCGGTACGGAAGTCCATCCGCAAGCGCAAGGCAGCGAAGTACAGATGGAACAGCTCCGACCCCGCGCCCTCCAATGCATCCAGTTCCCGGTCATTGATACGATAGGCCGTCATGCTTCCTGCTCCCGAGGAGTGACTGTGGTGTCCGCAAGGGCGCAGATATAAGTCAGGCTCGAATCGCCCTCCAAACGGCACAACAAACCGAGTTCCACCAGGGCCTCCAGCATGCGGTGCAACGTGCTCTTGTCATGGGCCAGGTACTTGATGCCGGGCCGACCCACCCGCTCGGTCACCTGCTCGAAGGTGGTTCGCACCACCCCGGTCAACGGTTCCATGTGCGAACGAAAGCCAAGGCAGTACAGGTGGAACAAGTCGGCACCGGCACCAGCCAGGGCGTCGAGTTCCGTATCGTTGATTTCGAAGGGTGGCATCACGCACTCCTGATTTGAATGGCCGGCGCCCGCTGCGGATAGCTGACGTACGGCACGACGATCTTGGCAATGGGGAACTGTTCGGCGAACATGACGTAACCGTGCAGGTCCCGCAGGTTCGAGATCTCCGAATCCATCACCACCGGTTCCTTCGTGGCCTCGACTACGCGGCTGCGGCCGCCGCGGCCTCCGCCCATCGTGAGCGTTTCCTTGACGCGCTCCACCTCGTGATTGCCGAGGATCTCGCTGGCCTTGTCGGCGTTGTAGGCGTTCGCGGCACCGAAGATCAGGTAATTACGGAAGCAGGCGAGCAGTGTCCTGGCCTGGTCCTTGCCATAGGTCTCATCGAGCTGCGCCCAGTCCTGGATGCTCCCGACGATACGCAATCCGTGCTTGCGCCCCTTGGTTGCAGCTGGCACGAAGGATTCCAGGCGCCCAAGGGAATCCAGTTCGTCCAGAAATAGCCAGAAGCGCACGTCACTGGTCGGGTCAGGCTCTGCCTGGCTCAAGACCGTCGCGCAAATCGTGTCGATCCAGGTGGCCACCAGCGGCCTCTGGGCCGCGCGCATATCCTCGCGCCAGGTGATAAAGAGATTGCCAGCCTCAGGGTCGTTGACCCAGCGGTGCAGGGAGAATTCCCCTTCGCTCATGAAGCGCAGCGGCCGGACATACTTGTTCATCATGAACTGGATCGACGCGATGGCCTTCTCGGCGTTGTCGCGGAAGTACCCTTGCGAGTCCGTGTTGGCCAGGAAGGCGCGAATGACCTCGCCGTCCTCGCGCACCAGCAGCCGCACCAGCGTTGCCTGGTCCGGGTTGTGAGTCTCGACCAGCTTGCGCATCGTGTCGGAGAGGACGTCGCGCGCATAGGCGCACCACTGCTCATCGCTCGGGTCGATCTGCGGCGGGATGACGCTCTTGGCCATCCGGTCGAAGTCGTGCACGCCCTGGATCTCGTTGAACAGCGTCCACCCCGCCGAGCGCGTGTCAAATGGATTCAGGATGATGTCGCCAGGGAAGCTGAATTTTGAGTAGAAGGTGCCGTTGGGATCGACTACGGCCATCTTGTCGCGGCGGAGCACGGCCGCCCCGATCATGCTCTCCATGGCCACCGATTTGCCGGCACCAACGGAGGCGCACAACAGCAGATTGCGGTTCTCCAGGTGCAGCGGGATCGGCATCGGACCGATCTTGATCGGGTCGAGCTTGCGCATGCCGCGCCTGCGCCGGCGGACGTTCTCGCGCCGGTTGACAGCATGGATCTGACCGGCCACGGTATGCCAGTTTTCCAGACGTGAGCCCCGCATCCAGCGCCGGTACCGCGCACCGCGGAAGCCGTCGTCGCCATACTCGCGCAGCAGATAGGCCGCGCCGACGGCCAGCGCCAACCCGCCCAGCAGGCCACCGGCAAGATATGGGCTATGCGGAGTCAGGTGCAAGGCATCGGTCAATGCCTGCGGGAAGGGCAACAGCCGCACGCGGCCTATGTAGGCGCTGGCCAGCCACCCCGAGACGGGCAACGTGATGCCCGCGGCAAGCGTCGCGCTGTCGACTTCGTGCTTCTGCATATCAGGGCTTTCCTAGAAGGCTATCGCATCGCTGGTTCAGTAGCTCGGCCAGCAGGTGCGCATCGCGCGCGGCATCGACGCAATCGCGCTGCAGAGCTTTGATCAGGGCCTGCCGCAACCAATGGCTGGTCGTGGCAGATGTGAGCACGGCTTGAATTCGCCCGTCGATATTGAGCAACTCAGGCAGCATGTCGATGCTCCACGTCCGAAACGATTCGCCCGGCCGGGTCGTAAGTGACCTCCCGGTCGCCGGCGTTGCGAAGCGCATCGAGCGCCAGTTCTCGCAACATCGTGCGGGGCAATTTGATACCAAGCGTCGTCAGGCGCCTCACGTAATAGAGAAAATCGGTGTAACGCGATACCTTTGGATCCTCCCGATGGCAGTAGATTGGTCGTTCCACCTGGTCTGTGTAGCGGACCACCAGCGTGTGACATTGCAGGGGCCGGTCCCAGCCCATCAGGACCTGTGCCTGCCGGCCCCTGTAGGTCGTTGTATATAGATGCGTGCTCATGGTCTGCTCCTGCGTTCACAGAATGGGCGCACCGGTGGGAAGTCAAGCAGGGCACCTCGCTTCACCGGATCAGCAGGGCGGCAAGGAAGCCACCAATGGCGCCAGCAAGCAAGGAACTGCTGAACAGCAGTAACAAGGCCAGCGTCGCCTTACGTTCCAGGACCTGGTTGGCGGCCACTATCTGGGTAACGCCGCCATTGAGCTGGTTACCGATCTGCGCGGCCGCGTGCCGTCCCGCCTTCGTCAAGCGCTGCTCCTGCTCGCCGATCATGGTTTCGAGGTTCAGCCGCGCGGCAAGGTAGGCCTTGCCGGCTGCATCCCGTACGGCTTGCTCGATGTGCCCGGCGAGCTCCTTGTCGAGGGTTTCAATGCGTGCCACGAGCGCATCGGTATCGCGCAGCAGTTCGGCCATCAGCGCCTCGCGGGCCGTGGTGATGTTGGATCTGTCCATGGAGGATCGACTAATGGAATACGATGAGGAACGTTTGTCTTTTTCGTTGACGCGAACTAGCTGCTGAACAACCCGGCGTAGGCCGCATCCAGGTTGCGTTGAGCGGATTTGGCTAAGCGCTGGGCAGAAATCATGCTGACCGCATTCGCCTTCTCTTCGCCATCGGTCGCAGTGCGTAGCCGCGCACGGTAGTCCGTCTCGTCATTGGCTACGTCTGCCACCGTCTTCTTCAGCGCCCGTAGCCGATCGTAGATTTCGTTGTGGAAGATCACCGCGTCGCGATGGATCGTGAAGCGGCGACTTGCGTCATGGAAGGCAAAGAGCATGCTGAAAGCGCTGTCCAGCGCATGGCCCTCGTCGACCTCGACCTTGTTGAAGATCACTCGGATCTTCTGCGGCGGTACACCGAGGTTCGACAGCGTGAGGATCGTGTTCATGGTGTCGGCCTGCTGTTTCTTCTCAGCGACGACTGGCACGACGTAGTAGTCGAACTCCTCGTGCGAACCCTCGAACTGGCCCATCAACTTGATGAACTCCTCGACGTTCGAAGCACCGATGTCAACAATGGCCGAGTCCAGCAACATTAGCTCTTCCTGCAGGCTGCCAAACTCCTTTCCCTTCCATCGCTCCGTGTCGCCTCCTTCGTCGGACGCGCCCGAGTTGATCGTCTCAATGGCAAACTCGGGGGCCTGCATGCGCGGGGCAAGCAACTGGCGGGCGACTGTCGTTTTTCCGACGTTGCCGCTAAAATTGATGATCGCGATTTTCATGAGGTAATTCCATTTTGGAGAAACGGAGTATGAATAAGCCCGGCGGCGTGAGCTTTTGCATCTTTCATTGCCTGTTCAACCCAGACGGGAGCATCGTTCACCATGCACATTCCTTCGATGAAGAGCTCTATGCATTGATGCCCCATCTCTATGCGATCTGCGTGGCGGCGGGGGGTAAAGCATTGCCTCGGCGCCGGATCGTTGGGTGTTTTTTCATGAGAACAACCCACCATCACGAGGATGCCGCATTCAACGAGGCGATTGATGCCGTCTGCGAGATCGTTCCGCAGTTCACGGCTGTGAGCCGGAGCACGCGTAGCTACCTCCCGGCCAGATTGGGCATCAAGGGAAGCAAGCCGCCGAGTGAACTGCAAATGCTTGATGTCGCATTGACCCAGTACGTGAAATGGTCTGACGAGGGCTTTGCGTAGCAACCTGACTGTCATATGCCACCTTCGTCGGTAGCTGCTCGAATCTCATGCACGTGTTCAAGGACGAAAAGTGTCACGTGCAGCCGTTGCAGCCGTTTGCGTACTGCATCTGGGCTCATCATTCCCGAGCGCGTTATGCGTGCCGTGGTGTTGGCCCCAGATGCCGCTGACGCGGTTTCAAATTTCCGCTCAACATTCGTTTCGTAGTCGGATTGATCCGTGTTGTTGATCGCCATGGCTCCCCTCTAGTTAGTAGGTAGATTGATACGGTGTCCCACGGTCCCAGCGGTCCCGCCAGTGCGCCAGATATTTGCTGGCGAGTTCTGGGTGATTCCACAACGCCAGCACGTTTTCGCTATTGCGCTGTGCGGCCGCGTTGCTGTAGTTGAAACTGCCCGTCTCGACATGCTTGCCGTCGACCACGATGTATTTGTCGTGGTGAATCGAATACACCTGCACGGTGCGCGTCGGGATGCCCGCATTCACCAGCAAATTGAGTGCTTGCTGTGGCGCTTTGCTGCGGCTTTCCTTGAGGTTGTTCTTTTCGTCCACGATGACCGCCACGTCGACGCCGCGCCGCTTTGCTTTCAACAGCGCATGCACCACGGACGGCAAGGTGAAGGAATAGGGGCGCCGCGGCGTAGCGCTTGACGACTGACGGGTCCGTGAGCGCTAGCAGCACGCTGGATTGCGCGGGCGTAGCGGCCGTCAGCGCAAGGCTCAGGCCGAGCAGGGAAAGGATGTTTCGCACGATAGTCGTCTCCATTACTGGCGCACGCGCTGGAACCACTTGTTGTTGATGTAAACGTCAATGGCAGCCGGGCTCTGCGGCGGCTGCCATACCACCCGGTCGTACACCACCACGGTGCGGCTATCGTCGTAGGAGCCCTCCTGATAGCTGCCAAGCGCCTTTCCCACGCAAGGGCGGGGGCCGATCGCGTTGGCGTCTCCAAATTGCAGGGTGGCGGGTCGCGTGCCGGTGATGGCGAAGGCGCGCCCGTTGCTGTTGGCGGCCTGTAGCTGGCCTTGCACCACGACCGTGCCGGCGGTCAATGCGGCGGGCTGCAGCGGAGTCGGGCACGGGTCGTAAGGGTCATACACCCGACGGGCGTAACTCGTGCCGTCGTTGCCGTCGGCCTGGTCGCAGGTGGGGAACGCCCTGCCCTTTCTCAGATCGTGGTAGAGCTGGTTGATCGGCTCTGCGCATTCAGCGACACCCTTCGGGCCGCCGTTGGACACCGGGTTACTCAGGCAAAGCAACACCTTGCAGCCATAATCCGACGCATGCGCCGTGGTAGCTGCTCCCACCAGGAGCAGTGCTCCAAGAAATTTGTCCATGTTCTCTATCACTCCAAACTGTCTCGGTGACTCAGTTGAAGAACTGCACGAACGGCGTTGCCGGCGGCCCGCTGACGGTGCCGGACATCGGTGCTGGCAGCGCGGGCTGTGCCACCGCTGGCGCTGTCGCCGCACGAACAGCAGTGATGTCAGCGCCCGCCGCGGGTGTGGCTAGCTGCACCTTGATTGCGGCTGCCTGAGCGCCGGCGGTGTCAGCGGGTGCCAGCACGGCCACTTCCGCCGGCGCTGCGCTGGCAAAGATCACCCATTGCGCAGGTGCGGCCGGATTGGGCGATGCGGAGGATGTCGGTGTCGGCCGCTCGGCGCGAACTGGCTCGCTGCCCGTTGGGGGTTGAATGGCAGGGACAACGATAATTGGCCGCGCGACGCCGGCGGCGTTGGCCACCACCTTCTGGACGTAACTAGGCTCACCAGGCTTGTCCGGGCGGAAGCCTCGGGTGAAGTTGCCTGAGTAGTAGCAGCTGATCGCGGCGCGTAATGCCCGCTGCTCGCTAGGCATCTTGCGCTTCGCACGGTCATAGCAATCCTTGAGGATGGCGCCGCCGGCCTTCAGATTGCGACACGGTTCGAACACGGTCTCGTAGGTCTCACCGTACTTGGCCAGGTTGTACCGGTTCACCTGCCCCAGGCCCATGGAGAAGTTGTAGCCACGCCGATCCAGGTCCTTGGCGGCCGCCACCGCTTGCGCGTGAGTGCGCGGCTGTCGTTCCAGGCGGCCGCCGACGATACCGATGGCATAGGGGTTCCAGGATGACTCTGTGTAGATCAAGCCCTTGAGTGTCGTTGGGTGGATTTGCGGCGCGCAGTTGGCCGCCAACTGCTCGAATGGCAGCGACAGAATGGGGGGCTGCGCCCCCGCGGCGAACCGTGGCGTGACCGCTATCACGCCGGCCAGGATGGCAGGCGACAGCGTCTTCCGGTGGCGGCGCTCAATCATGGCTGGGCTCCCACCGGTGCTTGGTAATGGTCGTCGCCGTATACCCCGTAGGCGTAGGTCGCCGGCCACGCGCCGCGCTCGC
Organism: Cupriavidus basilensis OR16; assembly: GCF_000243095.1. GTDB lineage: Bacteria > Pseudomonadota > Gammaproteobacteria > Burkholderiales > Burkholderiaceae > Cupriavidus > Cupriavidus basilensis_D. Next base: position 68,721 of record NZ_AHJE01000012.1, on the reverse strand, counting down.
CTTCAGCCGCCTCAACGTAGATGCAGTTGTACTCAGGAGCGCGCGAGGGAACCGCCCGCATCCACGTGTGGACCGGCGTCCTCAGCGGCCAGGTCCAGCCTTCCTCGCGGGCCTTGCGCATGAACTCGTGCGGATCGTGATGCCCCTTCGACATGAGGATGTAGGTGTCCTCGTCGACGCGTTTGATGTCGAGTGGGTAGTGCTTCGCGCTCACTTGCCTTCCCCTTTGACGATGGCGGCGCGGTCAAGGCGCTCGTCATGCGCGGGCGGCGGGCCCTCGGCATCGACTTGGCGGCCGCATTCTGCGAGCGCGGCGCGTGCCGCTGCGGTGGTATCGCGCTTGTCCTCGCTCGGTCGCGGGGCGGCGATGGTTTGCAACGCCTTCCGGAACTGCTCGACATACTGCTCGGGGCTGGCACCCCAGTAGAGCGGGGACTCATCGTTCCGCTCATCGTCGGGATAGGCGTCGTCAGGCTCGCCCGGAACCATGATGAATTCGCACTCAATGGCATGCAGGCATTCGGCATGCCGCCTAACGTTGTCAATGCACGCCAGCAAGACACTAAGCGTCCTGGCCGGCGCGCTAATGCCGAACGCGTCGTAGACTGCCTTCAGGTCTGCTTCAGCGCTCGCCCCCTGGCTGCCACCCAGATTGGTGACGGTGGCGGACTGGGCGCGGGAAAGTACCGTGTTTTCACGCATACTGAATCTCCGAAATGTAGCGGCCGTCGCGCTCGGTGTATTTCCACTGCACAACAACATCGATCCGCCGTTTGACGCGTTCAATGACCTGCTGACGTGTCATGGACGTATGACCGTCCATCAGCTCACCAAAGCGGTCGTACATCTCTGATGGTGAGTCAGTGTGAATCGTCGTCAGCGTTCCCTTGTGGCCCGTGTTGAGCATATTCAGAAACTCAACCGCTTCGGGGCCACGGATCTCACCCATGATTACCCGGTCGGGTGTGAGTCGCATGCATGACCGAAGGAGTGTGGTCGGCGTAACCGCTCCCTGTCCGCTTGCCTGATGACGGGCATAGGACAGTCGCACGCAGTTCCGTTGCGCCGGTTCGATCTCTCGTGAGTCCTCAATCGTGACGATGCGCTCGTGCGCCGGTATCTCTTGCACCAACGCGTTGAGGCAGGTTGTCTTGCCGCAATACGTGCCGGCAGAAATGGCGATGTTCTTGTGTGCAAGCACCGCGCCGCGCAAGAACTCAACCCATTGCCCCGACCGATACAGCGCCAGCAAGCGCGCGTCTTCCGACTCATTATTGGCGCCACTATTCACGAACCGAAACGCGCCCTGTTCGTCATACGCGGGCAATGTCATCTTGACCAACGACTGCTTGCGAATCGTCATCGCAATGGTTCCTTCCGGGACCACGGGCGGCAAGATCATCTCGGTCCGGTACGTCCCGCGCTCGAAGTCTGGAATGCCGTCCTCCAGATTCACCGGAATCTCCGCCGAAAAGGAGCGAAAACGACAGCCTTGGCACCACAATCTGCTCTGCGTAGTACGAGTCTTTTTTTACGTGACGAGATGCCTCGATCTCCGCCTGGTAGATCGGCGTGAAATCCAGGTCCCGGTTCACGTAGATACGGACGCGCGAGCCGGCCGGAACGGTGACGGTTGGTGGCATGTTGGCGTAAGGCTGCAGGATCTGCTGTGAGGTCTGCGCCGCCGCCTGCTGTACCGACTGACGGTAATAGGCCGCAGAGTTGTACTGGTCGCCGCCCCCCACGCCGACCGTGCTCGATCCGGCGCCGATGATGGACAGCAGCGCGGCCATGCCGAAGATTTGCGCAAAGTGCGTGTCCACGACACCGCCCATGCCCGCCGTGCCCAACTGATCGGCGCCGATGCTGTCCAGCGTCACCTGCACGCCATCCGGTCGCCGCACCGTGTTCCAGACGGCAAACAAGCGGTCCTGACCCTTGCGGAGCTCGGCACTGTAGACACCGCAGACACTGGATCCCCAGGGAATCAGCGCCTTGCGCCCCTGCGCCCCGTATACGTCACGCTGCACCGTGGCGCAGATCGTGCCGGGCAGATCGGAGATCGCGCGCGGTTCCAGCACGGCTTCGATCAGCTTGCCCTGCAGCACCTTGTAATCGAGGTCGGCGATCTGGCTTGCTTTGCTGACGGCCACGCCACCGCCCGATACCGCGCGTGCGAAGCGAGAATTGCTGTCCTGTGCGCCGCGTTCGCCGCCACCGCCAAGGCCGCTGGCATCGGGTTGGCCATCGCCGGACACCACAGCGGGCGTCGTGCCAAGCGCCGACGTCTGGCCCTGCCCGCTCTGCGCCATGATGGCGGACTTGAGCCGCGCGGCCAGGAGCTTGCGTTCCTGTTCCTGGCGCTGCCTTTGCGCCTCCTCGCGCTGCGCCATGAGCGGGTCATCGGCTTGTGCGGCCGATCCCGGCGCCGCATGCGGCTCGGACGCTGCTACGGCAGGCACAGCGGCGGTGGACACCTCCTTGAGCTTCGGCACCGGCTTGCGGTCCGCAATGCTCTGCTCGACGTCGGCCTTTGGCTGCGACGCTTCAGCGCTGGTGTGCTTCATGTACCAGATGACAGCCATGACCGCGGCCGCGATCACTGCAATGGCAATACCGCTTGCCCGCTTCTTGCTCGTGTCTGCCAGCAGTGGGCTGTTGATCTGGTGTTCCCATTCGCGCACGGCGGCGTCGCGATCCTCCGTGGAGGCACCCGGCGTCTTCATCGGATCGGACATATCAGCCCCCCACGCGCGCCGTAGCGCCATTGTTCTGCACGCACAGGTACGCGTTGCCATTGCGCAGTGTGAAGCGGCCAGCGGTGCGCTCCACTACCATGTAGGGACCCTCACGCCGCCTGTTCAAGACCGATTCGGTGCCATCTGCACCGACCGCATAGAAGGCCGGAATCTCGGCGTTGGGCTCAAACAGGAAGTACGTGAACTGGCCATCATCAAAGACACGGTTCAGTTGCACTGCGGCCTTGTCGCCGGCGCTGCTGTAGCTCAGGTTCAGCTTGGCCACATCGAAACCCTCGTTAAGCCGGGAGGGGACAGCCTCTGCGGCCGGCACGCCAATGGCTCCCTGCAGGATGGGGTTAGCCGACGGATAGAGAAACCGCACCACAAAGGTCATCGGCGCGCGGGCGTCGGCGCTGTTGAGGCGGAAGAAGTAAGTGTGTTTGTCCGTGATGACCGTCAGGTTCGTCGCCGCGTTCGGCTCTACCGGTTTGAGAAACAGCCGGTTCAGATACGGCACGGTCTGCCAGGCAATGGTGTCGCCCAGCGTCACCACCTTGACCGTCTCGTCGCGGCCAAACTCGATCGCGGTCTGGTAGCCATAAGTGCCCGTGATTTCATATACCTGGTTCGCGTCGTAGGCCACCTGCTTGACGCGAGCATCGGTGATGAGCGCGTTGGGCGCCTTGGCCGCCTGCGCCGGCATCGCGGCCAGCTGCAGGGCCGCCGCAGCGGCCAGGAACACGGCGCGGGAAATGGTGCGGGATTTCACGTTGGATTCTCCTGGATAGTCATTGGCTTGCGGGCAGCGCGCCCTGCTGGCGGCTGAGTTCCTGGTCCTTGCGATAGGCAGTCGCCGCAAAGCCCAGCGGGTTCTCCCAGCGATCACCGAGAGCAAGCGGCTTGTAGGTGAAGGTGTAGTGAACGAGCGCCGTGAAGTATTCAACCCTCGGTTCGGAACCAGGCCGGTCGGTGATCGACTGGAACGACACCTGGTACGCTTCCTTGGCGAGCGACGTCACCGCGGTGATGCGCGGGTAGCGTCGCTCGCCCTTGGCGAGCTGGTAGTACGGGTTGTCCGGGTTCTCCGGCCCTGTTTCGGTGTCGTACTGGCGCGCGACCGCCAGCGTGGCGTGCAGCCGGCATAGGTCCGCGTAATGCTGGCGCCATGCCGGGTCGAATGTGTTGCACGCCGTCACGAAGGCGTGCACTTCGCTTTGCACGAAGGCGTCCTGCGCGGTGATCGTGTCCTTGTTGACCACGGTCTGCTTGGTCACATGTCCATTGGCATCGACAACGGACACCACGGGTATCACCGTGTGGATCTCCGCCAGGCGCCAGACTGCTGCCGATAGCCCGATCATGCACAGCGCCTGCAGCGCGTTGAAGAGGTAGGAGCGATTGCGCTCCAGCTTGAGCTTGTTCACCCCGCCCAGCTGCAGGGCCTGCGTCGCGGGATCGCCCTTGAAGGTGCCACGGCGGAGCTTCATTTTCTGCCCCCCGGGGTTTTCAAGCTGCGTGCAATCAGGAGCAATGCGCCTGATGACGCCGATGCGCCGCTGGCCAGCTGCGCTGCCCAGCCGCGCGCGCAAAAAATGAACACGATCAGGATGCCTTCCACGATGAGCAGATAGGCCACCTGCTCGAAGCTGATTTTTACTGCCTCAAGCGGCCCGGACGCCGTACCAGCGGTATCCAGGGCATCGCCGAACGCCACGAAGCCCAACCGCACAATGGCCACGACCAAGATGTACAGGAACGCGTGCGTCAGCATCTTGCTCACCCAGTTCATGAACCATTGCCGCGTCTGCGCGAACAACAAGAAGCCAACGAACAGCGGCAGCAATACCATCGTGATCGCCAGGCCGAACTTGGCGATGATGGTGTAGGCCACGGCCACCACGAACAACGCGCAAGTCACTAGCCACAAGATCCCTCCAACAATGAGGACTCCCGTCTGGTAGAGGCTAACGTTCAGCGCCTTCGCCGCGACGTCCATGGCGTTGGAGAACAGGGCGTCCAGCATCTGGTCCGTTGGCTTGCCGGCCATGATGGTGGACGCCGCGCCGTTCATGAATGACGAAAAAGCTTGGTACACCATCTGTCCCATCCCGGCCCAGTTCAACGTCGCAAAGACAGCGGAGGTCATGATGGCCTTCGCCAGCAGTTCGTCCAATGCCAGGGGCGCGTGGCCCGCGTAGATCTTGTAGCCATACACGACCCAATACAACACCGCCACAAGGTACACAGGCGTGGAGACCGCGTTGGCCAGCGCCGGATACGTTTGCGATAGGAATGAATCGGTTACCCCATCAGAGGCATTGAGCAGTCCGGCGATCGTCAGGGCTGACATGGCTATTTCATCCCCATGAGTTCACGAAAATGAGTCCGCACGGCTGGCTCCAGCACCTGCGCCGGCGTCAACTGCACTGCAGTTTCGTCTTGCACTCGCCCGATGATGGCGCGGACACAGTCGTCGGCCCGGCGTGGGTCTGGCGTTGCGGCACCGAACAGGTCGGTGCCGCAGAACGACGGGATCCACCGCTCGAACTGGGCGTAGTTCGCCGTCAGCAGCGGATTGCCGCTCGCAGCGCTCGGGTGCCCCTGCGCGCCCGCGGTCCATTTTCAGGAGGATAAGGAGAGCGTTCTTCATGATCGATTCAAGGGAAAGGAGGTGTGAGACAGGACGTTCAGCGACCTTGACGCCGGAAGAACTGCTCGTTGGCGGAGGTGGCCTGATTCATCTGATTGACCATGTTGGCCTGCAGATTCATGTTCATGACATTGAGCTTGGCTATCGCGCTCTGCATCAAGCCATTCTCGGTCGCAATCCGGTTCTGCAAATCCTGCGCATCCTTGATGTTTGCCGTCGTATCGACTTGTTGAGCCAGCGTGGAGAGGTTCTTGAGGTGTGTCTGCACCTCGGCATAGAGCGTGTCGCCGCCAGCCATGGCGGCCCGCACGGCATCCGAACTCATCTTGTACGTCGTGGCCGACTGTGACTTTGGATCCTGAAACAGCTCTTGCGGCATCGTCTTGATGAGCTTCTCGTAAGCGCCCTGCTTGGTGCCATACGCGCCACTGGCCTGCTTGGCCACCACGTCCTGCCAAGACCCCGGAACAACCGACGCCGCTGCCACGGACTCCGCCATGCCACTTGCTCCACGTCCATAGCTGCCAGTGACCGCCGCGTACTGGTTCTTGAGGGTTTCGTATTGCTGCTGCAGCTGCTGAAACTGCGCCGCCAGGGCGGCGACAGTTGCCCCATCGAAAGTCGGAATGCCGGAAGCAGATGCCGGTACGGCAGCGCTGAGCGAGGCGAAGACGACCAGTGCTACGATAGCTTTCTTCAAGACCTGACTCCTTTCTGCAATCTGCACGGCCAGCACCGTTGGTCCGTCCCCGGCGCTACTGGCGAGGATCGTCGTATGCTGCGCGAGCCCCTTCTCGCCTTCGGAATGAAGAGGTTGCGCGTGGACGGCGAACGTGGCGCTGAGGGCGTCGATGGCGTGCTCGGCAATGTTCTTCTTCATGGTCATGCTCCCTTCTGCTTGAGGTTGTGGGTGTTTTGTTCCATGGCACGCGCCATGAACACCGGCACCCAATGCTGCGGGTCTTGCGTGCCCAACTCGTCCATCACGGCGTGCATAAGGGCCACGCCCTTGTCATTTGACGACAGGACCGGGATGAACTCGGGAAGGTCGGACAAATCGAAGATCGCCCGAATGGATTCGTTGCCGCGCCGGATCAGGAACTTGCGTGCCTGGGGCGGTGTGTCACGGATGAACTCGAACTCCGACTTCGTGTATCCGAGCCTGTCCACGAAGTCCTCGCTGCGCGCCTTGTCATTGGGCAGAACAATGGAGGTGACGGCTTGCTTCGCGATCGAGTCGGTTTCGCAGTACAGGTACTTAGCGTCGGGGGTCACGAACACCAGCAGTCCGTTCTTTCGACGGATCTGCATGATGTAGCTGTCGATCTTTTCCCGCCAGTAGACATGCCTGACCAGGTTCTGCCCCTCTTCCAGCACGATGATAAACGGCTCACCATCCATTGACTGCTCGATGCGATGGAACGGATAGCTCAGGACGACAGGCAGCTCCGGGCGAGCCGTGCCGTCCTTGATCAGCTGGCGCATCTCGAAGCAGTAGTGCCGGCAATCGGTCAAGTCGATGCCGTCGTGCTCGTTGTCGAACACGCCCCAATTCGCGCCTTCGCCGTTGGCGCCGTGCCAGATGCCCATATCCTTGGCGAGCTCGCCTTGGCCATAGCACCATGCGACGTTGCGCAACCGCCGGTCCTTCCGGGGCAATTCGTAGTTCTCGTGCACCGCCTTCTTGAACCGCTCGATGTCGTCCGGCGTAGTTTTCCCGCCGTAGCAAGTGCGCATGAGCATTTGCAGCTCAACCAGGTAGGTGCGGTTCTCCGGCGTATCCGGCAGCTTGAAGGGGTTCCAGCCGGTGCTGCCCTGCACCGTTAGTGTCGTATGCTGTCCGCCCATGGCGCACATGAACACCTTGGCGCCCTCCCGGTTGTCGAACCAGAAAACGCGCGGCCGGGCCTTGTCTGCCATGGCGATTAGCGCAGATAGGAGCGTCGTCTTGCCGGCACCCGTGTCTGCCGTGACCGCCGTGTGGCCAGCGACCATGCCCTCCATTTCGCGATGGAAGTTGAAGTTGTATGCGGTGCCGCTCTCCGTCTCGAATGGCATGATGGCGGGCCCCCAAAGATTGCCCTCAGCCTTGCCCTGCGCAACGTTGTGCAGCGACGCAAATCCCGCGAAGTTGGATGACTTGATCTTGCCGCGTCGGCCCATGAAATGCTGGGCCTGCCCGGGCAACTGCGCCCAGAAGAACGTTTCCACGGCGAACCACTCACGAACCGGCTTGACGTTCAGGTTAATGAAGGCCTTGTTGAGCAGCCCTACCGCGGCGTCCAGATCCGCCACCGTTTGCTGGCGTGCCGTCAGCGGATCGGCATCGGTAGCGGCCGGCACGTGGACGAGCATCGTGAGATGGTGCAGACCATTGACCGCTCGGCCACGTGTCAGGTCCTGCAGGCCCTTGGTGATCTCGTCCGTATCCTCTTCTGCAACACCATCACGGTCATTGACAGAGATACGCCTGCGCTCCTGCCGCATGTCTTGCTCGGCACTGATGCGATCGGTGAAGAAGAAGGACTGAGTGATGATGAACTCGACGGGCTGTTGCAGGAATCCGTTCAACATGCGCGAGGGTGTGCGGGCCGGCCATTCGGCCATGCTGAGCATCGCGCCGGCCCGCCTGCCATTGAGGTTCTGTACGGCCATCATGTTGCTGACCATGCGGAAGTCCAGCCAGGACGCTGCCAGCGTCCGGTCCAGCGGCAGCTCCGTAACTGGCACCCTCGCCTCTTCGAGATTCACCAGGTAGTGGAGAAAGCCGCCGATCTCAGTGAAGTCCTCCCCCAGGAAGTCCAGCACATCGACGCTCGAGTAGTCTTCGCTGTGGCCGTACTGCTGCAGGAAGTCTTCCCATCCCAGCCTGAAGCGGCGAACGTCGCTTTGGGCTCGTACCTTGTCCACGCGCTCGCAGTCCAACTCCGGCCTGCGCTGCACACGCAGCTTGCGCGGACCATATTCCGACAGGGATTGCAGCACCAGACTTGCCGCCTCCTGCAGGTCTCGTGCTTGTTCCGCGAACGATTCGGTTTGCTCCTGATTGAGCTTCACGCCGGACATGCCGGCAAACAGCTTGTCGAGGACGCCCGGCGTCCCCTGACGAAAGCGGTTGCGCACAATCGAGATGTAGATATCGTTCGCATAGTACGAGCGGCGGTCGGAGCGGGCACGCCAGGCAGCATTGAAATGGCGCGAGAACCAGGTACCGCCATCGCCCGCTGGATAGGAGTTGACTTTACGGCGGACCAGGTGAACGTAGACGCCACGGTTGCTGTTCGCGATCGAGCGAAGCACCGTGTTGCGCCGACGCTCGAAGATGCGGATCTGCGCCGCACTCAAGGAATCGAAGTAAAGACCGTCGACCTTGACAACCTGCACCAGGCCGTCATCCTTGGTAATGACCGTCTCATCGTCATAGTGGACGGTATAGGGAATCATGTCGCTGAGCGCCATCTCCATGGCATCGGCCGCATTCCCCTGCGGCACCGGCACAGACAGCGACATATCGAACTTGCGTTTGAGGAGTTCAGCGAGGCGCATAGCGGCGGCACCCCCACAGGTGTTTGTTCGGGCAGCGGCTCAGGCGCGTGGCCGAAACAAAGATTTCGAACAGGTACACGTCCTTCAGGCAGACCAGGTAGCTCACCAGCAGAAATGCAGGCACCAACACCACGGTCAGGACGGATCGACTAATCATCATGATCAGCCCGGGGATGAACAGGCTCAGCACAATGCTCGTCAGCGTGAACCCACCCAACATTGCCGGGCGGGTCATCGCTGCGACGAGCGGCTCCCCATCTTCCAGGAACGGCTCGTCGTGGCTCATACGACCCCCGATGCGCCGCTTCTGAACTGGCTGACGATGTTGGGGGCGAAGAACACCAGGAACAGACCGAAGCCCCACTTGCCGAGGTCCAACAGGCTTATGTGGCCCGTCCACCAGCGGTAGCCCTGGATGACCAATGCTGCGATCGCGATGTAGTAGCCCCATTCAAAGATGAGCAGGTTGATGATCTGCTTGAGAAACTGGGTGACACCAGCGCCCAGACCGCCCGCAGCTTGCGCATGAGCGAACTCGGGCAGCAGCAAAAAGGCGATCACCACGCCCTGGCCCATGTAGTTCAGTACCGTATCGATACGATCGCCATTGCGGGTGGCGACCTTTCGCGCATCCGAGCTAAGTTGATTCGATTCCATTTTGTTTCCTCTGTAGAAAAATGAGATGACCACCACTGGCTTTCGTGCCCTGCGAATCCGCGGAAGCGGAACTATCGGAAACGGCTGCTGGCGGCTAGTTGCTCTGCCGTACCGCAACGGATAGCGTCAAGCGCGTGGTGGACACGAAGATCTCGACCCCATGGTGTCTGCAAGGCGATCAACCGCAATGAAGCGGATAAACCCTTTGCACGGCTCGTCGCGAACGGGTTGATCGAAGAACACGCGTGATGCCAGTGAATCCCCCGAATGAAAGGCATCAGGATGCTCCGCCCGGATCTTGTGGATGGCCTCTTGCACCACGTCGTGGGACAACTGCGATGCCGTGATGAGGACCTGACGCTCGTCGGCAGTGAGTTTCATGGCTCCCCCCTTGCGTTGGCATGCTCAAAGGCGACCGCCTTACCCATGACCGAAAGCGTGACGCGCCGATTCGGCTGCAGGCAGGCAATGGTCTTGGCGTTCTGCGGACCGGCACACTGCACGATCGGTTCGGCCGCGCCGGCACCGGTCGCCGTGATCGGCACCTTGATGCCCTGCCCTACCAGGTACTGCTGCACCGCATCGGCACGCCGTTGCGACAGCGACCGGTTGTAGTCGACGGAGCCGAATCGGTCGGTGTAGCCCGTCACCGTCACCGCGGTGGCGATCGTCAGCTGACGCAGATCGCTGGCGAACTGCGCCAGGCTCTCCATCCCCTTGGGCTTGAGCACTGCACGATCAAAATCGAACAGCGCATCGGCATTCAAGGTCTTCTCGATCAGCTTCGGAGCCGGCTTCTCGACCACCGGCGGCGCCGGCGGCGAGCAAGCGGCCAGATCGGATTTGGCCTTCGCGACAAGTGCAAGGGCGTGGTCGATCTCGGGGCGGCCGTGATTCCAGCGCGCGCCCTGCGTCTCTTCCATGTTCTCCATCACGCTCTCGTACGCTACGTCCAGGCATGCCGATACAGGCGTCTGGCAGCGTTTGGCGTCGTAGGCCGCGAGCGTCTTCTCGATGGCGCGGATATCCGCCAGCCACTGAGGGCGTCCATGGCGCGAGTCATTGGACGGATAGATCTTTGTGCTGAAAATGCGCGCATTCGGCGCACTCTTCTCTCCGCGCTCCAGGGCGCCAATGATCTGGTCGGCATTGAAGAGGGCTTTCTGCGGCGTATCGTTCGTGTGGATCAGGCTCTGGGAGCGCTCTGCGTGATAGAGATCGATCCAGCACTGCGCGCGTGCGCGGATCGGCGTCGTTGGCGCCCCCAGCTTGTCCAGACGGAGCTGGAGCGCTGCCGCGTCGCGTTTCACTGAATAGTCGACCTGGGCGGCCCAGGCAGGCGTCATGAGTGCCACGAGCACCGCCGTGGCCACAAGTTTGAGAGTCATGGTGTTCCTCGAATCAGGAGGAGCTCCGTGCGGAGCCATGGGAGGAGGACATAGCCCTCCCCGCTTACCGGCGCTAGCTGATCAGAAGCCGAACGTAGCGCCCACGCCAACCGAGACGGTCTGGCTGGCCGACAAGCCAGCGCCGATCGCGGTGGAGGCTTTCAGGTTCAGCAGCACACGGTTCGACGCGTAGTAGTTGATGCCGGCCGCGAGCGCTGCAATACCGCCGTTGGTGCCGGCGCCCACCGAGATCGACAACGGACCTTCTGCCCGTGCGTTGGGCTGCATTGCCGCCATGGCTGCCCCCATCGCGCCCACGGCACCCACCATGCGCTGCGTGCGATCCGACAACGCATTGAGCTGGCCCACGTTCGCCGCATCCGTCGGCGCCGTACCGGCTGCCACATTGGTGATCTGCCGCGCGTTGCCCGCTGAGCCTACCGACACCGAGTTCGGGCGGTCTGCCACTGACCCCGGACCCAACGCGACCGAGTTCGAGCCGGGCGCAACCGGCGCCGGCAAGTTGCCGGTGTTGTTGACTGCTACGCGGTTGTCCACGTAGGTCTGCGCGTTGGCGCCCATGGCCTGCAGCTGGCGCAGATTCACCGCGTCAGTGGCCTTGTGGCCATCCGCAACACTGGTGATCTGGCGTTCCGCGCCTGCCGCGCCGATGGAGACCTCGCCCGCGGACGTACGCGCCAGGCCGGTGACAGGATCAAAATATTTCGCGGCACCGCGCGAGGCAACCGCGTTGGCCCCGAGTGCCACCGAATCGTTGACCGTGACCGAGGCGTTGTTACCCAAGGCGACGCCCCGCGCGACGTTGGCCGTGGCACCTGTGCCGGCAGCGAGCGTGTTTTCGCCGACGGCGCTGGTGTTGTCACCCACGGCGGTGCCGCCCTGGCCTGCTGACGCCAACGTGCCAACTGCCACGCTGCCAGTTGCCTGTGCGCCATAGCCGATCGCAATCGCGTTGTCGCCCGTGGCCGCGCTGTTGGAGCCGATGGCCACGGTCTGCGGCGCGGACGCGACAGCGTTGCCGCCGATCGCCACGGATTCGGCGCCCGACGCCTGCGCGTTGGCCAGCGTCGAGTTCGCCTTGAAGTACTTGGTCTTGCTATCGGTGTAGCTGTTGGCCTCGTTCAAGGTGTTGGCGGTGGCCGTATTCAGCTGCGCCACGTTCACCGCGTCGGTATCGGCGATGCCAGTGGCCACGTTGTGGATAGTGACCGGGCCGGAGCTGCCGCCCGCGAGCGTGACCGAATTGGTCCGATTTCCGCTTGCATCCACGTCGTATTGCACGACATTGGCGGTCTTGGCGTCGGTGTAGTTGTTGGCTTGGTTCAGCGTGTTGGCGTTGGCGCTATTCAGCTGTGCGACGTTTACCGCGTCGGTGCCAGCGGCGCCGGCCGCCAAGTTGGTGACCTGGCGCTCGCCGCCGACGACACCCATGGACACGGAATTGTCGCGATCGGCGACCGACCCTTGGCCCACGGCGGTGGCGTTGTTGCCGGTGGCAATGGCATCGCCCGGCGAGCGCGGATTGTTGGTAATAACCTCCTTCGGCCCTCCAACAATACCCCCACCACCACCTGAAAGGTCGGCGACGGTAGCGACCGTATTTTCCGCATTCGCGCCGCCGTTGGCGCAGGGGTTCCCCGAACCGTTGCCGAAGTTGGATTGAATAAGGGTCGTGTCCACCCCACGCAGAGCCCATGGGGAGCCGAGGGCTATTTCGCCGAGGGTCGCTGCCCCGCTGCTTTGAGCAAAGCCTACGATAGACGCAGCAGGACTGACCCCCGCCTCCCCCCCTTGATGCGACGTATCGACGAATGCCCCGCCGAGGATCGATTGGTGACCACCTGAGCCGTAAAGCGTATCGAGGCCGGTACGCAGGGTGTCGTAACCGCCGTCGGCGTTCTTGAGACAGAGCGTCGAGGCCTGGGCGCCGCCGGCAAGTAGAAACGCAGCTGTGGCTAGAATGAGTGGGCGCAGGGATTTGCGCCGATTTGTGCGCGCGCGTACACACCGCGACTCCGTTACAATACGGGCAGCCATATTTAATGGTCCTTTAAGCTGGATTGGATATGGTTAGCTCGGGCCTGGTGCGTCAACACCGGGTCCGGGCGTCTTCGATTTCTTAGTGGGTCTCTATTCGTCCTCCGTCGGTCTGGTTCTATTCACTGTATGGATCAAGCTGAATCTGCGGGGATACGGCGGCGACCTACGAAGGCTAGCAAGCCGCCAGCGAGGAGTAGCAATGCCTCGACTAAGCTAAATGCCCCGCCGCCGCCGCCACTGGAATTGCTGCCGCTACTCGTGCCGGCAGGTGCCGTTGCCGACAGAAGCACACTGGTGCCGGCCGAAAGTCCTGAGGCGTTGTCAGTCACGGTCAGACCGAATTGGTAGTCGCCAGCCACCGTGGGGGTGAAGGAGGCAACCGCCGCATTGGCATTCAGCAACGTAACCGTCGGGCCGCTAAGCTGGGTCCAGGCATATGAAACGTTGGTGCTGCTTGACTGGCTGCCATCAAGTGCCACCGTCGTGCCAGTGGTCGCAGACTTTGGAGCGGTTGCCGCCGCCGTAGGGATGATCGCCTGGGCGGCCAGCGTGACCGCCCCGAGAGCATCCAACATGCCGGCGCCGCAGATGGACGTGTTGCAGCTCGCGTCCACGAACGGGCGAGCACTCTTCTGCAGCAGTTGGCCCACCGCTGCCGGCGTGAGAGTTGGGCGCACCGCAAGCATGAGTGCCACAACGCCGGCTACCTGAGGCGTGGAATTGCTTGTTCCTGGGCCTAAAGTTGGAATAGCTTGCACGCAATCCGGTATGGTCAATCGCACCGACGGCTATCACGCCCTTACAACTGCCGGTATTCCCAACAGCGCCACCGTCATTTCCAGCGCCGGCGACGACTACGCTTCCAACTACCACGGCGTCCTGAATCGCAGACTGAATAGTCTGCCCACATGCCCCCGAACTGCTGATACTGACGCTAATGACCCGTGCCGGGTGCGGGTTCCCCGGCGCTCCTGAGACGCCCAGGCCCGCGGCCCACCTAATTCCGTCTGCCATATCGAAATTGCTCGACATGCACTCGTCGAGCACTTTGACTGGCAGGACCATCGAGTTGGGTGCCACGCCAGCAATACCTTGGCCGTTATTGGTTGCCGCTGCGGCGATACCAGCCATGCTCGTTCCGTGATAGGCCATAGTAGCGGTCGCGCCATTCTGCAAGGCGGGATTGACACATTGCGCACCAAAGGCCGGTGGTTGGGTGTTCGTTCCCCGCCCGGCACGCGTGACGAAGCTGTACCCCGGCAGCAACTTGCCCTGCAAGTCGGGATGGGTTGCGTTCACGCCGTTGTCGAGGATCGCGATCACGATGCCATCTCCCTTGCTACTCGACCAGGCGTTCACGGCATTGATCGCGCCCTTCGCGTTGCCAGGGATGGCAGGGTCGTGCAGGTTCCATTGTTTCGGGGCGAAGTTGGGATCGTTCGGAATCCAGCCGCCGTTCAACGTGTTCGTGCGATGGTAGGTTTCCGCTTCGACCCAATCCACGCCGCGGATCGCCCGCAGAGCATCCAGGATGCGGGCGCGCTCCTGGGCACCGATGTTGTCCGGCAGCGAAATCACCCAAGCGTTGCCGGACATCGGGCGGACCATCTTGAGGTCCGCGCCCGCGGCGTTGCGAAACGTCTGGATGACAGCCTCCGCACTACCTACAGGAGTGTACTTAACGGCCACACGTTCCCCGGCGGCAGCCACGCCTGCAATAGAAAGCGCTATGCTCAAACCACCAAGCCATTTCGTCATCACACTCCATCTCCTTCACTGAGTTGTCTATGTGCGGCAAGCAATTCCAGTCCAACATTCGCATTGGGCACGGATACGGCACCCCGTTTCAAGTCGCTGATCACGGATTGGCTACATCCACACCTCTTGGCAAGCTCAACCTGCGTGAAGCCTCCAAGCTTCCGATCTGTCAGTTCTCTCACCATTTTTTTCCAGTCCATAGACCCACAATATCGGAATTACGATATTCACGCAAGCTGAAAAGTGTTTTTCATCCCGTCTAGGGTGTGCGGATGAAGAAAACTAACGAATCCAACTTTGGCCGTACCCCGTTCGGACAGCGACTCCTTCAGGCGAGACAGGCGAAGGGACTTACTCAGAAGCAGGTAGAAGCGCGTGTCGGTATTACCCAGAGCAACCTAGCGTCACTTGAGAGAGAGGGAACAGGGTCGAGCTTTACTGTTGCTCTAGCTATCCTTTACGGCGTCAATCCGATATGGCTTGCTCTTGGAACCGGCCCTACGACTGGAGCGCAACCTATACCCGATTGGCTTGCAAGACTAGCTCCAAATCAGCAAACGTCAATTCAGCGCTTTGCCGAGAGCCTTCTCGTACTGAGCAAGGATGAACAGACCTACGCCCTAGCAATCGTAGAGAGCATTCCCGCGATCCTTGACGCTCAACGAAACATCTCCGGCGCTCAAGGCTAGTCACCAACGCGTCTGTACTCCGCACCGGCGTGCAACAGATGACCCGTCTTCGGGCCAACCATAAGCCTGGTTGGTCCCAGTTCCTCCTGGATCTCCAACACGCCGTCCTTCAGCATCGCTGGGATCGCTTCTGACTCATCACGTCCGAGCAGCATGGCGTTGAAGCTTGGTCGTTTGATGATGAAGACATTTCCGTGCCTCTCAACCGCCATGGTCTCCGCACCTCGGCCAGATACCTTTTGCCATTTCCCATCATACGTATCACTCATGGCCCGGAGTGCACGCTCCCAAGAGCACCAAAGCAATCCCTGCCAATGGTTTCCTGAATTTCCTCAAAGCGTATCCTCACGACTGCCACACAATTCAATCGGCCTGGATGCGACCGCTGCTGATGACCCTCTCCCACTCGGTCATCTGCCCCTTGATAAATTTGGAGGCTTCCGATGGCGTTCCTGCCACGACCGTACCGCCCAGGCTACTCACACGTTCCCGGCTCTCGGATTCGCTCATTGCCTTGCGAATCGCATCCGAAAGACGCTGTACGATCTGCGCTGGTGTGCCGGCAGGAACAAACACGCTGTTCCACTCGTACACCTCATAGCGGGTCACCCCCTCTTCTGCCATGGTCGGTGTGCCCGGCAGGACCGCAACACGTTTGTCGCCAGTCACAGCAAGCGCGCGAAGTTTTCCGGCGCGGATATGGGGCAAGGCGGAGGCAGTGTTGGCAAAGAAGACCGGGACTTGACCAGCAATAACGTCAGCCAAAGCTGGGCCGCCGCCCTTGTATGGAACATGTAGCAGATCGACTCCCATGGACTGCGCAAACATCGCTCCAGCCAGGTGCTGTGCGGTCCCGTTCCCACCTGATGCATAGGCAACTCGACCTGGCTCCTTGCGAGCCAATGACACCACGTCACGCACCGATGTCGCAGCAAAACTAGGATTCACGACCAGGACGTTCGGGAACAAGGCAATCAACGATACCGGCGCGAACGATCCGATTGGGTCATAAGGCAGTCGCTTGTACAGGGCCGGGTTGATCGCAAACGATGATGCATCCAGCAGCAATGTATAGCCGTCCGGCTCCGATTTCGCGACCAGATCCGCGGCAATCCTACCCCCTGCGCCAGAGCGATTGTCGACAACGACCCTTTGCCCCAGTTCCTGGCTGAGAAGAGGCGACAACAGGCGTGCCATTGCATCAGCACCTCCGCCTGGCGGATAGCCCACGACTAACCGGATAGGCTTTTCCGTCGGCCAGGCCGTCGCTTGCGCGTGGCTACCGATCAGGGCACAACAAACAATTGCTACAGATGCACAGAGCGAGATTCGCATACGTCTCCAATCGACTAGTGACTTCTTCCTGACCGAGCGCTCTCCAGCGCGGAAGATGCCGCGCTCCACCCCAGCGCGGTGGTTTGCCCTTCAACGGGTTTCGGTGCGGTATTGAAACTCGTCGGCGTTCCCCAACGCCTGGCGATATTCCACAGGCTGATCCGCCATATCAAACGCAACACGAGATACCGACAATGCCGGATGGTCCTCAGCCAGGCGAAGCAGCTCCGCTTCACGCCTGCCTAGCCTTGTAAAACTCAGATCGTCGATGGCTCGACAGACCGTCACTCCGCAACGTACCGCGTAAAATGGATACAAGAGAGCCGGGAATCGATCGGGATCGAGTGCGGACAATTTTCTGAACTTTTCTTCCGGAAGCCAGATAGTCTCAAGCAATCTGACCATACCTTTCCAGCTTCGCTGTCGCGACAAGTGAACTACCTGCGCTCCCTTTTCCAACCCTAGCTTGCCGGCCACGTCGCTGGATGCGGGCAAGACCTGCCGCGAGATGATGCGAGAATCCGGAAGCTCCGCGTTGTCATCATCCCAGCGAAGGAACCGCGTCATAAAGGCACCATATAGGGCACCTCTCACATAAGTTCCACGGCCCTTCGCCCGCTCGAGCATGCCTTGATCCACCAACACCTGGATCGCCGCACGCACAGTTCCAATCGCGACGCAATAGTGCTGGGCCAGTGCTCTCTCTGGCGCAATCGCTGCACCCGACGCCCACTCACCTTCCAAGATACGCGCCTTCAGCGAACCGGCGATCCTCGCCCAGAGCGGTGTAACGCTAATGGACAACGCATCATCAAACTCAACGGGGGTTACGGTGGAATTAACAGATTTCATTACGCCAGCATCATTCAAATGTTAATTCATACTATTCCTCTATCAAACAATACGTCAAGTAAACTTCCGTAAATTCATTCCAGTCCTATTAAATTAGGACAAGTCCTATTTAGTGCTATTTATTTCTGTATTAAGTTTTAAATATTTAACTTATCTCCGTCGGACTTCCGATGTAGGAACTGTACAGAACAGATAACAAAGATATTCAGCACATATTAGGACGCGTCCTATTGATGTGGCGGCGGAGTTAGGAACAATTGTGAGGCTCATTTGGGCGAGCACCATCCCGACGCTGGCTGCCCGGCAGCGGGCCACCAAGGTCGCCATCGCCGACTGTGCCGCGGTGGCGTTCCGTGACTTTCGACTTTGATCAAACCTACCGCGTACCCGCCTACGCGCCTTACCAGGGCCGCGCTGGCGCATGTGGTAGGAGTTTTCTGAGTGATGACATGACAAATCGTATTGGCTACGCCTTCGTCGCCGGCCTGGTAGGGGCAGCCGTCGGCGGTGCCGTCGTCTTCGCCACGATCTGGACTGGTCCGGTGGCCACGCGGGATCGAGCGATCTCGGAGCTGGAGCGCACGCTGCAGGATCAGGACGCGAACCGTGACGATGCGTGCGCAGTTGAAGATGACTCGGCGCGGGCTGATCAGCCCCAAGCAGAACCGCTACGACCGATCCAAATCCAGCTTGCACTGCCCATCGAGCACGGCGACAGAACATGGCCAAAAATATTGCCGACAACCCGGCCCACCGGCTGCACGAAATCCTGCTCGAATGCAAGAACATCGGCAGCAACGAACCATGCAGTAAAGCGTGGCAGAAGATTCTGAAGTCCACGGACGAGGCCGAGCTGCTCACGCGCCTCGGCAAGCTGCTGGACCTCGCGGGCGAGGTCGTCGTGGTGATGGAGTCCGCCTTCGCCCGCCATGTGGGGCCGCTGCAGCAACTGCGCTCGCAGCTATACAAGGGCGTCGCCGAACAAGCCCTGAACGGACGGTGGAGCAGCTTCCGCTCCCACCTCGATGACAACGCCATCGTTGCGCTGGGCTTCGCCGCGGCACTGTTGGACGAGCGCGAAGCGCTACGCTCGGTCGATGCAGGAAGCCTTCCCATGAGCGGGATGACTTTATGTCCCTACTCCGCGATGTTGTGAATAGAGCGCGGGGCCGGGTAAAAAAATCTGTCCGCAAGAATTGGGAACCCTATAAGTTCATCTTGACTGAAGGTGGTTGGGCGCGGGTGCTGCAAACAGAGATGTAACTGGCCGACCACACTCTCGCGGACATCACAAGAAGGCACTACCGAATAATTCGTTTCGTTGACCCGACACGGGTTGTTCCGGGCAAGGCCAGCCGCAGAGTCTGCTCTTCGCTGAAGGGCAGCAACGGATCGGGCAGAGCCGACGGGGTAGCGGTGGGTCGAGGCCCCTTCCCGGCCATGAAGCGTCGTTCGCCTGCACCGTCATTCGGACATTCGGACGTCTGCTCCGCACCTTCTTCCCGGCATCAGGCCCAACGTCGATAGCCCCTAGCCTTGGTGCTTGGCGCTTTCCTCGACCTGTGCTGCGCGGCATGACTGCGACAGTGCATCGTTGGGGTGGCCGCGTTGAAGCGGTGAACTTCCGGCAGGCACACAATGACAGCATCGAATCGGATTATTCGGCATGCGAGCCGCTTGCCGAAGAAGCACCCAGGTATATGCCGCCCCCCGAATGCATTCGAACAGATCGGCGCAGCCAAGCAATCCGTTACTGCGCCGATCGTTGGAACGGTTGGCGATGCAGTTCGACTGAGGGCCGGCCGGGCCGGCCAACATCATCAGAAGTCGAACCGAATCTCTCCCCTTGGAGCGGAGGGAACCTTTATGAGAAGATTGTGCGCCACAAGCGCCGCGAAAGACATCCGGGTGCCGTGTTGCGCCCGGTGCTTCTCATACTTGCCAAAACCAAACCATAGGCAGGGTTATGCATTGGCGTCTTGTGCGATGTCGTTAGCAGGGTTCGCTTACGCAGCATTCATCAGGAGACTCCATGAATCCGAAGTCAGGATTGCGGTGGTTCACCGCGATTGCATCCCTTTGTCTGACGACGAGCTTCGCGCCGTCGTCGTACGCGGCTTCCGTGGCGCCGGTCGCCGCCGAGAACGGCATGGTCGTTACCGCGCAGCACCTGGCCACCAGGGTTGGAGTCGATGTGCTCAAGCGCGGTGGCAACGCTATCGACGCCGCCGTGGCGGTGGGTTACGCGCTGGCCGTGGTGTATCCGGCTGCGGGCAACCTGGGTGGTGGCGGATTCATGACCATCCAACTGGCCGACGGCCGCAAGACGTTCCTTGACTTCCGGGAGGTTGCGCCAAAGGGTGCCACCGCGAACATGTACCTGGACAAGGACGGCAACGTGATCAAGGGCGCCTCCACCAAGGGGCATCTGGCCGTGGGCGTGCCCGGCACCGTGTCCGGCATGGAGTACGCTCGCCGGAAGTATGGAACGATGAAGCGCGCGGACCTGATTGCCCCTGCCGTCAAGTTCGCCGAGAACGGCTTCACGCTCGAGCAGGGCGACGTGGATATGCTGCTCACCGCAACCAAGGACTTCCAGGAAGACCCTGCCTCCGGCGCAATCTTCCTGAACAAGGGGCAACCGTTCCAGGTGGGCCACAAGCTGGTTCAACGCGACCTGGCCAAGACGCTGCGCGCGATCAGTAACGGGGGAACCGAAGGCTTCTACCAAGGCTGGGTGGGGAAGGCAATCGTCGCCTCCAGCCAGGCTGGGAAGGGCCTGATCACGCAGGCAGATCTTGACGCCTACAAGACGCGCGAGCTGGCGCCGGTCGAATGCGACTATCGCGGCTATCACGTCGTGTCGGCACCTCCGCCGAGCTCGGGCGGCGTGGTCATCTGCGAGATGTTGAACATTATGGAAGGCTACCCGCTCAAGGACCTGGGCTACCACTCCGCGCAGGCCGTGCACTACCAGATCGAAGCCATGCGCCACGCCTATGTGGATCGCAACAGCTACCTGGGCGATCCGGACTTCGTAAAAAACCCGCTGGACCGCCTCCTGGACAAGAACTACGCCGCCAAGATTCGCGCGGCAATCGACCCGAAGAAGGCAGGTGTTTCGAAGGACATCAAGCCCGGCGTGGAGCCGCATGAAGGCAGCAACACCACGCATTACTCGATTGCCGACAAGGATGGCAACGCCGTTTCCGTCACGTACACGCTCAACGACTGGTTTGGCGCGAAGGTCACTGCGGCCACGACGGGCGTGGTCCTGAACGATGAGATGGACGACTTTACCGCCAAGGTCGGCGTGCCGAACCTGTATGGCCTTGTCCAGGGCGAGGCCAACTCCATTGCCCCAGGCAAGCGCCCGCTGTCCTCGATGAGTCCGACCATCGTCACCAAGGACGGCAAGCCGGTGATGGTGGTGGGCACGCCAGGCGGCAGTCGTATCATCACGGCTGTACTGCTGACCATGATCAACGCCATCGACTACAACATGAACGTGCAGGAAGCCGTGGACATGCCGCGCTTTCATCAGCAATGGCTGCCGGACCTGACCAATGTGGAGGACTACGCTTTGTCCCCGGATACGCGCAAGATCCTGGAGGGCATGGGGCATCGCTTCGGCCCGCCACAGCCTGCCAACCACCTGGCGACGATCATCGTCGGCGCACCGGCTCTCGGTGGCAAGCCGGTCGGCAACAACCGCTTCTATGGCGCCAATGACCCGCGCCGCAATACCGGGCTGGCGGCCGGTTATTGATTCGGCATTGCACGTTGGTTGCACGCTTTGGCGGGTAAGAAAGATGCAAACGGCGCGAGACCAGTCGGCTCACGCCGTTTGCTTTTCAGCGCCGCTCATCGCTGGAATCCGTTGATGCCACGCTAAGGGCGCTTTCCTATAGCGGCCATTCGACGCCGCGGCGTCAAATGGCCGAGAAGGGTCGGCCAGGGACGATCGCCGTGGCCCGGCGGGCATCTGACTGAACCCGGTTGAGGATTCATTCACCGCTATGTTCGCTGGCCCGGCAGCCAGTACGCCCTGTGCGCCAGGGCCTGCCTTGCTTTGTGGCCGGTGGGCGCCGCAAAGTGCAAGCGGCTCAGAAAAGAGACAGCCCTGCACGCCCGGTCGGTTATCATGCCCCCCTCTCCGAAGTAGCTCCTTATGATCCACTCCATCATCAACAGGCCGCCCAAACCCGCATGGTTAAAGGGATTGGCTGTGATCGGCATGGGACCTTACCGTCGCTTTTACCGTCAGCCGCGCTGAGCTTTTGCTGGTGCGGGAGATGGAATGATTTGCGGGGCGACGACTCTAGCGACACCATGGTCAATCAACCCAGAGGATACAAAAAGTGGGCAAATCTTGTCCGCCCGCCCCCGCCCAGCTGCGCCCATCCCTTTGACAGGTCCTTCTCTATCTGCTTGGGCGCCGGCTCGAAGATTTGCCTGATGACGGGGATACTCCCCCACTATCCTTTTCCTTAGTTGACTTCTTTGACACCGACACTTTGGTGACTGGTCTTGCATCCCCGTAGAATTTCTTCAACTGTTCCGGTGAAGACTCTTCTCGCATCGTATGCAACGTGCGGACGAAACCATCCCTCGCCCACCAACGACACTCTTCTCACCGGCAATCACCCAAACGCAGGATAGCGCATCACGTTCGAGCATCTGCAGGAAGGCATCGCGACCCACTAACGCACCCGGGGGGCCATGTAGGCTACGGCGGGTTCCATCTCGTCATTCGAGATGTCCGATTTTTATCGCCGACCGACCGGACGGGATGCGATAGGTTGAAGTCCGCAAGTCGCCGTCACCGCGTCAAAATAACTATCGAGTCAGCTTTGTCACTCTGGGTGTTGCCGACAGTAGCAATTGACAACAATTAACGGCTGCGCGATGGGATTCATTGTAACGGTAAGCAACATTGAAGAGTCGCGGCGGGCTTCCTGGAGCCCCGTTTGCCATCGACGAGGACCCCTCAATGCCAACCTACGCTCCGTTCGGCCTCTCAACTCAAATTGAGTCAGATACTTTCTTAGCTGGAAGCGCTTGCGGCCTCGCCCTCAATGGTCTGGAAGAAGTCAAGTGCCGGTTGGTTACGCGGGTGGTCACAATGACATCGTCGCCAGTACGTATTGACTTTGATTTTTTTTACGTCAGAATTAAATAACACTTTAGACAGGTGGACCGCTCCCTGCGCTTGCAAACGAATTCCAGCAAGGCCGCACGCGTGACGAGGGTCCTGCCATTGTCCAAAGCGAACAGACTACATTGAGTTGAATTCAATCGCATGCAGATTTAGACCGGTGACCCGTACGTCGGACGATGTAAGTGGAGACAGGAATGACGACAGCCCGAGCTGGAACCAAAGGAGAAGCCGTTAGGCTCTTGGCGGCAGAAGGGATAGCACGAGTCGAGCTAGATTACGAGTCAGGTTGGCAGGATGCGATTGAACTCGGACGTTTGGGCCAGAAGGTTGGCATCTGCGTGGAGTATCGCGGGCACGAGAACATCGCTGTGAGGTCCCACACTGCACTTATCGCGGGTCAGTTCGCATTGACCGAACTGACAGCCAAGGACTTGGCGACCTTGGAGATAAAGGCAATGAAGCTTGGAGACTACATCCTGGCTGGGCACCTACTGCGGGTGGTCGATACAGTTTGGGCCTGAGCACGGGCAAGCGGTTCCCTCCGCCCGCGTTTTTCACAGCGGCAAAGAAGATGCACGTTTCCAATGGCGGTTGAACCAGACCGCATCGACCTCCCGGACGTAGCGCCCTACCAGCCTCCGGTTCGTGGCACCGCCGTCCTTGGCTTAAGGATCTGCACGGTTCTCATGGAAAACCCCAGCAAGCGCGCGCTCATGGCTTGAACCGCAAGATTCGGCTATGCTGGGGGGCGCAGAGCGCATTCGGAATGCCGTCATGTTGTCCACGAAGTCCATGTACCGTTCCGCAATTTACTTTTGTTCAACGTGCTGGGTAGCTCTCTGCACCAATGCGAGGACGAGATGGCAACGGGAATCGTGAAGTGGTTCAACAATGAAAAGGGCTTTGGCTTCATTACGCCGAATGATGGCGGCAAGGACTTGTTTGCGCATCACACGGAAATCCTGGGCACTGGATTCAAGTCCCTGGAAGAAGGTGCCAGAGTTGAGTTCGAGGTCACGCAAGGCAAAAAGGGTCCGCAGGCTTCCCAGGTTCGCAAGCTCTAACTCCCGCCGCGCCTCTAGAACAAACGAAAGCTCTTCGCCATTGTGAAGGGCTTTCGTCTGCTGCGCTCGACGCCATTGTGGCCCGGCCATCTCTCTTGGTATTCAGAGGCAATGTCGTCATCGACTCCGAAGCCGGCTTGGCTTTGCGTGCCAGCTCGGCGACGTTGACGATTTAGCGCCCAGTTTGCCAGCTAGACATTGGCGCTGACCTGCGCAATGCTAGTCGGTGGAGATTTTTAGTGTCCTCCGCACGCCGAATCGCCGCACGAACGACCTGGAAAGCCTTACTTCCTCAGGCATCGATTTAAGCTCGGCAAGCGAAAAATCGCAGTGATTAAGAAGACCGAGCCGCCCAGCAGTGATGAGTACCGCTTTGGTACAGCCATCTGCGCGTGCGCACGTCAGTATGCTGCCGATAAGGCGAGTCGCGATTTGATGACCACGATACTCTTGAAGCACACCGACGGATCGCACGACAACCGTCTCTCCATATTGCTCAGCACAAGCACAACCTATTACGTTCTCGCCTAATGTAGCGATATGAAAGGCGCGCGTTGCTTGGTTGACGACGTCGTTGGGCAATCCGCAATATTCAAGCACATCTACAATGGCGAGCCAATCATTTTCTCCCGCCGCCCTAATCTGCACGCTTCTCATCATTCCCGGCATCTCCTCGTGTCATATTGCGAGCTGAATATGGGAGGGAACACATAGATGTAACACCCGAACGTGTCGACTTCTAGGCTAACACCTGCGTCAGAAAAATGAAATGCGCGGGGACAATGCGGTACCAGCGTAGGTCAAGTAGTCTCTACTTACCCTATGGATGTCCGCACTCCCGCTCACGCCTCTGGAATCAGAAACTTGTCGCGATTCTTACCGATCCAAGCCGGTGCCCGACCACGTCCGGTCCAAGTCGCCCCCGTCTTTGGGTCTTGATATTTTGGCGGCAGAGATGACTTGGATTTTGCCGAAGCCTTAGCTGCCGCGCCTGCTGCGGGACGGCCACGGCGGCGCTTTGGAGCGATGTCGTCGGCTGTCAACTCATACTGCGCCATCAGGGCTTGAATCTGTTCGATAACGCCAGCGACTTCTGTTGCGCGCACTTCAACAAGCTGAGCCTCAATTTTTTCTTTTTCCGCCAGCAGCTGTTTGTATGTCGCCATTGTCTTTCTCCATTTCTGTAGTAACCAGAGCATCGTACATTATTTCGGAGATTGCAACACGTTCAAACGGTATATCGACGTCCGCACCAATCAATGGATATAGTAGCGCTATCTGGGAGTGGTGCTCCCAGACATGCACGGCCTCTTTATTAAAATCCGGCGGCCCCAACAATTTGTACTCACGTGCGTTGGAAATCTTACCGGTACGCCTAACCAGGTCGAAGCTGGTAATAGGCGTGCTGACGCGTCCGGTGTTGTACTCAACGCGTGTATCGCGCTCGGCCTGCAGCCCTGTCCGCTCCTCGGCGCCGACCACGGCGGCGTCTTGCGCTCGTGCATGCATCGCCGCCAGTTTGGTGAGGAGGCCGCCACCGCCTGCTCACCCTTCTGGCGCAGCGTGCGCTCTTGGTCTATCTCGCGCGGCGCTCGGTGGCGGTGGCGCGCTCCTGCGCCACCGCCACCTGCTCGGGCATGCGTTCCGACTCCGTCGAGGACCGGGTATGCAGTTGCAGGAACTGCCGATCGAGCGCCTCTCCCCGACCATCCACACCGCTTGGCCACGCCACGCGCAACGCCGAGAGCCGCTGGCGCGCCAGTGCGCTTTCGGCTTCGCCCCGCTCGGACCGTTGCACTGCCGCGGCCAGCGTGGTGCGCACCGTCTCCGGTTCGCTGCCTGCCGGCCCTGGGTACAACTCACTCACATCGGAAACGCCAGCGCAGGAGGCCAGCGCGGCGGTGCCTGTCTCAGACTTAATCCCCCTCGTTACCCCGGGCTTCAGGCTCCAATTCCTGTGTCAGGGCCTCGACGCTCGGCAGGCTTTCCTGCAATTCGGCCGGCAGCTCCGCCACCAACTGATACTGGGCGACGCCAATCGGATTTCCCATGCCGCACAGTGCGTATTCGACAACCAGCCGGCTGTGGTCCTGGCATAGCAGTAGCCCGATAGTAGAATTGTTGGCTGCCGTCTTCATCCCGGCATCGACCGCCGACCAGTAGAAGCTGATCTGTCCCGCATACTCCGGCTTGAAGGCACCTGTCTTCAATTCGCATACGATGTAACAGCGCAGCTTACGGCCCGCGCCAAGTCCGACTGCGGCGACGGCAGCTGGGCGGTGAAGTTGTTTGGCGCCTGTGCCGCCCGGTCAGCCAGGCGAGTTTCAATCTGCGCCACAAGTACGGCGCGGGACCAGTCGTGCGCGGTCGCTTGCTGTGCATACCACTGGCGCTGCTCGACGATTTGAGCTTCTGCAGCAGCGTCTGGTTGTGTCCCCAGGGCAATTCACCTTCGTCTGGACGCGCATCCATTTCCTCAGCGCCCCAAACGACGGCGGCCCAGCGCATAGTTCTAGGCATAGCGGCCTGACTCGATCGCGCGACACCGAGACTGTCGCAGACGTGGGCTTGATCCTGGTCACCCCTTAAAGGGAGGGCATTTGAATTTAGCCTCGACGACTGACTGCTGGACTAGGCAGACCGCCTGCTCCGCGGAGATCCCGCCGCCCACCTGCTGCTGCGCGTCGGCCATCTGCTGGTCCTCGCCGTCGGCGCCGAGGCGCTGACCGCCATCCTCGGACCCGCGCACAACGCCAGCGGCGCACGCAAGCGCGATCGGGCTGATCAGTGCGCCTTGGGAAGAACAGTGCGCCTTGGGAAGAAATCCTGGCCTGGCGCGCCCTCTGACTTACTTGCGTGGCACTCGCGCGACCGTCCGGCTTGGCGGCATCGCCAACTTGTCGAGCGAGATCAGGTTGCGCAATCGCCGCGGTCCTGACACGCGTACGGTAAGCGGAGATGACAAGCTAAAGCTGCTAGTAGAGCGCAGCATGTGGCCTACACTGAATTGACCACAAGGAGTCGGACCAGAACCGACAATGACGGCTTCGCTGCGCCCCAATGCTCACCTTTCATCTCATGCTTCTCGGCGGCACTCCCAACGAGATCATTCGGTTTGAAGCTAACGGTAAGTACTCTACCGGCCACTGCGCAAAGGGCCCGTTTGCAGACAGGCGGACACTCCTCGGTGCGGCCGTGACGGCGGAGGGCGCTGCATGAGAGCCCCGCGTTTCTGACCTAGTGGCGCTGCGTAGTAGTAGAGGCTTGGCAGTAGAGATCAGCGTGACCATCGGAGCTATCGCGAGGGACGGCGTCATGCGAGGGATCGTCTTCGCGATGCAGTTGACGCGCCAACTCATGGCGTAGTGACCGAGCCGGCACCGACGCGGTTCGGCGACGCGAAGGGAGTTGGCCGGGGGCCGGGCCAACTACTTGTGACGCCAAGACGCTTCGCACATTGCCCACAGGGCAACGGCCACGACTGATAGGAACAGGGTGTCCTTGCTCATAGGGGTGTCCGTGAGACCTACAGTTGCATCTGTGACATACAGTCCAATGACAAGTAGGGACAAGGTGCCGGCGAGCCGGGCGAAAATCTGCGCGAGGACGTGGCCTATGTCGGCCATCGCATTTGGGTTGGTTTCCATTTTCAAGGGGCGCGAACCATAATGCATTTGCCTTCCGGCAACGCCACCGAGGGGAGTGGCAGTTGAATGCGGCGGCGCAGGCCGCCTGCATCCTCGATGATTAAGTTGATGCCATGGCGGGTTGCTATGGTATTTCCGAGGCTCAGTGCCTCGTCGTGACTGTCGAATTCGAGAATTGCGATGGCTTCGCCCCAAACTTCCAGGACCCAGCCGGCACGAACGGCACAAATGATCAAGTCCCTTCGCATCTCAATTCCTCGCGTGGGAGATACTTGAAGCGTAGGAGAGGCAGGAGATAACTGGCATCGGGCACCGTCCTACCTAGCGGACTGCACCTTTGCATGGTCTTTGGCGTTTTCCCGTGACGCCAGGGGCGCTGGCTCGGCGTCCATCAAATCGGCAGGGAACACGGTCGCGGCCTGATTGCATGAGTCCCATCTGACGACTGAGCACGATACAGAGGCGATCGGGTTGATATTGGACAGGAAAAGAAATGCCCTCAGCGCGAGACGCTGAGGGCACAATTTTCTAGTTTCTATCTTCCCGTTTCACTGCCCCCTCAATGCAATGCATTCTAGTCCGGTGGCTGTGCATGCGGGAGGTAACGTGGAGTAGCCGTCGGCGACGATGCGGAGATTGAGTGAGTGTGTGAGATCATTCCAGCGGCGAGGTGCAGTGCCATGTAGCATCGAATGCTTGGCGCACAACTAGGTCGACCCGACGGCAGACACCTTCATGAAGGAGGGCGGCTGCGATGCTGGAATTGCAGCATGCATCGCTACTAGATCAGGCCTGCGGGACGCTTCACTTAGCCCGTGTCTCACTTTACACGCTTGTCAATTGCCAAATACTGAGAGGCGTGCTCAATTAGGCCTCTCGGCCTCGCATTGCTATCCCCGATAGCAAATCTGCGCTGAACACTCAGCGAAAAAAAAACCACCGACGTTTTCGAGATCTTGGCGGCACTGCGGCTCGCTCTGGCTGATCTAAAACCGAGGAGTTTCCCCTAGATGGCCAGAAAAGGGCTTGAAGATCCGGAATGGGGCGTATTGAATGCATTGGCCCAGCGCAAACATGGAGCGCCTGGCGGTCAAAGACCTCATCGGAGGTTGCCGCCTATGCCGCCGAGCGATAGCGCCTTGATGCAATGGTTGCAATTTACGCTTCCCAGCTGCCGTTCAAAAATATGTGAGGCAAGCATGCTGAGCCCCCATGAAGTAGCGACTCTCATCTTAGTCCAGGGCGCCCCGGATCACACTGAACTAGATCGAGCGGATTTGGAAGCGCTCCGCGAGCATCAACTTGTCAACTTGGAAGAGATCGCTTCGGGACGCCGACCCTGCATCACGCCCAAAGGCGGTGCTGTCCTTGAGGCTATCGCCCGCATACGCTGAGGGTCGAGATCGCAATAGCGGGCCGGCCGAGGTTGCGACCACTTGACCAGCGACAACCACCTCGGCCGACCGGCCAAGATGTTCGTCGGTAAACCGGACACCCTGCTTGACGCTATCCACCACTCGATAGTGGCCTGGGCAACTGACCTTCAATATTCCGAAGACTGAAATGCTCCCCCCGCGGGCAGGTCTAGCATGAGACTGCCTGTCTTCGCCTCGCCGCGTCCTTCTGTCGGCGGGGCGTTTATCTAACGCGCCGACCTGCCGCTTGGGTCCGGCCCAGCAATCTCTGCCTGTTGTAGGACACATTCCCATAGCGACGTCTTCATTCCTGATCTAAAACCGAGGCATCAGCACCAACACCAGCATGGAGACCATCATGCAACCAGGGGTAGAGGCCACGCGCAACATAGAGGGAGACTTAGAAGACCTCGACGGGATAGGGCTATCGAGCGCTCGGGGAAGCGCATTGAGGCACAGGATCAGCGCATTGCGCACTTGAAGAGGGACGGCGTAGATAGCAAAGGCGCTGAGAAGCTGCTAGCCGACATGCGCGACAGCCTCAAAACTCATCATGCACCGCGCACTTGTCGTCAAGACAATCACGTGCCGGCAGTGAAGAACCCGCAATTGCTGGCCTGTTGAGGTGATCCACGCGCTTCGGCTCCGGCGTACTACTTGTGCGTGCATTGTGCGAAACGTCCTGACGACGCGAAGGCCAACCGGACCGCTCAGCATCCAAATTTCGAGTGCAGGAGTTCGCGACCTGCCCTCCTTCAGCGCCCGTGTCTACACGACAGCGAGCGCTTTTTTTGGCGCTGACGCGCCGCCCGAGAACCTCCGGATTCTACTTCGTCGGCTACCGTTGCAGCGCCCGCGCCTCGTATTGCTTGGCAGCGGACGGACTGCCCCCCTTTGGGGTGACCATCTGCCCTTTGCGGATCATGCGCATGGTCTCGATACCACCCAGAATAATGCGGGCGCAGCGAAGATTCCGAAATCCCAGCATCGGCCTGGCTCGGCGTTTGATGGACCGGTGATCCTGCTCGACGAAGTTGTTCAGGTACTTGTTTTGCCGGAGCTTGATGGAGCTTCCCTTTTGACGTTGATGGCCTGCCGGGCTGCCCGATTGGCTCCACTCTTGTCCACCGTGACCGTCTGCGGAACCCCGTTCTGGGCGATGCCCTGCGCGAAGAAGCGCCGGGCAGCGGCCGCGTCACGGCGTGCACACAACAGGAAATCAATGGTCTTGCCGGCCTTGTCCACAGCCCAGTAGAGATACTCCCATTGCCTCTTGACCTAGATGTAGGTTTCGTCCATGCGCCAGCTGATGCTCACCGAACGCGGATGCCTGCGAAATGCCTTTTCGAACGCCGGTAGGAGCTTGATCACCCAGAGATGCACGATGGAATGGTCCACCGGGATACCGCGTTCGGCCATCATTTCCTCCAGATCGCGCGGATCCTATGTGTTCGAACCCTGAGCACGCACCGCAGGCGCACCCGAATCGAGCCCCCCAAAAAGCTACCGGCGCGGCTGCGTCAACGTGGTCCTGGATTGCGGCAACGCCAAGGATTTGCCGAAAAAGCCCTAGCGGTAGACGAGGACGGGGATCGTGCAATGCGTCAGGACCTTCTGCGTTTCACTTCCGACCAGCAGGCCGGCGAGGCCACGACGGCCGTGGGATGCCATGAAAATCACATCGCAACCGTGTCGGGCGGCAGCCTCCACGATATCCATGTACGGTACGGACGAGATCGTCATATCGGTGTCACAGATGACACCCTCCGCCTCTGCTGCGACGACGACCTCATTTACGCGAGCACGCGCATCCGTCTCTGCGTGCTCCTTGAATGTCTTACGTGTCTGGTGACCCGCATCGCTCGATTGCAGGAAGGGATATTCATCCATGCAAGTGAAGGCCGTGATCTTCGCGCCGATTGACTTCGCAAACTCGATTGCAGCGCCGGCAGCCTTCCTGGATAGGTCGGAACCGTCGGTAGGTAGCAGGACGTGCTTGAACATCTGTAGCCTCCTTTTTCGAAGTGCGCGAGTGGTATTCCCTGAGAATAGACCTCTTTCTCGACGCCGAGAGCGGAGCGCATGCGCGTCACTCTCGAATTAGAGCCAAATGGCCGGCTTCGGGCATCCATCAGGTGTCGGCGGGCGGATGCTGCGCTGCGCCTGCAAGCGGTGCTGGATCTGGTCGAACGGCACAGGCGGAAGTGGTCATTGCCGATCGACGCGCGGATCGTCGTGAGCTACGAGGCCGGTCAGGACGCGTTCTAGATCGATCTCGTCGGTTCGCACTTTGCCGTCGAGGTGCACAATGCCGTTTTCGGTGCTCACCCGAATCCGGGCTGATCGAAGTCCGGCAGCAAGAAGCTGCGCTCTCACCTTCATCGAGATCGCGCTGTCGGTTAGTCTCTCCCTATCGCTAGGTACTTCAGGCGGGCTGGGGTTTCCTGTAGGCGGCTGATCGGCGGCGCGCCATCCGCTACGGCAAAAGGCACCTGCAACGCGGCTGCGCGCGGCGCGTTCCATTACTTGACGCTCCACGAAACTGGGGAGTTCCTGAGGTCTTGGGATATGTCACGCGCGGAAATGCTTGCCCGGCTCCACCGCCGCGCCCACTGGCAAGCGGCTACGACAGCCTCCGGCCGGACCTCCCTTCTGCTGTGGCTTCCCGGCCCTCGGCCTTGGCCAGCCCTTAGCAGACTGCTCGCCCGCTTCCGCCTTAGGCGCGCTCACGGCGTCGTTCGCCTTGCCCACGTCGGTGGTGCAGCGCTCATTTGCGGCAACGACCAGCGCCTTCTGCGCCAGCTCGGCGGCATCGTGCCGCGGCGAGTGCCAGGGCGCCATACCGCCGGCGGCCAGCAGCAGTCCGGTCGCCAGCGCAACGACGGCGCGCCATGGGAATTTGGTCGCCAGCATCACCGCACGCCCACGCCCGTAGCATACCGCCCAAGCTGCCGCGCCCAGATGCCAGAGCAGTGCTTATTGCCGGGCATCGAGCAGTCGCAGCCCGCCGAGAACTTTTAGAGCAGCAGTACCTTGAACCGCTTCCTACGCGCCTACCTGCATACCTACTGCGCCCCGTCCTTCTACACAATTGAGAACGAACATCCCTACAAACTGACCGCTGCCGACTTCGCCAGCCGTCGATCGAGCGAGGTGCAGTCATGACTTGCAACACCATCCCCGATGCTACAGACGATGAATCTCGCAGGCCTCTCCTTCTATTGGCCGAGCGAGATGAGCAATTTGTCGATGTATCGCTGCGCCCAGAGAATTGCGTGATCCTGTGCCTCCTGGCTAGTTGCATAGCATCCGAGGTCCTCGGATGCCACAGAAAAATGCGGACCACCTTGCCCCCCACTCTGCACAATTCCGTGAGACTCATACATGCCATCCCCAACCGGCCTCGCGAGACCCTCAATCACGTAGCCTCTGTACGCTTCGATCGACATTACGCTGCTCCCATACAAATTAGTCTGGATACTTTGCGCCGGGCCGGGGGCAGCCTGCACGTTTCAGGAGCCATCCTAGTCGCTCATCGGAGTGTCAAGCAAGTCGCAGCGATGGTACGAAGACAGAAGGCACAGCGCTTGGCATGTTAGTCCCTGCCATTAGGGGGTACACACATGACCGGCGACACCATGTGCCAGATCGAAGGTGACAGCCTGGTGATCTACATCCCCGTGCGCGTGATCGCTATGGCCACTGAAATCGGCCTACCAGAGCTGCTGCTTATCGACGCGATGTTGTGCGAGAGACATCACCGACGAACGCGTGTGGGCCCAGGTCGTCCACACGCGGCTCGAGTAGAAGGAAGACGGCTCAACCCGTATCACCGAGATGTTTGACAAGGCCGTCCTGCGCGCGCTGACGTATGGCGCCGAGGTATCGAAGTCGAGGAGGTCAAGGAGGCTGACGATGAATGACCACTCCATCGAGAAGCCAAACCAAGTGACGATCGCTGGAGCCGGCCCGCATTCGATCTCGCACCGTCGACCGCCGTTCAGATGTCAAATTCAGCGCCGAAGGACCCGTGTGCGGCGCGCCATCGACCACCGTCGAGGGCACGGTCCGGCAACCAACGAGGAAATCACCAAGGCGATGGGCATCGAGCCAGGTGCACACCCCCGTCGTATCTGGCCGGCGCCGTGAAAGATGGCCGCCTCGACACTCGAAGCGGCCGCTACCACCTGGTCACAGACAAGCCAGCCGCAATGCAACCGCTGCAGGAGCCAAATCCTCCGCTGGTACCGGAAGCGATGTGCCAGCGATCACCCTGCGACTGCATCCGCCTGTCTGCCCCCGGTAACCGGAATCGGAAAATATGTCCATCTCATCCCCTTGCCGCAGTTCCTTGGCAGGGGCAGTGTCATGAAAGTTTGCGGTGAGATACAAGTCCGGGCCGCATGCCGGTATCGGTGGGCGGCCCGGACCGGCGTCCTCTTCGTGCTCAGAAGCCGAATTCGCTGGAACGAATTGCCTGGCGAGATGGGTTGCGGCTCTGGAGTCGATCGCTGGCGCCGGCTTTGACCGTCTCCTACGGATCGCTCGAGCGAGACTGCGCCCGATTGGGGAACCAGCAAGACCGCCCCCCTCCGAGTGGGCCCTTCCCGGCTCGCGCTTGTGCCCCGCTCGCCCACCCGGTGCTGGTGCGACGGTCATGGATATGGCGTGTTCAGGATCGTCAACTTCTCCAAGTCGCTTTCCACTTTGCCATCGAGATGCACAACACCGTTCTCAGTCCTCACTCGAATTCCGGTGGACTTGCCCCCTCTCGCGGTGAGGAGTTCAGCTTTTACCCTCGTCGTGATCGCGCCGTCGCTCAGTTTCGTCGTCGATTCCGCTGACGATGCGGGTTTCGCCATGCCTCCAGGGTCACCTATTGGCAATGTCCTATCTCTAGTTGCCTCAGGATGCCCCGGCGTTCCAGGGGGGCTGCCCACGTTCTCCAGCGCGGCGGCATCATCCGAAGCGGCGAGCAATCCGATAATGCAGGCAAGACAGAACTTCTGGACTGGTTTCATCGCTGTCTCCTACTGTACTACGGCAGGCCACATGGCATGCCGCCAACTCACTTCGCGGCACTGTGCTGCCGTTGTGACTTCGTCTATGACGACGACCATTCGCCAAGCACCCGAGTTCCCCGAAAGCTGGATACGATTGAAAGAACATCTCCTACATCAGTAGGAAGCCGCCATGGACTCAACGTCGCAACGCAAGGTACACGTAATCCCACACATGACGGGGTTGGACGTTGTCTATGAAGGTGAGAAGGGTGAAGGCGCTCACTTCCTCAGCCAGGAAGAAGCTATCCATGCTGCCACGGTGATCGCACAGCGGGAGAAACTGGAACTGCTATTACATGGATAACCGGTTACCGGTGGGAACGATCTTGCAGAAGTGCAGGCTCGACTTTCGCAACCAGGGCGAACTGGAATTTGACCTCCAGGAAGTCGGGCACGGTATAGCCTGGGATGGCAAACGTGCCATGCATCACATCGGCTGCACCTTTGTCGCACTCGCGCCCGATCAGCGGACCTCCCTTCTGCGTTTGGTCGACCACATCGAACTGGCGGGCCGCGAATGGCCAGGATGCGCGCCGAACCAGCTCTAATTGCATGTTTCCCGATCCGCCGCTTACCAAGTGCGGACCTTCGTTCGCCAGCGACCTTGAAATTGGTCATCAGTTCTAGTCCAGTCGGGCCTAAAACGAGTGGCTACCCTTGATCCACACCGGCGACTACCCCGGTCGCCTGCGTTTGGTGCCGGTGGCGGGCCTTTCCTCGCAATTGAGCCCGCTAGGTCGGCGGACGCAAAGTATGGCGGCGCCGGCACCGCCGCCCCGGGCGCACCACCGCGGCGTAGCGGCGCTTTGAAAAAGCCGCAAGGATTTTGTAGTCTTAACGCAAAGTAAGCGTGGCATCGTGAAACAGGAAGACATACCCGAATACCCTTTGCTCCGAGTGCCGAGGCTCGATGGAGCTAGTCGACGACAGGCCCGGCTTTATGCGCGGCCAATCGGCCGGTAACGGAGGACGAATGTCGGATAACAGCAATCCATCTCCAACAGCGGAGCCGACGGGTACCGCGGCCCGGTGGCCGACTGCCCTGCTGATGGGCCTGGCTGCTGATGGGCCTGGCGGCTGCCGCTTTGAGCGCTCGCGCGCAGACACCGTCGCCGCTGGCCGAGTGGCAATATTCGGCCGGTGTCCCGTTGATGAAACTGTACGAGGCCAAGGTGCCCGACTGGCAGGTCCAGGTTGGGGCCGCCGCCAGCGTGCGACCGTATTATGAAGGGACCCAGCGCTATCACGTGCTCGCGGGCCCCAGCTTCGATATCCGCTACCGCGACCTGTTCTTTGTTTCCACCGGTGAGGGCATCGGCGTGAACCTGCTGCGCGCGGACCATTGGCGTGCGGGGGTGGCGATAGGCTACAACCTGGGCCGGCGCATGGCCGACGATCCCGGTCGTCTCAACGGACTAGGCAACATCAATTTTGCGGTTGAAACCAAGCTCTTTGGCGAGTATGTGGTGTCGGCGTCATTCCCCTTGGTGGTACGCATCGATGTGCGGCGCAGCCTGGGCGGCACCGACGGCTGGATCGGCGATATCGGCGCCTACCTGCCGCTACCCGGCAGCTCGGAGAGCTTTTTCTGGTTTGCCGGCCCCACCGTCACCTTCGGTGATGCGCGCTACATGAGCCGGTGGTTCGGCGTCACCTCGGCTCAGGCGACGCGCTCTGGCTATCCGCAATACAAGGCCGATGCGGGCCTCAAGTCTTACGGCGTGGGCATCTCCGCGATCTGGTTCTTTCGCGAGCATTGGTTTGTCACCGGCGACGTTGCGGTCGGCCAGCTCGCGGGCTCAGCGGCACACAGCCCGATCACGCAGAAGGCGACCAATACGGTCGTCGATCTTTCGCTGCACTATCAATACTGACGTGCCCTCGACACCCTCGCTGCACCACTACACTACCGCGGCTAGCCGCCAGCCAGCATCGTGAGCCACGCCGGCACCGACGCGAAGGGAGCGGCCCCAGGGCATCAACCTGGCTTCCGGGGCCGCCGGCGCGTTCCGCTAGCCAATAATTTCACGCACTTCATCATGCATCTGCGTCAACGGCTTGCGGATCTTGGCCAGGGCCCGTACAGCTTCCGCCAGCTCTTCCAGCGTCATCGGCTTGGGCAGGAACGCATCGAAGCCTGCCTCCCGCGCCCCGGGCAGGGTCGCCGGCCTGTGCTGGCCCGTGCAGGCGACCACCGGCACGCGCGGCGTACGCGGCGCGCAGAGCCCTCAGCAATTCACAGAGGCATTTATGCCGAATACCCCGATGACCGTTGTCGCTGCCGCTATTGGCGCAGCGACTCTGAGGCGTGAGGCGGTCGAGCCGCACCATCCGCGGGGAAGCTGTCCACCTGGATGACTTTGTAAAGCGCGCGTAGGAAAGCAAGGGCATTTTGGGCCGAGGAGGTCGCGGCGATGTCTTCCAGCGTTTTGAGTTCGCGAATGGCGCCGGCCAGGCGCTGGCTCTCCGTCTCGCCGAGTTCCTGCGCCAGCGCCAGCAAATCATACAAATCGCGCAGGCCCCCTGCCCTTGGCGTTTCGATATCGGGGCACAGTCGGCGGATCACCCGCGTGTCGCCGAGAGCATCAGCGATCGCAATCTTTTCCGAATCGCGCAGTCGGTGGATTGGGCTGAGTCCCTGTAGCGCGATCTTGCCGGCTATCCTCAACACTGGATTCGATACGTTGTCATAAAGCCCATGCAAGGCTTCGCTGGCGAGCCAGATCTGGTGCCGGATGGCGCCGCGCACGATAGGAGCGAGTTCGGCCTCCGGTTGCCCGGCGTAGCGCCACAAGCAGGCGCATGCCATGTAAAGATGAGATAGTGCATCGCCCAGCCGCGACGACAGCAGTTCCAGCCGCTTCAGCTTGCCTCCGAGTACCCCCATGCAAATGTCGGTGGTGAAGGCGAACTTGGCGGCAAGCCGGGCAATCTTGCGCGCCTCGTGCGCGAATCCCGGTGGGACATTGCCCACCCGCGACGCATGGGCCAGACTGCCCCAGAAACAGTGCAACAAGTGACCGCCATGCCCAAGCACAGCGTCGCCGAGCGCAATGACGTTGCGTTGTTCGACTGCCTGGATTTCCTTCAGCACATAGGGATGGCAGCGCACGGCGCCCTGACCGAAGATGATCAGCGCACGCGTGAGGATGTTGGCCCCTTCGACGGTGATGGCGATCGGCGCATGGCGGTACGCGGTAGACAGCAGATTGGACGGGCCGGCACAGATCGCCTTGCCGCCGAGAATGTCCATGCCATGGTTGATCGCGCGGCGACCTGCTTCCGTCAGATGGTATTTCAGGATAGCGCTGGCGACGCTGGGCTGTTCGCCTTGATCGAGCGTGCTGGTTGTTAGCCGCCGCGCAGAATCGGTGGCATACAGGTCGATTGCCATTTCCGCCAACGGTGCGGCGATGCTGGGGAAGCGCTGAATTGGCAGACCAAATTGATTGCGCAGCCGAGCATAGCCGTTGGCGACATACAGCGAAGTTTGCTGTAATGCCGCGCCAATCGCAGGCAGCGATATCCCCCGGCCGGCGGCCAGGCATTCCATCAGCATCCGCCAGCCCCTGCCGATGTTATGACTGCCGCCGATGACCCAGTCAAGCGGAATGAACACATCTTCTCCCTGCACCGGGCCATTCATAAACGCACTGTTCATCGGCCTATGGCGTGCGCCAATATGCAGACCCGGATGCGGCACCGGGATCAGCGCGCAGGTGATGCCCAACTGCTGCGTGCCGGCGGGACGGGTCGGGTCGATGGCGTTGAAGGCAAGGCCAACCAACGTAGCTACCGGCGCCAGCGTGATGTAGCGCTTGGAAAAAGTCAGCGCAAAGCCCTCGGTCATGGCACCGTTCCATTCGCGCTGCGTCAACACCCCGATATCTGGAATTGCGGCGGCGTCCGAGCCGGCATACGCAGAGGTCAGTGCAAAGCACGGCAAATCCGCGCAACGCGCCAGGCGCGGCAGGTAATGGTTCTTCTGTGCCTCGGTACCGTAGCGAACCAGTAGTTCGGACGGGCCGAGCGAGTTCGGCACCATCACAGTAACCGCTGCAGCAATGTTGACGCTGGCGATGCGCGTCACGACCGCGGCATGGGCGGCGTGACTGAATTCGAGTCCGCCGTAGGCGCGCGGAATGATCATGCCGAAGAATCGATGCTCGCGCAGATAGTGCCAGACTTCCACCGGCAGATCGTGCGCCTCGTCAATCGCGAAATCGTCGAGCATCCCGCACAGTTCCGGTACGCGCCGCTGAAGAAATTCCTGCTCCTCCTCAGTCAACTGCTCGGCCGGAATCGCTGCAAGCCTCGCGAAATCGGCCTTACCTTCGAAAAAGCAGCCTTCAAAGCCAACCGTACCGGATTCCAGTGCGGCGCGTTCCGTCTCGCCGATCTTCGGCAAGGCATTGGTGAATGTCGGCATCAGGAGGCTTCCGAGCAGGGATGACAGCATCTAGCTCCGCCATGTTCGAGTATTAGTGCGATCAACTTGCGCCGGCCAGCATCCTAACGTGCGTCTGCCCGAAGTTGTTGAGACGATTCGAGCAACGGCATTGATAGCGCAAAGAGCCCGAACGCCGCACAGCGAATTGTGGCAGGTTTCCGTTGCCGGAGAGGCACGCCGCCCTCCCCCGCCAGCCGGCTGCTCACTCATGCTAGCGGCCAGCCTGTGTTCTCGTTGCGCGCGTGCGCGCGGCCTTGCGAGCCGCTTCGGAGCGGCCGGCTGCCCCCTTGGTTATGGCGGCCTTCTTGGCGGAAGCTGAGCGATCCGCCGCAGTGCGCGTGCTTGCCGCGCGCTTGGATTGAGCGGACAGCGCCTGACGCGAAGCACCGGCCGTGCCCTCCCGCTTGAGTGCCTCAAGCGCAGCGCGGGCGCGCGTAGCCTTGCTTTCTGAACTAGCCCGTCGCGGCGCCACCACTGACTTGGCGCTCGTGGACTTGGTCCCCATCTTTGTAGCGCCCCTCTTCGGTGGCACCTCAACGCCAGCGCGGCGTGCTTCCGATAAACCGATCGCTATGGCCTGCTTGGCCGAGCGCACGCCGTGCTTACCCCGGCGCACGGCTTCGATCTCGTCGTGAACGAAATGTCCGGCCTGGGTAGTCGGCGCCTTGCCCGCCCGCTTATCTGCCCTGGCTTGCGCTATGCTCGATGCTCTTGGCATGGTCGTCTCCATGAGTGCCCGCGGTCATCCGGCATGGGCCAACGCAGATGCGATGTCCGCGGCGCTGATCGAGCCCGCCATCTGCCGGCGGGCTAAAGAAGTCCCACGCAAAAGCCGTTCCAGGCTCGCCACCTGTGCGGCCACTGTCACTAGCAGAGGAGGCTGTAGTGGTTAAGGCAACCTTGGCTGACGCTAACGGCAACTTCACCCTCTCGCCGATTGAGCAGAGCAGCACCGCCGGCAATGTTGACGTGTACAGCCGGCACGATCAGCAAGCAGCTGGCACAGGCGTGTACCCATAGATGAGAGAGCGAATGCGCGGGTAGACCTCAGTGCGCCATCTGGTACCGGAGAAGATGCCGTAGTGGCCGCAGCCGCGAGCCGTCAGGTGATGCTTGCGGGAAGCTTCGATACCTGTACAAAGATCGTGCGCTGCTCGGGTCTGGCCCGGGCCGCAAATGTCGTCGTGCTCACCTTCCACCGTGATCAGCGCACTGGCCCGGATATCGCCCGGGCGCACGTGCTCGCCACACACGCGCCAGGTGCCGCGTGCCAGCCGGCATTCCTGAAAGACCACCCGCACCGTGTCCAGGTAGTATTCGGCAGCCATGTCGAGCACGGCATTGTATTCGTCATAGAAACTTCGATGCATCTGAGCCGCCTCTGTGTTGCCTGCGGCCACGTCGAAGTAATAGTTCAGGTGCGATCTCAGGTGGTGATCCGCTTTCATCGCCATGAAGGCCATGCGCTGACGAAAGCCCGGACAGACCCTGCGGCCCGCGCCAGGGTAGTGGGCCGGCACCGTGTCGATCATTTCTCGTTCAAACCAGTCGAGCGATTTGTTGACGGCTAGCTCGTCGACCGTCGTGGGCTCGCGCTGCGCGTCGACCGGGCCGCCGATCAGCGTGAGGCTCCTCGGTGTGGGCTCGCCACGGCTTGCCATCAGGGAAACCGCGGCGAGCACCGGCACGGTCGATTGGCATATCGAGACGATATGGAGGTCCGGTCCCAGGTAATCGATGAACTCGCGCATGTAGGCGACATAGTCGTCAAGATGAAAGGCGCCCGCGGCGAGCGGGACTTCGCGGCCATCGCGCCAGTCGGTTAGAAAGACGTCGAAGTCTGGCAGCATGACCCGCACCGTGTCGCGCAGCAGCGTGGCGTGGTGGCCGGAGAGCGGCGCGACGAGTAGGACGACCGGCTGGCTATGACGCGTTGCGCGCTCAAAGTGGAGCAGGCGGCAAAACGCCTTGTCCAACACCAC
Source organism: Cupriavidus basilensis OR16 (assembly GCF_000243095.1). Taxonomy (GTDB): domain Bacteria; phylum Pseudomonadota; class Gammaproteobacteria; order Burkholderiales; family Burkholderiaceae; genus Cupriavidus; species Cupriavidus basilensis_D. The sequence goes on along the minus strand of NZ_AHJE01000012.1, from coordinate 28,262 downwards.
GGTTTCGGAGACCGCAACGCGGTGGCCATCGATCAACGTTTTGGCCAAGCCGAACTGTGGTTTGGGATAGCGCTTCCATAGCCGCACCAGCAGTTGAAATCCAGCAGCGAGATGGCGGGTGGGGACGGCTGAGGGCACGTTTTCGAAGGCTTCCAAGAAGCTGGCACTTGCCTGCAGCCAGGGAAGGAAAGGCGCCCACGCAGCACTATGCAGTTCATACAATTGATACATGGCTGTACTCCACTTCAACCGCCATGATTCCAGCGTAGTGTGGGAAGGCCATCTTTTTGAGTGGGTGGAGCCGCAATGTGTTTTCGGAACTTTCTGTTTCCGTTGTAGGAATAGACCTACATTGGAAGCCCGAGGATGATTAGCTCAAGCGCCAGGGGGCGGGTGTCCCCCGCATTCCCTCGTCAGGCCATGGCAAGGAGCATCTCGAAGGTGCGGTTGCTCAGCCTCTCCAGCACCTCCGAAGCCTCGGCCAGGTCGCGGGATCAGAGCGTCAACAAAGAGGTTGGTCTGGCGCCAGGCCTGCCGGCCAGGCGCGCTTCGGCTCGGGGAATCCACCGTGATCCTGCCTTGCCCTCCAACTCATTCGGCGGTGCACAGGTGCTCACCGAAAAAGCTCAGCGCATCAATGCCCTGGAGGTACGGCAACCACACAGTGGCTCGCTGGTAGGACGCAACGTGGCGGCCAGCATCGGGTAGCGCCGCCATCGTGCCCGGCGCCGACATGCCATACACCCGCCTGATCGAAATTACCGACACGAGCCTCTACGCGGCCACGCACGGCCTTCCCAATTGTCCCACCCTGTGGGAATTGTCCGACACGCGTTTCGGAGCCTGGACGGTGTTCCAAGGGCAGCCCCGCACCTATCGTTGCATTACCGCTTGCGCAGGTGCTCGTTTCCGCAAGCGCGCTACAACCGTGCCGCAACAATGCAGGCGGATCCCCCACCGCACGGTGTATTGCGCCGCGCACCGCGTTCCGGGCACCCTGCATCGCCAAGTGATGATGGACAAGGCGGCATATTTTTTGCTGTGGGATGACCATGGATTGTCGCACCGACGCTTGCAATCAAGGATGCCGCCGGCCGGCGTCTACATCACAAGGAGGCAAGTATGTTCGGTTTCCGCAATCACAGTAGCAGGAAGAGCGATGAACAACGCCAGCGCAACCAGGAAGCGGAACGGGAGCGCCGGCACGAGGACCACAACCCCGGCCGCGGTTCGGAAGACTGGGGGCAGGAATGGGGCGAAGACTGGCGCGGCGGGCGCGAAGCGCGCGGCGGCTCCAGGTACCAGCAGGACACCCCCGCAGGACAGGAGCGCGGCCAATGGGGCCGGCGCGAATACGGCGCGGCCGACATGGGTGGCGGGGACTATCCATACAGCGGCGGCTACGGCGGCTACGAGCCGGCATCGGAGGAAAGCGGCTATCGCAGCCACCCCGAAGATTGCCCGCGTAGCGATGTCCGCGGAGGCCGTGCCATGCACTGGCGCGAAGGCATGGAGCGCGACCGTGCGCAGAGCGGTGGCCAGCACAGCTTTGGCGGCGGGTACTTCAGTGACCTCGGCCAGGGCGGCCAGTCATACAGCGGCGGGCAGCGCGCCTATGCGGACGAACCGGGCTATCGCCAGCGCACCGCCCAGCCCGCAATACGCCGCCCGGTCGGGCCCAAGGGCTACCGCCGTCCGGACGAGCGCATACGGGAAGATATCTGCGAACGTCTGGCGATGAACCCGTAGGTGGATGTTGGCGACGTCACCGTTGACGTTGCCACCGGTGTGGTCACGCTGGGCGGTACCGTGCGCCAACGTCGCGAGAAGTACGTGATCGAGGAAATCGCCGATGCCGTCTTCGGCGTGATGGAAGTGGAGAACCATCTGCGCGTGCTGCGCCCGTCGGGAGCCGGCTGGGCGACGGGTTCGGACACTGGGGACGACGAAGAGGCGCTGCGGGGCGCGGATACGGTCCCGCCTAACCGGACCCTCAACAAGAGCTGACCCCGCGTTCGCGCCCGGGTCGTCACTTTGCGTGAGGACGCCAAGGTGATAGTGCCGCTTGGCGCCCTGCCTCCCACCTAGATCAACATTTCCGCCGCCAGGCATGCAAGCTGCCGGGCCCCGCGGCGTCCAGCGGGCCGTGCGATAACGTGGCCCGTTGGGCTATTGCGCCGTTGCCCGTTGCAACAGCAGTTTCAAGAGCCGCGCCTCGTCAGCACGCAGGCCGTTGATGGTGGCAATGCGCGCACAGCCGAGCAACTCGTCATTCATGAACGCCTCGATTACGTCAGGGTGGACATAGCACTTTCGGCATACCGCAACAGTATTGCGCAGGTGCTGCGCAACGGCCCTGATAACCTCCGCCACCTGCTTCTTGCGAGCGATCTCGCCACTGTGGGCGCCGGCCGTACGCAGCATTGCCAGCGCGTGCACGCTGCCGGCCCAGGTGCGAAAGTCCTTGGCGGTGAAGTCTCCGCCGGTTGCCGCCTGCAGATAGGCGTTGACGTCAGCCGAGCCGACCTCGCGGATCTCCCCGTCGCTGTCGCGATACTTGAATAGATGCTGGCCGGGCAGGTCGACGCAGCTGCGCACGATGCGGGCCAGGCGAGGATCATTGATCGCCACGTCGTGGCTGATGCCGCTCTTCCCGGTGAACTGGAAACGCAGGCGGCTGCCACGCACGGTGACGTGGCGACGGCGCAGCGTGGTGATACCGTAGGTACGATTCTGCTGCGCATAGCGCGGGCTGCCAACACGCACGAGCGTGACATCGAGCAACAGCACCACCGCCGCGACCACTTTCTCGCGCGGCATGCCGTTGCGCCCCAGGTCGCGCGCCACGCGCGCGCGCAGCCGCGGCAGCGCGGTGCCGAAGGTCGCCAGGCGCGCGTACTTATCGGAATCCCGCAGTGCCCCCCCAGTCGGGATGGTAGACATACTGCTTGCGGCCCCGGGCGTCGCGTCCGGTGGCCTGGAGATGCCCCGCCGAATTCGCGCAAATCCAGACCGCTTCATACGCCGGAGGAATCGCCAGCGCCGCGATGCGTGCCAGCGTCGCGACGTCGCGCACCCGCTTGCCGCTCGCATCGAAATACGCAAAGGCGCCACCATGGCGGCGGCGCGTGATGCCCGGCGCACTATCATCGACATAGCGCAATCCGGCTTCGCGCAGCACTCTGCGCTGGGATTCGTCGGTGCCGGAGCTACCGGAGGTACCGGACGGCAGCGTGGTCCTGTCCACGACAGACGCCTCCTTCTCTCGAGAGTGGTGTGCACCGGATGCCGGAAGCAACGGCGCTATGGGTCTTCGCCGTGCGGTCCGGCCTTCATCGCGGATGCCACCGTGCCTGCAGGATGGGGCGTCTCCGGCCGCACGGCATCTCCCGAACCGTGCCCGGCTGCCGGGCCAGTAGGCTCAAGCCCCGTCACTGACGGATCGTCGTGCGGCGGCGCAGCGGACGCAGGAGGTTCCGCCGCCCGTTCGGTCGCCACCGGACCCACACGCGCTCCCGTGACCATCTCGCGCAGCCAGTTCACCAGCAAGCTGCTGTAGGCGCGCTGGCTCTCCTCATCGCTGAGGCCGTGGTCGGCGTCCTTGATCACGCGATAGGTCATCGAGTTCGCCTGCACGCAGGCATCCACGTAGCTGGTGACGGCAGCATGCGGCACGATCTGGTCCTGCTCTGACTCGATGACTAGCACATCGCCTTGGAACGTGGTGCATGCGCGCAAGGCGCGATTGGTATCGGCCGGCACCACCTGCCGGCGATACGCCACCAGGTCCTGGTCAAAATGCAGCCGGCGCTTGGGCAGTTCCCAGCCTGCGTCCATGTACAGCGCCGGTGCGCGCAGCGCCATCCAGCGCAGCGGACGCAGTGAGCTCAGCACCGCGGCCAGATAGCCGCCGTAGCTGCTGCCGACCACTGTGATCGCGTTGCGGTCCACCTCGGGTTGCCGTACCAGCACATCGTAGGCGGCCACCACATCGGCCAGGTTGCGCATGCGGCTGACGGTCTCGTACTGGCCGCTGGTGCCGGCATGCCCGGTCAGGTCGAAGGTCAGGCACACACAGCCCAGCCCGGCCACCTGACGCGCGCGCGCCAGGTATTGCAGCTGGCTGCCGCCCCAGCCGTGTACAAACAGCACGCCGGGCAGCTTCGTGGCCGGCGTGATCAGCGTGCCGGCGATGCTGCCGCCTTCGGACTGGATTTCCACGTTTTCTTCATGCGTTGCCATTTGCGTCAGGCTCCAGTAATGCGTATTTGGTCAATGCCCCGACGTGGCGGTCTTCGCCCTGGAAGTAGATCTCCGCGCCCGGCGGAACTTCAGCGCCCACGCCATAAATTTCGCGGGTCGAGGCCACCACGCGCCGGCACTCCGGATGGGCCTGCAATGCCGCCAGCGCAGCCAGTTCGGCACCGGTGGCGCCTCCAACACGCCATGATTGCTCAAGGACGCCAAGCAATGTATGGGCATTGGCCCTCACGCCATTGCCCCCTGCTGCACGTCCGGCAGCAACGTCATAGTTGCAGCGTGAGAGGAACATGCCTGGAAAGCAGGCCAGTGCCGCTTCATGATAGATCGTTGCAGCGCGCACCGCCGCCAGCGCGCGGGCATGAAAGGGCTGTGCGAGTAGCTCCTCAAATCCACCTCGCACCACCGTCAGCGTCGAGCCGCCATAGACGGGGTGGCCGCGGTTGTTGCTGGTCAGATCCTGCGTGCCGCAGTAGCTGGCGCGCAGGCCAGCTACCTCGATTTGGCCCACGCTCCAGGTCCGCGGCTCGTCTAGGTCACGCTCGAGCACGATGCCATGCGTTTCGAGCGTAGTCCGGTCCATTCCGGCCAGCGCGCGGTCGAGCGCGGCAGCGTCTGCCACCACCTGCTGGCCCAGCCCGCCGATCCCGCACGGCTCTTTCAGGCGCACTAGTCCGTCTTCGAGCAGCCTGCGACCGGCAAGCGCCGCATCGTCGCGAGTGAAGGTGGTAAAGCCGGGCAGCACGATGTTCTGCGTGCGTTCCGCAAATCCACTGCACCAGCCCTCGGGCGCAGCGGCTCCTGGTGCGACCAGACCGTGCGTGATCGCCTTGGTCGACACGAAAGCAAACGGCACCACGCCGCCGAACAGGTCGGCTGCGCCTTGTATGCCAAGCATGGCAGCATGGTCGAGCCCGACCACCGTATCCGACGGAACGAAGTAGAACGGCAACACCTTTCGTTTTGCCTCTGCCTGGCGTTCCTCCCCGCATGTCTCGAACGCACCCGCGAATACATAGCCCGCCACTGCAGCGATCTTGCGCGCGATCTGCGCAAGCGTCACGCACTGATGGCTGCCGGCATCGGCGTAATCGGGGCAGCCGTACAGCACCACGCGACGGCACATTGCATCGCTGCGTTGCTTGCTGATCTCTGCCACGGCGGTCTCCTCGCAGGGGTATGGACGCCCGTTTCAGTGTGCGAGGATTTCGCTGCCGCCACGCACAACGCCGCCGCCCGTGCCGCCGCCCGTGGGCCGCGCCGCACGTGCCCTGTGTTTGGCCGCATGGTTCTCGCGGGCTTCGTCCAGCGAGTGGCTGCGCTTGAGCCCGCCTTCCTCGTCGGCAAGTTGCGCCAGCTGGCGATAGAACGTGATCAGTTGGCGCAACTCCTCCTCGTCGAGCTCTTCGATCGAGATCAGCATGTTGCTGGCTTCCTTGTGCGAGGCCAGCAGCTCGTTGAGCTTCAGGTGGACGGCCACGGCGTCCTTGTTCTGGCTCTGCTGGATCAGGAACACCATCAGAAAGGTGATGATGGTCGTGCCGGTGTTGATCACGAGTTGCCACGTTTCGGAGAAGCCGAAGATGGGCCCCGTTATCGCCCACGCCACCACGATGCCTACCGCCAGGACGAATGCCGTGGCCGAGCCCGCCTGCCGCGTGGCCGCCCCGGCAAATCGATCAAAAGCATGCAGTACGGGATATCGCCTGTGCAGTGCTGCGGGCGCGCTGTCGATCCGATGCAGTGTGAATGCTGGCTTGCCCATCTTCCGCTCCTGGCTGTTGGCTGTTGGCTGTTGGCTGCCGCCGCCGGCAACGCGCTGCTTTCATTCTATGGAGCGCTCCGTCAATGATTCAGCGGGCGCTGTCCTACAACGCGGGCTGCACTTGCACACCGCCCTCTGGTGCAAGGACGCGCGTTTCTACACCGTCCGTAAAATCTGCCCAAAGGCTCGCGGCGCATCTGGCGCTCCCGCCAACGCTGACGCGCATTCTGGCAGCGGGAACGCTTCTTGCGCTTTCCTTGCAAGCACCGCTGGCGTGCTGGCGGCCCTGCTCAACCCTACCGACTACCGACTGGAGAACGCCATGATGCAATCCCCCTCTACCGTGCCCTGCGCGCCCCGGCGCGTTGCCGACGTCATGACCCGCGGGCCGGCCTATCTCAATTCGGACGAGACCATCCTGCTTGCGGCACAGCTGATGGCTGATCTGCAGGTGGGCGCCCTGCCTATCTGCGATGGCGGCCGGCTAATTGGCATGCTGACCGACCGCGACATCACGATTCGCTCCACTGCCAGCGGTCAGACCCCGGGCGCAGCGCGCGTGGGCGATGCCATGACCGCCGACGTCAAGTGGTGCACCGAAGGAGAATCGCTCGAGATTGCGCAGCACAAGATGGAAGCCGCGCGAGTGCGCCGGCTACCCGTCGTCGACCAGGATCATCACCTGGTGGGCATCGTGTCGCTCGGCGACCTGGCCAGCAAGACTGGCGATTCACGCGATTCCGGCCGCACGCTGGCCAGCATCTCCACCCCCTCCGCCCCGGCGCGCTAGCCGCTCAAGGAGACACCAAGACTAGACCACGTTCTCCTGACTCAACCGGATCGCCGGTGCAGACCTTCGACACGCGGGTGCGCGACGGCATCGCCTAAGCATTCGGCGGGATGTTTCCCGCCAGCGTAATAGTAAAGGTGGCGGACTGGCCGAAGCCGGGGTCGCCGAGCGGGCGATAGAAGTACGCCGCCAAACACTCCGGTTCCCGATTCGCGTGCTCGCAAATCGAAGGCATGGTCGCCACCGGTCGGGAATGCGCCGTGCGGCCCTGCGCCCGCAGGCGGCTGGATGTGGTCTCGGCACGGGCGGAGCTACCAAAAGGCCCTGCAATGATCGACGACATGCCGGCTCCTTCCTTATATCGGCCGAGGTTCGCGGTGGCGGTCACTTGCGGTCAGTGGTGCCCTTACGGTGGCCGGCAGGCTTGGCGCCGACAGGCTGGTGTTCGCTGCCGCGCTTGAGCTTCCAGTCCACATCGTCGCGCGCAGTCTGCGTCTTCTTCTCGGCATGCATGGCTGCACTGGGCGAAATCGGGTCGCTGGCCGGGAAGGTCATATTCAGCGAGTCGTCGACGGCGGCCTGGTAGGTCTTCGCGCGATTTTCCTCGCCAGCGGCATGGCGCGCGGCAGGCGCTGCGTGCGACTTGTTCGCACGCGTCTTCGACGCCTTGTAAGCCCTGGACGATTTGTGGGCGTCTGGCATGGTGGGGTCCTCCTGGATGAGATTGCCACAACCAGTGCAATTGGCGGGCCAGCCAGCATGTGTGAGGCGTGCAGCGATGCGGACCGCACAATCACGGCCGCGCGGGCGCCGCGACGTCCGCAAAGCTTGCCCGTTGCGCCGAGAGCGGCGCGCACTTTGTGCGCGAGCCGGTAAAAACTACAGGCCGGCGCAACGGGAATGCGGAGGAATGCTGCTGCCGGACACGAACCGGCCGCGAGGCGCTTACTCCGGTACGGCGTGGCGGGGAAACTTCACTGAGATGCAGACGATGACTTTGTCGCTCTCGCCGGCGAGGCTTTCGGCGCTGGGGATCGCGCCAAGCAGTTCCAGCATGCGGCGCGTCAGCAGCAGCGCGGCGCTCTGCCGTGATGTCTGCGAACCCTCCCCCGGTACGCGCCGCCCAAAGAAATCGGACAGGGTGGTCTGCCGCGTGGCGCTGCGTTCGCGATCGAGCGGCGGGCTCTCGATAATGCGCAGCTTGACGTGATCCGGCTCGTTGCTCAGATGCACCCCCACCGAGCCGCCGGACTGCGCACGCCAGATGCAGTGCACGAGGAGATGGCGCAGCAGGGGCACTAGGCGCGGCATGTCGCCATCGATCAGATAGGCGGATCCCGGCGCGCCGTCGGTCTCCAGCGGCGGCAGCAGCACGCCGCGCGCTTCTGCTGCAGGACGACGGTCCGCGATCGCCTGCTCGGTCGCAGCCTGCAGATCCAGCTGCTGCCATTGCGGCGGGCTTTCATCCGCCAGCAGGCGCACCGCCTCCTCCATTTCCTCGATCAGCGCCAGCTGTTGCTGCATGCCCGCGTGTATGCCGTCAAGCGCGCGCTGCGCGGGCGCCGGGGCGGCATCGACCGCGCGTTTGAGCACATAAGTCCAGCTCTGGATGGCATTGAGCGACGAGCGCAGGTCATGGGCGGACTGTTCGATCAGTGTGCCGACCTCGACCACGCTGCGCACCCCGAGTGCAGTCACCGCTGCCTGCCGATCAGCTGTAGCGGTGCTGCAGGCGGGAGAATCATCGGATGGGTCCGGCTTGGCGGACGGCGGTGGTTGCTCCATCATTGCTCTCGACCAGGTTACCTGCTGGGTGTACTCATGCAAGAAGCGTGCTGCGCGGCGCCGCCGCACCGGGGCAATTGCGCTGGCGTCACGCGCCAGTTGTACGAAGTCTACAGATTGATGCCGAGGATCTCCGCAGCGTGCGGCACGGGCTGTCCAGCACGCTGCCCGCTTTGGTGGCGACAAACGCCAGGCCGCGAAGGGGCTCGGCATCACCCGGCTCGAACGCCTAGTGCTCCGGCTAACGGATGCCCTCCTGGATTGGCCGGCTTGCCGGTGTCGACAGTGCCCGGCGCAGCGCTTCGATGCTTAGTGGTTTGACCAGGTGGAAGTGGAAACCCGCCTCCTGCGAGCGGCGCACATCGTCGGCGGTGCCGCGCCCTGTGAGCGCAAAAAACTGCATCGATCGCCCCAATGGCGAGGCCTGTAGCGCATCCAGGACTTCAAAACCGTTCATGTCCGGCATTTCCAGGTCGAGCAGTGCGCAGTCGGGTTGGAACTCGGCAGCCAGCTCAAGCGCCTGCGCGCCGGTGTAGGCCGGTCGGGCATCGTGCCCGAGCAGACTCAGCAACTCGGCCATGCTGTCGGCGGCATCGGTATTGTCGTCGAGAATCAGCACGCGCCGCCTGCGTCCGGTATCGGCATCAGCGTGGCCCGCTGGCTCGCCACCTGCGGCCACCTGCGGCAGGATCACGGTGAAGGTGCTGCCCTTGCTCGGCCCCGGACTGTCCGCCTGGATCGCTCCGCCGTGGGCCTCGACTACGGCGCGGGCAAGCGCCAGCCCGATCCCCAGCCCCCCACGGCTGATACCCTCGCGTTCCTGTGAGAAGAGATTGAAGATGCGATCCAACGCGGCCGGCTCCATCCCGTGGCCGGTGTCGGATATGGTCGTGACAACGCTGCCGTCTTCCACCACGATGTGGACAGTCACGGTACCGCCGCGCGGCGTGTACTTGGTGGCATTGCTGAGCAGATTGATCAGTACCTGCCCGAGCCTGGCCGCATCGGCAGACACATAAGGTGACTTCGGCGGCAAGGACACCACCAGTTGCTGGCCGGCGGCCTCCAGCACCGGACGAATAGATTCGATGCTGGCCGTGACGACGTCGTTATAGGCGGTCGGCGTCAGCTCGACCTTCAGCTTGCCGGCCGTGACGCGGCCCACATCGAGCAGGTCATTGACCAGCCGATCGAGCTGGTGGAACTGGCGATCGATGATCGCGGCGCAACGTTGGATGCGCACGTCGACCGAAGGCGTCAGCGCGATCACATCGACCGCGTTGCGGATCGGCGCCAGGGGGTTGCGCAGCTCGTGCGCAAGGATCGCAAGGAAAGACTGCACGCGCCGGCTGCCCGACTCCAGTTCTTCCAGCCGCAGGGCGTCACTGATGTCACGCGCCGTCCACAGCATGCCGGGCGGGCATCCGCCCGCATCACGGATCAGCGCGATCCGCGTCTGGCAGTGCACCATCGAGCCGTCCTTGCGCACCAGGCGCTCATCGCCGTCGCACCGGCCGCTTGCGCGTGCGGCTTCCAGGCCTGCGCGGTCCTGGCCGCAAGCGACGTCCTGCCGCGTGTAGAGCAGCGACAGCGGCTGCCCGATCGCCTCTTCCGGCAGGTAGCCGGTAATCTCCTGCGCGCCGGCGTTCCAGCTGCGAATTTCGCCATCGGCGCTCACCTCGAAGGCAGCGACGCCAGGCAGAGTTTCAGCCAGCAATCGCATCTGGTCGTCGGCAAGGCGCGCGTGCTCCTCTGCCGCGAACTGCACGGTGATATCGCGGCTCGCCACCACGAAGCCGCTGACAGCGCCGGAGGCGCCGGCCATGGCAGTCATGCCGGAGGCTGCCCAGAGTTGGCTGCCGTCGCTACGCACCCGCCAGCCGTCGTCCTGCGCACGGCCTGACTGCCGCGCGGCCTCCAGCCAGCGCTGCGGCGCGCCGGCCTCGATGTCGGCGGGCGTAAACAGGCACGAGATATGGCGGCCCGCGATCTCTGCGGGTGCATAGCCGAACAAGCGGATTGCGGGCTCGGGCCAGGTTTGCACATGGCCGTCGGTGGTGATTACGAAAGCGGCGCAGCCTTCCAGCGCGCCGAGCATCTGTCGATAGCGTTCGATTTCAGGGTCGGGGGCCGGCGTACCCGGTTGCGGGTCCGAGTGCACGCTCACCTGCCCGTCTGCCTCGCCGGTTGTGTCAACACTGCCGCTATACGTGGTTGCGGCCGTGGTTTGACCGGGCACCGTTGCCCCTGCCGGGCGCAGCTCTGACATGGGAACGCGCTCCTTTCCTCAAAGGCAATTTCAGATTGAATGGCCGCAGGCGGTACCGGAAGTATGGGCCGCACTTTGGCAATTGCCGGCAGCGATACCGGATTCAATCAAAAACTGCCACCTGGCAATTGCGCCGCATGCGGAGGCGTGTCCGCTCAGTGCCCGAAACGGGGCCGCGCCGCCCGTCACAGACTGGCATGCAGCCATTACATGATAGGCGCTGGCGGCTCGTACGCCGCATGTTCAGCAAGCGAGGAAGGAGAAAAGTGGTGTCAGGCCGATACCCTACCGAGTCGCAGCGGGGCGCACCGCAACTGGCGGTGGTCCGTGCTCATCATGGAAGTTGCGCGCAGGCCGGTCGCCCGGCTGCTGATTGCGCCGTTCCCAGCCGGGTTCAGGCATAGCTCTCCGGCGCGTGACCGGACGGCGCGGCATCGGGTGAGCCATACGCATCACCCAGTCAAGCCGTCGCGCCCGCGGCGACTCGGAAGGCCTGACGAACAGGTCGCGGCGCGAGTGCTTCACCGCATGGCAAGTGCCGAATCGCGCACCGGCGGCGAAAGCTGCGGTTCCGATGATTGCGCCGCCGTACTCGCGCAGATACGTGGTCGCGGCCAGAGATGTTCGGCACACGCGTCCCGGCGCCGTGGAAAGGGCCCTGCAACCCGGCGCGCTGCCTGCTCTCATCTGTGCAACAGCCAGAATCATGCAAAGCGTGTTCCTCCCGGCAGGGAGCCACATCCGGCGCAGTACTGCAGCACCAGGATTTACAACATCCGGTAAAAACCACATGCGAGTCGCATAACCGTGCTTGTAGGAGCCAGGGGCCCGATTCCGCTGGCAGATCGGCGCGCTGCTGCGCCGTCTGTTCGAAAGCGTGTCGATCCTGCTCGCATGGGATGACCTGGACGGGCTGCGCAGCGCCGCATCACGCCAAGCGCACAGCTGACGCTTCGGCACGCTTCTTGCCTTTTTCTGGCAAGAACACCTTTTTCGGGTGGGCCAAGGGGGACACACGCCATGTCATACCGATTCGGGCGACTGCAGGAAGCCGACGAAGCCATGCGCCGGGCCACAAACGAGGCGCTTGGTGTCTGAATGCCATGGATACGCCCGCCATCACGAACCGCCCGCTGATCCTCAATGTGGAGGATCGCGACGGCCCTCGTTACGTCAAGAGCCGAATCCTGAACCGCGCGAAGTTCTCGGTACTTGAAGCCACCACCGGCCAGGCGGCCCTGTCACTGGTACGCCAGCATTCGCCAGCGCTCGTGCTGCTTGGCGTGAAGCTTCCCGATATGAGTGGCCTTGAGGTCTGTCGGCTTCTCAAGCGCGATCCGGCCACCGCGCGCACGCTGATACTGCTGACATCGACCGGGCTGGCAGATGCACGACAGCGTGTGCAGGTGCTGGACTGTGGCGCAGACAGCCATCTTGTGGAGCCTGCGGAACCGGAGGAAATGCTGCTCAGCATCAACGCACTGCTGCGCCAACGCGAGGCCGAGGATGCGCTCCGGCACACGACCCAGACGCTGCGCGAAAGCGAGGGCATGTTCCGCCAACTGGCCGAATCCCTGGCCGACGTGGTGTGGATTCTGGACCCCGACGAGAAGCGACTGCTGTTCGTCAGCCCTTCGGTTGCCGCGCTCCTAGGCCACACGGCCGAGGAAGTCTTGGATAATCCAGGCCGCTGTCTCGACCGCGTGCCGCCGGCAGACCGGCCGCGCGTGGAAGCCGCATTCGCGGACATGCTGCGCAACGGCAGGATGGAAATCGAATTTCAGCTGACACGGCCGGGCGGCGAGATTCGGGAAATACACGCGCGCGCGTTCCCGATCCGTAGCCGCCCCGGCGCAGATGGCCGCTCGCTGCCCGTGGCAGGAATCTGCCAGGACGTCACAACGCAGAACCGCGCGTTGCGCGCGCTGCGCGACGAGCAACGCCGCAAGGATCAGTTCCTCGCCATGCTGGCACACGAGTTGCGCAACCCGCTGGCGCCGATGCGCAGCGCCGCCGACCTGCTGCAGCAACTCTCGCCCTCGCGCGAGGACATGTTCCGCGCGCGCGACGTGATCGGGCGCCAGCTCCATCACCTGACACGGCTGGTTGACGAACTTCTCAACATCTCGCGCTTCAACCAGGGAAAGATCACGCTGCGGCAGGACCTGGTGGAATTGCGCTCGGCGCTGAATACTGCCGTGGAAACCGTGCGCCCGCTCCTTGATGCGAACGGCCAAATACTGCGCCTCGCGCTGCCGGAGCAAGCGCTGCCGGTGCGGGGGGACCTGGTGCGTCTCACACAAATTTTCAGCAACCTGCTGCAGAACGCGGCCACATATACGCCCGCAGCCGGGCAGATCTCCGTGGACGCCACCACGCAGGAGGGCCAAGTGACCGTGCGCGTGCGCGACAACGGCGCGGGCCTATCCGAGGCCATGCAGCGGCGACTGTTCGACCCGCTGGCACCGGACGACACCATCGGTGGCGAAACAGGTGCCGACGCGCAGCGTGGCTCCGCCTTACAGGACGGCCCCGGTATCGGTCTGACGCTAGTACAGAAGCTGGTGCGCCTGCATGGCGGGCGCATCCACGTGGAAAGCCCCGGCCCCGGCGAAGGCAGCACGTTTATCGTGGTGCTGCCGGTGGAACCCTGGCAGTGCTGGCATCCCCCCAGGGGCATGACAGTGCCCCACAGCGGACCGCGGCGCACCGTCATGCTGGTGGACGACAACATCGATGCGCTCGAAGCGATGACGATGACCCTGCAGGCGCTGGGCCATACTGTGGTTACCGCTTCGGACGGTCAGAGCGCGGTGGCGCGCGCGGCCAGCGTGCGCCCCGACGTGATCCTGCTCGACCTGGGCATGCCGGCGATGGACGGCTTCGAGACCGCACGGCGCCTGCGCGCGCTGCCCGAACTGAGCGGCGCAAAGCTGGTGGCGCTGACGGGCTTCGGCCAGCCCGAAGACAAGCGGCGCACGCTCGAAGCGGGGTTCGACCTGCATCTGGTCAAACCCGCGGACCTCGACGAGCTGACGCGACTGCTCGACGGGCTCGACGCGTGAGCGCGTCGTCTGCCAAGCGTCACCAAAAGCAAGGAGCCAACCCCGATCTGCCGCCGCCTCCTCCGCAGCGCGCAATCCGGGCTATGCAAGGAGTTCCGTCGCGTCACGCATCATCTGGAAAGGTGCCATAACCTTCTGGCTCGCCGGCATACCGATCGTGCTGTGGCCGGCATAATACGTGCTGCTGATCCCGGCAGGCCAATGTCGAGGCCACGCAGACAGTCGATATCGTCAACTTCGTGGTGGTGGCGGAGAAGATTCCACCTTACTACGTCGATACACCCTACTCCCTCCGACCTGACAAGCGCGGCGAACGCGGCTATGCGCTGGTGCTCAACACCATGCGCTTTGCCGACGACGTACTACCGATGTTGGAACCGTACCTGCCCAAACTCGCCACTGGCAAACCCACCGGCGCGCATGCGTGCGACATCGTCCTACGGGAAGCGCCCTCAGCCAGGCGTCTGACCGCGGAAGTGTCGCGGAAATGAAGGAGCGGCACGAGAACCTCGAGGCCAGGATCGTGGCCTTAGGCTCCGTGCCGCTCAGGTGAGTCTGTCCTGCCGGCTATCCCCCAGCAGAGCGGTAGCGGACTAGCGCGGTAACACCTTCAGCTCGTCGTTCACCGAACTCACCCCCTCAACGCTACGCGTGGCATCAACTGCGAGCTGGTGCTGTTCCTTCGTCGGCACCGAGCCGCGCAGGTTGACCGTGCCATCCTTGGTCTTCACGTGAATGCCCGTGGACCTCAGGTCCTTGGTGGCAAGCAGCTTGGTCTTCACTTTGGTCGTAATGGCGCTGTCGCTGACGGATTGCTCGACCTTGTCTGCGCTCATTTCAGTGGTGGCCGCAGGCCGCTGGTCGCGGTCACCCTCGGCGCGCGCCGGCACGCCAGGGACCAAGACGGGTGGCACAGCCGGGGGGGTGTCGGCGGCCACGCGCATGAAGCCGCCTGTATCGAGCGCAAACGCACCGCCGGTAGCCGCCGCCAGCGCAGCGGCGACACAAGTCATCCGCAGAGTAAGTGCAGGAATTTTCATCGCTCTCTCCTGATAGCATGGTCAGGTATGACATGAGCCGCCACACGAGTGGAAACCATGAGTTTTTGCGAACCAGATGAACGTGACGCGCAAGAAGCGTACCTGCTGACAGGGCGCGAAGCAGCAGTGAACCGCCGTAGATGTCACGCCTTCGCTACGCCGCAAAGTGTGTAACTCGGAGCAGGAATTTGTAATTCCAGCCGGCGCGCATCGAAGCCAAGCGCCTCTGCACGCTGGCATGCGCCACCCGAGGCAATAGAGGAGCGACGCGAGGCTGGCACGCCGATTGCAGCTACGTTGATGCGGCAAGCCCGCCACGAGCAAGGTGGCGGCCGGATGAGCAACCAGGACAAGGGCCAAGACCAGCAGCAAGATCGCAGTGGCATGCGCGAGGCAAGGTTGCTGGATTTGCCACGCGGGCTTGGCTCTGACGGCATGCGCGACGACCCTGCTGGTACCTCGCGCCGCGCCCGCCGCGCGCGATGACCTCATGCCGAACGACCGATTCTCAGGAGCACGACGAATGGAAACGCAAGGCAATACCCAATCCTCCGTCCAGAACGAATCACCGGGCATCGCCGGCAAGTTCGGCACGGCAACCAAGAACGTCCTGGACGCTGCCAAGGACGCCAGCAAACAGGTGGGCGCGGTCGCTCGCGACGAAGTCTACGGTCTGAAGCAGGAACTCGATGACCTAATCCGCCGCATTCCCACCTTATCCGGCGCTGCGCTGGACGAGGCCAAGGAAGAATTCCTGAGCAAGATGAACGCGACCAGGGATGCCGCAAAGGGCGTCTCGGAAAATGTGCGCCTGCAAATATCCCGGCGAGCCGAGGAGACCGCCGCCTATGTCCAGGAGCAGCCGTTGCGGTCCATGGGCATGGCGGTCGGGGTCGGCATTATCCTGGGCCTGTTGATGGCCAACCGAGGTGGCGGCCGAGGCTCGGACTGAAGGTAGACTGAATCGCGGACCAGGCCCGACCGCCTTGCGCGCCGGTACCCTGGTCTCGCGATCGCGTTCTGTTGCAACCGCCATCGCCCTGGCGCGGAGGACTGCCTCCGCGCACCCATCCTGATTGGCCCGAGCGGCAGGACGCAAATTCGAGGCGGCAATTCGGAACCCTCAATGCGGGAATCTGCAGGCTGCCATACACAGAGCTCCCGCCGCCTGCACCCGCCTGCATTCTCTCACGCACGCCCACGCCGACGCCTCTACTCCATCTGATGCCGCTCTGCCGCGCAGGCCGATTGCTATTTCCCTCGCTCCGCTTTGCTGGCTCGCAGACCTGACGCACCTTGGCGTTGCGGTCAAGGCATATCTCGCCTCCATTTAGCAAGCGAAACACAATCTCGTTGTCAGCCTTTGGCTCGCGGAGACGCAAGTGGACGGACAAGCCGTTATCCAGTTGAGATCGGACGTCGCCAGCGACGTGCCTCTCATCATAGCTGCCCGGTCATCAGGTATCCACCGCGGTTGATGGTGAAGAAGCGATCGAAAGCGCGGTGAAGCTCCAGCCGGACGTCGTCCTGCTCGCTTTACGGCCCGGTGCGCAAGGGCAACATGGGCACGCCGACTAAGGCGTTCGCACAGTTCTGGCAGGAACTGTGCAGAAAAATACATGTAGCTCCTGGAAAGGAGCGGCAGTCTAGTGCCGATGGCGCGCGGCGGCGCAAGGCCAAGGTTGGCGCTCTTGGCCGTGACGTCGCGCTTGATGTGTCGGAATTGTCTTACGCGGCTTTCGGAGCCAGACGCCTGCTTGCGGACACGGTTGGTGCGTAATCTGTACATATGATGTGGGCAGATGCGGGCGCCTGAGGCAGTCGCCGACAGCGGGACCGCTCTCCACAATATTTCACCCCTGAAATGGAGCACGATATGATGAAGACATGGCTAACCACAGCAGCAGTGTGTTCGATGGTGTTTGCCGGCCCTGCCGCCTTCACGCTGGCGCAGGCGGCGCCGGCAGGTTCCAAGGCGGACTATGACGCGGCCGTAAAAACCGCCAACGCCAACTACAAGGTTGCGCGCGCCCAGTGCGACAGCCTCAAGGGCAATGCGAAAGACGTCTGCGTGAAGGAAGCCAAGCGCGATGAGGAAGTGGCCAAGGCTAGCGCGGAAGCAACGCTCGACGGCACCGCCAAGGCACGCGCCAGGGCGGACAAGATCAAGGCCGATGCCGACTACAGCGTGGCCAAGGAGAAGTGCGAAGACCTCAAGGGCAATGACAAGGATGTGTGCGTGAAGGAAGCCAAGGCTGCCCACGAACAAGCCGTGGGCTCGGCCAAGGTCGAGAAGGCTGCCGCCACCGGTACTAGCACCGACGTGGCTGAAGCGCGCGCCGATGCCAAGAAGGACAGTGTGGACGCCGCCTACAAGGCCGACAAGGAAAAGTGCGATGCCATGTCCGGCGATGCCAAGAGCAAGTGCCAAGCCGACGTGAGAACCAAGTACGCCAGGTAAGTTGCGCCTAGTCAGTTGCCTTCGCATGTGCTGGCCCGGCACGCCGGATCAGCATGGCACCCATCCACCAGATAGAGGAAACGACTATGAATTGGGATCAGGCCAAGGGCAAGGAGAAATGAGACCAGCTCACCGACGACGACCCTGAAAATAATCGAGCGTCTTTAGTTAGCATTCTAGCGCCCGTTTCTTCCCCTTTTTGCACATCAACTAACGTCCCCCTGGCGGTGAACCTTACCGGGATCCCCAGAACAACGCACAGTCGTCCCATCATCAAACATCGCCGGGGGAATTTGTGAATGGTAAAGCGCTGGCTAGTTCGAAACGCGTCACGCGTGGGCCAATAGCGATGGGTGGTTCCATAAGATTAAATGTCCATAGTTGCGCCACTTCTGGAACGACAAACGAGATTCGATCTGGCCTCCATCTCAGAGCAACCAGATATTGGGCGGCCACGCCGCGCACTACGCCTCAAGCAGGATGGATCCCGTCACAGTGGTAAGCATGGGCTTGTCAGTCCTATAAGCGCCTCGGCCAGGCATTTATTCGCCAATGGCGAGGACGGCGGCGTACTGCAACTCTCGGGGTCCCCAGACTGCCATTCTAGTCGCCATCGGCGACGCTAAGTAGGCTAGCGGGAACTGAAAACCACCAAACGAGCTAGTGCCCCACATAGGACTCGAGACGACTGGCTGCGTCGAGATAGTGTTTCCGGGGTCGGCAAGGTCTTGCTAAGCGTCGTTGAGTCCCTACACCATACCTCTCGTGTGTATTCTTTAGCTGGGCAGCAGGACAGCTTGCGGCAATGCCCCCCTTGGGTGACAGACATGCATTCCTATCAGATATCAGGAGGCGATCCACATCTGTCCGTGGGTCCTATGGGGGTGTTAGCCGAGATCATCGGGATCACCGCCGCAATCGGAAGGCGGATGACTTGCGATCTCTGCCCTTTCGCAATAGGTTCTTCGCAAAAAATGCAATTGATCGCCTTGACGCTTCAGCTCTGCATCCTATGGCCGGCGGCAGATGCAGTCTCCGCCCGTGCCGCGTCATCCGAGAGCAGTGTGCACCCCTCCGCTTGCACGATGTTTATCGATATCATCCGAGAGAGCTTGCGATCGGAGCTTGAGGTCGCGTGCGTTTCCGCGGCATCGTCCCGGTGTGAGGATAAGAACATCGTGGTGAGATCGATACTGATTTACATCGACACCCAACGATTGCGCAGCAAAGACGACTGCGATACCGCGCTTGAAGCACTTGAACGGCTGCGGGAATTGCCTTCACAGGACCACTAGCTGGGAGCCAACGCGCTATGAGCCGTGGCTAAGTCACCTTTCGCTGATCCTACGCCGCGTTGACCGGTCCGGCCAACTGCCACAGCCAGGACACCAGCCGATTCCGGGTATCCTCCCGCGAGCTTATTCTGCATGTCGCCCCTCGTAGGTAAGCAGAGTGCAACGCGAAGATTATGGCAACTCAGCGCTTGGCTCGAAGTCCGCGATCGATTTTCGACTGGTTGTAGCGGTACGATAGTGAATCCCTTCGTGGTCGCCTGGGCGCTGTTGCGGCGGGCCGGGCGTCGCAATCGCTTTCCCTGGGCACGTCACGCGATCATGTGGATATCGCGCCATTTCCATTGAGGCTACCTGCAATCTTTACAACCTCTGCAAGGGTTGCATTGACCCACGGCCTCAGTGCCGCGACAGGCCAGTGGCGCCGCACGGTACGAATCTTGCCACTTCCTGATTACTCGCCTGCGGGCCGCGCATCTGTCGCTTCGCCATCCGCATATGGCGCCAAATCCACATTGTCAGGAAATCATCATGAGCTACTACCATGACGAACGCGAACGCCACAAGGCGTGGGATGACGACTGGCTGCCCGAATCCGAACGCGAACGCTGGCAGGCGCAGCGCCGGCGCCAGCAAATGACCCCGGGCCAGACCAGCTACGGTGGCCCCGCTCGCCCGCCCGAAGGCTACAGCGAGCAGTACGGTGCGCGACGGTATCCCGAATGGCCGTCGGGGCGAGACTATGAGAGCCGCTACGGCAGCCCCGACGCGAATCGCGATGGCATCGGCTATGGCCGCCGGGAAGACGGCCGCTACGGTCGTCGCGAGGACGGCCGCGAGCTGGGCCGCTCAAGTGACAGCTACGGCAGCAGCTTGCGCTATGGGCTGAACGGTGGCTACGGCAGGGGACACGCCGCTGAATGGGGCGATCCGCAGATGCGGCGCGATAGCGTGTACACCGAGCGCCAGCGGCGCGAAAGCGCAGAGCGCCCGCGCGAACCGCATGAATCGGCGCGCTCAGGCGACCACGATCCCTACTTCAGCGAACTGCGCAGTGACACCCGCTACCGGACCGCCCCAAGCGAAGACTGGGACGAAGGCCAGCGCTACGGCCGCAGTTACGGCCGCGAGAGCGCGCGGCGCCGCGGCGGGGAGGCCGATGACGACCGCGATCACGAGCACGAGGATCGTGGCGTGCTCTACAACGTTGGCCGCCGCATCGGCGAGGCCGTGGGGGACTTGTTCGGCAGGCATGAGCGCTACCGCTACCAGGAGCACGAATCCTACGCCGGTCCGCGTGGCTATCAGCGCAGCGACGACAGCATCCGCGACCAGATCTGCGAGCGGCTCAGCTGGGCGCGCCGCGTCGATGTTAGCGACGTCAGCGTGGACGTAAGCAACGGCGTGGTGTCGCTGTCGGGCACCGTGCGCGATCGCGGTCAGAAGTACTACATCGAAGAGGTGGCCGACGATACCTACGGTGTGATTGAAGTCAACAATGACATCCGCGTGCGCCGCGAAAGTACTGGCGTGATCGGCAACACTGGCTCGCCGGGCAGCATCCGGGACGCCTGATGCTGATGCGTCCGGGCAATCTGGCGATGCGCCGCGCTTGCCACTCTGAGCCTGTTTTCGGCCAGCTTTTACGCCGGGCCTTTCCGGCCGCGCCACGTTGGCTCGACGGTCGCCGTCATCGGTAACGGCGATTGACTTCCTGCAAGACCTTCTCTAGATGTGGCGAAAATACACGCAGGATGAGCAGTTCTTACGCGAGTTGCCCGGTCCGCATTCGGCCAAAATGCAAAAGGAGGTACATATGACGGCTGTGCGGCACATTGGACGTCTGGTATGCGTGTTGCCTGTTCTCTGGCACGGACCAGTCGCACCCAGGCGTTGCGCCGCGCAGTCTTCCCTGCGTGCAGGCTGACCGTGGTCCTTAACGGAGGAAACATGACTAACAAAACACTGATCTGTGTGATGCTGGCTGCCACCCTTGGCAGCCTGGGCGGCTGCAGTGCGACAGGCACGGCATCGGGTACAGGAGGCGGGTCCATAACGGGCTCGGGCTCGGTAAGCGACAGCAGCAGGCAATCGCCGCAGTATGGCGGTCCCGCAGCCGGTGGCAGCACGTCGGGTTCCGGCACCGCCACCGGCAGTTCCTCGACCACGACAGCGCCGCGCTAGGCGGTGCCCCCAGCAACAGCGCTCGCAAAAGCAGCCCCCGCCTTGATGGCGGGTGCCTGCGAGACGCTTGCAGGTCGCCGGGCGTATGCGCCTGGCGGCCAGCGTCAAGTAGGCGTGGCGGCGGCCCAGGGCGGTGCTCTGCCACGTGCCTGTGACGCGTGGTGCCAACGGTTGAGACGGCAACCCGAGAACCTGTGCGGTGCCTTGCCGCCGAGCTATTATTATTGAAACCGCAATCCAACTTGCTTCGATGAAGCAGATCAGGGGCTCAATCCGCTGGTTGAATTGTGTAGCGGGACTGGTTGCGGGACTGGTTGCGGGATGGAGTGGCGCTATCCGACTGGCTCAGGCCGGGAAGAGTCTAGATTGGCGGAAGGTGCGCGATGACTTCGATTAATAACACAGAAGGCCACTATGGAGTTATAGCGATCCTTTTCCACTGGTCGATGGCTTTTCTCGTTATTGGACTTGCAGCATTGGGCCTCTACATGGTAACGCTTCCGGATGTCGGCTTCAACACGAAAAAAATCGTTCTGATTCTCTACCATAAGGAGGTCGGAATACTCGCATTTGTTTTACTTGTCGCCCGATTGGGCTGGCGTGTCACGCAAGTACTTCCGCAACTGGTAGCACATTTGCCAGACTGGCAGAAAATAGCTGCACGATTTGTCCATCTTTGCTTCTATGCGCTGCTGATCGCGCTGCCGATCAGCGGCTGGGTCATGTCGTCTGCGGCTGGTATTCCGGTATCGTTCTTTGGCCTCTTCACCCTGCCTGATCTCGTAGATAGTGACGACTATCTGTTTCATCGATTCATCGAATTACACAAATGGCTGGGATACGTGCTCATCCTTTTAATATTCGTTCATGTGGGCGCAGCACTAAGACATCATTTTGTATTCAAGGATGATACCTTACGCAGAATGTTGCCTTAGTGTGCCTTCTCGATCGTAAATTTGGCGAGTTCCCGCAAGATGCTCGCCATCGCTTCATTGGCCGCCACGACTCCCGCGTAGGGGGTCAGATCCCGCAAGGGTTGCTGCACCGACAGTTCCTTGGTCGCAATAACCTGGGCCGCTACCTCCCGACTCAGGTGAAAACGCATGGTAAGTCGCAGAATCGCGGGGTTCGAGCTGAAGTCCTGATTGAATTCTAGGATCTCGGTGCGCAGGGCGTATGTGTGACTGCCGAAATATGGAGACGCAAAAATCTCGCTGAAATAGTGAGTTTTTTGAAGTGTCTCGACGATCAAAGGTTGAATCATCTGGGAAGGTGTCTCCGCCCATTCATTGTGACTGAAATACGCGATCTGATAGGCCTGTCTCGTGTAGGCCATCTGCGTTGTGGCATAGGTCGGATCGGTCTCTGGTGCCAGAACCAATAGAGTTGCAGAGTGGGTCAGCTCGACGGGAAGATCGATCGGAATCTTGTTCAGCACATATTTTTTTGTATCATTATTGACTGGCGAAATCAAGGCGCACCCCGAACACAAGATGACACATAGCGTGACAAAAATCGCTCTGCTCGTAAATTCATTCATTTCTTCTCCCCCGGTCCCGGGGGTGGCGACGCGATACCACGGATCAAGCTTGATGGATCTCGATTGATCTTGGTAGTGAGGTCCGTAAGGGAGGTGGACAGATTATCAATGTTTGCCAGAGCCTTGTACGCTTCTGGCAGGATTTGCGTCTGGAGCGCCCTCACTGTGTCGTGGCTCGATTGCAGGAGCGGCTCAAGGCGTTGACTGGCGCGTTCGGTATTGGCAACAATTGAGTTCAGTTTCTCAGTATTCTTCGCCAGCACATTGGTTGCTAGCTGCAAGCTTTCGGCAGATTGCTTCAGTGAAGCCACAGTCTTGGTATCGAGTATCGTTACCAGCAGGTCGGTAATGATCTGAAAGTTCTCCTTGACCTGATTTAGCGTCGTGTCAAGCGTGATGAGGTTCGACGGTGCCGTCGGGATGATCGGATAGGGCGCACCCGGCCGTGTGGTCAGCGGCCGCGAATCGCTGCCGACGTCTTCGATTGAGATGTAAACGTAGCCGGTAAATCCCCGTGTCGCGAGCCCTCGTGAGGTAACCGTCGCGACACTGGCCGAAGTAACCGGCGCATCTTTGTCGATACTCACGACGATGCTCACTGAACGCGGATTGACGAGGCTGATGCTTTTCACCTTTCCCACATCGACGCCGTGGAATTCGACTGGGGCATCGGCAATGAGACCGGTTACCGACTCTTTGGTATAGATTTGGTAGGTCGCGTAATGACTTACAGAGAAGGCATACCAGGCCGCCCCAACGGAAATCGCAATCAGCACGAACACCACAAACGCGAGCCTTGCCTTCGTGTTGATGCCGTTTTTCATCGCGCATCACCTTCAAGGGATGAGGGTTGGAAGAGGTTCGTGCGGAATCATCCTGCCATGGTATATCTGAACGAATACGAGTCGGTTTGTTAGACCACACTGGCGATCGCCATCTGCCTGACGGCGTGCAACCGGCACAGGCTTCACCCCCTCGCCCGGCAACAGGCGCATGCCAGTTAGGGCGGCTCCCCCACCACGCGAGGGTTGCGACATGAGGTGCCAACAGGATGCATGGGAATGGTCACCGACGTGGTGCCGTCACATGACCTGTGCAAGCATGGATCGAGGTACGCAAGCCGGCGTCTCGTAGCGCCACCGGCCCGAAACCGGATGTCCACCTACGGAAAACCCGCCCTGTCCGAGCGGGTTCGAGTCGGGAATGAGGCACGACGTTGCCCCTTATCCAACCAAGGCTTCCAGCTCGTCGGAAGCCGAACGCGGCAACCGACGCCCCTCCTTGGCCACATTGACCTGCAAGGCCACCCTGGCCACCTCCAGAATGTCTCTGGTCAGCGAATAGCTGCCCCTGGCCTGCAACCAGGCCAGCACGTCGGCCAGATGCCAGATCGACGCACTGCCCTCATGCACCGGTGCCGGAAAACTGCCCGGATGGGCCAGCATCAGCTTGCGCATGTTCTGCCGCGATACGCCCACGATCTCGGCCACATCGCTCAACCCAACTAGATCCGGCGCCACTTCAATCAGCTTGGCCGACGGCACGGCACGCCGTACATCAGCCAGCGCGCTGCGCGCGCGCGGCAGTTGCCCATCATCTTCGACAGCAAATCACATCCCCACGACCATGACGCCCTGATGCTGCTGTACCAGCGCGATCACAGTCGGCAGGCACTGGCGGAGCACTACCGCATCGTGGACGCGCTGGCGCTGCGCGAGGTCGGCCGCGCCGAGGCACTGATGCGCGAGCACATCCTTACCAATCGTGACGTGCTGATCCGCGCCCTAGGGACGAACAGGCTGGGCGCAGCGGCGCAGGTGCCCGGCAGCGGCGGCCAACTGCTTTCCTACTAGAGCGGCGGCATTTCCCTCGGCTCGTGCTTGGCGAGCCAGCGCAGGTGGCGATTTCGATCGACATGGTGGTGTAGGTGAAGAAATTTGGGAAAGCGCTGGATCCAGCGTTGTGTCGTTTTCTGAGCCTCCCAAGCCCATGGATGCGCCCGGCGTTCGAGAAGAAACGGCTCTGCCCTATAAAGCGCGATGACACGTCATTGGCGCGAGCCCGTGGCATTACCGGACGCCACGGTGTGAGCCCGCTTCTGAGCCTGGTCTGGGAATCGTCGGCGACAGTGGCGAGCGGCGCGAGCCGCATCCCGTTTGAGAGATAGAGTCGAATTCGACGTCTACTTGATGTGCTCAAGCGGTCGGTCAATGAGCTGGCCGAAACGCGCCAGGCAACGCGTTGGTCGCTTCTTCGGGTAGACCTGGCACGCGCGGAGCACTGCGTGAAATGCCTTGCGGCACTACGAGACCGTTGGCCGAGTAAACTCTGCGACTTGCCCACGCCGCGATTTTTTGCGCAGCACCGTCTTCCCGTGTTCGTTTGCCCCGTGGAACGGAAAATACGTTCTTGGCCAGGTCGATGACACGTCTACTCCTGCACATCAACGCCGCCATCGCTTACCTTGTAGTGCAGTGTTGTCCGTTTTCTGAAGCGACCCCGTAAATGCTAAATTTCAGTCCATCTGACAATGCAGCATCCGAAAACATGGACGGCCCGCCCGACAGAACGCTACGGCACTACCCACCATCGGATGTCCAAGTATTCACACCCAGAACTGTAGTCCATGCTAGTGGGGGACAACGAACCACTTCCCCCATAGCCGTAGTCCATTGCGGCCGAGTAACCAATGCACCTGCGTTCGATTTTTTGCCCCCATAGTTGTAGGCCATCTCGCACAAGTCAAGTTATCCACAGGGCACTTAAGGACACCATCCATGGGTGTAGGCCATGCCCCATGATCGTAGGCTTTAGACCCCACAAATGTAGGCCGTACGGCTCCCACATCTGTAGTCTTAGAACACTAAAGCCTACGGTTATGGGCGCCTTTCATCCCACAAGCGTAGGCCAAAAACCAGAAAATTCCATCTGCATCAATGACTTAGCGAACGTTAACGATTCGATTTGATTTTTTAACTTCTATAGATTCGATCCTTTGCGCGAGACTTAACAACTCTAAACCGTCTGCAAGAGACGAGCATCCGGAACAACAACGCCCCGCACTCATCGTCAGTAATGCCCATGCATGTAGTCCATAGGGCTGTCGCAATTTGACTAACGCGCTATCAGTGGCGAAATGTGAGTACTTGCTCTCCAAACTTCGTACGGATAGCTATGCAGAAATACGATGTAAATCAATACGTTAGGTTCGTTCAGCAACAAGAAGACTACCCTTCGGCCTACAAATACCGGGCGCTGGAAGCCTCCTGACTCGCCTAGCCAGCGGCTTCGCTTGAAATCGAACCCACCGGAATTTGTAGGCGATTACTGGATCCACCCACCCGCACAGGCGCCTTTCCAAGCTAAAAGCCTCCGGAATCCGTAGTCCTTGCAGGCGCTGAAAGGGCTTTTGCCCCGTTTCCAGCCCCCTTTTTGAGCCGCCGGTGCTCCAGGCCCCGGAATATGTAGTCCATAGAGGGAGTCCCCGCCAACCTCTTTGTTCCGCATGCAGCACAACATGAGCAGCAATGGCCTACGTTTGTGGGAACGGTCATTCTTCAGATATCGACGCACCGCTATGGCTTGAAGCGGGTAGCAAAACCAACTGTCTCGTATACGCGTCGCCGCTCAGAATCGGGTATGGCCTACGTTTATGGGAAGTCCTTCCAGAGACCGATACGAGTCTTTTCCCAATCCACTGCTCCTTAGCGGTCACCGCAGGATCCTGAATCTCGGTTATGGACTACATCTATGGGGAATGCCATGCTGTACCGTAGTCCATAGACTACGGCAAGAATTTGACTTTGTAGTCCACATTGTTCATAGTCGTATGCAATAAAAATTCTGCTAAGCCATCATGACCACGAGCAAGGGCGCTCAAAAAGCTGTGCGAGGGACTGAGCCTGCTATCCAGGTCGCAGTACCCACTGCAGATTCGGCGGCGTTCGAGCTCGTTCTCTCTGACTCCAAGCCACCTGCACGCGGTAGACGCAAAGCGGTCGCCGCAGTTAACGGCGTGGAAGCCGAAGTCGTTACCCCAGAGGACCAGGCAGCACTCGAAAAGGCTCTTACATCGAACGACTTAGCCCGCTTCTACCTCTCCAACGAGAGGGAGGCTACGCAATACTACAGCCGTAGCTTAGATCTGTTCGACGAAGGTACCTCTATTATCAACGTCGAAGAGGAACTGCTGCTCAAGAAAAGTAGCGAGCGTGTGCGCTTCGTCCGACCGTTGAAATTGCTTCAGAGGCAGCTTCACAACACCCTGCTATTCGTTGCGCGACCGAACATGACGACGCAAGACACGTTCTCGGTCTCGTTGGACTATTTAAGCTGGTCGGTCGAACATAATCATAACGACACCTCCTATCTGAAGAATTCGGTCGAGGAGATGCAGCAGTCTTTGATGCAAATCTCGGAGAATTCGCGATGGTTCTCCACCCAGATCCTGCAAGACGTTCTGATCGACGGAAAGACTCTTTACTACAAGATTCCGCCGTTGCTGCGCAAGCTTTACAGTGCTCCAGAACGTTACTATCACGTGTCCATGCGCATGAATGCGCGCTTTCGCAGCAAGTACGCTCATGCGATGTACGAATTGCTGCGCGAGAACCTTTGGCGCCGCCACACCGGAGAACTACCACTTGAGGAATTCCGTGAGCGAATGGGGATTGAGGATACGGAGTATCTCGAGTTTAAGCGCCTGACCGCCCGTGTAATCGTTCCCGCGTTAGCGGAGCTTGAACAGTCCAGCGATTATTGTGCAACGCCAAAGTACATCACCAAAGGTCGAAAGGTTATAGCGATCAAGTTCGAGATCTGGGAAAACACCAAGAATCTTCTGTCAATGAATGAGGAAGGTTCGCTGGATCCCGAGCGATTCGCTATTCTGCGCGAGCAATTTGGTATAAGCAGTCCTCAAATCAGAGAATTGACCCGAAACTTTCGTCTCAAACGAATCGAGGATGTGACGGACGTCCTTTATTTCCGATATATTCTCGCAAAACGCAAATTCACTAAAGGCTATGCGCTCGTTACGAAGGCGCTTGGTGATACGGAAGACCAGTACTTTCTCACCGCCGCGGAAAAGACGGAATTGGCAGTTCATCGCGAGCGCAATCGGAATGTGGTCAGGGAGCAAGAGATCCAACGGCTCTCCGCCGATACTCGCAAAACCGCTCTTGAGCGGTTTAACGCGTGGTGGCCGCAAGTCCCTACCGCCGAGAAGTTGGGTATTTGGCAGAACTTTCTCTCCGATGAGGCGAGCGTTGCTGTTATCGGCAAGCGCAAACTAAAGATTGACGCGCCGGATTTGACTCACCCTCTTGTTCAAAGTACCTTCCTTGCGTTTGCCGCTAAGGTGGGCTTGATTCCGAATATTGCGTGATGGACAGGATCCAGGTTACTCAGAAAGTTCACGTTGGACGACTAACGACCTGAACCATGGTGTCCCCGCTCACGGTCCCGGAAGCGGGGCAAAGAAGGCTCGTCATCAATTTCCGGCGGGCCGATCTTTTGTATGCGGAACGACCCACCCGATGCCGATGCGCTCAGCATCCGCGCGGGACACAGTGGTACTTTGACTCACGCAGCCGTAGCCGTCCCCAAATGTCGCTGAGCTTGGCGGCATAACCGCCGATATGCACACATTCAGGTAAGCGTTCGACGCCGACCGTGTAAACGCGATCGCTGCAGATGACCGACCATTCGCGTGATGGGCATGTGACTGGATCGTGCCCGCGATAGGCGATCATGGACACCATCCCTCCAATTCATCAAGCTGATCATCCGTAAGCGCGAAATTGACCCCAC
>NZ_AHJE01000013.1 GCF_000243095.1 Cupriavidus basilensis OR16 | reverse complement strand
AGCGCGTGCTGCGCGCGGTGCAGACCGTGGTGGACGAAGGCCTGGCGCGCCCGATCCTGATCGGCCGCCCGCACGTGATCCAGATGCGCATCGAGAAAGCCGGCTTGCGCCTGAAGGCCGGCACGGACTTCGAGCTGATCAACCCGGAAGACGATCCGCGCTACCGCGCCTACCACGAGGCCTACCACGCGCTGCGTGGCCGCGATGGCGTCACGCCCGACATGGCCAAGGTGGCGCTGCGCCGCTCCAATACGCTGATCGGCACCATGCTGATGCATATGGGCGATGCCGACGCGCTGCTGTGCGGCACCGTGGGCCGCTTTGAAGCCCACCTGGAGCATGTGCGTGACGTGATCGGGCTGGCGCCGGGCGCCAAGGTGTTCGCCGCAATGAACGCGCTGATGCTCGAGAAATACACGCTGTTCATCACCGACACCTTCGTCAGGACGTGCGCCGTCACTTCCTGCCGGGCACCAAGCTGGCCGGCAGCGCCAACCTGCTGGTCATGCCGACGCTGGACGCGGCCAATATCGCCTTCAACCTGCTTAAGATCACGGGCGGGCAAGGCGTCACCATTGGCCCGATCCTGCTGGGCGCGGCCAAGCCGGTGCACATCCTCAACCCGCAAGCCACCACCCGCCGCATCGTCAACATGACGGCGGTAGCGGTGGCGGAAGCCAACGCCAACGCGGCGCGCTGATCCTGCGGCGCGGCCGGCTTGCCGGCCGGCCGCCGCCCAATGAGAACGGGGCTCCTCTGGAGCCCCGTTTTGTTTGACCGGCTTGTGCTGCAGTTCCGCCGGCCCGGAAAACCTGTCCTGCCCTGATCCTGTTGCTGCTACTGCTACTGCTACTGCTACTGCTACTGCTACTGCTACTGCAGCATGTTGTACTGCTCGCGCATCACGACGATGATGGATTTGGCCGCTGCCAGCCGGGTTGGCAAATGGTCCTCCTCCTCGCGCGGGAAATCGACTTCCGCGCTCCAGTTACAACCGGTGTGGTCGGGCTGGTGAACTCGCATGGCGTGCAGTTCGCACTCGCCGCACTCTGGATTGTTGTTGAGGAACTGGTTCAGGATGGCCATCAACTCCGACCGTGTCTTTGCATTACGCTGCATGAGTCACCTCGTCCGTTGCCGTCTTGTTGCCTGGAACCTAAATCTAGGCACGCAGGCGCTGGCTCGCCAATTGAATCGGCCTATTGGGCGGCGACTTTCGATCCTGAATTTCGGTAGTTTGTCTCTATCGCACTGCAGCATTCGGCGCGCCGCGCACCTTCAACGCAGCGATGACGGTGGGCTTCTAGGCGGAGCGGCACGCGGGATCGGCAACCGCCTGGCGCCCGCGCTGCCCCCGTTTGCCCGGGGCGAACACCATCAGGCTGAGCAAGGCCAGGACCCAGGCGCTGATCCCGCCATACAGCATCACCCAGCCAAAGCCATGGACCAGCGCCGCATGAAATGTGGCGCCGGATGCATCCAGCGCGGGCAGTTGCGTGAAGGCGCTCCCGAGCGAGTCCAGGTTGCCGGCGGCAATGCGTTGCGCCAGTGCGCGCAACTGCAACGCATCGAACGCCCCGGGAAAGGCGCGCTTCAGGTACGACGAGATACCCGCGACCAGGATGAATCCCATCAACGCGATATTGACCGCCAGCGAGATCATCCGCGCGCTCATGTCGATGCCGGACGCCATGCCCGCGCGGCTGCTGGGGACCGACCCGGTGGTGGTATTGGTCACCGGCGTGTTGGTGATGCCCAGGCCGATGCCGGCCAGCAGCGAACCCGGGAGCATGGTCAACCAGCTTGCCTGCGCCAGGCTGCTGCCGACCTTCATGAGCATGAAGCCCAGCCCGATCGTGAACAAGCCCAGGGGAATGACGACGCCGGGCCGGTAGCGCAGCGCCAGGCGTTCGCCCAGCGGCGGGAACAACAGCGTGGGCAGCGTATAGGCCAGCAAGGACAGACCGGCGGCCACGCTGCCGTAGCCCAGGCCACCCTGGAAATAGAGCGGCAGGTAGATCATGAGCGGCCAGAAGCTGAAGTTCATGCCCATGGAGCCAAGCAGGGCGCCAGAGAAGTCCCGGATGCGCAATACCGAGACATCGAACATCGGATGCGGGTTGCGTTTTTCCGCCAGCAGGAATGCCACGAAGCTGGCCGCCGTCGCGGCCATCAAGCCGATAGCGGCGGTGCGCGAAACACCCGCGTCCGGCCCCTGCGTGATCAGATAAGCCAGGCCAAAAACGGCCAGCGACAGGGTGACGATGCCCGCGATATCGAGCTTGCCCGCCTGCGGATCGCGCGACTCTTCCACACCGGCGAATACCAGCGCCAGGGTCACGATGGCAATCAGCACGTGGACCAGGAACACCCATTGCCAGTTGGAGACGGCGACGATCATGCCGCCGGCGATGGGCCCGAAACCCAGGCCGATCCCGAACACGATGCCCCATGCGCCAAAGGCCTTGCTGCGTTCCTTGCCCTCCTGGAACTGATGCGACAGGATCGCCACCAGGCAGATCAGCATCGCACCGCCGGCCATGCCCTGGAGAAATCGGCTGGCAATCAGCACGGCGGCGCTTTGCGCCAGGCCGCAGATCAGGGAGGCGATGCCGAACAAGGCAATGCCGGCGATGAAAATGCGCTTGCGGCCAAAGCGGTCAGCCAGCGTTCCGGCCGCCATCAGCACCGTGGTGCAGGCGATGGTGTAGGCGTTCATGATCCATTGCATGTCCCTGAAGTCGCCGTGCAGGACACGCTCAAGGGTGGGCAGTATGACCGGCACGCTGGAGATCTCCAGGCCGAACATCAGCGCGGCCAGGCAGACGGCGGCCAGTGCCATTTGGTTTTTACGGGAATGAGTGAGGCGCATCAATGGTGCTTTCCAGGCGAATCCGGTTGCGGGGAACGGATGGCGTCGTGCAAGACGCCGGTCTTGGCGCACATTGTGGGCGAGTCCTCGCTATGATAGAAATGATCTAATTTCCTTCGATTCATTAGCACTCATCATTAATATCAAGACGAAACCATGGATTTTGATCCGACCCTGCTGCGGGCCTTCGTCGCCGTCAAGGAAACCGGCGGTTTCACGCGCGCGGCGCAAAGGCTGCACCTGACGCAGTCCGCGGTCAGCCATCAGATCCGGCGGCTCGAAGAGCAGGTAGGCCGGCCGCTGCTGTACCGCACCACGCGCACCCTGACCCTGACCGAGGACGGCAACGATTTTCTCCAGCACGCGCAGCGGATCCTGGCCTCGCTCGATGCGCTTTCCCGCCGCTTCCAGCCATCCCGCCGCTTCCAGCCATCTCCCGTTTGCGGCGTGGTGCGGTTCGGCGTGCCGGAAACCTTCCTGGGCGAGCGGCTGCCGCAGCTGCTGTCACGCTTCGCGCGGGCATTTCCCGAGGTGCGCCTCGATGTGAACGTGGGCACGTACCTGGACTTGCGCGCGATGATCAAGGCTGGCGAACTGGATCTTGCCGTGGTGCTGGCGGAGCCCGGCGGGGAGGGCGGCACGGTGCTGCAGCACACGCGGTTTGTGTGGGCCGCTGCCGAGGCGTTCGACATCGCGCCGGGTGCGTCGTTGCCGCTCGCGCTGTCGCCGGCGCCGTGCGTCAACCGGCAGGTGGGCATGGCAGCGCTGGAGGGCACCTCCATGGCGTGGCACGTCGCCTTCACGTCGCCAAGCCAGGAGGGCATCCGCACGGCGGTGCTGGCAGGGCTCGGCGCCTCGGTGCAGATCCGCGGCGACCTCAAGCCGGGCATGAAAGTGGTCGATGGCCAGTACGGCCTGCCGCCGCTGCCGGCGGCCGATTTCGCGCTGATCTGGAGCGACGGCGAGAAGACACCGGCCGCCCGCGAGTTCGGGCAGATGCTGGTGAGCCTGCAGGCGCCGCGCCCCAAGCAAGGCCCGCGGCACGGGAAGGCCTAGTCCGGCAACACGGGCCGGTGCCGCGCCATGACGCGCTACGCCGCGCCGGAGGGCATAAAAAAACCCGCCACGAGGGCGGGTATCAATTCCCGTTGACAAGGGGAACGCGTCAGAACTTGTGGCGCAGGCCAACACCGAAGGTGTCGCCGTGCGACGTGTCGGTGATCTTGTCGTAGAAGTAAGCCGCGTAGACGTCGGTGCGCTTGGACAGGTTGTAGTCGTAAGCGACGGCCAACGTGTTGCGCTTGAAGTCAGCGACGGAGTTCTTGGTCTTGTCGTAAGCGTAGGACGCCAGCACATTGCCGTTGCCCACCGGCACCGAAACGCCGACCTGGCCGTTGGTGTGCTTGATGTCGCCGTTGACGTTGTTGTTGATGTCCGACTTGATGTACTGGGCTTGCGCGAACAGCTTGACGATCTTGAAGTCGTAGCTCACGCCGCCTTGCACCGCGTTCTGCTTGCTGAAGCCAACCAGCAGCGGGCTGGTCGATGAGGTCACGTCACCCGGCGTGCTGTCGAACTTGACTTGCTGGAAGGCCAGCGTGGCAGCGAACGGGCCGTTGAAATACATCAGGTTGCCGCCCCACTTGTTCTGGCCGGTGGAACCTGCCTTCTCGCCAAACGAGTAGATCACGTTGGCGGTCAGGCCGCCGAAGTTCGGCGTGGAGTACAGCAGCGAGTTGTTCCAGCCCGAATCGCCGATGATGCCGGGGTCGCTTACGCGGGCCGTGGAGGCGCCGAAATAGGTGTGGAACACCATCGGCGAGAACACGTAGGAGTCGATCAGCGGGTTGAACAGGATGGTCGACACGAAGTAAGGCGTGGTGTTGCGGCCCAGCTTGATGGTGCCCAGCGTGTCGTTCTGCAGGCCTACGAAGGCGTTGCGGCTGAACATCGAGTCGCCGTTGAAGCGGCCCGAGGAGCCGCTGTCGGTGCGGAAGAAGCCGTTCAGGTCGAAGATGGCCTTGGTGCCGTTGCCGAGGTCTTCGGTGCCCTTGATGCCCCAGTACGAGGTCTGCATGCCGCCCGAGTTGGCGACATAGGCGCGGCTGGCGGCGCCGGGGTTCTTCACGCCCCCGACGAACATGTCGGCCTGGCCGTACAGCGTGACGCTGGATTGCGCCATGGCCGCGCCGCTGAAAAGGGCTGCCGCCATCGCTGCCAGCTTGAGGGCCGGCTTGATCTGCTTATGCATTGTGGGATTCTCCGTGGTTGATCCGTTGCGCTTCTTGTGTACTGGGTCCCTGACGGGTTCTATTCGTTTTCTTGGTTCTGCTGCAATTTCCATTGGTGCCGGGCAGGCGCCGGACCTGGGCTCGGTCCGGGCAATGCCCGTCACAGCGGATTGGGTAATGCAGCGGTAGCGAAATGGCTGCTTTTTTTGCTCAGCCGGATACTAAGTCGTTCAGGCGGAATTGCGCAATGCGGTGGATCTGGTTGATGCAAGTTTGCAACTCTGCGGCCGCCTCGTTGTTCACGCGCCTTGCGAACTCGCCGATGATGCCGGCGCGGTCGTAGCCGCGCACGGCCAGGATGAAGGGAAAGCCGAATTTCTCGTTGTACTGGCGGTTGAGCGACTGGAGTTGCTCGAACTGCTCGGCGGAGCACTGGTCCAGGCCGGCGCCGCTTTGCTCGCGGGTCGACTCGGCGGTCAGTTCGCCGCGCACGGCGGCCTTGCCGGCCAGTTCCGGGTGGGCGCGCACCAGCTTGATCTGGGCGGCGTCACCTGCGCCGTCCACGATGGCGCGCATGGCGTCGGCCAGCGCGGCAGCGTGGGCGAAGGGGCGCTGCGTGGCGGCGGCTTCGGCCACCCACGCAGAATGTTCATAGATACCGCCGAGCACCTGGATGAAGTCGGCGGCCGGCAGGGCGTTGAGTTGGTCGAGGGTGTAGGTCTGGCTCATGGTTGGGCTTATGCGTGGTTCTGTGCGGAGTAGGGATGGGTTTCGGCCCAGTGACGCGCGATATCCACGCGCCGGCAGATCCAGACCTTGTCATGGCCTTGCACGTAGTCCAGAAAGCGCTGCAGCCCGCGCATGCGGCCCGGGCGGCCCAGCAGGCGGCAGTGCATGCCGACCGACAGCATCTTCGGGCGGTCCAGCCCCTGCGGGTCGCCCTCGGCGTAGAGCACGTCGAAGGCGTCCTTGAGGTACTGGAAGAACTGTTCGCCGGTGTTGAAGCCTTGTGGCGTGGCAAAGCGCATGTCGTTGGAGTCGAGCGTATAGGGCACCACCAGGTGCGACTTGGTCTCGCCGCTGCTGACCTCCACCTCGGTCCAGAAGGGCAGGTCGTCGCCGTAGTAGTCCGAGTCGTACAGCAGCCCGCCGTGCTCTACCACCAGCCGGCGCGTGTTGGGGCTGTCGCGGCCGGTGTACCAGCCGAGTGGCAGCGACCCGGTCAGCTCCTTGATGATCTGCATGCCGATGCGCATGTGCTCGCGCTCGGTGGCTTCGTCCATGCCCTGGTAGTGGATCCAGCGCCAGCCGTGGCAGGCGATCTCGTGGCCGAGTTCGACGAAGGCACGGGTCAGCTCCGGATGGCGCTGCAATGCCATTGACACGCCAAAGATCGTCAGCGGCAGCCCGCGCTGCTCGAACTCGCGCAGGATGCGCCAGACGCCGGCACGCGAGCCGTACTCGTACACGCCCTCCATGCTCATGTGACGGTCGGGGTAAGCCGCCGCCCCGATGATCTCGGAGAGGAACTGCTCGGAGCCGGCATCGCCGTGCAGCACGTTGTTTTCGCCGCCCTCTTCATAGTTGAGGACGAACTGCAGCGCAATGCGCGCACCGCCCGGCCAGCGGGCGTGCGGGGGTTGGCTGCCGTAACCGATCAGATCGCGTGGATAGTTGTGGCTTGTCATCTGGGTCATGGTTCTTCAGGAAACTGTGCCGGCCGCCGCCGGCTGGGCTTATTCCGTGCCGTGCGAGTTGGCCGCGGCGTTGCGCATCGCCTCTTCACGCGACTGGACGCCGTTGAAGAAGACGTTGAGCACAACGGCCACGATGGTGCCCAGCACGATGCCGCTGTGGGTGAACGGGTCGGTCCACTTGGGCAGGTACTGGAAGAAGGTCGGCGCCAGCGTCGGGATCATGCCGAAGCCGATCGAGATGGCGACGATGAACAGGTTGAAGCGGTTGCGGTTGAAATCGCACGAGCCCAGGATGCGGATGCCGGTGGCGGCCACCATGCCGAACATCACGATGCCCGCGCCGCCGAGCACGAACTGCGGCACCGAGGCGACGATGTGCGCCATCTTCGGGAACAGCCCCAGGCCGATCAGGATGATGCCGCCGGCCACCGCCACATAGCGCGAGCGCACGCCGGTCACCGTCACCAGGCCCACGTTCTGCGAGAACGAAGTGTAAGGGAAGGTATTGAACACGCCGCCGATCACGGTGCCAAGGCCGTCGGCACGCAGGCCGCGGGTCAGGTCCTGGTTGGACAGGCGCTTGCCGGTGATATCGGCCAGCGCGAGGAACATGCCGGTGGATTCCACCAGCGTGATCAGCATCACCACGCACATCGACAGGATGGCGGGAATGTCGAAGGTCGGGATGCCGAAGTGCAGCGGCGTGATGAGCGCGATCGCGCTGGCGTCGTTCAGGCCTTCGAAGGAGACCTTGCCCATCGCCATCGCCACCAGGGTGCCGATCACGATGCCGAGCAGCACCGCGCAGTTGGAGATCAGGCCGCGGCCGTACTTGCTCAGCAACAGGACCGCCACCAGCACCAGCGCCGCGATGCCCAGGTTGCCCAGGTCGCCATAGGCAAGGTTTGGCACATCCTTGACCACGCCGTCGATCACGGCGCGGGTGGTGGGCTGGCCGCCGGCCGCCCAGTTGATGCCCACCCGCATCAGCGATACCCCGATCAGCGTGATCACCGTGCCGGTGACGACAGGCGGGAACAGCCCGAGCATGCGTCCCATCAGCGGCGCCACCAGGATGCCGAACACCCCCGCGGCAATCACCGCGCCGTAGATGCCCAGCAGGCCCACGTTGGGGTCGGAGCCGATGGCGATCATCGGCGCCACCGAGGCAAAGGTCACGCACCGCGACGGTACCGGCATACATCACCAGCACGTGCTGCAGGCCGAGCGCAAGCAGCCGGCCAAGGCAGCCGCTCGTTGGTTTGGTCAATTGTGACCGTGGTGCTAGCGCTAGTCATGGATGTGTCTCCTCTCCTTTGGATTTGATGGGAACGCTGCCGGGCGGGGTGGCTCTCAGTATGTGATTCCGGCGGCGCGCCTCATCGGAGACGCGCTTTTCTTGAGCAGGAATCGGGCCTTGGCCGCAGGGTGGCAACGGGAACAACTTGCTAGGTGGAGTGCCCCAGCACGCTGCGAAGATCGAAATTGCCCGGTTCATCGGGCTGGACCCGGTCGGCGCAAGCGCCGAGATGGTGCGCCATGCGGCTCTGGGCAAGGGCGGCATCGCCCTGTTCCAGTGCATCGAGGATCTCTTCGTGCTCGTCGAAGGAGCAGGCGTTATTGCCCGGCGCCTCGACGCTGGCGATCATCAGCGTGGTGCGCGAGACCAGCCGGCGCATCATGGTGACCAGCAGCGCGTTGCCGGAAAGCTCGGCCAGCGCGGTATGGAACTCGGCCGACAGGCGGATCCACTTGGGCCGCTCGTTGGTGAGAAACGCCTGGCGTTCGGCCGCAACCATCTTGCGCAGCGGCGCGATCACGCGCTTGACGTCGCGCATGCCGGCGAGCTTTTCCAGCACGGCGCGCTCCAGCATCTGGCGCAGCTCGAACATGTCGTGCGCTTCATCGGTGGAGGGGCTGGCGATAAACGCGCCGCG
The DNA here is from genome assembly GCF_000243095.1 of Cupriavidus basilensis OR16. Lineage (GTDB taxonomy): Bacteria > Pseudomonadota > Gammaproteobacteria > Burkholderiales > Burkholderiaceae > Cupriavidus > Cupriavidus basilensis_D. Next base: position 132,091 of record NZ_AHJE01000013.1, on the reverse strand, counting down.
ATTGGGTTCGAGATCGACCATGCCGTCGGCGGCCAGGTGCGCCAGCACCTTGCGCACCGTGTGGCGCGCGGTGGCATAGATCTCGCACAGCGAGTGCTCCGTCAGCTTGGTGCGCGGGGGCAGCCGGTGCTCCATGATCGCGTCATAGATCTCGTGATACATGCGCTCCTCGACGGAGCCCTTGCGGGCGGGCTTGATTTCGGTCGGGGCGGCGGTGTCTTCGACACCGGCGATCAGCTTGAGACTCTTGGACATCTTGGCACCAGCGTATCGGTGAGGAGGGGAGCGGCGCGCCGCAGAAAGCGGGTGAAGCCGAGTAGCGCGCCCCAAAAATTGTTGACAATTATTTGGTTAGCACGGCAATATTGTCAACAAAACCGAGCTAGGTTTTCGACAAGTCAGGGTAATTCCTGAGTTGCCATCCGGACTGGTGCGAAGCATTGTCGCCATGCACCAGTCCAGCGCCGGGATGCGTTAGAAATACGTACCGAGCGGGCACCATTCCCACAAATGGTGCTAGTGAAGGCAGCGGCGCCTCTCACAACCCAAAGCCCTAAGGAATAACAGGATGGGACGCTTGACCACACATGTACTCGACACCGCAGCCGGCACGCCCGGCGCCGGCATGTCGATTGCCCTGCATAAAATTGTCGACAATCGCAAGGAGACGCTGAAGACAGTCGTCACCAACCACGATGGCCGCTGCGACCAGCCCCTGCTGGATGGCGACACCATGGCGGTCGGGGTGTACGAGCTGGAGTTCGGCGCCGGCGATTATTTCCGCACCCAGGGCACCAAGCTGCCCGAACCGGCTTTCCTTGACGTGGTGACGCTGCGTTTCGGCATTGCCGACACCAGCGCGCACTACCACGTGCCACTGCTGGTCTCCCCGTGGTCCTACTCGACCTACCGCGGCAGCTAAGCGCGGCGACGGGCAATAAAGGAGACAAGAGATGGAAGGCTATATCCTCGACTGGGCCAATCTGCTGCTGCGCTGGGTGCACGTCATCACGGCGATCGCGTGGATCGGTTCCTCGTTTTATTTCGTCTGGCTCGACAACAGCCTGACTCGTCCCGACGACCCCGACCTGCAGGAGAAGGGCGTGGGCGGCGAACTGTGGGCGGTACACGGCGGCGGGTTCTACAACCCGCAGAAATACCTGAGCGCGCCCAAGACGCTGCCGGAGAACCTGCACTGGTTCTACTGGGAGTCGTATTCCACCTGGATGACCGGCTTCGGCCTGCTGGTGGTGCTGTACCTGTTCAACGCCAGCACGTTCCTGATCGACAAGAACGTGATGGACATGTCGCCTGGCGCGGCGATCGGGTTTGCGCTGTCGTATCTCGGCGTGGGCTGGCTGGTGTACGACTGCATCTGCCGCGTGTTCGGCAAGAGCGACCGCACCGTCGGCATCCTGGTGGCGATCTACGTGGCGCTGGCCGCGTTCGTGGCCTGCCACGTGTTCTCGGGCCGCGCGGCATTCCTGCTGACCGGCGCGATGATCGCGACCATCATGAGCGCCAACGTGCTGGTGTGGATCATCCCGGGGCAGCGCAAGGTGGTTGCCGCGCTGCGCGCGGGCGAGGTGGATCCGGTGCATGGCAAGAACGCCAAGCAGCGCAGCGTGCACAACACGTACTTCACGCTGCCGGTGCTGTTTGCCATGCTGTCGAACCACTACAGCATGACCTACAGCTACAAGTACAACTGGGCTGTGCTGGTGCTGGTCATGCTGGCCGGCGTGCTGATTCGCCAGTTCTTCATCCTCAAGCACAAGGGCAAGATCAACATCGCGTGGCCGGCTGCCGGCGTGGCCGTGCTGGCAGTGGTCGCGGTGATGATCGCGCCCGTGCCGTAGCGCGCGCTGCTGGGCCAGTGGTTCGAGGCCGGAGCGAAGACCACCAACTAAGCTGAGCAACGGGCCTGCCGCACAGGCAGGCCCACTACCGAGCATCAGTGATCGACGGTCCGGCGGCCGTGCAGTTGACGGCCGGAGGTCCGGACTGGCGAGCTCAACCTGAGCTACACGACGATCCGGTCCCAGCTTACCGGCTTGTCGAGCTTTGCGCGGCAGCAGGACGGCAGCTACGTGACCGCGGCCGCAACGGGCTTGCTGACCTACATCTACCAGCTAGCGATTCGGCCGAGTTGGAGCACATCATCCTGTGCGCGGGCAAGCGCCAAATCGGTCACGCGGCGGCGAGCCGGCGGCGCGCGCTGCATTTTTCGCCTAGAGTTTGAAGGCGTCCCTGGCACGATGCATCCGATTGCTGTGTTGCACCATCAAGATCTTTGCCGGATCGAGGAGTCCGCCATGCCGTTTCCAGAGTCCGCCGAAACGATCGACTGGCGCCGCCGCCTGCTCACCGGCAGCACCGCGCTCGCCTTGCTGGCGATGTGGCTGGGACTCTTGCCTTCGCGCTTGCGCGCGCAGCCTGGCCGGGATGGCGCGCCAATGCCCATTGGCGTGATCGGCGCGGGCCACATCGGCAGCACGGTTGGCGGCCTGTGGGTGAAGGCTGGCCACCCCGTCCTGTTTTCCTCGCGCCACCCGGATGAACTCAAGCCGCTAGTCGAAAAACTCGGCCCGCTTGCCCGCGCGTGGTGGATGCGACCAATGCCGTGCGCGCGCGCGATGGCGCGGTCGCCGAAGAGGCGAAGCGCAAGGGCATCGGCATGACCACCGCAAAGTACCTGCGTGGCGCGCATATCGTGCGCGCCTTCAATTTCATGGGCGCCACCGACTTCGCGAACGAGAATCACCGGGCCGAGGGCCTGATCGCGGTGCCGATCGCCGCCGACGATCCAAAGGCCCTGCGCATCGGCGAGCAACTGGTGCGCGATGCCGGCTTCGATCCGGTGGTGGTCGGCAGGCTCGCCACGGCCGACAGCTTCGCCCCGGGCGGCCCGCTGTTCCATCAGATCGGCTCGGCCGACGCCATGCGCGCGCGCATGGCCGAACAGAGCGGGAAGAGGGTGACGACGCCTAAGTAATCATGCCGGCGCCGCGCTATTCAGGACGACCTGGACCGCCTGTACGCGCAAATCCAGAGGCAGGCGGGGCGGCTTGATGTGCTGTTCGCCAACGTCGGCGGCGGCGCCATGCTGCCGCTAGGCGCCATCACACAAGCGCACTACCAGCAGATTTTCGACAGCAATGTGAAGGGGGTGCTGCCGCTGCTGGTCGACGGGGCGTCGGTCATCCTGACCGGTTCCACCACCGGCAGCATGGGCACGCCTGCCTTTAGCGTGTACAGCGCGTCCAAGGCGGCGGCGAGCCCGTGCGGGCTTAGCCGTGCCAGGTGCCCTTCATCCAGACCCAGCCGCCGCCCTCGAAGCGCCAGACCCAGTGTCCGGGCACCCAGTAGGCGTGCTGCGCGGGCGGGGCAATCGTGATTTGTTCCACGATCACGGGCGGCATCGCCGGCACCGGCTGCTGGACCCAGCGGCCGTGCGCCCAGAACCAGTCGTTGCCTTCCCATTTCCAGTGGCCCGGCACCCAGTTCCAGCCGTAGGCAGGCGCTGGGCCGCGGTCTTCATGCACCGGCGGCGGCATGTTGCGCACCACCTGGTGGGGCGGCGGAGGCGGCGGCTGCCGTACTACCACGCGCTCGGTCACGCAGCCGGCAAGGCTGCCGAGCACGGCCAGCGAGGCGAGCGCCGGCAGGGCAGCGCGGAGCAGGCGGCGGCGCGAGGGCGCATGGGGTTTGCTGGTTGCCATTTTCTCTATGTCCTGTGGAATCTGATTTGCGTCAGGCGTCGTCTAAGGGGCGGCCCTCGGCCGGCATGACCTGGGGACCGATAGCTTCCTTAACGAGGCAAGCGCCGCGCCGCGGGACAAGAGTGGGCAAAGACTTTGTAATTGAGTATTACGCGCCCCAAACCGGCAAACCGCAGCCAAGGCGGCTGCGGCGGGCGTGCGTTATGCCGGCACCGGCGCGTTGGCGCTGGTCTGCCGGCCGCGGAAGTCGGTCCAGCACAGCGCCTTGAAGTCGTACAGCTTGCAGCGGCGCGCGGTATGGAAGTACCAGCGCCAGGTGAAGTTCTGGACGATGATGCGGCCCGGCAGCGCATGCTCAAGCAGCGCCTGCGCGCGCTTGAGACGGTACAGCGGCACGCTCATGTCCACGTGGTGGGCGGTGTGCTCCATGATGTGGTGCAGCGCCGCGCCGATGCCATAGCGAAAGCGCAGGTGCACGGTGGTGGAGACGAAGGGCTGGGCGCGCGCCCACATGGCCTTGGTGTCGTACCAGGCCACGCTGGTGTGGGTGTGGTGCACGTAGAGCACGAAGCCCACGGTGAAATTCCAGACCAGGAACGGCAGCACGAAGCCCAGCCCGACCAGCAGCGCGACCGACTGCCCGGTGGCAATGGCCAGCCACGCCAGCGCGCCGATCCACGCGGCGCCGAAGAGCGCCACCAGCGTGCAGTCCCACATGAAGACGGCGCGGCGCGTGGGCATCTGGCGGCGGCTTGGGAAGAACATCTTGAACCACCAGATCTCGACCAGGTAGTACAGGCCAGCGCCAAGGCCGGTGCGGTAGACGCGCTCCAGCGCGCGGCGCCAGCGCGGCAGGGCCTGGAACTCTTCCAGCGAGTAAGGCTGCCAGACAAAGTCGAAGCCCTTGAGGTTGGAGTAGCCGTGGTGGACCACGTTGTGGCCCACTTCCCACAGGCTGTAAGGCGTGAGCGATGGCAGGAAGGTCAGCCGGCCTAGCCATTTGTTCAGGCCGCGCCGGGGCGTCAGGCTCTGGTGGCAGGCATCGTGGCCGATGATGAAGAGGCGGGCGATGATGAGCCCCGTCGCCACGCTGGCCGCCAGCTTGGCGAGCCAGTGAGAGAACAGCACCACCCCGGCCAGCGCGGCCAGGAACAGCGCGGTGTCCAGCGCGAACAGCGCCAGCGCGCGCGGCGTGCTGCGCGCGCCAAGCGGGATCAGCCAGCCGCGGATGATCTTGCGCGAAGGCAGGGGGGCATCAGGGGAAATCGGCTCCGGAAAGGAAGCTTGCTGCGTGGCAATCATGCAAAAACCTTCAGTTGTCGAACGCGGGGTCGGGATGGGCCCGAGAGTAGCGGTGCACGGCCACAGGGCGGCCGATGATGTGACAGCTTAGAAGGATTGCGTGACAGGGGTGTTGATCCGGGTCAAGCGCGCAAGGCCGGCCCCGGTGCCACTTGCCGGAAAGTGATGATTAGTGCGCGGCGGCGGCCGATGCGCTCGCCGGCTCGCCCATCACATACACCTCGCCGATCACGCGGTCGTCGCCCAGCATGGCGAAGGCGAACAATTGCTCTTCCAGCGTCTCCGAGCGCTCGCTGCGGCGCGCGATCAGCGGCGTGGCCTGCGGGTCGAGCACGATGAAGTCGGCCTCGCAGCCCGGGGTGAAGCTGCCCACGCGCGCGCTCCAGCCCAGTGCATCCGCGGCGGCGCGGGTGGCCAGGTAGAACATGCGCAGCGCGCTCAGGTGGTAGCCGCCCATGCGCGCCACCTTGTGGGCGGCGTTCATGGTGCGCAGCATCGAGAACGAGGTGCCCCCGCCCACGTCGGTGGCGAGCGTCACGTTGAGGCGGTGCGCGTCGGACTGGTGGAAGTCATAGAAGCCGCTGCCCAGGAACAGGTTGGAGGTGGGGCAGTGCGCCACCGCCGCGCCGCTGTCGGCCAGGCGCTTGCGGTCGTCCTGGTCGAGGTAGATGGCGTGGCCGTACAGCGCGCCCGGGCGCAGCAGGCCGTAGTGATCGTAGATGTCGAGATAGCTGCGGGCTTGCGGGAACAGCTCGGCCACCCATTTCACTTCGTCGCGGTTCTCCGCCACGTGGGTCTGGATGAAGGCGTCCGGGTAGGCCTTGGCCAGTTCGCCGCAGGCTTCCAGCTGGGCTTCGCTGGAGGTGGGCGCGAAGCGCGGCGTGATGGCGTACGACAGGCGGTTCTTGCCGTGCCAGCGCGAGATCAGGTCGGCCGAATCGCGCGCGCCGGACTCGGCGGTGTCGCGCAGGAATTCGGGGCAGTTGCGGTCCATCATCACCTTGCCGGTCACCAGGCGCAGGTTGCGGCGGTCCGCTTCGGCAAACAGCGCATCGGCCGAGGCCGTGTGCACCGTGCTCCAGGCCACCGCGCTGGTGGTGCCGTTGCGCAGCAGTTCATCGGCGAAGAAGCCGGCCACGGCCGCCGCGTACTCCGGCTCGGCAAAGCGGCGCTCTTCGGGGAAGGTATAGGTCTCGAGCCAGTGCAGCAGGCCGGGCGAGGGCGAGGCGATGATGTCGGTCTGCGGGTAGTGCACGTGCGTGTCGATAAAGCCCGGCACGATCAGCTTGCCGCGGCGGTCGATCACTTCGGCGCCGGCAGGGATCTGGTCGGCCAGGTCGGCGTGGCTGCCAACCGCGGCGACATGCCCGGCGGTGACGATCAGCACCCCGTCTTCCCAATACTGATACGCGTCGTCATGAAACTGGGGGTCGCGCAGGAAGTGCAGCACGCGGCCACGGATGGCGCGGGTGATGGACTGGGTGGGGGGCGTGGTCGTCATATCGATGTCTCGTCATGCGCCGGCGCGCGCATGGCGCGCCGGCATCTTGGTGTGAGCCGCGCTTCAGGCCGTGGAGGCCGCGGCGGGCAGGGGGGATTGCCAGAAGTGGTCCACTTCGGCGAGGAAGGCAGTCTTTTGCGAGGCGGGCAGGAACGACGCCTCGAAACTGTTGCGGGCCAGCTTGTGGCCATCGGCCGCGGTCAGCGGCATGGCTTCGAAGGTGGCTTCCCAGTTCGCGTTCATATAGCCGCCGAAATAGGCGGGGTCGTCCGAGTGCAGCGTGACCAGTACGCCGGCTTCCAGCAGGCGGTGCAAGGAGTGGTCGCGCAGGTCCGGGTAGACCTTGAGCTTCTGGTTGGACAGCGGGCATACCGTCAGCGCCACGCGCTCGCGGGCCAGCCGCTCGACCAGTGCCGGGTCGTCGATGGCGCGCACGCCGTGGTCGATGCGCTCCACCTTGAGGATGTCGAGCGCGTCGGTCACGTACTGCGCCGGGCCTTCCTCGCCGGCATGCGCCACCAGGTGCAGGCCGAGCTCGCGGGCGCGGGCAAACACGCGGGCGAACTTCTCCGGCGGGTTGCCCTGCTCGGAGGAATCCAGCCCGATGCCGATGAAGCGGTCGCGGTAAGGCAGCGCGGCCTCCAGCGTGGCAAAGGCGTCTTCCTCGGAGAGGTGGCGCAGGAAGCAGAGGATCAGGCTGCTGGAAAAATCGTACTGCGTGCGGGCCTGGGCGAGTGCGTCGGAAATGCCATCGATCACCACATGGATCGGCACGCCGCGCTCGGTATGTGTTTGCGGGTCGAAGAAGATCTCGGCGTGGCGCACGTTGTCGGCGACGGCGCGCTGCACGTAGGCCATCGTCATGTCGAAGAAATCGTCCTCGGTCAGCAGTACGCTGGCGCCGGCGTAATAGATGTCGAGGAAGGACTGCAGGTCGGTGAAGGCATAGGCCTCGCGCAAGGCTTCCACACTGGCGTACGGCAGCTTGACCTTGTTGTGCTGGGCCAGCCGGAAGATCAGCTCGGGCTCGAGCGTGCCTTCAATGTGGACATGCAGTTCCGCCTTGGGCGTCTGGCGAATACGGTCTGCGAGCGCGGCATCGAGCGTCATGGGGTTCCTTTTGCGGTCTTGGTTTGCGTCGTGCTCGCCGCTTTGTGGCTGTGGCTGGCGCTCAGCGCGCCCAGATGGGCGAGGCGCTGGTCGCGAACCTGCAGCAGTTGGGCGACGATGGCAACCGCAATCATAGCCGGAGCCTTGTCCGTGATGCCGCAACGATGCTCGAAGCGCGCGCGCTTGGTCTTGGCGCGTGGTCGACCACCGCCTCGGGGATGTCGCTGGCTTCCGGGGTGACGTTGTCGGGCAGGTCGGACGGGAACAAGGTGTCGCGCTCATCCACCCAGTGCACCTGGCACGGCAGGTTGGCCAGCACCTTGACCAGCGCATGGCCCACGTGGCCGGCGCCGAACAGCACCACGTGCAGCTCGTCCGGCACCAGGGTGTCGGTCCAGCCACCGTCCGCATGCAAGGCCACCGAGGGCAGCAGCGCCGGCGCCGCCGCGTGTAGCACCGGGCCGGTGCGCGGCACCGTGCGCATCAGCGAGCGCCCGGTGCCGAACGCGGCCTGCACCGCGTCCAGCCACGGCAGGTCGGCTTCGCCCAAGACCTCGAAGGCGAGCAGCACCACGCCGCCGCAGCATTGCCCCAGCGCCGGGCCCAGCGGGATGCGCACGATCTGCCGCGTAGCATCGCGCTCGGCCAGCATGGTGCGGGCGATCTCCATGCCGCGCCATTCGAGATGGCCGCCGCCGATGGTGCCAGCCAGTTCGTCGGCGGTCACCAGCATGCGCACGCCCGCCTCGCGCGGGGCGGAGCCTTTCACCTCGGCGATGGTGACCATCGCCACCGGCACGCCCGCGCGCACCCAGCGGGTGGCGTCGGCGAAGCGGAAGGGTTTGAGGGGCGCGTCCTGCATGGTGATGCCTTTTGAGGTTGGTGCTTTGCCTTGGGGTAAGGCCTTCTACGTCATTACGTTATTACGTCGTTACATCGTTGCCGTCTTCAGCGATGGTGGCCTGTGGGGGAGGGCGGGCGCAACTGCACGCCCCGCGTCTCCCTCTCCTGTTACGCCGCCTGCGCAGCCGCGCGCACCGCGTCCACCGCATCCAGGATCGCCTCGCTGGTTGCCGGCGCGGCCAGCGGCGGGTTCACCTGGTAGTCCCCCACGCTGGCCACCGCGTCGCGGATGGCAAAGAACACCGAGAACGGCAGCAGCAGGGGCGGCTCGCCCACGGCCTTGGAACGATGGATGCTGTCCTCCGCGTTGTCGTTCTCGAACAGCCGCACGTAGAACTCCTCCGGGCAGTCGTTGACGGTCGGGATCTTGTAGGTGGAGGGCGCATGCGTCATCAGCTTGCCGTCCTTGTTCCACCACAGTTCCTCGGTGGTCAGCCACCCCATGCCCTGGATAAACCCGCCTTCGACCTGGCCGATGTCGATGGCCGGGTTGAGCGAGCGGCCAGCGTCGTGCAGCACGTCGGCGCGCAGCAGGCGCCATTCGCCGGTGAGCGTGTCCACCAGGACTTCCGAGCAGGCCGCGCCATAGGCGAAGTAATAGAACGGCCGCCCTTGCAGCTTGGACTGGTCCCAGTACAGCTTGGGCGTGGTGTAGAAGCCATCGGACCACAGCTGCACGCGTGCCACGTAGGCTTGCCGCGCCAGGTCGCTGAAGTCCAGGCGGAGCTCGCCCGCGACCACCAGGTCGTCGCCGAACTGCACGCTGTTGGCATCCACGCCAGCCTGGCGTGCGGCAAACGCCGCCAGGCGCTCGCGGATCTGCCGCGCGGCGTCCTGCGCGGCCTTGCCGTTCAGGTCGGTGCCGGTGGAGGCGGCCGTGGCCGAGGTGTTGGCGACCTTGCTGGTATCGGTCGCGGTCACGCGCACGCGTTCGAGCCGGATGCCAAGCTCATGCGCCACCACCATCGCCACCTTGGTGTTCAGGCCCTGGCCCATCTCGGTGCCGCCGTGGTTCACCAGCACCGAGCCGTCGTTGTACACGTGCACCAGCGCGCCGGCCTGGTTGAAGTGCGCCACGTTAAAGGAAATGCCGAACTTCACCGGGGTGATGGCGATGCCCTTCTTGAGCACCGGGCTGCTTGCGTTGAACGCGCGCGTCGCCTCGCGGCGCGCGCGGTAGGCGCTGGTCGCCTCGAGTTCGTCGAGCAGTTCGTGGATGACGTTGTCTTCCACGGTCTGGCCGTACGGCGTGACGTTGCGCTCGGTCTTGCCGTACAGGTTGGCGCGGCGCACGTCGAGCGCATCGCGGCCCACGGTGCGTGCCACGTTGTCGAGGATGTACTCCATGGCAAAGGCACCCTGCGGGCCGCCGAAGCCGCGAAAGGCGGTGTTGCTCTGCGTGTTGGTCTTGCCGCAGTAACCGTCGATCCGCACGTTCGGCAGCCAGTAGGCGTTGTCGAAGTGGCAGATGGCGCGGGTCATCACCGGGCCGGACAGGTCGGCCGAGAAGCCGGCGCGCGAGACCATTTCCACCGACACGCCGTCGAGGCGGCCGTCGGCATCGTGGCCGACTTCGTAGTCGAAGACGAAGTCGTGGCGCTTGCCGGTGATCATCATGTCGTCATCGCGGTCCGGACGCAGCTTGACCGGGCACAGCAGCTTCCAGGCGGCCAGCGCAGCGCAGCAGGCAAACATGGCCGACTGCGATTCCTTGCCGCCGAAGCCGCCGCCCATGCGGCGGCACTCCACCAGCACCTGGTGCGCGTGCCAGCCCAGCATATGCGCCACCGCATGCTGCATTTCGGTGGGGTGCTGGGTCGAGCACCACACGTGCATGCCGTCGTTCTCCTTGGGCGCGGCGTAAGCGATCTGGCCTTCCAGGTAGAACTGTTCCTGGCCGCCCAGGCGGATGTTGCCCTTGTCCCGATGCACGGCGGCGGCGATGTGGCTGGCCGGCTCGCCGCGCGCGAGGTGCATCGGCGGCAACACGTAGCTGCCGGCCTGGTGCGCCGCCTCCGGCGACAGCACCGGTGCCAGATCTTCATACTCGATCGCACCCAGGCGGGCGGCGCGGCGCGCGGCGTCGTGCGAGGTCGCCACCACCACGAAGATCGGCTGGCCGATGAACTGCACCAGGCCGTTGGCCAGGATCGGGTCGTCGTGGATGATCGGGCCGCATTCGTTGGCCGCGGGAATGTCCTCGGCGGTCAGCACCGCCACCACGCCTGGCGCGGCGCGCACCTTGTCCAGCGAGATCGACTTGACGCGGGCATGGGCGCGCGTGCTCATGCCGAGCGCGGCATGCAGCGTGCCCGCCAGCTCGGGGATATCGTCGGTGTAGGTTGCCGTGCCGGCCACGTGCAGGTGGGCCGACTCGTGCGGGCGCGAGACGCCCACTTGCTGCGTCGAAATGGCGGTCCTGGCTTCGGTCGCGGCGTCGAGCAGGAAGGGTTCGGTTTGCTTGTTCATGCCGATCTCTCCTTACGCGGTAGCGGTGGCGGTGGTCGCGCCCGCGCCGATGGCGCGGACATTGACGGCGGCGGCGGGCAGCGCGTCGGCGCGCGTTTCCAGCCAGAAGCGGTACAGCAGGTTGGCGGCGCCGCGGCTGCGGTACGCGGCCGTGGAGCGCATATCGGACAGCGGGGTGAAGTCCTGGGCCAGCGCGCTCATGGCGGCGCGGGCGGTGGCCTCCGTCCAGGGCTGGCCAACCAGCGCGGCTTCGGCATTGGCGCCGCGCTTGGGCGTGGCGGCCATGCCGCCAAACGCCACGCGTGCATGGCGGATCACGTCGCCCTCGATGGTCAGCGCGAAGGCGGCGCACACCGCGGAGATGTCCTCGTCAAAACGTTTCGACAACTTGTAGGTGCGGAAGTGCTGGGGGCCCGCCAGCGGCACGCGCAGCGCCGCGACGAACTCGCCCTCGGCCATGGCGGTCTTCTGGTAGGCGAGGTAGAGGTCTTCCAGCGCCAGGGTGCGGCGCACTTCGCCGCGTTGCAGCACCACTTCGGTGCCAAGCGCGATCAGCGCGGGCATGGAGTCGCCGATGGGCGAGCCGTTGGCGATATTGCCCCCCAGCGTGCCGGCATTGCGGATCGGCAGCGAGGCAAAACGCTTCCACAGTTCTTCCAGCTCGGGATGCACGGCATTGAGCGCGGCGTAGGCGCGCTCCAGCGAGACCGCCGCGCCGATTTCCACGGCGCCGTCCACCTGCTCGATGCTGTTGAGGTCGGCCACCTGCCCCACGTACAGCAGGTTGCCCAGCTCGCGGAACTGCTTGGTCACCCACAGCCCCACGTCGGTGCTGCCGGCCAGGATGCGCACGCCGGGCTCGGCGGCCTTGATGGCGGCAAAGGCGGAGGCGGTGCGGGGCGCGTAGAAATGCTGCCCTGCGGTGCTGTAGTGGAACGTGCCGTCGCGCCGCAGCGAGCGCAGCGTGTCGGCGATCTGGCGCGGGTCCAGCTTGCTGGCCTGCGGCGCCGGCAGCGCCATCATGCGCTGGCCGGCCTCGATGATGGGGCGGTAGCCGGTGCAGCGGCACAGGTTGCCGGTGAGGGCGTCGCAGATGGCCTCGCGCGCCGGGGCGCGGCCGGTGCCTGCGTCCGCGGACTTTTGCTGGTAGAGCGCCCACAGCGACATGACGAAGCCGGGGGTGCAGAAACCGCACTGGGAGCCATGGCACTCCACCATCGCCTGTTGCACCGGGTGCAGCGCGCCGTCGGCCTGGCGCAGGTCTTCCACCGTGATCAGCGCGCGGCCGTCCAGGGTGGGCAAGAACTGGATGCAGGAATTGACCGCCTTGAACTCGACCTGGCCGTTTTCGCCCAGTTCGCCCAGCACCACGGTACATGCCCCGCAATCGCCTTCGGCGCAGCCCTCCTTGGTGCCCGTGCAGCGCGCGTCCTCGCGCAGGTACTGCAGCACGGTGCGGGTCACGGGGGCGTCTGCGACCTCCGTCACCTTGCCGCGGTGGTAAAAGCGGATGGTTTGCGTCTCCATGGTGTCTTCTCTCTTTGTGGATGGGGCCAAACATAGCACTGACGCCGACGATGCAATATTCGGCCCAGGTGATATGCCCCATCAAGAGGGGGAGAGCGTTCTGGTGGCTGGCGAGGGCGGCGGCCACCGGATTTGACCAATGACGGGGTGCGTGACATACACTATGCGCCGTTCCCATTCCCCACGCCACCGGCCGCAAAGCGCGCCAGGCGCCCCCTCGCCATGCACGGACGCGACCATCTCGACACCTATTTGCTGCGGGTGCTGCACACCCTGCTCACCGAGCAGAGCGTGACCCGCACCGCGGTCCGCCTCGGCCAGTCGCAGCCCGCCATCAGCAATACGCTCAAGCGACTAAGGGAAATCACCGGGGATGCCATCCTGGTGCGCGGCAAGAGCGGCATGGTGCCGACCGAGCGCGGGCGCGAACTGCTGCAGCTGGCCGAACAGAGCCTGGCGGCCATGGACCGCATCGCGCGGCCGCCCCAGCATTTCGACCCCGCCACCACTACCCGTACCTTCCACCTGGGCGCGCCGGACTACCTGGACGCCTTCTTCCTGCCCAATATCGTCGAGCGCGTGCGCCGGCTGGCGCCCGGCGCCAAGCTGTTCGTGCACCCGATGACCTCATCGAGCGACTTCCTCGACAGCCTGGAGCAGGGGCAGCTCGATATCGTGGTCGGCAACTGGCTATCGCCGCCGGAACATCTGCATATCTCACCGCTGTTCGACGATGAGGTGGTGTGCATGCTGGGCGCGCAGCATCCGCTGGCGCGCAAGGGGCTGACTCTCAAGCATTACCTCGAGATGCCTCACCTTGCCCCCGCGCCCTATGCTTCGATGCAGCGCAGCATGATTGACCAGGCGCTGGCCGAGCAGGGGTACAAGCGCAATATCCAGGTCACGCTGCCGTATTTCGGGCTGGTGCCGTATGTGCTGATGAAGACCGATATGGTGTTCACCACGGGGCGGCAGTTTGCCGCGCACTATGCGCAGTACCTGCCGTTGAAGATGGTCCCTTCGCCGGTGGCGTTTCCGCGCATGCGGTTTTATCAGCTTTGGCATGAGCGGTGTCATGCTGCGCCGGATGTGGTGTGGATGCGCAGGATGATTGCCGAGGTGGCTGGGGAGTTACCGGTTTTGCCGCAGTTGACGAGGGAGGGGTAAGGAGGTGTTTGTGCGCAAGGGCAGAACCGTTGGCTCTTGTTCACAAGCTTTGGATTTGATTGCTGCGGCGTTGGCGTTTGCACCCAATTGGGTGCAAACGCCAACGCCGCTCAAAGAAAACCCAGCCAAGGCAACAAGAGCCAACGGTTCTGCCCCTGCGCATACCCCCCCTCACTTCCCCCTATAGCTAGGAAAAAACAACTGCTCCCCCTCCACCTTGTAAGCAGCAATGGTGTCCTGCCCATCCCTAGAAGTAATCCACTCCACCAACTTCATCGCATCCACGTAATTGGTACCAGCATGCTTGGCCGGATTAACAGCAATCACGCCATACGGATTGAACATCCTGGGATCGCCCTCCAGCAGGATCGCCAATCCGGTCTTGGCGCGATACGCGCCATAAGTAGCCCGGTCCGACAACGTATATCCCGGCATCTGCGCAGCCATGGTCAACACCTCACCCATCCCCAGCCCGGCATTCACGTACCACGGCTGCCCCTTGGGCTCGATCCCCACCTGCTTCCAGTAGGCCTTCTCCATCACGTCGGTCCCGGAGTTATCCCCGCGCGAGATGAATTTGGCGTTGCCGGCGGCGATCTTCCTGAAGCCGGCTAGCACGTCCTTGCCGCCCTTGAGCCGGTCCGGGTCGCTGGCCGGGCCGACCACGATGAAGTCGTTGTACATCACGTCGCGGCGGTTGACGCCGTAGCCCGCGGCCATGAATTCGTCTTCCATCTTGCGCGCGTGCACCAGCAGCACGTCGACATCGCCCATCTCGCCCATCTTCATCGCCTTGCCCGATCCCACCGCGATCACTTTGACGGTGACGCCGCTCTTCTGCTCGAACCTGGGCAGCAGGAATTTCAGCAGGCCGGAGTTCTCCGTGCTGGTGGTCGTGGCCAGCTTGAGCTCGCCGGCGAAGGCGCTGGCCATGCCAACCAGGCAAACCAGCCCGATAGCGCACGTGGCCCGGCTCGAAATGTGGCGTAAGGGGCTTTGTTTGCCGACCGCTTGCATGGGTTCTCCTTGTCTTATGTTTTCAGAAACACAATTGCCACAAACTCAAGAGATCGGTGAGAATGCAGCAAAATACGTGGAAATCAGCGTTTCGCATTCTCGGTGAACCACATCTCTAAAGTAAATATGAAAAGCGTTTCATATGACATTTCGCTTTGATCTGTTCCCCGTGGTCGCCGCGGACGATAATCCGCGCTCCAATGGCAAGGTGTTCCAGCTGCTCAAGGCAGTGCGCGAGACTGGCTCCCTGCATCGCGCGGCGCGCGAGATCGGGCTGTCGTACCGGCACGCCTGGGGCGTGATGCGATCGTGGGAGGAGATGCTCGGGCGCAGCGTGCTCGACATGGAGCGAGGCCGGGGGGCGTCGCTGACGCTGTTTGGCGAGCGCTTGCTGCGCGCGGAAGGGCGCTTGCGTGATTCCGTCGATCCGATCGTGCAGAAAGCGATGGTCGATTTCCTGGCGGACCTGGACGATGCGGCCCAACCGCAGACCCGTATCCGCTTTTCCGGCAGCCACGATCCGGCCATGGAGGTCCTGGCGGGGGCCTTGCACGATACGCCGGGCGGGCTGCAGCTCGATACCGTGTTCTGCGGCAGCGTGGAGGGCCTGATCTGCCTGCAGGAGCGGCAGTCCGAGCTGGCTGGCTTCTACGTCTCGCCGATCCAGAAAGCTGGCTCTGTGGCCCATGTGACGCTGCGCAAATGGCTGCGTCCGGCGGCCGTGCGCCTGATCCGGCTGGCGTGGCGCGAGCAAGGCCTCATCGTCGCACCCGGGCTCGCGAGCGAGATCCGCGATCTGCGCGACCTGGCCCGTACCCGCGCCCGCTTCGTCAATCGCCAGCGCAGTTCGGGCACGCGCATGCTGTTTGACCAGTTGCTGGCTACCCAGGGCCTTTTTCCGGACCAGATCGTCGGCTACGAATCCCCAGAGTTCAGCAACGAAAAGGTGGCGGAGGCGGTGCACGCCGGCCGCGCCGAGGTGGGATTCGGCCTGCGCATGAACGCCGAGGCCCATGGGCTGGCCTTTGTGCCGCTGACCCGCGAGGCCTACTACCTGGCACTGCGCAAGAACGACCAGATCACACCTTGGGCGCATGGCCTGCTGGCGTGCCTGGCGGACCCGGCCTTGCGGCACCGTATCGAGGCGCTGCCCGGCTACACCATGGCCGAGCCCAGCGGCATCCTGACGCCGCAGGAGGCACTGCCCTGGTACGGCCCGGACGGCAAGGAAGGCACCTGACCCCAACCGCCGGGACGGGCCGGCTCCCCGCTCCCGGCCATTTGCGCGTCCGCGTATTACACTGCTTGCATCGGCGCGGCTGCATGCCCGCCAGACAGACCGTGCGAGGAGCGCCATGCTAGAAACGGCCGCGTTGGCCGCGGGCTTGTCCTGGACCAGCGGATTCCGCCTTTACCTGGCCGTGTTCACGGCTGGCGCGCTGGGCCGCCTGGGCTGGCTGCACCTGCCGCCCGGCCTGCAGGCGCTGGAATCGTGGTGGGTGATCGCGCTTGCCGCGGTGCTGGCCCTGGCCGAATTCGTGGCCGACAAGGTACCCGGCTTCGATTCCTTCTGGGACAGCATCCAGACCTTTATCCGCATTCCCGCTGGCGCTATCCTGGCCGCCGCGGCCTTCGGGCAGCTCGATCCGCAATGGATGGTCGCCGCCGGCCTGGTGGGCGGCACGCTGGCCGGCACCGCCCATGCCGCCAAGGCCGGCACCCGCGCCCTGATCAACGTCTCGCCGGAACCGTTTTCGAATTGGGCTGCCTCACTGAGCGAGGACGTTGCCGCCAGCAGCGGACTGCTGCTGGCCTTTTTTCTGCCCGTAGTGTTCCTGGTGGTGCTGGCCGTGCTGCTGCTGGTGGCGGCGTGGCTGCTGCCCAAGCTGTGGCGTGGCGTGCGGCGCTTGCGTGACGCGCTGGCCAAGCGTGCCCCGGTGGCCTCGCCGGTCGGGCGTCAGCCCCGGCGCTGAGTGGCGGGTTAGCCCCCCGTCTCGCCCAATCCGGCCATAATCTGGCCCTGGTCCGGCGCATGCGCGCCGGGATCAACCCGCAGGTACCCTGCGCATCGCGCCAATCCTGGCACGCGGCCTGCCCGGCTGGCCGCCACCATGCATGTGCACGGACAAGAGATAAGAGATCAATGTCTTCAGAACCCACTTTCCAGCACGTCCCCGCAGCAGTCACCGCTACCGTAGCCGCATCGTCCGGCGCGCGCCCGGCGCGTTTCTCGCCCTGGCGCCAGGCACTGCGCATGGCGCGGCGCGACTGGCGTGCCGGCGAGCTGAGCCTGTTGCTGTTCGCGCTGGTGCTGGCCGTGGCGGCACTCAGCAGTGTCGGCTTTCTGGCCGACCGCATGCGCCTGGGGCTGGAGCGCGACGCGCGCCAGATGATCGCCTCCGATGTGCTGATCGTGTCGGACCAGCCGTTCGATGCCGCCTTCGCCAGCCACGCCGCGCAAGCCGGCCTGGCCACCACGCAGACCGTCACCTTCCCGAGCATGGCCAGCGCGCAGGCGCCGGGCAAGGCCACCAAGCTCAGCGCGGCCAGCGGCGCGGCGGCCGAGGCCGCCTCGCAACTGGCTGCGCTGAAGGCCGTTGCGCCCGGCTATCCGCTGCGCGGGCAGCTCAAGGTGGCGGCCGCGCCCGGCGCGCCGGAAACGGTCGCCACCGGCATTCCTGCCGAGGGCACCGTGTGGGTGGACGCGGCCTTGCTGGACTCGCTCGGCGTCGCCATGGGCGACACCATCCGGCTGGGCAGCCGCGGCTTTCGTATCGACCGCATCATCACGCAGGAGCTGGATCGTGGCGCCGGCTTCATGAATTTCGCGCCGCGCGTGATGCTGCCGCTCTCCGACCTGGCCGCCACCGGGCTGGTGGGCTGGGGCAGCCGGGTCAGCTACCGCCTGCTGGTCGCCGGCCCCGACGCCGCCGCGCAGGCCTACCAGAAATGGGCCGAGGCGGAGATCGACAAGCGCGCGCTGCGCAACACCCGCGTCGAGTCGCTGGAGTCGGGCCAGCCGCAGATGCGTGCCACGCTGGACCGCGCCGAGCGCTTCCTGTCGCTGGTGGCGGTGCTGTCTTCGATGATTGCCGCGGTCGCCATCGCCATGTCGGCGCGCCGCTATATGCAACGCCACACGGACGCCTGTGCCGTGTACAAGTGCATGGGCCTGTCGCGCCGCGAGATCCTGCTGGCCTTCGGGCTGGAGTTCCTGCTGCTGGGCGTGGGCGGCGCGGTGGCCGGCGTGGCGCTGGGCTACCTGGCGCACTACGGGCTGCTGCTCTCGCTGGGCAACCTGCTGACCGTGACGCTGCCTCAGCCGTCAGCGTTGCCGGCCGTGGTGGGCCTGCTGGCGGGCGTCGTCCTGCTGGCCGGCTTTGCCTTGCCGCCGCTGCTGGCGCTGACCCGGGTGCCGCCGCTGCGCGTGCTGCGGCGTGATATCGGCGCGCCGCCGGTTTCGACCTGGATCGCCTACGGGCTCGGCCTGGGCGCCTTCGTGGCACTGCTGCTGGTGGCCGCGCGCGATCTCAAGCTGGGGCTGACCACCGCGGGCGGCTTTGTCGCCGCAGGCGTCGTGTTCGCGCTGCTGGCTCTTGGCCTGCTGAGCCTGCTATCGCGGCTGATGCGCGGCCGGCGCCTGGCACGCGGGAGCGTGGGCTGGCGCTTTGCCCTGGCGGTGCTGGAGCGCCGCCGCGGGGTGACGGTGCTGCAGACGGTGGCGCTGGCGGTGGGCCTGATGGCACTGCTGCTGCTCGGCATGACCCGCAACGACCTGATCGCCTCCTGGCGCGACGCCACGCCCGTGAACGCACCCAACCGCTTCGTCATCAATATCCAGCCGCCCAGCGCGCGCCGCTGGCCGGCATGCTGGAGCATGCCGGCATTGCCGACCTGCTGTACCCGATGGTGCGCGGCCGCCTGACCCATATCGCCGGCCAACCCGTGCGCGCGGAGCGCTTCGCCGATGGCCGCGCCCGCAACCTGGTAGAGCGCGAGTTCAACCTGTCCTATACCGATGCGCTGCCGGCTGGCAACCGCGTGGTGGCAGGCTACTGGTTCGGTGCCGGCAAGGCCGGGGCCTCGGTGGAGGAGGGCATTGCCAAGACGCTGGGGATCCGGCTCGGGGACACCTTGCGCTTCGATGTGGCGGGACAGTCGGTGGAGGCGCCGGTCACCTCGCTGCGCAAGCTGGACTGGGGCTCGATGCGGGTCAACTTCTTTGTCATCCTGCCGCCTGCGGCCATGCAGGGCCTGCCGCAGACCTATATCACCGCCTTTCACCTGGCGCCCGCGCAAGCCGCGCTGGGCAACCGCATGGTGGCGGCCTTCCCGAACATCACGGTGGTCAACACCGACATGATCCTGCGCCAGATCCAGGACGTGCTCGACCAGGTCATCGCCGCCATCGAGTTCCTGTTCGTGTTCACGCTGGCGGCCGGTGTCACCGTGCTCTACGCGGCGCTCTCTGGCGCGCGCGACGAGCGCAAGCGCGATGCTGGCCTGCTCAAGGCGCTGGGCGCGTCCGCCGCCGTGGTGCGCCAGACCCAGTACGCGGAGTTCCTGGTGGTGGGCGGGCTGGCGGGCCTGCTGGCCAGCCTGGGCGCGATCGCGGTGGGCTGGGGCCTGTCGCAGTTCGTGTTCGATTTTCCCTACCGCTTCAATGGCTGGATCGTGCCGGCCGGTGTGCTTTCTGGCATGCTGTGCGCTTTCGCGGGCGGCTGGCTGGGCTTGCGCGAGGTGCTGCGGCAGCCCGCGCTGGCCACGCTGCGTGAAGCCTGAACCATCCTTGAGTGTTTATGAGTACCGATTCCAAGCCTGAAAATGCGGCATCCGATGCATCCGATGCCGCCCCCGAAGTCACCGCCTATGAACGGATCGGCGGCGAAGCGCGCGTGCGCGAGATGGTCGACCGTTTCTACGACCTGATGGATCTGGAGGACGAGTTCAAGGGCCTGCGCGCGCTGCATCCCGCCTCGCTCGACGGCTCGCGCGACAAGCTGTTCTGGTTCCTGTGCGGCTGGCTGGGTGGCCCCAACCATTTCATCGAGCGCTTTGGCCACCCGCGCCTGCGCGCGCGCCACATGCCGTTCGAGATCGGCACCAGCGAGCGCGACCAGTGGATGCGCTGCATGGCGCTGGCCATGCAGGACGTCGGCCTGCCCGAAGACCTGCAGCTGCGCCTGATGCAAGCCTTCTTCGGCACCGCCGACTGGATGCGCAACGTGCCGCGCTGATGGCGAACGCCACCGCGCCAGCCAACCACGCCTACGCCATGACCCATACGCAGCGCGACGCCGCCACGGACCTGCCCGCCGATGCCCGGCGCTTACTCGATTTCTGGTTCGGCGCGCCCGCGTCGCCGGCGTGGAACAGCACGCGCGCGGTATGGTTCACCAAGTCCGATGCCTTCGACGCCACGGTCCGCGCCGCCTTCCTGCCGCTGTGGGAAGCCACGCAAGCGGGCGCCAATGCCTGCTGGGTGCAAAACCCCGAAGGGGCTTGCGCACGCATCGTGCTGCTCGACCAGGTGCCGCGCAATGTCTTTCGCAACGACCCGCGCAGCTTCGCCTCCGATGCCCAGGCGCTGGCCACGGCCCGGCAGATGGTGGCGAGCGGCGCAGACCGCCTGCTGCCTACGGCATTCCACCGCATGTTCTGCTACATGCCGTTCGAGCATTCCGAAGCCCTTGCCGACCAGAACACGGCCGTGCAATTGATGACGGCGCTGCGCGACGAAAGCCAGGGCGGGGTGGACGAGGTCGAGTGGGCGCTCAAGCACCGGGCGGTGATCGAGCGCTTCGGGCGCTTTCCGCATCGCAATGCCGTGCTGGGGCGGCGGGATACGGAGGAAGAGAGCGCTTTCCTGAGGGAGCCCGGCTCATCGTTCTGAGCAGGGCTCGCTGGACGCAAGAGGCCGGGCCGCCGGGAGCACCATCAGGTCTCCTCGCGCTTCTCCTGCCACTTGTCCACCAGCAGGCGCGGTGCGTTGGCGAGCTTGTCGAGGATGCCTTCGGGCGTAGGCGCCACATGCAGCAGGTCATTGTGGATCTGCTTCAGGAAGCCTTCGTCCACGGCGTGCTGCATGAAGCCGAGCATGCTGTCGTAGAAGCCCGCCACATTGAGCAGCCCTACCGGCTTGGCGTGATAGCCCAGCTGCAGCCAGGTGAAGGTCTCGAACAGTTCCTCGAAGGTACCGACGCCGCCCGGCATGGCGATAAACGCGTCGGCGCGGTCGGCCATCATCTGCTTGCGCTCGTGCATGTTGCGCACCACGTGCAGCTCGGTCAGGCCGCGGTGGCCGACTTCCTTTTGCATCAGCGCATCGGGAATGATGCCGATGGCGGTGCCGCCGTTCGCCAGCACGGCGTCGGCCACGATGCCCATCAGCCCCACCTTGCCCCCGCCGTACACCAGCGCAAGGCCGCGCTCGGCCAGGGTCTTGCCCATGGCGCGCGCCGCGGCGGCATATTCGGGACGATGGCCGGGGCTGGAGCCGCAATAGATGCAAACGGCTTTCACTTTTTGTTCCTTTTCTGTTTGCGCCGCCTTGGCGGCAGCGTATTCCTGGGCTTGCTTGTCGAAGGCCTGGCGGGCCTTGCCGCGCAGGTAAGGGGCAAGGATCGAAAAGATATGGTAGCTGGCGCCGTGCAGGTAGCCGCGGATCAGCTCGGGGTCGTTGTACTGGCGCGGATGCTGCACGAACTGGAACGACAGCCAGTAGGTGGCAATCACCACGATATTGGTGCAGACGGCCTCGACCTGCTCGGGCGTGGCCTCCATCTCGCCGTCTTCCTGGAACTGCCGGCAGATCTCCATCGCAAAGCGTTTCTTCTGCTCGACGATGCGCTTGAAATTGGTCTCAAGCATGCGGTTGCGCGCCAGCAGGTCATTGATGTCGCGGTACAGGAAGCGGTAGTTCCACAGGAACTCCGCCATGTACTGCAGGTAGCCCCAGCTCTCGTCCAGCGTGGCCTTGTGATCGTCGGGCAACTTCAGGCGGCGCTCCATCTCCTGCTCGAACAGCACGAAGATGGAGCTGATGATGTCGTCCTTGTTGCGGAAGTGATAGTAGAGATTGCCGGGGCTGATCTCCATGGCTTCCGCGATGGTGGTGGTGGTGACGTTGGGCTCGCCCACCTCGTTGAACAGGCGGAGCGAGACGTCCAGGATGCGGTCCCGGGTGCGGCGGGGGCCGGCTTGCTGTTTGGGTTCCATAGGCGACCGGGCGAGCGGCAATTCGGTAAGTTGAAGCCGATTATAAGCAATCGCCGTTTGCCGCAACGCTGCAACGCCGCAAGCGCCCTTCGCGCCGTGCGCACGGCGCGAGCCTGTCAGGCCGCCAGCGCGCGCAGCCAGTCCACCACGATCGGCCCCGCAATGGCCAGCCAGGTGCCTCCGCACAGCACCAGCGCCAGCATGACGGCGGCGCTGCCGAAGTCCTTGGCGCGCTTTGAGAGGCTGTGCCGCTCCAGCGAGATCCGGTCGACGGCGGCTTCCACGCTGGAGTTGAGCAGCTCGACGATGAGCACCAGCAGCAGGGTGCCCAGCAGCAGGATGCGCTCGACGATGCCGACCGGCAGAAGCAAGGCGCAGGGCGTCAGGATCACCACCAGCGTCAGCTCCTGGCGAAACGCGCTTTCTTCCAGCACCGCGTAGCGCAGGCCCGACACCGAGTTGATGCCGGCATGCCAGGCCCGCGCCAGGCCGCGGTTGCCCTTGTGGGGGTTCTGCTCAATCGTGTAGTCGCTGCTCGGCGAGTCCGGGGCCGGGGTGGCGGTCTGCGGCGCCGGCTGGCGGTGCGGTTCGGACGGTGTGCGATGCGGAGTCGGCATGTTCGGGGGCGGGGTGGGCAGCGGTGCCGGTAGTGCCGTCGGGGGTCGCGCGTACCGTCGGCAGCGGCTGCAGGTGAGTCAGGAACTGCTCGGAGGCGGCGCGCCACGAGAACCGTTCGGCATGGGCGCGAGCGGTGGCGCGGTCGATGCGCAGCGCTTCCAGGCAAGCTTCGCGCAAGTCTTCGTGCATCACCCCGGCGTCGCTATGGCCGAGCACATCGATCGGCCCGGTCACCGGATAGGCTGCCACCGGCAGCCCGCTGGCCAGGGCTTCGAGCAGCACCAGCCCAAATGTATCGGTGCGGCTGGGGAATACGAAGACGTCGGCTGAAGCATACACCTTGGCCAGCTCCGGCTGGGTCAGCACGCCCAGGTAGTTGGCCACAGGATAGCGCGCGCGCAGCGACGCCAGCGCCGGCCCGTCCCCGACCACCCACTTGGAGCCCGGCAGGTCCAGCGCGAGGAAGGCCTCCACGTTCTTTTCCACGGCGACGCGGCCCACGTAGAGAAAGATCGGGTGCGCCGTGTTGAGCACGTTGGCCTGCTGGGGGGTGAAGACATCGAGGTCGACGCCACGGGTCCACAGCACGCCGTGGGTGATGCCGAAGCCATGCAGGTCGTGCAGCACCACCGGCGTCGGCGCCATCACGGCGCGCGCGGGGCCGTGGAACCAGCGCAGGAAGCGGTAGGTCCAGGCGAGCGGAATGCCGAAGCGTGCCTGCACGTACTCCGGAAAGCGCGTGTGGTAGGCGGTGGTGAACGGCAGCTGCTCGCGGATCGCATAGCGGCGCGCTGCCAGCCCCAGCGGGCCTTCGGTGGCGATATGCAGCGCGTCCGGCGCGAAGGCGCGGATGCGCTCGCGGACCTTGGCGCCGGCGAACAGGGACAGCGCGATCTCCGGATAGGTCGGGCAGGGAATGGTGGTGAATTCCTGCGGCGTGATCAGCTCCACCGTGTGCCCCATCGCGATCAGCTCGCGGCGGGTGGACTTGAGCGTGCGCACCACGCCATTGACCTGTGGCTCCCAGGCATCGGTGACGATCAGGATCTTCATAGGTGCTCCTTGCGGCCAGGCCGCGTGGGTGGCCGGCCTCGGCGAGGCCACGGCAATACCGGTGTACGGGTGGCGGCGTGGCGCTCGCCGCGCTCCAGCGCTCAAGCTTTCTCAGGCCGTGGCGGTGGCGCGGCGCCCGGCCGTGGCCGGCGCATCGAGCAGGGTGGTCCAGTAGACGATCTGCAATTCGCCGTCCTGCGTCTCCACCAGGGCGGAGAGGCTCTCCACCCAGT
Organism: Cupriavidus basilensis OR16; assembly: GCF_000243095.1. Taxonomy (GTDB): domain Bacteria; phylum Pseudomonadota; class Gammaproteobacteria; order Burkholderiales; family Burkholderiaceae; genus Cupriavidus; species Cupriavidus basilensis_D. The sequence continues at coordinate 108,251 of NZ_AHJE01000013.1, read as the reverse complement.
CGCCATCGTTGCAGTAGAGCTGGCCGTCGACCTCGCGGATTTCAGCCTTGTGGATATGGCCGCAGATCACGCCGTCGCAGCCGCGCCGGCGCGCCTCATCCACCATCGCCTGCTCGAACGAGTTGATGTAGTTGACCGCGTTCTTGACCTGATGCTTCAGGTATTGCGACAGCGACCAGTAGGGAAAGCCAAGCCGGGCGCGGATCCGGTTGAAGTGCCGGTTGACGGCCAGGATCAGGGTATAGAGCGAGTCGCCCAGGTAGGCCAGCCAGCGCGCATGCTGCACCACGCCGTCGAACAGGTCGCCGTGCACCACCCACAGGCGCCGTCCGGCGGCGGTGACGTGGATGGCGTCTTCGCGCACCGTGATATCGCCAAAGGCAAGGCCGTCGAACTGGCGCGCAACCTCATCGTGGTTGCCCGGCACGTAGATCACCTCGGTGCCCTTGCGCGCCTTGCGCAGCAGCTTCTGCACCACGTCGTTGTGGCTCTGCGGCCAGTACCAGCCGCGGCGCAGCTGCCAGCCATCGATGATGTCGCCGACCAGGTAGAGCTGGTCCGATTCATTGTGCTTGAGGAAATCGAGCAGGTAATCGGCCTGGCAGCCAGGCGTGCCGAGGTGAATGTCGGACAGCCAGATGGCGCGGTAGTGACGGATTCAGGGGGCAGGGCGCTGGCGGGAGAGGTCGCGCTGCGTACGGGAGGCTGTTGCCGCAAGTCGCTGGCCGGTGGCATGAAGGCGGCCAGCGCGGCGGGCAATGACATGGGCCGCGGCGGGGATTGCGACTCGGCGGTGCGGCTGCGCAGCAGTTGTGTGGCCTTGACCAGACGTCCGCAGGCAGAACGAAGAGCTTGAACCATGGCGGCCCCGGTAGCGACGATGGCTGCATTGGGCCAGCGGCGTATGACGGAGCCGTTAAGGAAACATGAATGTCATATGACCGTTGCATCCGTGCCATGAGGGGGTGGTGCCCTCAAGACGCGGGCGCCACCGCCGACAACTGCGCAAGCGCCCGCAACACGGCCTGCGTGGCCAGCGGATGGCGCAGCAGGCTGACATGGCCGATGCCGCCAAGGGCCACGTGGTGCGCGCCTTCCAGCCAGGAGGTGCCGGCCGGGCCGGCAATCGAGTCGTGCCAGCTGAAGATCGACACCAGGGCCGCGCGCTGGCGCGGCGCTTGCCGGGCTTCGCGCGCGCAGAGCGCCCGCAGCCAGGCGCTGCCGCAGCGCATCTGGCGGGAGTTGAAGCCCCGGCCGTAGCGGGCCAGCACGCAGCCGTGGTGCGGGGTGCCCAGCGTGACGATGCCACGGCAGGGCGGGGCTTGCCACGGCCCGCCAGCGCGGCGCGCGCGGCCAGGCCGCCCATGCTGTGGCAGAGCAGCAGCGGCGGCTGGCCGGTGGTGGCGGCGATGCGCGCGATGGCGGCGCGTACTTCGAGGGCGTACAGGTCGATGTCGCCGAAGACCGGGTCCAGGTCGATTGCCTCGCAGTGGTAGCCGGCCGCAGCCAGCGCTGGCTGCATGTCGAGCCAGACGGCGTGGTTGCAGCCGTAGCCGTGCACCAGCAGCAGCGGCGGGCGCGAGCCCGGGGCTTTGGCCGGGCGCAGGCGGCGGTGCGAGCAAAAGGGCTGCAGCCAGTTGAACATCCGGAACACGGCCGCGTATTCACGCAGGTAGCAGGCCAGCACCTGCCAAGGCGTCAAGCGGGCTGGCCGCATGGCCTGCAGGGCGGGAGGGACCGGCGGGCGCGTCGCTGCGGGCTCGCCGAGGCCGCGCAGGGTGAAGGCAAAGGCGCCTGCGACGGACAGCCCCAGTACCGCCAGCACCACGCCAACGCCGGCCAGCAGGCCAGCGGCGAGGGACCACCCATGCCAGGCGTTCAACTCAGCGGCGCAGCCTAGCGCCACGGCGGCCTGCAATGCCACCGCGATGCGGCGCAAGGCGGCGGCCGACAGGCTCATGGCTTGGGTGGGCGCAGGTCGGTCAGGCGGGTGCGGGCCAGGCGGTCGTGCAGGAACTGGCGCCTGGGGTCGATCAGCGCCAGCAGGACCCAGATCAGCAGTCCGGCGCAAAGCACGCCGACGAACGGGCCCTTGACCAGGCCAAGCTGATGCCCGAGCGCGGCCGATGGCGGCAGCCACAGCCAGGCGAGCAGGAAGCGCAGCGTGGCCTGCGGCCAGCGCGGGGGCACGCCCGCGGCCGTCTCCACGCGCATGCGCCAGGTCTGCATGGCAAGCGTCTGCCCGTTGCGCTGCCAGAACCAGACGAAGTAGCAGCCCAGCACCAGGAAGCTCCAGCACTGCATCGTGAACGGACCGTCCAGCCCTAGCTGCCGCAGCGCCGGGCGCGCCAGCAGGTAGGCCCCCGTCGAGGCGCTCAGCACGCCGAACAGCAATACGCCTTCGTACAGCATGCAGGCGATGCGGCGGCGGATCGTCGGTGCCTCGGCCGGATGCGCGGGACTAGCCGGCGTGGCGGATGCGGCTGGCTTGGCGTTGGGTTTGGGCGTGGTAGCTGCGGGCATGGCGACAAGGCGATAGGGCGATAGGGCCGTCAGGCCGGAGGAGGGCAAGGCCGGGCAGCGAGAGCCGGACCGCGAGGCAGCAAGCGAGCGCGGCCAGGCCGGCGCAAGCGGCATTATGCCAAAGCCCGGGTAGGCCGGGTAGCGCGCGTGGGTGGGGGCGAGCCGGCCGGGACTAGCCCGGCGGACAAGCGTGCAGCCGTTCAGCGGCGCACCGGCTCGTCGGGGCTGGCGGTAGCGCTGGTGCTGCTGGCCGTGGCCTCGGTGGCGGCTTCGCGTGGCGTGTCCAATGTCGGCACCGGTGCCCCGGCGCTGCTCATGGCGGCATGGGACTCCGCCGCCGGCGCGCCGGCTTCGGGCGCGCGCGAACGCGCGGTGGCCGATATGGCGCCGGCGGGCGCCTTCTTTTCCAGGTGCAGTTGCCGGGTGGTCTCGGCGGGCAGGCGCTTGCCGGAGGGCAAAGCACTGACCGCGCCCGGGCGGCGCGGCACTTTCTCGGCGGCCGCCAGGTTCTTCTTTTGCTCTTCCGGCAATTGCTGGTACTTGTTCCAGGCCTCGGTCTTCTTCTGCGCCGGCAGCGAACGCGTGATCTGGTAGTTTTCGCGAGCCAGGCGGCGCTGCTGAGGCGTCATCTTGACCCATTCGGTCATGCGGGTCTGCAGGCGTGCCTGTTCCGCGGGCGAGAACTTCTCGTATCGCTGGGCAATCTGCAGCCATTTGCGCCGGTTCAGTTCGGGGAAACTGTTCCACTCGCCGGCCAGCGGCGCGAGCACGCGCTGCTGGACGGCGTTGAGCTCGTTCCAGGTCGGGTGCGCGTTGGCCACGCTGGCAGCGGGTGCGCTGCCAGCGTGGCCGCCCTGCGCCTGGCAAGTGGCGGGAACCAGCGACCAGATCGTCGTGGCGGCGGCCAGGCCGGCCAGCAGCAAGGCTGCCAGCCGACGGCGCGGTGCGTCGGGGTTGAAGTCAGCGCTAGGCATGCTTACTGACCGCGCTTCAGGAACACGTGGAAGCCCTGATCCGCATAGGCCGTGGGAGGCAGGTCGTCGAGCAGCATCGCCGCGTCCACGTCCGCCAGCTCATCGACGCGCTTTTGCTGCTGCCAGTGGTAGATACCCGCCAGCCCGGCGGCCAGCGCCACCAGCGTCCATACCAGTCCAAGGCGGCGCAGCCAGGAACCTGCGCGGTGGAGTGCCGAATCGTCCTCGTCAAAGGAGAGCGTGGGCATCCCGGCCGAAGCCAGTTGCGGCACGGCCACGGCGGCGTGCGCCTTCTTGCGGGACAGCGCAATCCGCCGCGCGGCGGCAAGCCGATCGGTCACATTGCCTGGCAACGCGCTCGCAGAGGCATCTAGTGCCGTGCGGATCTCGTGTGCCAAGCGGCGTTCGTTGATTTCTTTTTCGTTTCTGGTGCTCATAGTCGGACCCCCCGCGCTCGCAATGCCTGCGCCAGTGTGTGCGTGGCACGGGAACAGTGCGTCTTGACGCTGCCTTCGGAGCATCCCATGACAGCAGCCGTTTCCGCGACGTCCATATCCTCCCAGTAACGCATCAGGAAGGCTTCGCGTTGACGTGTCGGCAAGCGCTGGATCTCCTGCTCGATGATGTGCATGGTCTGGGCGCGTTCCACCTTGTCGGCGCTGCTCTCGGCGGATTCGGAGCCAATTTCGGCCTCGAAGGTGTCGAGCAGGTCATTATCCTCACCTTCGCGGTCGTCGCGCAGGTTGGAAAACAGGGTGACCCAGGTATTGCGTACTTTCTGGCGGCGGAACCAGTCGTGAATGGTGTTTTGCAGTATGCGCTGGAAAAGCGGCGCGAGTTCGGCGGCGCTCTTGTCGCCATATTTTTCGGCGAGCTTGATCATCGCGTCCTGGACGATGTCCAGGGCGGCTTCGTCGTCGCGCACCGCAAACACGGCCTGCTTGAAGGCACGCCGCTCGACGCTGGCGAGAAAGTCGGATAGTTCCTGATCGGTTGCCATGCAGGCGGGGTACAGACGGTGAGGCCGTGGCCGGCGGAAGTGCAGGGTAGGGCTTCTTGCACGTCCAAAATGGTGGGATGCTAGCAAATAACCCCCCGGTTGCCCCCCTGTTCTCTCTTGTGGTCATTCAGGCTCAAGGCGTGGCCCAGGCATTCGCCGGATGGCGCGATGCCCCCCCCCGGATAAAAAAAGCCCGTAGACCAGCCCGATTCAATCCAGTATCATCGCGGGTTCACACGACATCAGTGGTTGTCTCATTCGGCCGCTTATGAGGCGGTCTATCATGCAGACGCGCACCGCTTGAACCCGTGCCACAAGCCCGGCAGAGAGCATCCGAACAATTTTTTGCCGAAAATTGCAAAGGACTAAAATGAACATGCCCAGCGCGGAATTCCACGCAGACAGCAATTCATCTGCCGCACCCGAAATGATCGGGGCGGAAATTCTCGTTCACGCACTTGCCGAAGAAGGCGTCGATTACGTCTGGGGCTATCCCGGCGGCGCAGTGCTGTATATCTACGACGAGTTTTACAAGCAAAAGAAGATCGAGCACATCCTGGTGCGCCACGAGCAAGCCGCGGTTCATGCCGCAGACGGCTACGCACGTGCGACCGGCAAGGTGGGCTGCGCCCTGGTGACCTCCGGTCCCGGCGTCACCAATGCGGTGACGGGCATTGCCACGGCCTACCTGGACTCGATTCCGATGGTGATCATCACCGGTAACGTGCCGACGCACGCTATCGGCCAGGATGCCTTCCAGGAATGCGACACGGTCGGCATCACCCGCCCCATCGTCAAGCACAACTTCCTGGTCAAGGACGTGCGCGATCTCGCCGCGACCATCAAGAAGGCGTTCTATATCGCCGCCACCGGCCGTCCCGGCCCGGTTGTCGTCGATATTCCCAAGGACGTCTCGCGCAATTCCTGCAAGTACGAGTATCCCAAGTCGGTCGACATGCGCTCGTACAACCCGGTGAACAAGGGCCATTCGGGCCAGATCCGCAAGGCGCTCGCGCTGTTGCAGGGCGCCGAACGGCCGTTCATCTACGCAGGTGGCGGTGTGGTCCTGGCCAACGCCAGCGAAGAACTGCGCCAGCTGGCCGCACTGACCGGCCATCCGGTCACCAACACGCTGATGGGCCTCGGCTCGTTCCCCGGTACCAGCAAGCAGTTCGTCGGCATGCTCGGCATGCACGGCACGTATGAAGCCAACATGGCCATGCAGAACTGCGACGTGCTGATCGCCATCGGGGCGCGTTTCGACGATCGCGTGATCGGCAACCCGGCGCACTTCACCTCGCAGCCGCGCAAGATCATCCATATCGACATCGATCCGTCGTCCATCTCGAAGCGGGTCAAGGTCGATATTCCCATCGTGGGCCACGTCAAGGATGTGCTGCAGGAGCTGATCTCCCAGCTGCAGGCCAGCGACGTCAAGCCCAAGCGCGAGGCCCTGGCCAAGTGGTGGGAACAGATCGAGCAATGGCGTTCGGTGGACTGCCTGAAGTACGACCGCACCTCCGAGATCATCAAGCCGCAGTACGTGGTGGAAAAGATCTGGGAACTGACGCACGGCGACGCCTTTGTCTGCTCGGACGTGGGCCAGCACCAGATGTGGGCCGCGCAGTTCTACAAGTTCAACGAGCCGCGCCGCTGGATCAATTCCGGTGGCCTGGGCACGATGGGCGTGGGCCTGCCGTATGCGATGGGCATCAAGAAAGCCTTCCCCGAGAAGGAAGTGGTGACCATCACTGGCGAGGGTTCGATCCAGATGAACATCCAGGAACTGTCGACCTGCCTGCAGTACGACACCCCGGTGAAGATCTGCGCGCTCAACAACCGCTATCTCGGCATGGTGCGCCAGTGGCAGGAGATCGAGTACGACAACCGCTACTCGCACTCCTACATGGACGCGCTGCCCGACTTCGTCAAGCTGGCCGAGGCCTATGGCCATGTCGGCATGCGCATCGAAAAGACGGCCGATGTCGAGCCCGCCCTGCGCGAAGCCTTCCGCCTGAAAGACCGTACCGTGTTCCTCGATTTCCAGACCGACCCGACTGAAAACGTGTGGCCGATGGTCCAGGCCGGCAAGGGCATCTCCGAGATGCTGCTCGGCGCGGAGGACCTGTAATGCGACATATCATTTCGGTCCTGCTGGAAAATGAACCGGGCGCGCTGTCGCGCGTGGTGGGCCTGTTCTCGGCGCGCGGCTACAACATCGAGACGCTGACGGTGGCCCCCACCGAAGACGCCTCGCTGTCGCGCATGACGATCGTCACCAGCGGTTCGGACGACATCATCGAGCAGATCACCAAGCACCTGAACCGCCTGGTGGAAGTGGTCAAGGTGGTCGACCTGACGGAAGGCGCGCACATCGAGCGCGAGCTGATGCTCGTGAAGGTGCGCGCGGTCGGCAAGGAGCGCGAGGAAATGAAGCGCACCGCCGACATCTTCCGCGGCCGCATCATCGATGTCACCGAGAAGACCTACACCATCGAGCTGACCGGCAACGGCGGCAAGCTGGATGCCTTCCTGGACGCCATCGACCGCGCTGCCATCCTCGAGACCGTCCGTACCGGCGGCTCGGGCATTGGCCGCGGCGAGCGCATCCTGAAGGTCTGAGCCTGATTGCAGTATCCAAGGGCGGCGCCGGTGCCGGCACTAGCCGGGCGGTGGCCGCCAACCCGACACACGAAAACGAAAGACTGAAGGAACGATCATGAAAGTGTTTTACGACAAGGACGCCGACCTCTCCCTGATCAAGGGCAAGAACGTCACCATCATCGGCTACGGCTCGCAAGGCCACGCCCACGCGCAAAACCTGAACGACTCGGGCGTCAAGGTCACGGTCGGCCTGCGCAAGAGCGGTGCCTCGTGGAACAAGGCGGTCAACGCCGGCTTGCAAGTCAAGGAAGTGGCCGACGCCGTCAAGGACGCCGACGTGGTCATGATCCTGCTGCCGGACGAGCAGATCGCCGACGTGTACAAGAACGAAGTGCACGACAACATCAAGCAAGGCGCCGCGCTGGCCTTCGCCCACGGCTTCAACGTGCACTACGGTGCCGTGATCCCGCGCGCCGACCTCGACGTCATCATGATCGCCCCGAAGGCCCCGGGCCACACCGTGCGCTCGACCTACGCGCAAGGCGGCGGCGTGCCCCACCTGATCGCCGTGCACCAGGACAAGTCCGGTGCCGCCCGTGACATCGCCCTGTCGTACGCTACCGCCAACGGCGGCGGCCGCGCCGGCATCATCGAGACCAACTTCCGCGAAGAAACCGAAACCGACCTGTTCGGCGAACAAGCCGTGCTGTGCGGCGGTACCGTCGAGCTGATCAAGGCTGGCTTCGAAACGCTGGTGGAAGCCGGCTACGCGCCGGAAATGGCTTACTTCGAGTGCCTGCACGAACTCAAGCTGATCGTCGACCTGATCTATGAAGGCGGCATCGCCAACATGAACTACTCGATCTCCAACAACGCCGAATACGGCGAGTACGTCACCGGCCCGCGCGTCGTGACCGAGGAGACCAAGAAGGCCATGAAGCAATGCCTGACCGACATCCAGACCGGCGAGTACGCCAAGAGCTTCCTGCTCGAGAACAAGGCCGGCGCACCGACCCTGATCTCGCGCCGCCGCCTGACCTCGGAGCACCAGATCGAAGAAGTTGGCGCGAAGCTGCGCGCCATGATGCCCTGGATCGCAAAGAACAAGCTGGTCGACCAGTCGAAGAACTAAGCTGTACTACAGTCCGACGGTCCGCCGCCTCTGACGGCGCGGGCCGCAGCCGTTCAGTAATCCGCACAAATCCCCGTTCGAGGGGTTATTCAGGCGGGGACTGAACGGCTTTTTGTTATCCTTGTCAGACTTTATCCACCAAGTAAGCATTGCATGAACTATCCTCATCCGCTGATCGCCCGTGAAGGCTGGCCGTTCCTGGCTGGCGCCTTTGTCATCTCGCTGCTGGTGCAGGTCAGCGCTGGCTTCTGGTGGGCCTTTCCGCTGTGGATCATTACGCTGTTCGTGCTGCAGTTTTTCCGTGATCCGCCGCGGGCCATTCCCGCCCAGCCCAACGCCGTGCTGGCGCCCGCCGATGGCCGCATCGTGGTGGTCGAGAAAACCATGGACCCGTACGCGGGCCGCGAGGCGCTGAAGATCAGCGTCTTCATGAACGTGTTCAACGTACACTCCAACCGGGTGTCCGTGGACGGCAAGGTCGAGAAGGTCGAGTATTTTCCCGGCAAGTTCGTCAACGCCGACCTCGACAAGGCCTCGCTCGAGAACGAGCGCAATGCCGTGGTCATCCGCCGTGCCGCCGACGGCAAGGTGGTGACCTTGGTACAGGTGGCTGGCCTGGTGGCCCGCCGCATCCTCTGCTACACCCGCGTCGGCGAGACGCTGTCGCGCGGCCAGCGCTATGGCTTCATCCGCTTTGGCTCGCGCGTCGACGTCTACCTGCCGGTGGATGCGCGCCCGCGCGTCACCATCGGCGAGAAGGTGTCGGCCTCGTCGACCATCCTGGCTGAGCTGGATTAATCCGGCGCAGCCGGAACAGATCAGACCCACTGGAGAACAGGCATGGGTGCTTTCAACCGACGCAATAAGCGCGTTACCAATGGCAACGTGACCAACTTGCGTCCTTTCCGCCACAACCAGTTGCGTGGCAACGAGTCCGAGGACTTCGACGACGATGCCGGGGACGATCACGACATCGAGTACGTGCGTCCGCGCCGGCGCGGCATTTACCTGCTGCCCAACGCGTTCACCACGGCGGCTTTGTTCGCCGGCTTCTTTGCCATCGTGCAGGCCATGAACATGCGCTTTGACAGCGCGGCCATCGCGATCTTCGCCGCGATGGTGCTGGACGGCATGGACGGCCGGGTCGCGCGTATCACCAATACGCAGAGCGCGTTCGGCGAGCAATACGATTCGTTGTCGGACATGACCTCGTTCGGCGTTGCGCCGGCGCTGGTGATGTATGAGTGGATCCTGCATGACCTGGGCAAGTGGGGGTGGATTGCCGCCTTCGTGTATTGCACCTGCGCCGCGCTGCGGCTGGCGCGCTTCAACGCCAACATCGGCGTGGTCGACAAGCGGGTTTCGTCTGGCTGGTGATCGACAACAAGCTGCCGGTCAAGGACCTCTGGATGCCGTGGGTGGCGTTCGGCATCACGCTGTACGCCGGGTTGTCGATGGTCTCCAATGCGCCGTTCTATAGCGGCAAGGCGCTGGATGTGCGCTACCGCGTGCCCTTTGGCATGATGGTGCTGGTGCTGGTGCTGTTCGTGGTGGTTTCCACGGATCCGCCGGTGGCGCTGTTCGGCCTGTTCGTGGCCTATGCCATCTCCGGCTACCTGCTGTGGGGCTGGCACGCGCTGCACGGCAAGCCGGCCGAGATCCGCAAGGTGCGGGACGGCGGGAACGATCGTTCCTGATCGCGGGTCAATAAAAAGGCGCTACGGCGCCTTTTTTACCTTTGTTTTCCAGGATGCTGCGCTTGCCGTGGCGTTTGCCGTGGTTCACTGTAGCCATGGTTGTCATGTGTAGTCCCCTTGTTGTCCACTTATCTTTGGAGGTTCTCATGGGCATGCTCGACTTCATCAAGGAAGCAGGAGAGAAACTGTTTGGCGGGAGCGCAGCACAAGCCGCGCCCGCGGCCGCTCCGGCCGATGCGCCGGCGGCGGACGCCGATGCCGATGCGGCCAACCGCGCCGCCGGCGATGCCATCGAAGGCTATATCAAGCAGATGAGCCTCGATGCCACCGGGCTCATGGTGCAGGTGGACGGCTCGCAGGGGCTGGTGACGGTATTTGGCGTGGCGCCGGACCAGGCCACCCGCGAGAAGATCATCCTGTGTTGCGGCAATGTGCAGGGCGTGGATAAGGTGGAAGACAAGATGTCGGTCAATGTCGACTCCACCGAATCGACCTGGCACACCGTGGTCAAGGGCGACACCCTCTGGGCGATTTCCCAGACAGCCTACGGCAACGGCGCGTTGTACACCGCGATCTTCGAGGCCAACGAGCCGATGTTGACGCATCCGGACAAGATCTACCCCGGCCAGAAGCTGCGCATCCCGCCCGCGGCCTGACGCCCGCCGCCCAGGGGGCAAGGCGCTCCCTGGGCCGGCTTTTTCGGCTATCGGCCCGATTAGCGCATCCATATTGCACACGCCCCGCTTCTCGGCTATAGTCGCTCACATGATTTCGCGCCAAGCCCTACTCGCCCGCACCATTCTAGGTGGCCTACTAGGCCGTCAGGTCGGGACGCGTTCGCGCTGAGGGAAGCCAAGACCCTCGCGTAAAGTCACACAGGATTTAAAAACGCCCCGGCCTGCATCACTGCACGCCGGGGCGTTTTGCATTCAGCGCAGTTACAGCCACACGAATACAGCCACACGAATACAGCAGCACAGCAAAGCGAAACGGCGGATGCCGAGACCGTAACTTGATTCGCCAAATACAAAAGTAAGCCCAGGAGCCCCACCCATGTCCGACAAACTCATTATTTTCGACACCACCTTGCGCGACGGCGAACAATCGCCTGGCGCCTCCATGACCCGCGAGGAAAAGATCCGCATCGCGCGCCAGCTGGAGCGCCTGAGGGTCGACGTGATCGAGGCCGGCTTCGCCGCCAGCTCCAACGGAGACTTCGAAGCGATCCGCTCCATCGCACAGGTCATCAAGGATTCCACCATCTGCTCGCTGGCCCGCGCCAACGACCGTGATATCGCCCGCGCCGCCGAGGCCCTGAAGCCGGCCAACTCCTTCCGTATCCACACCTTCATCGCCACCTCGGCGCTGCATATGGAAAAGAAGCTGCGCATGACGCCGGACCAGGTCTTCGAACAGGCCATCCAGGCGGTACGCTTTGCGCGCCAGTTCACCGACGATATCGAATTTTCGCCCGAAGACGGCAGCCGCTCGGACATGGACTTCCTGTGCCGCGTGCTCGAAGGCGTGATCAAGGAAGGCGCTACCACCATCAACCTGCCGGATACGGTGGGCTACGCCGTGCCGGAAGGCTACGCTGGCCTGATCCGCTCGGTGCGCGAACGCATTCCCAATTCCGACAAGGCCATCTGGTCCGTGCATTGCCACAATGACCTCGGCATGGCCGTGGCCAATTCGCTGGCGGCGGTCAAGCTCGGCGGCGCGCGCCAGGTCGAGTGCACCATCAACGGCCTCGGCGAGCGTGCCGGCAATACCAGCCTGGAAGAAGTCGTGATGGCGGTCAAGACGCGCCGTGACTACTTCGACATGGACGTCGGCGTGGACACCACGCAGATCGTGCCGGCCTCCAAGCTGGTGTCGCAGATCACCGGCTTCGTGGTGCAGCCCAACAAGGCCGTGGTTGGCGCCAACGCCTTCGCGCATGCTTCGGGCATTCACCAGGATGGCGTGCTGAAGGCGCGCGATACCTACGAGATCATGCGCGCGGAAGACGTGGGCTGGTCCGCCAACAAGATCGTGCTGGGCAAGCTCTCGGGCCGCAACGCCTTCAAGCAACGCCTGCAGGAACTCGGCATCGAGCTGGAGAGCGAGGGCGAAGTCAATGCCGCGTTCACCCGCTTCAAGGAACTGGCCGATCAGAAGTCCGAGATCTTCGACGAAGACATCATGGCCATCGTGTCCGACGAGGCGCACGACGTCAACGAGCACTTCCGCTTTATCTCGCTGTCGCAGCACTCCGAGACCGGCGAGCGCCCGCATGCGCGCGTGGTGTTCAACATGGACGGCAATGAGCTGACGGGCGAAGGCGAGGGCAACGGCCCGGTGGATGCCACGCTCCACGCAATCGAAGGCAAGGTCGCCAGCGGTGCCGAGTTGGTGCTGTATTCGGTCAATGCCATCACCGCCGGCACGCAGGCACAGGGCGAAGTCACGGTGCGGTTGTCCAAGGGCGGGCGCATCGTCAACGGCGTGGGCACCGATCCCGATATCGTGGCCGCCTCGGCCAAGGCCTATCTGGCCGCGCTGAACAAGCTGCACGACAAAGCCGTGCAGAAGATCAACCCGCAGATCTGATCCCGATCCGACCGGTAAGCCCGCGGCCTATCCGGCCGCGGGGCTTGAATCGGCCCGCCACGTTCCCATGAGGATGATGGCGGGCTTTTTGCATTTTCCCGCCCTCAGCGGCGTCGGCCGCGCCCCTCCGCGAGCGGGTCTGGCGTGATCTGGGTCTGGCGCAGCACGCCGGCGTCGTCGAAATAGAAATTGAACATCGACGGCCAGGTGTCCTCATGCCTGAAGCGGTAAGACCATACTTCGCGCTTCATCAGCGGGTAATACTGCTTGGGCTCGCGGGGCTTGCCGAAGTGCTGTTCCACGTCCAGCTTGGTCCAGACATCGACCTTCGCCTTGTAGAGCTCGCTGGTCTGCAGCATCTGGCGGAAGGCGCTCAGGTGGCCATCGCGGTCGAAGTCGGCCGCGTAGGATTGCTGCCCGAAGGGTTGCTTCGAGTAGATCCAGCGCTGCGTGCCGTCGGCTAGCTGGTAGGTATCGGTTGGCGTGCCGAAGCGGGCTTGCACGGCGGCTTCCGGCGAAAGTTGTGCGCGCCTCGTGTAGCCCTCAGGTCCTTCCGACGGCAAGCCGCGGGCTGGCGGCGTTATCCTCGCCCAATTGCCCGTTTTGCCGCGAGCGCCATCCGATTTGCCTCGGCCGGGCCGCTGGCTTACCATGCAGCGCTTTGGCGGGAGATCACTCGATGTGGGCTAAACGATGGCTGGCGGGCTGTTTGCTGGCGGTGGCGGCGAGTGCCGGCGCGCAGGAGCCGATCCGTCTCGGCATGATCGAAGGGTTGTCCGGCCCCTTTGCCAACGCAGGCGATGCGGTGGTGCGCAACCTGCGGATTGCCATTGACCGCGTCAATGCGCGCGGTGGCGTCAGGACCGCGGAAGGCGCGCGGCCCCTCGAGCTGGTTACCTTCGATAGCAAGGGCAATGTCGATGAGAGCCTGATCCAGCTGCGCAGCGTGGTGGACAAGCGGATTCCCTTTGTCCTGCAAGGCAACAGCTCCGCCGTGGCGGGCGCGCTGATCGGCGCCATCAACCGCCACAACAGCCGGCAGCCCGACGCGCGCGTGCTGTTCCTGAATTACTCTGCGGTCGATCCCACGCTGACCAACGAAGGGTGCAGCTTCTGGCACTTCCGCTTCGATGCCAGCGCCGACATGCGCATGCAGGCCCTGACCGAGGTCATCCGTGCCGATGCCAGCGTGCGGCGCGTTTACCTGATCGACCAGGACTACAGCTTCGGGCATCAGGTTGCGCGTTCGGCACGTGAGATGCTGGCGGCCAAGCGACCCGAGTTGCGCATCGTGGGCGACGAGTTCCACCCGATTGGCAAGATCAAGGATTTCGCCCCGTATATCGCCAAGATCAAGGCCAGCGGCGCGGATGCCGTGATCACGGGCAACTGGGGCAACGATCTCACTCTGATGATCAAGGCCGCGCGCGAGGGCGGGCTGAATGCCAAGTTCTACACCTTCTACGGCAACGGGCTGGGCGCGCCGGCGGCCATGGGCGATGCCGGGGTAGGGCGCGTGCTGGCGGTGGCGGAGTGGCACCCCAACGTGGGTGGCGCGGCGTCGGATGCGTTCTACCAGGCATTCCGCGCGCGTTACCCTGAGCCCAAGGACGACTACGTTCACCTGCGCATGCAGATGATGGTGGAGATGCTGGCCCGGGCCATCGAGCAAGCGGGGTCGACCGACGCGGTCAAGGTAGCGCGTGCCCTGGAGGGCATGCGCTACGTCAACGACTTCCATGATGCGACGATCCGCGCCGATGACCACCAGGTGGTGCAGCCGCTCTACGTGTCGGTGATGGAGAAGCAGGGCGGCGATGTGCGCTTTGACAATGAGGGGTCGGGATATGGCTTTCGCACGGTGAGGAAGCTCAAGTCGGCGCAGACCATGTTGCCCACGACCTGCAAGATGGAGCGGTTCTAGGCCTGCGTTGCCGCAAACGCCATCCCGGGCCCGTTTTCCGCTATAATCGCCCGCTGTCATAGCCAGCCGGTTGTCAAAAGCCGGCCCGGCGAGGCAGTTGCCTGTATGTAGGACACGCACAAGGCACGACGCATGCGGCACATTTCGTGCTGTAGCGTTCGCAAGTGAAAAGGAAATCACCATGGCAGAAGCCCAAATCAGCAGCAAAACCGAAGTCATCAAGCAGTTCGCACGCGCCGCCAACGACACGGGTAGCCCCGAAGTCCAGGTCGCTCTGCTGACCACCCGCATCAACGAACTGACCCCCCACTTCAAGGCCAACATGAAGGATCACCACAGCCGCCGCGGCCTGCTGCGCATGGTGAGCCGTCGTCGCCGCCTGCTGGACTACCTGAAGGCCAACGACGCCGACCGTTATCGTTCGCTGATCGAGAAGCTCGGCCTGCGTAAGTAAGCAGCCAGGATCGTCCGGATGGCAGCACGAATGGATGCACTGCACGCCTTCGCGTGAGCCACTAATGCCTGCATCAGCCTCGCTGATGCAGGCATTTTGTTTTTGCGGATGAAATGTCGCGGATCCGGCCGCGGTCCGGTCGATGTCCGGATCTCCTGCAAGTGATTTTTGTTTCACTTGATGGTGTCGTGACCCCGGGGGCGCACACGTTGCGCCAAGACGTGCAACGGAGTAAGTTACTGTGTTCTTTAGCTTTTTTTAGCTTTTTTACTGTTAATCCATACCGGAGTCGGCCAAGGAAGCGGGGCTTTGTGTCATTCCAGCGCGGTATCTGCCCAGGCAGGTGCCAGGTGCCGCGCTGGAATGGCATAGCACTTCCCTGTGACTGAGACCGACGCTGATCCGGCAGTTCGCCCGCGGCTGCTAACGCGGGCGTTGCACAAGCGTGCAAGCATGAACAAAAGGAACGCTCATGACCATGTTCAATAAAATCGTCAAGGAATTCCAGTGGGGCCAGCACAAGGTGCGCCTGGAAACTGGCGAGATTGCCCGCCAGGCTGGCGGTGCCGTGATCGTCGACATTGAAGACACCGTGGTGCTCGCCACCGTTGTCGCTGCCAAGTCGCCCAAGGCCGGCCAGGACTTCTTCCCGCTGACCGTCGACTACATCGAAAAAACCTACGCTGCCGGCAAGATCCCCGGCGGCTTCTTCAAGCGTGAAGGCCGTCCGTCGGAAAACGAGACGCTGACCTCGCGCCTGATCGACCGCCCGCTGCGCCCGCTGTTCCCGGAAGGCTTCTACAACGAAGTGCAAGTGGTCATCCACGTGCTGTCGTTGAACCCGGAAGTGCCCGCTGACATCCCTGCCCTGATCGGCGCCTCCGCTGCCCTGGCAGTGTCGGGCATTCCCTTCAGCGGCCCGGTTGGCGCAGCCCGCGTTGGCTACAAGGACGGCCAGTACCTGCTGAACCCGACCCGCTCGCAGATCGCCGCTTCGGAACTGGACCTGGTGGTTGCCGGTACCGAGCGCGCCGTGCTGATGGTGGAATCGGAAGCCCGCCAGCTGTCCGAAGAAGTGATGCTGGGCGCCGTGGTCTACGGCCACGAGCAGATGCAGACCGCCATCAACGCCATCCATGACCTGGTGCGCGACGGCGGCAAGCCGGAATGGGACTGGACCGCGGCCCCGAAGAACGAAGCGCTGATCGCCAAGGTTGGCGAGATCGCGCTGCCGCTGCTGCAGGACGTGTACCAGCTGCGCCAGAAGTCGGCCCGCAGCCAGAAGCTCAAGGAAGTCTACGCCACCGTCGCGGCCAAGCTGGCCGAAGCCGGTGTGGAGGCCGACAAGGTCGAAGTGGGCAACGTGCTGTTCGACATCGAAGCCAAGATCGTGCGCAGCCAGGTGCTGTCGGGCGAGCCGCGCATCGATGGCCGCGACACCCGCACCGTGCGCCCGATCGAGATCCGCTCGTCGGTGCTGCCGCGCGCCCACGGCTCGGCCATCTTCACTCGTGGCGAAACCCAGGCGCTGGTGGTTGCCACGCTGGGCACCAAGGGCGATGAGCAGATCATCGACGCGCTCGCTGGCGAATACCGCGACCGCTTCATGCTCCACTACAACATGCCTCCGTTCGCCACCGGCGAAACCGGCCGCGTGGGCAGCCCCAAGCGCCGCGAAATCGGTCACGGCCGCCTCGCCAAGCGCGCGCTGATCCCGGTCCTGCCGAAGGACGACGAATTTGCCTACACCATTCGCCTGGTGTCGGAAATCACCGAATCCAACGGCTCGTCGTCGATGGCATCGGTGTGCGGCGGCTGCCTGGCACTGATGGACGCTGGCGTTCCGATCAAGGCGCACGTGGCCGGCGTGGCCATGGGCCTGATCCTGGAAGGCAACAAGTTCGCCGTGCTGACCGACATCCTGGGTGACGAGGACCACCTCGGCGACATGGACTTCAAGGTCGCGGGTACCGACAACGGCATCACCGCGCTGCAGATGGACATCAAGGTCCAGGGCATCACCAAGGAAATCATGCAGGTCGCGCTGGCGCAAGCCAAGGAAGGCCGCCTGCATATCCTGGGCAAGATGCAGGATGCGATGGGCCATGCGCGCACCGAGCTGTCGGAGCACGCACCGCGCATGATCACCATGAAGATCCATCCGGACAAGATCCGCGAAGTGATCGGCAAGGGCGGCTCGACCATCCAGGCGCTGACCAAGGAAACCGGCACCACCATCGACATCCAGGAAGACGGCACGATCACCATCGCCTCGACCTCGACCGATGGCATGGCCGAAGCCAAGCGCCGCATCGAAGGCATCACCGCGGAAGCCGAAGTGGGCAAGATCTACGCCGGCACCGTGCTCAAGCTGCTGGACTTTGGCGCCATCGTCAACATCCTGCCGGGCAAGGATGGCCTGCTGCATATCTCCGAGATCGTCAACGAGCGCGTCAAGGACATCAAGGACTGGCTCAAGGAAGGCCAACACGTTCGCGTCAAGCTGATCCAGGCTGACGAGAAGGGCCGCCTGCGCCTGTCGCTGAAGGCCGCGCTGGCCGAAGAGGGCGGCAGCATCAGCCCGATCGCCAACACCAGCGAAGCCCCGGCTGCACCGGCCGCGCCGGCTGCGCCGACGACGCCGTCGGCTGATCAGCAGCAGTAAGCGTTTTACGGTACCGGTGGTACCGTACCCGTAGCAGAAAAAGCGGCTGGCGATGTCCAGCCGCTTTTTGTTTACACTGCCGCCAGTCCCGCCTGATAGAGCCCGGCTTTTCGGCCAGCTGTCCGGCCCGCCGCATGCGCAAAGTACGTAGCGCACCCAAGGCACCCAAGGCACACCAAACGCACCAACGCACCCAGAGCATCCAAAGCAAGGAGCAGCAATGCAAGCCATCGAAATCCGCGAGTACGGCGCCCCCGAAGTCCTGCAACTGGCGCAACGCCCCGACCCCGTGCCCAAGGCCGGCGAGATCCTGATCCGCGTGACCGCGGCCGGCATCAACCGTCCCGATGTATTCCAGCGCACCGGCAACTACCCGGTGCCGCCCGGCGCGTCCGACCTGCCGGGCCTGGAAGTGGCCGGCGTGGTGGCCGGCGGCGACCTGGCGCACGCCGACAACCGCTTCGGCCTGAAGCTGGGCGATCGCGTCTGCGCGCTGGTGCAGGGCGGTGGTTACGCCGAGCTGTGCGTGGCGCCCGCGGCGCAGTGCCTGCCGGTGCCGGCGGGCCTGTCGGATATCGAGGCGGCGGCACTGCCGGAGACGTTCTTCACGGTGTGGAGCAACGTGTTCGATCGCGGCTACCTGGGCCGCGGCCCTCTGGGCAAGGACGAGACCCTGCTGATCCAGGGGGGCTCGAGTGGCATCGGTACAACCGCCATCCAGATCGCCAAGGCCCTGGGCCACAAGGTCTTCGTGACCGCCGGCAGCGCCGACAAGTGCCGTGCCTGCGAGGAGCTCGGCGCCGACCGCGCCATCAACTACAAGACCGAGGACTTCGTCGCCGAAGTCAAGGCCCTGACCGGCGGCCGTGGCGCCGATGTCATCCTCGACATGGTGGCCGGCCCGTACCTGGCGCGCGAGCTGTCCTGCGTCGCCGACGATGGCCGCATTGTGCTCATCGCGCTGCTGGGCGGCGCCAAGGCCGAGATCCCGCTTGGCGACATCCTGCGCCGCCGCATTACCGTGACCGGCTCCACGCTGCGTCCCCGGCCGGTGTCGTTCAAGGGCGAGATCGCGCAGGCGCTGCACCAGCACGTGTGGCCGCTGCTGGCCGCCGGCAAGATCAAGCCGGTGATACACCAGACCTTCCCGGCCGCCCAGGCCGCCGATGCGCATCGCCTGATGGAGTCCAGCGAGCACATTGGCAAAATCGTCCTGACCTGGTAACGAGCGGGCGGCTGCCTGATAGCCAGGCGCGGCAGGGGCCCAGGCCCCGGCCGATTTCGGGGTCGTTCGGTGGCGTAGGGCCCTGGCCCGCGCTACAATAGCCGGTTTGATTGAGAGGGGCGCCCTGTGAGACAAAAGCTCGTTATCGGCAACTGGAAGATGCATGGCAGCCTGGCTGCCAATGTGGCCTTGCTGGAAGCGATCAAGGCGGCGCCCGCTAGCGCGCGCCTGGCGGTATGCGCGCCGTTCCCGTATCTTGCGCAGTGCCAGGCCTTGCTGGCAGGCTCCGCGGTGGCCTGGGGGGCGCAGGACGTGTCCGCCGAGGCGCGTGGTGCTTTCACGGGTGAAGTGGCGGCCTCCATGCTGGCTGAATTCGGTGTGTCGTACGCCCTGGTGGGGCATTCGGAGCGCCGCAGCTACCACGCGGAGAGCGATGCCACGGTAGCGGCCAAGGCGCTGCGTGCGCTGGAGTTCGGCATTGTGCCGGTGGTGTGCGTGGGCGAGACCCTGGCGCAGCGCGAGGCAGGCGAGACCGAGGCCGTGGTTGGCCGTCAGCTCGGCGTCGTGCTCGAGACCCTGTCGCTCGAGCAGCTCGGGCGCATTGTGCTGGCTTATGAGCCGGTGTGGGCGATCGGCACGGGCAAGACCGCCAGCAGCGAGCAGGCCCAGGCCGTGCACGCTTTCCTGCGCGCCCAAGTGGCGGCGCGCGACGCGGGCGTGGCGGCTCGCATGGCCATGTTGTATGGCGGCAGCGTCAAGCCGGACAACGCGGCAGAACTATTTTCCATGCCCGACATCGACGGGGGCCTCATCGGAGGCGCCGCGTTGAAGTCGGACGATTTCCTCGCGATCGGCAACGCCTGAATGCCGGCCGCACATAGGGTCTGATCAGGCAAGCGAATCGAACCAAATGGCAATTTTCAAAACTTTGTTGGTAGTGGCGCAGGTACTGTCCGCGCTTGGCGTGATTGGCCTGGTGCTGCTGCAGCACGGCAAGGGCGCCGATGTCGGCGCGGCGTTCGGCTCGGGGGCCTCGGGTAGCCTGTTCGGCGCCACTGGCTCGGCCAACTTCCTGTCGCGTACCACCGCCGTGCTGGCGACGCTGTTCTTCATCTGCACGCTGAGCCTGACGCTGATGGGCAACTATCGGCCGGCAGCTTCGCTGGGCGTGATGGGCTCCGCGCCCGCGGTGGCGCCGGTCGTGGCGGGTGCTTCCGCGCCGGCTGCTGCAGCGGCTGCTGCGGCCTCGAATCCGTCTGTTCCTGCAGTACCGAAATAATCAACGAGCCTTGTGTCTGATTCTTGAAGATTTTTGCAGTTGTGCATTGAACAAAACGAGAATCGTAGGTTAGAATACAAGGCTTGAAACGATCCCCCAGCGACGGGGCTCCAGCCAGGATAGGGTAGTATCCCAGCCAGAGTTCCGAAGGGTGTAAAAACCCTGGGCCCTGAAAAAGCCCGGCGCGAGGCAATATTGTTTCTCCCCCAGCCGACGTGGTGAAATTGGTAGACACGCTATCTTGAGGGGGTAGTGGCGAAAGCTGTGCGAGTTCGAGTCTCGCCGTCGGCACCAAACAACTTGATCGGGGTACCATCCGGAATCCATCCCGGGTAGTACCCCGGCCAGTCCGCAAGGCGGCGTCGTAATTTCTACGGAATGGCGCTTGGGGTGGGCAACAGGACGCCGCTTACCGCTGGTGCTGTTGACAACATTCCAGATAAGGCTGGCCGTACCTTGAATCTCGAAGCCTACTTCCCCGTCCTCATCTTCATCATCTTCGGTGTCGTGCTCGGCATTGCACTGATGTCGATCGGCCGAATTCTCGGTCCAAACAAACCTGATCCCGCGAAGCTCTCTCCGTACGAGTGCGGCTTCGAAGCGTTCGAGGACGCGCGCATGAAGTTCGACGTGCGCTATTACCTCATCGCTATTCTTTTTATCCTGTTCGATCTCGAAACCGCCTTCCTGTTTCCCTGGGGCGTAGCCCTGCGGGATATCGGCTGGCCGGGTTTCTTCGCCATGGGCGTGTTTCTGCTGGAATTCATCGTGGGCTTCGTCTACATCTGGAAAAAGGGCGCGCTCGATTGGGAGTGATGTGATATGGCAATCGAAGGCGTTCTCAATGAAGGCTTCGTCACGACTACCGCTGACAAGCTGATCAACTGGACCCGCACCGGGTCGCTCTGGCCGATGACGTTTGGCCTGGCGTGCTGCGCTGTGGAAATGATGCATGCTGGCGCCGCGCGCTACGACATGGACCGCTTCGGCGTGATTTTCCGCCCGTCGCCGCGCCAGTCCGACGTGATGATCGTGGCCGGCACGCTGTGCAACAAGATGGCCCCCGCGCTGCGCAAGGTCTATGACCAGATGGCAGAGCCGCGTTGGGTGATCTCGATGGGTTCCTGCGCGAATGGCGGTGGCTACTATCACTACTCGTATTCAGTGGTGCGTGGTTGCGATCGGATCGTGCCGGTGGATATCTATGTGCCTGGCTGCCCCCCGACGGCGGAAGCGCTGATCTACGGCATCATCCAGCTGCAGAACAAGATCCGTCGCACCAACACCATCGCGCGCAAGGGCTGACATGTCGAACCTCGATACTCTGAAGGCCGCGCTCGAAAAGGTACTGGGCAAGCGTATCCAGAAACTGGTAGAGGCGCTAGGCGAGATTACCCTTATCGTCAAGGCCGAAGATTCCCTGGAAACGGCGCTGATGCTGCGCGACGATCCCGCGCTGCATTTTGAGCAACTGCTCGATGTGTGCGGCGTCGATTATTCCACCTATGGCGACGGCGCCTGGGATGGTCCCCGTTTCGCGGCCGTGACGCACCTGATCTCGATCAAGCACAACTGGCGCCTGCGCATGCGCGTGTTCGCGCCTGACGACGACGTGCCCGTGGTGCCTTCGCTGAACGACGTCTGGAACTCGGCGAACTGGTTCGAGCGCGAAGCGTTCGACTTCTACGGCATCGTGTTCGAAGGCCACAACGACTTGCGCCGCCTGCTGACCGACTATGGTTTTGTCGGCCACCCGTTCCGCAAGGATTTCCCGGTCTCGGGCTATGTCGAGATGCGCTACGACCCCGAGCAAAAGCGGGTGATCTATCAGCCCGTCACGATCGAGCCGCGCGAGGTCACGCCCCGCGTGATCCGCGAAGAGAATTACGGCGGCTTGCAGCACTGAGAACGCGCAATGGCAGACATCAAGAATTACACCCTTAACTTCGGCCCGCAGCACCCCGCGGCACACGGCGTGCTGCGCCTTGTGCTGGAGCTGGACGGCGAAGTCATCCAGCGCGCCGACCCGCACATCGGCCTGCTGCACCGTGCCACCGAAAAGCTGGCCGAGCAGAAGACCTGGATCCAGAGCGTGCCGTACATGGACCGCCTCGACTACGTGTCGATGATGGTCAACGAGCATGCCTACGTGATGGCCATCGAGAAGATGCTGGGTCTCGAAGTGCCGATCCGTGCGCAGTATATCCGGGTGATGTTCGACGAAATCACGCGCTTGCTGAACCACCTGATGTGGATCGGCTCGCACGCGCTCGACGTGGGCGCGATGGCGGTGTTCCTGTACGCCTTCCGCGAACGCGAAGACATGTTCGACATGTACGAGGCGGTGTCGGGCGCGCGCATGCACGCGGCCTACTACCGCCCGGGTGGCGTGTACCGCGACCTGCCGGACACGATGCCGCAATACAAGGCGTCGAAGATCCATAACGAGCGTGCCATCAAGGCCATGAACGAAGCGCGTTCGGGCTCGCTGCTGGACTTCATCGAGGACTTCACCAACCGCTTCCCGAAGTACGTCGACGAGTACGAGACGCTGCTGACGGACAACCGGATCTGGAAGCAACGCCTGGTCGGCATCGGCGTGGTGAGCCCCGAGCGCGCGCTGCAGATGGGCTTTACCGGCCCGATGCTGCGCGGCTCCGGCATCGAGTGGGACCTGCGCAAGAAGCAGCCCTACGAAGTGTATGACCGCATGGACTTCCAGGTGCCGGTGGGCGTGGGCGGCGATTGCTACTCCCGTTACCTGGTGCGCGTGGAAGAAATGCGCCAGTCCAACAACATCATCAAGCAGTGCATCGACTGGCTGCGCCGCAATCCGGGCCCGGTGATGAGCGACAACCACAAGGTTGCGCCGCCGTCGCGCGTGGACATGAAGTCGAACATGGAAGAGCTGATCCACCACTTCAAGCTCTTCACCGAAGGCATTCACGTGCCCGAAGGCGAGACCTACGCGGCGGTGGAGCACCCGAAGGGCGAGTTCGGCATCTATGCCATCTCCGACGGTGCGAACAAGCCGTACCGGCTGAAGATCCGTGCTCCGGGCTTTGCCCATCTGGCCGCACTGGATGAAATGGCCAAGGGCCACATGATTGCGGACGCGGTAACGATCATCGGTACCCAGGACATCGTCTTCGGCGAAATCGACCGCTGACGAGCTAACAAGAGCCGCCGGCCCCGGACGACGATCCGGGCGCCCCTGGCACGGACCCACAACAGATCGTGTCCGGTCACGGGAAACCCGCGGTGGGCCCAGCATGCCTTTGACATGCGGGCTGCAACGGCAGCGACGGCTGCAAACCTGCGGAATGCGCGCCATGTGGCGGCGCAGCTCCGCAAATGACACGGCGTATTACAGCAACGACCATGCTATCAGCAGAAGCTCTCAAGGAAATCGATCGCGCAATCGCCAAGTATCCGGCTGACCAGAAGCAGTCGGCCGTGATGGCGGCGTTGGCCGTGGCGCAGGGCGAAGTGGGCTGGGTCTCCCCGGAAGTCATGCAGTTCGTTGCCAGCTACCTCGACATGCCGCCGGTATGGGTCGAGGAAGTCGCAACCTTCTACAACATGTACGACACCAAGCCGGTCGGCAAGTACAAGCTGACCGTCTGCACCAACCTGCCGTGCGCACTTTCCGGCGGCGAACGTGCCGGCGACTACCTCAAGCAAAAGCTGGGGATCGGCTACAACGAAACCACCCCGTGCGGCACCTTCACCCTCAAGGAAGGCGAGTGCATGGGTGCCTGCGGCGACGCACCGGTGATGATCGTCAACAATACCCGCATGTGCAGCCATATGAGCGACGCCAAGCTGGACGCGCTCGTCGACGAGCTCAAGGCCGCCGGCAGCACTGCAGCCAAGGGGGATAAGTAACATGACCTCTCTGCACGACCGCCATATCAAGCCGCTGATCCTGGCTGGCCTGGACGGCAGCAACTGGCACCTCGAAGACTATGTCAAGCGTGGTGGCTACCAGCAGCTCAAGCGCATCCTGACCGAAAAGATCACGCCCGAGCAGGTGATCGCGGACGTGAAGGCCTCCGGCCTGCGCGGCCGTGGCGGCGCGGGTTTCCCCACCGGCCTGAAGTGGAGCTTCATGCCGCGTCAGTTCCCCGGCCAGAAATACCTGGTCTGCAACACCGACGAGGGCGAGCCCGGTACCTTCAAGGACCGCGACATCATCCGCTACAACCCGCATTCGCTGATCGAAGGCATGGCCATCGGCGCGTATGCGATGGGCATCACCGTGGGCTACAACTACATCCACGGCGAGATCTGGAACGAATACAAGATCTTCGAGGAAGCTCTCGAAGAGGCGCGGGCCGCCGGTTTCCTGGGCGACAACATCCTGGGCTCGGGCTTTGACTTCCAGCTGCACGCCCACCACGGCTACGGCGCCTACATCTGTGGCGAGGAAACCGCGCTGCTCGAATCGCTGGAAGGCAAGAAAGGCCAGCCGCGCTTCAAGCCGCCGTTCCCGGCCAGCTTTGGCCTGTACGGCAAGCCGACCACCATCAACAACACGGAGACGTTTGCCGCGGTGCCGTTCCTGTTGTCGATCGGGCCGGAAAACTACCTGAAGATGGGCAAGCCGAACAACGGCGGCTCCAAGATCTTCTCGATCTCCGGCGACGTCGAGCGCCCCGGCAACTACGAGATCCCGCTGGGCACGCCGTTCGCGACCCTGCTGGAACTCGCCGGCGGCATGCGCGGTGGCAAGCGCATCAAGGCAGTGATCCCGGGCGGCTCGTCCGCCCCGGTGGTGCCGGGCGACATGATGATGGCGTCCGACATGGACTATGACTCGATCGCCAAGGCCGGCTCGATGCTGGGCTCGGGCGCGGTGATCGTGATGGATGAGACGCGCTGCATGGTTCGCTCGCTGCTGCGTCTGTCGTATTTCTACTTTGAAGAATCGTGCGGGCAGTGCACGCCGTGCCGCGAAGGCACCGGCTGGCTCTATCGCATGGTGAATCGTATCGAACACGGAGAAGGGCGCCAGGAAGATCTGGACCTGCTCAATAACGTCGCTGAAAACATCATGGGCCGCACCATCTGCGCGCTCGGTGATGCGGCAGCGATGCCGGTCCGCGGCATGCTCAAGCACTACTGGAAAGAGTTCGAATATCACGTCGAACACAAGCAGTGCATGGTTCCGGCCTACTCTTAAGCGTGGCAGAACATGGTTGAACTCGAGATCGACGGCAAGAAGGTTGAGGTTGCTGAAGGCAGCCTGGTGATGGAAGCCGCCCGCCAGCTGGGCACCTACATCCCGCACTTCTGCTACCACCGTAAATTGTCCATCGCGGCTAACTGCCGCATGTGCCTGGTTGAGGTTGAGAAAGCGCCCAAGGCGCTGCCCGCCTGCGCCACGCCGGTCACCCCTGGCATGAAGGTCTTCACCAATTCGGAGAAGGCGGTCAAGGCCCAGAAGTCGGTGATGGAATTCCTGCTGATCAACCACCCGCTGGATTGCCCGATCTGCGATCAGGGCGGCGAGTGCCAGCTGCAGGATCTGGCCGTGGGCTACGGCGCATCGGAATCGCGCTACAAGGAAGAAAAGCGCGTTGTCTTCCACAAGAACGTGGGCCCGCTGATCTCGATGGAAGAGATGAGCCGCTGCATCCACTGCACCCGCTGCGTGCGCTTTGGCCAGGAAGTGGCCGGCGTGATGGAGCTGGGCATGCTGGGCCGCGGCGAGCACTCCGAGATCACGACCTTCGTTGGCCAGACCGTGGATTCGGAGCTGTCCGGCAACATGATCGACCTCTGCCCGGTCGGCGCGCTGACCAGCAAGCCGTTCCGCTACTCGGCACGTACCTGGGAGCTGGCACGCCGCAAGTCGGTGTCGCCGCACGATGGCCTGGGCGCGAACCTGGTGGTGCAGACCAAGAACCAGCGCGTGATGCGCGTGCTGCCGCTGGACAACGAAGCCGTCAACGAATGCTGGCTGTCCGACAAGGACCGCTTCTCGTATGAAGGCCTGAACAGCCCCGACCGCCTCACCAAGCCGCTCGTCAAGCAGGGTGGCGAGTGGATGGAAACCGACTGGCAGACCGCGCTGGAATACGTGGCCAATGGCCTCGCGAGCATCAAGCGCGACCATGGCGCCGACCAGATCGCCGCGCTGGCCAGCCCGCACAGCACGCTGGAAGAGCTCCACCTGCTGGGCAAGCTGGTGCGTGGCCTGGGCAGCGACAACGTCGACTTCCGCCAGCGCCAGACCGATTTCTCGGCCGCCATCAAGGGCGCGCCGTGGCTGGGCCTGCCGATCGCCGACGTCTCCACGCTGCAACGCGTGCTGGTGATCGGTTCCGCCTTGCGCAAGGATCATCCGCTGCTGGCCGCGCGTCTGCGCCAGGCTGGCAAGAAGGGGGCCCGCGTGGCCGTGCTCGGCGCCAGCGCCGACGACCTGCTGATGCCGTTGGCCACACGCCTTGACGTGGCGCCGTCCGGCTGGACCGCAGCCCTGGCCGGCGTGGCCCGTGCCGTTGCCGCCGCCAAGGGCGTGGCCGCTCCGGCAGGCACCGATGGCTTCGATGGCGACGCCAAGTCCAAGCTGGTGGCCGATGCGCTGCTATCGGGCGAGCGCCGCGCCGTGTTCCTCGGCAACGAGGCCGTGCGTCACCCGCAGTTCGCCGCGCTGCACGCGCTGGCACAGTGGATCGCCACGGAAACCGGCGCTACGCTGGGCTTCCTGACCGAAGCGGCGAACACCGTCGGTGGCCATATCGCCGGCGCGCTGCCGCAAAACGGCGGCGCCAATGCGCAGGCCATGTTCGACACGCCGCGCCGCGCCTATGTGCTGCTGAACACGGAACCCGAGTTCGACGCCGCCAACCCGAGCCAGGCGCTGGCCGCGCTGGCCCAGGCCGGCACCGTGGTGGTGCTGTCCGCGTTCCGCTCGGACGCCGCGCTGCAATATGCCGACGTGATCCTGCCGGTGACCCCGTTCACCGAGACCGCCGGTACCTTCGTCAACTGCGAAGGCCTGCCGCAAAGCTTCAACGGCGTCGTCCGTGCACTGGGCGATTCGCGCCCGGGCTGGAAGGTGCTGCGCGTGCTGGGCAACCTGCTGGACGTGCCTGGCTTTGACTTCGAGACCGCCGAGAGCGTGCGTGACGAAGTCCTGGCCAAGCCTGTCGCGCCGCAACTGAACAACGCTACCGACGCGGCCATCCGCGTGAGCGCCGCTGCCGGTGGGATCGAGCGCATCGCCGATGTGCCGATCTACCACGCGGACCCGATCGTGCGCCGCGCCGATTCGCTGCAGCTGTCCGCTGCAGCGCGCCGCGCCATGCAAGCCGGCCTGTCGGCCGACCTGTTCGCCTCGCTGGGCGTGCAGGTGCCGCGCTGCCCGCCGGCACCGTGCGCGTGTCCGCCGGCAACCGTTGCCGCGACCGCGCTGGCGCATCGTTCGGCACTGTCACCGTAGAGAAAGCCATCGACCTGGCCGCCACCGCGAAGGGCGCGGCCGAGCCGGCGGCCACGGCATAAGAAGAGCGAGAAAGAAACATGATCGATTGGATTACCTCGCAAGGACAGAATCTCTTCGGCGGCGCCTGGACGCCGCTGTGGATCCTGATTCGCGCCGTGGTCATTGTGGTGCCGCTGCTGTTGTGCGTGGCCTACCTGATCCTGTGGGAGCGCAAGCTGATCGGCTGGATGCACGTGCGTATCGGCCCGAACCGGGTCGGCCCGCTGGGCCTGCTGCAGCCGATCGCCGACGTGCTCAAGCTCCTGCTAAAGGAAGTGATGATGCCCACGCAGGTCAGCCGGGGCATGTACCTGGTTGCCCCGCTGATGGTGCTGATGCCCGCCGTGGCGATCTGGGCGGTGATCCCGTTCCAGGCCGAAGTGGTGATGGCCAACGTCAATGCCGGCCTGCTCTACGTGATGGCCATCAGCTCGGTTGGCGTCTATGGCGTGATCCTGGCTGGCTGGGCCTCCAACTCCAAGTACGCCTTCATCGGCGCCATGCGCGCCGCGGCGCAGATGGTGTCGTATGAAATCGCCATGGGCTTTGCCCTGGTGACGGTGCTGATGGTGTCTGGCAGCCTGAACCTGTCGGCCATCGTCAATTCGCAGAACACCGGCTACTTCGCCAACATGGGGATCAACGTACTGTCGTGGAACTGGCTGCCGCTGCTGCCCATGTTCGGCGTGTACTTCATCTCCGGCGTGGCCGAAACCAACCGCCACCCGTTCGACGTGGTGGAAGGCGAGTCGGAAATCGTGGCCGGCCACATGATCGAGTACTCGGGCATGGGCTTCGCGCTGTTCTTCCTGGCTGAGTACATCAACATGATCGTCATCTCGACGATGACCGCGTTGATGTTCCTGGGAGGCTGGGCGCCGCCGTTCGAAAGCTTCATCACCAATGCGGTGCCGGGCTTCTTCTGGCTGCTGATCAAGGTATTTTTGCTGCTGTCGGTGTTCATCTGGATCCGTGCTTCGTTCCCGCGCTACCGCTATGACCAGATCATGCGCCTGGGCTGGAAGATCTTCATCCCGCTGACGGTGGGCTGGCTGGTCATCGTGGCGATCTGGATCCGGTCGCCCTGGAATATCTGGCATTGAACGGCCAAAGCAGGGGCGCGGCCGCCATTGGCGGCGCCCCGCGGAATCATTAGGAAGCAATCGTCATGCTGCTCGCCATCAAGGACTTCTTCAACAGCCTGCTCCTGAAGGAACTCTTCAAGGGCATGGCTCTGACCGGGCGCTATCTCTTCGCGCGCAAGATCACAGTCCAGTTTCCCGAAGAGAAAACGCCGATGTCGCCGCGTTTTCGCGGCCTGCACGCGCTGCGCCGCTACCCCAACGGGGAAGAGCGCTGCATCGCCTGCAAGCTGTGCGAAGCGGTCTGCCCGGCCGTGGCCATCTCCATCGAGTCCGATGCCCGTGCCGACGGCACCCGCCGCACCACGCGCTATGACATCGATTTGACCAAGTGCATTTTCTGCGGTTTCTGCGAAGAAGCCTGCCCGGTCGACGCCATCGTCGAGACGCATATCCTCGAATACCACGGCGAGAAGCGCGGCGACCTGTACTTCACCAAGGACATGCTGCTGGCAGTGGGCGACCGCTACGAACCGCAGATCGCCGCGGCCAAGGCCGCGGACGCCAAGTACCGTTAATACGGCGCAATACAGGGCGCGTCCGCCGATTCTGGCGGACGTTGCCAACGAATAGTGAATCGGGCCCCGTGCGGGGCTAACGAAAAGGATGCCGCAAGGGCAGGCCACCAGGGGTGGCTTGTGCCGGAAGGCTCGACGAGGACCATGGAACTCACGACCACCATCTTCTATGTCTTTGCGCTGGTGCTGGTGCTCTCCGCACTGAAAGTCATCACCGCGAAGAACCCGGTGCACTCCGCACTGTTCCTCGTGCTGTCGTTCTTTACGGCGGCCGCGATCTGGATGCTGCTGAAGGCCGAATTCCTCGCCATCCTGCTGGTGCTGGTCTATGTAGGCGCCGTGATGGTGCTGTTCCTGTTCGTGGTGATGATGATCGATATCGACATCGAGCACCTGCGACGGGACTTCTGGACCTATGTGCCGCTGGCCTCGGTGATCGGCGCGCTGATCATCGGCGAGATGGCCACCGTGCTGGTGCGCAACTTCATCGGTACCACGGTGCCGCTGAACAACGTGGTGCATGGCCCGGACTACTCCAACACGGCCGAGCTCGGCAAGCTGATCTACACCGACTACATCTACGCCTTTGAAGTAGCGGGCATCATCCTGCTGGTGGCCATCATCGCCGCCGTCGCGCTGACGCTGCGCCGCCGCAAGGACAGCAAGTCGCAAGACGTGGGCGTGCAGCTGCGTACCCGCCGCCAGGACCGCGTGCGCCTGGTCTCGATGCCCAGCGAAGCCCGTGCCGGCACCCAAGCCAGCCCGGATGCCGCGGCTGCCGCTAACAAGAACTAAAAGCCCGGAGAAACGCTGTGCTCTCTCTCGCCCATTTCCTCGTGCTCGGTGCGATCCTGTTCGCCATCAGCATCGTTGGTATTTTCCTGAACCGCAAGAACGTCATCGTGCTGCTGATGGCGATCGAGCTGATGCTGCTTGCGGTCAATATGAACTTCGTCGCCTTCTCGCACTATCTGGGCGACCTGGCAGGACAGGTTTTCGTTTTCTTCATCCTCACGGTGGCTGCGGCCGAATCGGCAATCGGCCTTGCAATCCTGGTCGTGCTGTTCCGCAACCTGGACACGATCAACGTGGACGACATGGACACCCTCAAGGGCTGATCCGAGTCTCTACGTTATGAACCAAGACCGTTCTCCGACCGCACACCACTAAGCGTCCTATGGCAACCACGCTCGACCCCAACCTGCTACTGGCGATTCCGCTCGCACCGCTCGCCGGTGCAGCCATCGCCGGCCTGTTCGGCACCAAGTTCTTCAGCACGTTCTCCTCGGAGACGCGCGCCGGCCGCACGCTGGCCCACACCGTGACGATCCTCGGTGTGGCGATCTCCTGCCTGCTGTCGATCATCGTGCTGATGGACGTCCTTGACGGCGCGAGCTTCAATGCCACCGTGTACGAGTGGATGACGATCGGCAGCCTCAAGATGGAAGTGGGCTTCCTGGTCGACTCGCTGACGGCGATGATGATGGTGGTGGTGACCTTCGTCTCGCTGATGGTGCACATCTACACCGTCGGCTACATGAGCGAAGACCCGGGCTACAACCGCTTCTTCGCCTACATCTCGCTGTTCACCTTCTCGATGCTGATGCTGGTGATGAGCAACAACTTCCTGCAGCTGTTCTTCGGCTGGGAAGCTGTGGGCCTGGTGTCGTACCTGCTGATCGGCTTCTGGTACACCCGCCCGACCGCCATCTTCGCCAACCTGAAGGCCTTCCTGGTCAATCGCGTGGGTGACTTCGGCTTCATCCTCGGCATTGGCCTGCTGCTGGCCTACAGCGGCAGCATGAACTACACCGACGTCTTCGCGGCGCGCGACCAGCTCGCCACGGTGATCTTCCCGGGCACCGACTGGCTGATGATCACGGTCGCCTGCATCTGCCTGTTCATCGGCGCCATGGGCAAGTCGGCCCAGTTCCCGCTGCACGTGTGGCTGCCTGACTCGATGGAAGGCCCGACCCCGATTTCCGCGCTGATCCACGCCGCCACCATGGTGACGGCCGGCATCTTCATGGTCGCGCGCATGTCGCCGCTGTTCGAGCTGTCGGACACCGCGCTGTCGTTCGTGCTGGTGATCGGCGCCATTACCGCGCTGTTCATGGGTTTCCTCGGTATCATCCAGAACGACATCAAGCGCGTGGTGGCTTACTCCACGCTGTCGCAGCTGGGCTACATGACCGTCGCGCTGGGCGCCTCGGCCTACTCGGTGGCCGTGTTCCACCTGATGACCCACGCGTTCTTCAAGGCACTGCTGTTCCTTGCGGCCGGCTCGGTCATCATCGGCATGCATCACGACCAGGACATCCGCAACATGGGTGGCCTGCGCAAGTACATGCCGATTACCTGGATCACCTCGCTGGTGGGTTCACTGGCCCTGATCGGCACGCCGTTCTTCGCGGGCTTCTACTCCAAGGACTCGATCATCGAGGCCGTGGCCGAGTCGCATATCCCGGGTTCGGGATTCGCTTACTTCGCGGTGCTGGCCGGCGTGTTCGTCACGGCCTTCTACTCCTTCCGCATGTACTTCCTGGTGTTCCACGGTGAAGAGCGTTTCGGCAAGGAAGACCACCATGCGCATCACGCGGGCAACCATGACGATGAGGAGGCAACCGCCGACCATCATCACGGCCTGGCCCCGGGCGAGAAGCCGCATGAGTCGCCTTGGGTCGTGACGCTGCCGCTGGTGCTGCTGGCTATCCCGTCGGTGGTGATCGGCGCCATGGCGATCGGCCCGATGCTGTTCGGCGACTTCTTCAAGCATGGCGTGGCCTTCAAGGACGTGATCTACGTCGGCGAGAACCACCATGCAATGGAAGAACTGGCGCAAGCCTTCCACGGCTGGGTGGCGATGGGCCTGCATTCGCTGACCACGCCGGTATTGTGGCTGGCGATCTCGGGTGTGGCGCTGTCCTGGTTCTTCTACATGAAGCGTCCGGATATCCCGGCCGCCATCAAGCAACGCTTCTCGGGCCTGTACACGCTGCTCGACAACAAGTACTACATGGACGCCATCAACCAGGCCGTGTTTGCCCGTGGTGCCCGTCTGCTTGGCACCGGCCTGTGGAAGGGCGGCGACCAGGGCCTGATCGACGGCCTGGTGGTCAACGGCTCCGCGCGCGTGGTGGCCTGGTTCGCGTCGGTAAGCCGTTACCTGCAATCCGGCTACATCTATCACTACGCATTCGCCATGATCCTGGGCATGTTGATACTGCTGACGATGACGGTGTTCGGCACCTCGTTCGCCACGGTGAGCGCCAAGTAAGGAAAACAAGAAAATGGTTCTGTCTTTCGCTATCTGGCTGCCGATCTTTTTTGGCTTGCTGGTCCTTGCCTCGGGTTCCGACCGTAGCCCCGGCTACGTCCGCTGGATGTCGCTGTTCGGCTCGATCGCCAGCTTCATCGTCACGCTGCCGCTGGTATTCCACTTCGACCGTTCCACAGCTGCGATGCAGTTCGTTGAGAAGTCGGAATGGATCGAGCGCTTCAACATCAACTACCACCTGGGTGTCGACGGCATCTCGATGTGGTTCGTGGTGCTGACCGCCTTCATCACGGTGATCGTGGTGATCTCCGCCTGGCAAGTGATCACCGAGCGCGTGGCCGAGTACATGGCCGCGTTCCTGATCCTGTCGGGCGTGATGGTCGGCGTGTTCTGCGCGCTCGACGGCATGCTGTTCTACGTGTTCTTCGAAGCCACGCTGATCCCGATGTACATCATCATCGGCGTCTGGGGCGGCCCGAACCGCGTCTACGCGGCCTTCAAGTTCTTCCTGTACACGTTGCTCGGCTCGCTGCTGACGCTGGTTGCCCTGTTGTACCTGTACAGCAAGACCGGTACCTTCGAGATTCTCGAATGGCACCAGGCCAAGCTGTCGATGAACGAGCAGATCGCGCTGTTCATCGCCTTCTTCATGGCGTTTGCCGTGAAGGTGCCGATGTGGCCCGTCCACACCTGGCTGCCCGACGCCCACGTGGAGGCGCCGACCGGCGGCTCGGTGGTGCTGGCTGCCATCATGCTGAAACTGGGCGCCTACGGTTTCCTGCGCTTCTCGCTGCCGATCGCGCCCGACGCCAGCCATAGCATGGCCGCCTTCATCATCACGATCTCGCTGATCGCGGTGATCTACATCGGCCTGGTCGCGCTGGTGCAGGCCGACATGAAGAAGCTGGTGGCGTACTCGTCGATCGCCCACATGGGCTTCGTCACGCTGGGCTTCTTCATCTTCAACGAGATCGGCATCGAGGGCGGCATCATCCAGATGATCTCCCACGGCTTTATCTCGGGCGCCATGTTCCTTTGCATCGGCGTGCTGTACGACCGCGTGCACTCGCGCCAGATCGCCGATTACGGCGGTGTGGTGAACACCATGCCGAAGTTCGCGGCGCTGTCGGTGTTCTTCGCCATGGCCAACTGCGGCCTGCCGGCTACCTCGGGTTTCGTCGGTGAGTTCATGGTCATCCTGGGTGCGGTCAAGTTCAACTTCTGGATCGGCCTGCTGGCAGCCACGGCACTGATCCTGGGCGCGGCCTATTCGCTGTGGATGGTCAAGCGCGTGATCTTTGGCGACGTGGTGCACAAGCATGTCGCCGAGCTGGTCGACCTGAACAAGCGCGAGTTCTTCATGCTTGGCCTGCTGGCGATCATGACCCTGTATATGGGCCTGTATCCGAAACCCTTCACCGATGTGATGCACGCTTCCGTGGTGAACCTGCTGTCGCACGTGGCGCAGTCGAAGCTGTAATCGGGGAGAGAAACAAACATGCAACCGTCCTCGACATTGGCACCTGTGGCGCCAATCATTTTTGGCGATCGCGATCGCCGCGGTCAACTGGATTGATCTTGCCCGTGGCAAGAACCGCTCCAGCGTGGCCTATCCGCTGTCGCTGCTGACCACGCTGGTGCTGACCGTATGGTTCGGCATCAACGGCGTCGCCGGCGAGACGCATTACGCGTTCGCCAACCTGGTGGTGGTGGACCCGATGGCCAACCTGCTGTCGGCCTTCGCCTCCGCCGCGCTGTTCGTCACGCTGGTCTACACCCGCAGCTACCTGGCTGACCGCGACATGTACAGCGGCGAGTTCTACATGCTCGCGCTGTTTACGCTCGGCGGCCAGATCGTGATGATCACCGGCAACAACTTCCTGACCCTGTACCTGGGCCTGGAGCTGCTGTCGCTGGCGTCGTACGCGCTGGTGGCCCTGCGCCGCGACAACCGCGTGACCTCCGAGTCCGCCATCAAGTACTTCGTGCTGGGCGCGCTGGCCTCGGGCTTCCTGCTGTATGGCATGTCCATGCTCTATGGCGCCACCGGCTCGCTGAACCTTGGCCAAGTGTTCCGCGTCGTGGAGTCGGGCCGCGTCAACACCACCATGCTGGCCTTCGGCGTGGTCTTCATCGTGGCCGGCATCGCGTTCAAGATGGCGCCGCGCCGTTCCACATGTGGATTCCGGACATCTACCAGGGCTCGCCGACCGCGGTGACGCTGCTGATCGCGGGTGCCCCGAAGCTGGCTGCGTTCGCCATGGCGCTGCGCCTGCTGGTCGAAGGCCTGCTGCCGCTGGCAATGGACTGGCAAGTCATGCTGGCCGTGCTGGCCGTGGCGTCCCTGGCCATCGGTAACCTGACGGCCATCGTGCAGACCAACCTGAAGCGGATGCTGGCGTACTCCACCATCTCGCACATGGGCTTCCTGCTGCTGGGCCTGCTGTCCGGCGTGGCCGACGGCAAGGCCAGCGGTGCCGCCAGCGCCTACGGTTCGTCGATGTTCTATGCCGTGACTTACGTGCTGACCACGCTGGGCACCTTCGGCATCGTGCTGCTGCGCGCCGGCAAGGATTTCGAAGCCGAGACCCTGGACGACCTCAAGGGCCTGTCGCGCAAGAACCCCTGGTACGCGCTGCTGATGCTGGTGATGATGTTCTCGCTGGCAGGCATCCCGCCGACCATGGGCTTCTACGCCAAGCTGGCCGTGCTCGAGGCCGTGGTCAAGAGCGGCATGACCTGGCTGGCCGTGGTGGCCGTGCTGTTCTCGCTGATCGGCGCGTTCTACTACCTGCGCATCGTCAAGCTGATGTACTTCGATGCACCGGCCGACGATCGCAAGCTGGAATCCAGCTTTGGCCTGCGTTCGATGTTGACCCTGAACGGCGCGGTCATCATCGCCCTGGGCCTGTTCCCGGCGGCGCTGATGAACCTGTGCTACCAGGCCATCCGCGCCACGCTGGCGTCCTGATGCACTACGGCGGCGCAGCGATATGAGTTCATCCACGGCGGGCTGGTTTGTCATCTTGCTGGCATTGGTCTGTGCCAACCTGCCGTTTATCAACCAGCGCCTGTTCGCGCTGATTCCACTGCGCGCCGTCAAGAAGCCGCTGTGGATGAGGCTGGCCGAGTTGATCACCTGGTATGTGGCGGCAGGCTTGGCCGGCTTCGCCGTGGAGGCGGGCCTGGGCAACGCCTTCCCGCAGGGCTGGCAGTTCTACGCCATCACCGCCTGCATGATGCTGGTGTTTGCCTTCCCGGGCTTCACCTGGCAGTACCTCGTCAAACATCGCGCGGCTTGACGGCCGGGTAGCGAAGGCGCCCGGGCCGGCCGCGTCCGGACCCGGAGCTTTCATGAGCGACAAGATTGACACGCAGGAAGCCGGCGACATCGCCGTCGGCGACGACCTCGGCCTGAAAGAAGTGTGCGTAGCATCCGCCACGCTGCACACAGGCAAATTCCTCACACTCAAGCAAGACATCGTCAAGCTCCCCGATGGCAAGCATGCCGGGCGGGAATACGTATTGCATCCGGGCGCGGTCATGATGATTCCGCTGTTCGACGATGGCACCGTGCTGCTGGAGCGGCAATATCGGTATCCGGTCGGCGAAGTGATGCTTGAGTTCCCCGCCGGCAAGCTGGATCCCCAGGAAGGCGCGCAGCGCTGCGGCGAGCGCGAGCTGCGGGAGGAAACCGGCTACAGCGCGCGGCGTTGGGATTACCTCACGCGCATCCATCCCGTCATTTCGTATTCCACCGAGTTTATCGATATCTTCCTGGCGCGGGACCTGACCGCCGGGCCGGCGCAGCTTGATGAAGGCGAATTCCTCGAGACGTTTATCGTGCCGGCGGGGCAGGTGATCGATTGGGTGCGCTCCGGGCGGATTACCGACGTCAAGACGATCATTGGGGCGTTTTGGTTGGAGAAGGTGGTGTCGGGGGTATGGGGGGTGGGGGAGCCCCCGCAGGGGGATGTCGTATGGCTCTTGGGTTCAACAACCAACGCCGATGAAATAAACAGCGACCAACCCCGCAGGGCGATGTCGTATGGCTTTTGGGTTCAACAACCAACGCCGACGAAATAAACAGCGACCAACCCCGCAGGGCGATGTCGTACGGCTCTTGGGTGCAAAAAACCATCGCCGCCCCAACGGCGTAAAATCCCATTTAGCCGTGTGATCGCAGCCATACCTCGTCACCCTTTGTACAAGGCTCCCCACCAAGGGCATGCGTAATGGCTGCAAAAAAATTAGCACGACCGTTCACAAAATTCCGTTTCGCGGATACTATAGCCTTCGACGGGCTGGAAACATCATGAAGGTGCTCGACCTGCGCTGCGCGCAAGACCATCGATTCGAGGGCTGGTTTGCTTCGGAGGACGACGCGCAATCGCAGATTTCGCAAAATCTCGTCCAATGTCCGGTCTGCGAAGACCATGCCATCACCCGGCTGCCCAGCGCGCCGCGCCTGAATCTCTCGGGAGCGGCCGGCGCGCCGGCAGGCAAGCCAGCCGGGGCGAAAGCCCCGATGGCCCCGGCGACAATGCAGTCGCTTTACCTGAAGGCGGTAAAGCAGGTGCTGGCGCGGACCGAGGATGTGGGCGAACGCTTTGCCGAAGAGGCCAGGCGCATGCATTACGACGAAGCGCCGGAACGCGGGATCCGCGGGACGGCTTCGCCGGATGAAGTGCAGGCGCTTGCCGACGAAGGCATCGATACTTTCCAGCTCGTGCCGGTCTCACACCGGCATCACTGGAGACGGGCATGGATCTCAACTATTCGGCGTCCGACGATGCCTTCCGCGCCGAAGTGCGCGGCTGGCTGGAGGCCACTCTGCCGGCGGAAATCAGCAGCAAGATTCTGAACCACCGCCGCCCTAACCGCGACGACCTGGTGCGCTGGCACAAGCTGCTGGCAGGCCGCGGCTATCGTCAACGGCCAGAAGACCTGGACCACGCTTGGCCAGCACGCCGACATGATCTTCTGCCTGGTCCGCACCGACTTTGAAGCCAAGAAGCAAGAGGGCATCTCCTTCCTGCTGATCGACATGAAGACCCCGGGCATCACCGTGCGCCCGATCATCATGCTCGACGAAGAGCACGAAGTGAACGAAGTGTTCTTCGACAACGTCCAGGTGCCGGTGGAAAACCGTGTGGGCGAAGAAAACCGCGGCTGGACCTACGCCAAGTACCTGCTCGGCCATGAGCGCACCGGCATCGCCCGCGTGGGCAACTCCAAGCGCGAACTGGGCTTTCTCAAGCGCGTTGCCAAGCAACAGCAGAAGAACGGCCGCCCGCTGCTGGAAGATCCGCTGTTCGGCGCCAAGGTTGCCGCGCTGGAAATCGAGCTGATGGCGCTGGAGCTGACCGTGCTGCGCGTGGTGTCGAGCGAGAGCGCCGGCAAGGGCCCCGGCCCCGAGGCTTCGATGCTCAAGATCAAGGGCACCGAGATCCAGCAGATGCTGACCGAGCTGATGGTGGAAGCCGTCGGCCCCTACGCCCAGCCGTTCGACACCGCCTACCTGGAATGCGAACACGAGCACGCGGTGACCGGCTATGACGATGCCGCGCCGCTGGCCGCTT
This sequence comes from Cupriavidus basilensis OR16, assembly GCF_000243095.1. Lineage (GTDB taxonomy): Bacteria > Pseudomonadota > Gammaproteobacteria > Burkholderiales > Burkholderiaceae > Cupriavidus > Cupriavidus basilensis_D. Next base: position 70,171 of record NZ_AHJE01000013.1, on the reverse strand, counting down.
ACTACTTCAACTATCGCAAGACCTCCATCTACGGCGGGTCCAACGAAATTCAGAAGAACATCATCAGCCAGATGATCCTGGGGCTGTGAGGAGACACGCGATATGAACTTCAATCTCAGCGACGAACAGAAGCAACTGGCAGACGCCGTCCACCGCTTCATCGACAAAGACTACGATTTCGAAACCCGCAAGAAGGCCATCAAGGCCGCAGCGGGCCATAGCGACGCCGCCTGGGGCGCGCTGGTCGAGCTCGGCCTGACCGCGCTGCCGGTGCCGGAAGCGCAGGGCGGTTTCTCGGGCACGCCCGTCGACATGATGGTGGTGATGCAGGAACTGGGCCGCGGCCTGGTGGTCGAGCCGTACTTCGCCACCGTGGTTGCCGCCTACGCGCTCAAGCTGGCCGGCGGCCAGGACGCGCTGCTGGAACAGGTCGCCACGGGCGAGCTGAAGCTGGCCGCTGCCTTCAACGAGCCGCATGCGCGCTATGCGCTCAACGATGTGCGCGTGACGGCCAAGGCCGGCAAGCTCAACGGCCGCAAGGTCGTGACCATTCACGGCGCGCAAGCTGGCAAGCTGGTCGTCTCGGCCCGCACCAGCGGCGCCGATGCCGACACCAATGGCATCTCGCTGTTCCTGGTGGAGCCGAAGGCGGCTGGCGTCAGCATCACCGACTACCGCACCATCGACAACCTGCGCGCCGCCGATATCACCTTCAAGGACGCACAGGGCGAGCTGCTGGGCACCGAAGGCGCCGCGTTTGCGCTGATCGAGCAGGTGGCCGACTATGCCGCCGTGCTGCTGTGCGCGGAAGCCGTTGGCGTGATGGACACGATCAACGCCGCCACGCTGGAATACGCCAAGACGCGCCAGCAGTTCGGCGTGCCGATCGCGCGCTTCCAGGCGCTGCAGCACCGCATGGTGGAGATGTTCATCCACGCCGAGCAATCGCGCTCGATCACGCTGCTGGCCGCCGCCAAGTTCGACGAGGCCAGCCCGGAAGAACGCCGTCGCTTTGCCTCCGCGGCCAAGGCCCGCGTGGGCCAGGCGGCTCGCTCGGTCGGCCAGGAAGCCGTGCAGATCCACGGCGGCATGGGCGTCACCGACGAACTGCCGGCGGCGCATATGTTCAAGCGCCTGACGCTGATCAACACCACCTTCGGGGATGTCGATCATCACCTGGCGCGCTTCGCGACACAGCCTGGCTTCCTGGAAACGGTCTGATCCAGGCTGCACCAAAGAACCGCGCCGGTTGTTCCAGGCGCGGTTTTTTGTTATGTAATGATCTCGTGTCCTGCGGCTCGTTTCGCGTAATCCGCAATCACCGATTCACCGATTTACCGATTCACCGATTCACCGTTGACGGAGCGATTCATGCCCACCCTGTATTTCGAAGACTTCGCCGTCGGCAGCAAGCGCGATCTCGGGTCCCACCTGGTGACGGAGGAGGAGATCCTCACCTTCGCCCGCCAGTATGATCCCCAGCCCTTCCACGTCGACAAGGAAGCCGCGCAGAAGAGCATCTACAAGAACCTGATTTCCAGCGGCTGGATGACCTGCTCGATCATGATGCGCCTGCTGGTGGACAACATGACCTCCAAGGCCGCCAGCATGGGCTCGCCCGGCGTTGATGAGATCCGCTGGCTCAAGCCTGTCTACGCGGGCGATACGCTGAGCGTGTCGCTGGCGGTGCTGGATGCGCGCGCGTCCTCGTCCAAGCCGGATCGCGGAGTGGTGCACACCCAATGGGAAGCCACCAACCAGCGCGGTGAACTGGTCTGCACCGTCAAGGGCATGGGCATGTACGGACGGCGCCCCGCCTGAGTATCCTCAAGCATCATCCCGGCCATCCCGGCCACTACCGACAACACAGAGAACTAGGAGACACCATGCGTACCATCGCTTCGCTTGAAGAACTGGAAAGCCTGCAAGGCCAGGAAGTGGCCGTCAGCGACTGGATCGAGATCACCCAGCAGCAGGTCAACCAGTTCGCCGAAGCAACCGGCGATCATCAATGGATCCACGTCGACGTGGAGCGTGCCCGGCGCGAGTCGCCGTTCGGCGGGCCGGTAGCGCATGGCTTCCTGACCTTGTCGTTGCTGCCGGCGTTCATGCACAACGCGCTCGATATGCCGGGCGTGAAGATGGGCGTCAACTATGGCCTGAACCGCGTGCGCTTTACCGCGCCGGTGCCGGTCGGCAGCCGCCTGCGCGCGCGCGTGAAGCTGCTGTCGGTGGAGCGCCTGGAGCCGCTGCCGAACGCGCCAGCGCTGGTCGGCGCCCAGTCCACCTGGGAAGTCACGGTGGAGCGCGAGGGCAGCGAGCGCCCGGTGTGCGTGGCGGAGTCCATCAGCCGCCGTTACTCGTAAGCCAGCCGGGCCGCCACGCAATGGTGTGCGGCGGCCCGCACCGTTTTATCAATCGGCGCTTGTCATGCGGGTTGCCAAGGCGATCCACCTGTTCAGCAACGCCGCCGATCTCGTCAGGCCGGCGAGCGTACGGCCGCCAGCGTTTGCGGCGAGGCCGCCAGCGCCTTCGCGGAGCGCTCGGGATTGAGCCAGCACAGGCCAATCACACCGCTTGCCAGCAGCAGCGAAGCGTTGATCGTGAAGCCCACGTCGAAGCCGCCGTTCATGCCATGGCGCTGCACCAGTTGCCCCACCACCGCCGGTGCCAGGATGCCGGCCAGCGTGATTAGCGCCGTGTGGATCGACAACACGCTGCCGCGCTGGCTCTCTGGCACGATCTGCGCGAGCATGGCCGGCGTCAGTGCGAACGCCACGGGCGGCAGGCATGCCGCCACGGCGATCAGCAAGGTCTTGGGCACCGGCGCCAGCGTGATCGATGCGATCGCCAGGTACACGCCGCCGCCTGCCAGCGCGGCCACCGAGATGACCGCGCCACGCGCGAGCCGCGACGATGCGCCCCCTCGCAGCATGCGCTGCGACAGCCAGCTGAGGAGCAGCGTGACGGGCATGGCCGAGGCCACGATGGCCGCATACCAGCGTCCGGTGGTGACCGGGTCGAAGCCCAGGCCCTTTTCCAGGTAGGCGGGCAGCCAGGTCAGCCCCAGCGCCAGCGCCCAGTACGCGCAGAAGCCAATGGCCAGGCAGGCCAGCACGGTCGGGTCGCGGAAGATGCGGCGATAGGGCAGGCGCACGGGCGTGGCCGCGGTGCCGGCGTGTGGTGCGCTTGCCCGTGTCAGTGGTCCCTCGCGTCCCACGCAGAGCCACATCGCGCTCCACGCGATGCCAATGCCGGCCAGGATCATGAAATTGGCGCGCCAGCCCCATCGCATCGTCACCAGCGGGATCAGCAGTCCCGCCAGCAGCAGGCCCACGGTGGCTCCCTGGTTGATCATCGCCACCGGCAGGTTGCGCTTGTGGTCCGGAAACCATTTGAATAGCGCGTGCACGGAGATCGGGAAGGCCGGCCCCTCTGCCACGCCAAGCAGCATGCGGCACAACAGGATGGTCATGGCCGATCCCGCCAGCGCCAGCGGGACCTGGAGCACGGCCCACGACAGGCCCATCGCCAGCAGCAGCCAGCGCGTGGCCACGCGATTGGAGAGAAAGCCGACCAGCACGGTGGATAGCGAGAACAGCCAGAAGAAGCTGCTCGCGATCAGGCCGAACTCGGCCGGCGGCAGTTTCAGGTCCGCCATCAGCGGCACCGCGACCATGCCCAGCACGATCTTGTCGAGGAAGTTGATCAGCGAAAGCCAGGTCAGCATCGAGGCCATGGCCCAGGCGCTGCGCGGCTGGTAGGACGCAAGTGTATTCATCGGTCAGCCTTTGGCTCGGTTGGATCGGTTGGATCGGTTCGACGTGTTGGCCTGGTGCTCGCTTGTCCCGGTGGTGGCTGCATCCAGGTGCTGCTCGATCAGGGCGAGCAGGCGCTCGGGCTGTTCCAGCATCACCAGGTGGCCACTGTCGATCTCCGCGTAGCTGGCGCCGCTGATCGCCTCGGCGAGCGCGCGGCAATGGGCCGGCGGCACCATCTGGTCGTGGCGCATGCCGATCACGAGCGTGGCGGCGCGGATGCGGGGCAACAGCGGTGTGATGTCGACGATGGCGTCGAGCCCGGCCTGGCGGTCGCTGCCGGGCGCCAGGCTCGCGCCGAATCGCCGCAGGATGCCCTCGACGGTGGCGTGGTCCATGCGCGCGATGAAATGCTCCGATACGCCATTGAGCAGGATCATGCGCGCCAGTTGATTGTGGTCCGACCGCGCCAGCGACTGCCACAGCGCGAACAGCAGGCGCATGCGGCTATCGGTCCGCGCCCAGGCGCCGAACAAGACCAGGCGCCGCACGCGCTCGGGCATCAGCGCGGCGGCGGTGGCGGCCACCACGCCGCCTAGCGAATAACCGACCAGGTCCACGGGCTGGTCGCCAGCCAGCGCCATGCAGTCGCGCACCTGTCCGACCAGCGCATCGAGCGTCAGCGGCGCGCCGTCGTCACGGGTTTCGCCAGAGCCCGCAAGGTCGAGCGCCAGGCAGCGCCTGCGCTGCGCTAGCCCGGGCAGCAGGGCGGCCCAGTTGGTCTCCGCGCTGGAGCTGGTGCCGTGCATGAGAATAGCCGGCGGCCGGTGCCGGCCTCGATCAGGCTGGTTCGGATAGTCTCCGACGCGATTTCCAGGCGTTGCATGTCGAATTCCCTTGGCTTGGCTTGGCTTGGCGGGTTGGTTGGACAGGGTCACTGCGCGGTGATGCCGCCATCGACCGTGAACTGTGAGCCCGTGATGTAGCGGCCCTCGTCGCTGGCCAGCAGCAGGAAGACGCCGACGATTTCCTCCGGCGTGGCCAGGCGGCCAAGGGGCGTGAAGGCTTCGATGCGCGCGCGCGCGGTGCCGCCACCGGCATCGCGCTGGTCCAACGCGTCCCGGACCATCGGCGTGTCGACGAAGCCGGGGTGGATGGAGTTGACCCGCACCGGCGGCTTGAGCGTGGCACCGTGCAGGGCGGCCGAGCGCGTGAGCAGCGTGACGCCGCCCTTGGCCGCGCAGTAGGCGGCAACCTGCGCGCCGCCCACCTGGCCGTAGACCGAGGAAACATTGATGATGGCGCCACCTGCGCCCATCAGCGGCAGGGCGGCGCGGCAGCCCAGGAAGACGCCGGTCAGGTTGACGTCGAGCGTGCGCTGCCAGTCGGCCAGCGTGCAATCCGCCACCGAGCCGCGCAGCGCGATGCCGGCATTGTTCACCAGCACGTCCAGCTTGCCATGCCGCTCGCGTACCGTGCTCATGGCGGCTTCCCAGCCCGTCTCGCTGGTGACGTCCAGCGTTTGGTAGTGCGCCTGCGCGCCTTGCGCCCGCAGGGCTTCGGCCAGGACTCTCCCGGCGGCATCGTCGATGTCGGCGAGCACCACGCGCGCGCCGGCTTGCGCCGCCGCGCGCACAAAAGCCGCGCCGAGGCCGGACGCGGCGCCGGTGACCATGACCACTTTGTCGTGCAGACGCTGCATGTGAAGTCTTCCTCGAACGGTGGGTGTCAATGCAATCGATGTCGCCGATCTTGCCGGTGCCGGCGGCCGGGCAACGCTAGGCGCGCTCGCCGGCATGGCGCAGCACAAAGTGCCCCCAGTCCGGCTTGCGCGTCTTCCACCAATAGGCGGTGGCGTGGCTCGACCAGTTGTTGATGACCCTGCCGCTGGCCGACTTGTACCAACTGCTGCACGAGCCTGCCCACGCGGTCTGGCCGATGGCCGCCTGCAACGCCTGGTTGAAGCGCGCCACCACCTCCGGGCGCACCTCCATGGAGGCGAAGCGCGCCGAGCGGCAGGCCCGGATGCACTGCAGGACATAGCGCGCCTGGCACTCCAGCATGAAAATGATGGAGTTGTGGCCCAGGTTGGTATTGGGGCCGTACAGCACGAACAGGTTGGGAAATCCCGGTGCCGTCATGCCGAGATAGGCCTCGGGATCCTCGCGCCACTGATCGGCCAGGGTGCGTCCATGGCGGCCGTAGATGCGGATCGGCGCGAGGAAGGCGCGGGCGTCGAAGCCGGTGGCGAAGATGATGACGTCGGCCGGATGCCTGGCGCCGTCGGCCGTGACTACGGCATCGGCTTCGACGCGCTCGATGCGGGTGGTCTCGACCTGGACGTTCGGCCGCTTGAGCGCCTCGTAGAAATCGTCGGAAATCAGGATGCGCTTGCAGCCGATCGGGTAGTCGGGCGTGAGCTTGGCGCGCAGCGCCGGGTCGGGGATCCTGTGCGCCAGGTAGCGGCGCGCCAGCGTTTCCAGCTCCCGGTTGCGGCCGCTGTCGCGCTGCATGCGCCCGAAGCGCAGTTCGCGCTGCAGGTAGAGATGCCAGCGATGCAGCCGGGCCGTCCACGGGTGGCGTTCGAAGCGCGCCTGTTGCCCGGGCGTATAGGCCTCGCCGTTGCGCGGCAGCACCCAGTTGGCACTGCGCTGGAATACCGTCAGCTTGCCCGCCTCCGGCGCGATGCGCGGGATGAACTGCAGCGCGCTGGCGCCGTTGCCGATCACCGCGACCTGCTTGCCGCGCAGATCGGCGTCATGGCGCCAGCGCGCGGAATGGAAGGCCGTGCCGGCAAAACTGTCCAGCCCCGCAATGTCCGGCGCCAGCGGGCGGTTGAGTTGCCCCGTGCCGCTGACAAGGATGCGCGCGGCGATGGTGTCGCCGTTGCTGGTGGCCACCTGCCACAGGCAGGCGGCTTCGTCGTAGCGCGCCTCGGTGACCTCCGTGCCGAAACGGATATGCCCGAGCAGCCCAAAGCGCTCTGCGCAGTGCTGCAGGTAGCGATGGATCTCCGGTTGGGGCGAATACGCGGTGGACCAGTCCGGCTTGGGCGCGAACGAGAAGCTATAGAGATGGGAGGGGATGTCGCAGCCGCAGCCCGGGTAGGTGTTATCCCGCCAGGTGCCGCCTACGGTGCCGGCCTTCTCCAGCATGACAAAATCATCGATGCCGGCTTGCTTGAGCCGGATACCCATGCACATGCCGGCCACGCCGGCGCCGATGATGACGATCTGGTCCGCGCCGGGCGTCGTTGACGCTTTCAATGGGCTGTCTCCGTCGTGCTTTTTTTGGTAGGCGCGGCGCATGCGGCAACGCCGTGGCGCGCAATCGAGCGCTCACCATAGAGCCGATTGCGGATTCGGGCAAGTCACGGCGCAACATGCGCGCCGCCGGATGCCCCAATCTGAATCCGCTGGTGGCGGCGCACAGGCTTGGTGCGTGACGCTTGCGCACTATCGTGGTGCGATTGGCCGCATTGCGGCCTCCAGAGGCTCTTCAGGCCGTGTGCACAGCCTTGTATACATGCTTGTATGCCATGGCACGCTAGTTGCAGAAGGATTACCCGGGGTGCGTTGTTCCTTTATCCAACACGACAATCTGGGAGCTGCAATGAAAAGACGTGACATGCTGAAGCTGTCGGCGGTAGGCGCCGCGGCCTTGTTTGCAACGGCAGGCGTGAGCCCGCTGGCGTTGGCGCAGTCCAAGGAGCCGATCAAGATCGGTATCCTGCATTCGTTGTCCGGCACCATGGCCATTTCCGAGACTTCGCTCAAGGACGTGGCGCTGATGACCATCGACGAGATCAACAAGAGCGGCGGCGTGCTTGGCCGCAAGCTTGAGCCGGTGGTGGTCGACCCCGCTTCCAACTGGCCGCTGTTCGCCGAGAAGGCGCGCCAGCTGGTCACCAAGGATAAGGTTGCCGTGACGTTCGGCTGCTGGACCTCGGTGTCGCGCAAGTCGGTGCTGCCCGTTTATGAAGAGCTGAATTCGCTGCTGTTCTATCCGGTGCAGTACGAAGGCGAGGAGATGTCCAAGAACGTTTTCTACACCGGTGCGGCGCCCAACCAGCAGGCCATTCCGGCGGTGGAATACCTGATGAGCAAGGAAGGCGGCGGCGCCAAGCGCTTCTTCCTGCTGGGCACCGACTACGTCTACCCACGCACCACCAACAAGATCCTGCGCGCCTTCCTGAAGAGCAAGGGCGTGGCGGACAAGGATATCGAAGAGGTCTACACGCCGTTCGGCCACAGCGACTACCAGACCATCGTTGCCAACATCAAGAAGTTCTCGCAGGGCGGCAAGACCGCCGTGATCTCCACCATCAACGGCGACTCCAACGTGCCCTTCTACAAGGAGCTGGGTAACGCCGGCCTGAAGGCCAAGGACGTGCCGGTGGTGGCGTTCTCGGTGGGTGAGGAAGAACTGCGCGGCATCGACACCAAGCCGCTGGTGGGCCACCTAGCCGCATGGAACTACTTCATGTCCGTCAAGAACCCGGAGAACGAAGCCTTCAAGAAGCAATGGGCGGCGTGGGTCAAGGCGAACAACCTGCCGGGCGGCGACAAGCGCGTGACCAACGACCCGATGGAAGCTACTTACGTGGGCATCCATATGTGGGCGCAAGCCGTGAAGAAGGCCGGCACGACCGATCCTGACAAGGTGCGTGCCGCGATGTATGGCCAGACCTTCAAGGCGCCGGACGGCTTCACCCTGACCATGGGCGAGAACCATCACCTGTACAAGCCGGTGATGATCGGCGAGATCAAGGGCGATGGCCAGTTCACGGTGGTGTGGAAGACGCCCAAGGCCGTGCGCGCACAGCCGTGGAGCCCGTTCATCGCGGGTAACGAAGGCAAGCCGGACAAGGTGATGTAAGCAAGCTTGGCCTTGCTCTGTCTGCCTGCCGGGCTTGCGGCCTGTGGGCGAGCAGAGGGAGCAAGGCAGCATCTCTTCTACGCTGTCCGCCGCTTCGGCGCCGTGGTGGCAAATCGTCACGCTGATCAAGGTGATGCGCGCGCTTCATCGCGCGCGCTTCGCAAACCTTATGCACCGACCCTTATCGTTCTCTCTCGCTTCACGGTTGCGCGCCATGCTGGCCGCGCTGCTCCTGCTGGCCGCGTGCCCGCTGTGGGCCGCGCCGCTTACGCAGGCCGACCTGAAGCCGCTGGCCGAAGACGACTTCGATGCCAAGACCGCCGCGATCACCGCGCTGACCAAGGCACCGGTGGCGCAGGCCGGCCCCATTCTCAAGGCGTTGCTGCAGGACGATACGCTGCAATACGCGCCCGACGTTGGCATGGTGCGCCAGGACGGCGACAAGCTGGTGGACGCGATCAGCGGCAAGCCCGTCACGGTCAAGCCCGATGCGCTCGAAGCGCTCACCCTCAACAACAGCCTGCGCGCGATGGTGGACAGTGCCGCCAGCAGCACGCTGCTGCAATCGCCCGATGCGGCGGTGCGCACGCAGGCCGTCAATACGCTGCTGGACCAGCCGGGGAGCGCTTCGCGCCCGGTGGTGGAAGCCGCGCGCAAGGCCGAGGCCGACGCCGGCCTGCGCACCAAGCTCGACGTGATCTGGGCCAATATCGTGCTGGCGGATGGCAGCCGCGACGATCGGCTCGAAGCCATTCGTATCCTTGGCCGCGACAGTAATCCGCAGAGCCGCCAGAAGCTGCAGCCATTGCTGGAGAAAGATGCCGCCGGCAATTATCGTGAGCCCGACGCCGAACTGCGCGGCGCCGCGCTGCAGGCGCTCGATGCCCTGCGCGGCGACCAGCGCCGCGCCGAGCTGATCGGCAACCTCTTTGCCGGCCTGAGCCTGGGCAGCGTGCTGCTGCTCGCCGCACTGGGGCTGGCCATCACCTACGGCCTGATTGGCGTCATCAACATGGCGCACGGCGAATTCCTGATGATCGGCGCCTATGCCACGTACATGGTGCAAGGCGTGTTCCGCGCGCATTTCGCCAGCGCGTTCGACTGGTACCTGCTGTTCGCGCTGCCCGCGTCGTTCCTCGCCTCCGCGGTGGTCGGCTTCGTGCTGGAGCGGCTGGTGCTGCGCCATCTCTACGGCCGTCCGCTGGAAACCCTGCTGGCCACCTTCGGCGTGAGCCTGCTGCTGATGCAGGCGGTGCGCACGCTGTTTGGCGCGCAGAACGTGGAAGTGGCCAATCCGTCCTGGATGAGCGGTGGCGTGGAGTGGCTGCCCGGCATGGTGCTGCCGTACAACCGCATGGTCATCATCGTGTTTGCGCTGGCGGTGGTGGCGGTGGCCTGGGCTGTCCTCAATCGCACCCGCCTTGGCCTGTTCGTGCGCGCCACCACGCAGAACCGCACCATGGCGGCTTGCGTGGGCGTGCGCACCTGGAAGGTGGACAGCTACGCCTTTGCCTTTGGCGCGGGTATCGCCGGCCTGGGCGGCTGCGCGCTGTCGCAGATCGGCAATGTCGGCCCCGACCTCGGCCAAGCCTACATCATCGACTCCTTCATGGTGGTGGTGCTGGGCGGTGTGGGGCAGCTCGCAGGCACCATCATCGGCGCTTTCGGGCTGGGCCTGATCAACAAGTTCATCGAGCCGTTCTATGGCGCGGTGCTGGCCAAGATCTTTGTCCTGGTGCTGATCGTGCTCTTCATCCAGAAACGCCCGCAGGGACTGTTCGCGCTCAAAGGGCGCAGCGCGGAGGCATGATGAAGACTTCACTCTCGAATCCATCCACGGCGGGTTTCCGGCTGGCTGTGCCGGAGCGCCAGCCGCTGTTCTCCGGGCGCAGTTGGGCCGCCCTGCTGGTGATCGCGCTGGTGGTGGGCTTCGGCGTGCCGGTGTGCGCGCTGCTGGTGCCCGAAGGCCATCCCATGCATCTGTCGGCCTATGCGCTGACGCTGATCGGCAAGATCATGTGCTTCGCGCTGGCCGCGATCGCGCTGGACCTGGTGTGGGGCTACTGCGGTATTCTCAGCCTCGGCCACGGCTTGTTCTTCGCGCTCGGCGGCTATGCCATGGGCATGTACCTGATGCGCAGCATCGGCCGCGAAGGCGTGTACAAGAGCGACCTGCCCGACTTCATGGTGTTCCTCGACTGGAAGGAGATGCCGTGGTTCTGGCACGGCACCGAGCATCTCGGCTATTCGATGCTGCTGGTGGTGCTGGTGCCGGGCGTGCTGGCGTGGCTGTTCGGCTTCTTCGCCTTCCGCTCGCGCATCAAGGGCGTGTACCTGTCCATCATCACGCAGGCCATGACGTACGCGGCCATGCTGCTGTTCTTCCGCAACGAGACCGGCTTCGGCGGCAATAACGGCTTCACCGATTTCAAGCGCATCGCCGGCTTTGCCGTGGCGGCGCCGCAGACCCGTACCGCGCTCTTCGTGCTGACGTTCCTTGCCTTGCTGGCGGGCTTTATCGCCTGCCGCTACATCGTGACGTCCAAGCTCGGCCGGGTCGTGACCGCGATCCGCGATGCCGAGATGCGCGTGATGTTCTCGGGCTACAACCCGCTTGGCTACAAGCTGTTCGTGTGGACCTTCTCGGCCGTGCTGTGCGGCATCGCCGGCGCGCTCTACGTGCCGCAGGTGGGCATCATCAACCCGGGCGAGATGTCGCCGGCCAACTCCATCGAGATGGCGGTATGGGTGGCCGTGGGCGGACGCGGCACGCTGATCGGCCCGATCATCGGCGCCTTCATCGTCAATGGCGCCAAGACCATGTTCACGGCGTACTTCGCCGAGTACTGGCTGTTCCTGCTGGGTGCGATGTTCGTGCTGGTGACGCTGTACATGCCGGATGGCGTGATCGGCCTGCTCAAGCGCGCGCGCGCCATGCGCGCAAGCCCGCAGGCCGCGCCGGGCAACGCGGCGAACGCGCCGGCGGCCGCCACCCGCAGCGGAGGGGAAGCATGAACGCAGCACTGGGAGCACAACAGGCGGAAAGCGGCGGCACCACCGGGCTGGGCCGCGTCATGGAGCCGGGCGTCATCGACGTCTCGCACGGCCCCATTCTTTACCTGGAAGACGTGACGGTGCAGTTCGATGGCTTTCGCGCGCTCAACCAGCTCACGCTGTCGATCGACCACGGCGAGCTGCGCTGCGTGATCGGGCCTAATGGCGCTGGCAAGACCACCATGATGGACGTGATCACAGGCAAGACCGGGCCGCGCAACGCCAATGTGAGCGGGCGCGTGTTCCTCGGCCAGACCATCGACCTGATGCGCATGACCGAGCCCAGGATCGCGCAGACCGGTATTGGCCGCAAGTTCCAGAAGCCCACCGTGTTCGAGCAGCACGAAGTGTGGGAGAACCTGGAACTGGCGATGAAGGGCGACAAGCGCTGGTTCCATTCGCTGCGGGCGCGCCTGGGGGCCGAAGGACATCGCCGCATCGAGCAAACGCTGGCGCTCACGGGGCTGGAGGACGAGGCCTATCGCCCGGCCGGCTTGCTGTCGCACGGGCAGAAGCAGCGGCTGGAAATCGGCATGCTGCTGATGCAGCAGCCGCAGTTGCTGCTGCTCGACGAGCCGGTGGCGGGCATGACCGATGAAGAAACCATGCAGCTGGCCAAGCTGCTCAACAGCCTGCGCGGCACCTGCTCGATGATGGTGGTGGAGCACGACATGGAGTTCGTCGCGGCGCTGGCCGGCGATGCGGGCAAGGTCACGGTGCTGGCCGAGGGCAGCGTGCTGGCCGAAGGCACGCTCGACGCCGTCAAGCGCGAGGAGCGCGTGATCGAATCCTATCTCGGCCGCTAAGCGCTTCGCACCGGATAGAAACAAGGAACGAGACTATGTTGCAGGTCAATGCACTCAACCAGTTCTACGGCGGCAGCCACATCCTGCGCAACGTCACCTTCGAGGTGCCGCAAGGCAAGCTGACGACCTTGCTTGGCCGCAATGGCGTGGGCAAGAGCACCTTGCTCAAATGCCTGATGGGCGTGGTGCCGACCAAGAGCGGCAGCATCAGCTGGGCGGGGCAGGCGCTGGAGAAAAAGCCGCCGTACGAGCGCGTGGCATCGGGGCTGGCCTACGTGCCGCAGGGCCGCGAGATCTTCCCGCGCCTGACGGTGGAGGAGAACCTGCTGATCGGCGCGGCCAGCCTCAAGAGCCCGTCGGGCGTGCCGGACCGCATCTACCAGTTGTTCCCGGTGTTGCGCAGCATGCGCCAGCGCCGCGGCGGCGATCTCTCTGGCGGCCAGCAGCAACAGCTGGCGATCGGCCGCGCGCTGATGAGCGAGCCGGAACTGCTGATCCTGGACGAGCCGACCGAAGGCATCCAGCCCTCGATCATCCAGGACATCGGACGGGCGCTGCGCCTGCTGGTGGATGAGTTCGGCATGACCGTGCTGCTGGTGGAGCAGTACTACGAATTCGCCCGGCACCTGGCGGATCACTACGTGGTGATGAGCCGCGGCGAAGTGGTGGCCAGGGGCGAGGGCGCGAAGATGGAAGAGGAGGGCGTGCGGGAGCTCATCGCGGTGTGATATCACACGCGGAGCCGCATGATCGTCATGCGGGTGTGTTCCCCTCTCCCGCTGTGCAGGAGAGGACGAACGCGTGCCGGTGATGGTTCGGACACCGCCCCGAATACCACTTCCAGTGCTTCTGGCTGCGCGCTATGATGCCCGCATCCAGCACACGATGCATTGCCGGCCGCCTCCGCCATTCCACTATTCATGCGTCATCCAGACTTTCCTTCGTCCCTCGCCGTGCCACCCGCATGGGAGGCCAGCCTGCGCCTGCGGTTTGCCGCGCGCGGCGAGCGCAGCGCGCTGGTCGAGCGCCGCCACAGGGGGCCTTTGCTGGTGCAAAAGCCACTCTATCCGGAGGGGTCGATCTGCCACGTGGTGATCCTGCATCCGCCCGCCGGCGTAGCCGGCGGCGACAGCCTGGACATCGACGTAACGGTGGGTGCTGGCGCCCATGCGGTGCTGGCGACGCCCGGCGCGACCAAGTGGTACAAGTCGCTCGGCCGGGAGGCCGCGCAGCGCGTCACGCTGACGCTGGAGGCCGGCGCGCGGCTGGACTGGCTGCCGCAGGAGAACATCGTCTTTGACGACGCGCATGCACGCCTTGCCACCACCGTGACGGTGGCGCCTGGCGCCAGCGCGATCGGCTGGGATGCGATCGTGCTGGGCCGGCAGGCCAGCGGCGAAACGTGGGCGCGCGGATCGCTGGCGATGGAGACCACGGTGAATGGCGGTATGCGCCCGCTGTGGATCGAATGCGCGCAACTGGACGCTGGCTCCTCGCTGCGGCATGCGGTGGCCGGGCTCGACGGGCTCAACGTCATGGGCACGCTGTGGGCGGTAGGCGAGGGCGCCACGCAGGCGCTGGCCGAAGCGCTCGCCGAACAACTGCCGTATGGGCCGGACCTGCGCGCCGGCGTGACGCGGTTTGAGCAGGACGGCCAGTCCATGTTGCTGCTGCGCGTGCTGGGTGCGCAGATCGAGGCGGTCAGGCATCTGATGGTGACGGCATGGAGCGCATTGCGCGAACCCATCCACGGCGTTGCCGCCAGGCCGCTGAGGCTGTGGGCGACGTAGGCGTTGGCCGATCGCGCAGCGGACATACAAAGCAAGAAAACAACGGGAATACCACGATGGAACTCACTCCGCGAGAGAAGGACAAGCTGTTGATCTTCACCGCCGCGCTGCTGGCCGAGCGCCGCCGCGCGCGGGGACTCAAGCTCAACTATCCCGAGGCGGTGGCCTTGATCACCGCTGCCATCATGGAAGGCGCGCGCGATGGCCGCTCCGTGGCGGAGCTGATGCATGAGGGCACGACCGTGCTCGCACGCGAGGACGTCATGGATGGCGTGGCCGAGATGATCCCGGATATCCAGGTGGAGGCGACCTTCCCCGACGGCACCAAGCTGGTCACCGTGCACCATCCGATCGTTTGAACAAGACACGATGAACAAGACCCGAGGTCAAGACATGAACCACTCCAGCCGCTCGCGCGCCGTGAGGCTCGCTACCGTGGGCGCCTCGCTGGCGCTTGCCAGTGCCGCCGCCGCCGCGCATCCAGGCCACGACGCCACCACCGTTGGCGCCAGCCTGTTCGCCGGCTTGCTGCATCCTTTCACCGGCATGGATCACCTGCTAGCCATGGTGGGCGTGGGCGTGTGGAGCGCGCTGGGCGCGCGCTCGCCGCGCGAAGCTTGGCGCATGCCCTTTGCCTTCGTGGCCATGATGCTGGCCGGCGCGGCGCTCGGGCTTGCCGGCACGGGGCTGCCGCTGGTGGAGCCGATGATTGCCGCGTCGCTGCTGGTGGTCGGCTTGCTGGTGGCACTGCGCGCCAGGCTGGCGGCATGGGCGGGGATGGCCATCGTGGGCGGCTTCGCCGTCTTCCACGGCTATGCGCACGGATCCGAGTTGCCGGCCACGGCCGGCGCCTTGCCTGCGATAGCCGCCTATGTCGGCGGCTTTGGCGTGGCCACGATGGTGCTGCACGCGGCCGGCATCGGCCTGGGCGGCGCGTTGCGCCGCCACGCGGGCTGGCTGGCACGGCTGGCCGGTGCGGGCGTGGCGCTGTATGGCGTCGGCCTGATGGTCGCCTGACCGTGCTGACCTCGACAAGGAACCCATCATGATCCCCGGTGAACTGATGCCCGCGCAGGGCGAGATCGAACTGAACGCCGGCCGTGCCACGGTCAGCGTGGCGGTGGCCAACACCGGCGACCGCCCGATCCAGGTCGGCTCGCATTTCCATTTCTACGAGACCAATCCCGCGCTGGATTTCGACCGTGAGGCCACGCGCGGCTTCCGCCTGAATATCGCCGCCGGCACCGCCGTGCGCTTCGAGCCGGGGCAGCGCCGCACGGTGGAACTGGTGGCGCTCGCTGGCGCGCGCATCGTCTATGGCTTCAACGGCAAGATCATGGGAGCGCTGTGATGAGCGTGAAAATCTCCAGGCAGGCTTATGCCGAGATGTTCGGCCCTACCACCGGCGACCGCCTGCGGCTGGCCGACACCGGGCTCATCATCGAGGTGGAGAAGGACTTCACCGTGTACGGCGAAGAGGTGAAGTTCGGTGGCGGCAAGGTGATCCGCGACGGCATGGGCCAGAGCCAGCGCATGGCCAAGGACTGCGTCGACACCGTTATCACCAATGCGCTGATTGTCGATCACTGGGGCATCGTGAAGGCCGACATCGGCCTCAAGGACGGGCGCATTGCCTCGATCGGCAAGGCAGGCAATCCGGATATCCAGCCGGGCGTGACCATCGTCGTCGGGCCGGGCACCGAGGTGATCGCGGGCGAGGGCATGATCGTCACCGCCGGCGGCATCGACAGCCACATTCACTTCATCTGCCCGCAACAGATCGAAGAGGCGCTGATGAGCGGCGTCACCACCATGATCGGCGGCGGCACCGGGCCGGCCACCGGCACCTTCGCCACCACCGTCACGCCCGGCCCCTGGTTCATGGAGCGCATGCTGCAAGCGGTGGAAGCCTACCCCATGAATATCGGCCTGCTCGGCAAGGGCAACGCCAGCCTGCCGGGGCCGCTGATGGAGCAGGTCGAGGCCGGCGCCATCGGGCTCAAGCTGCACGAAGACTGGGGCACCACGCCCGCGGCCATCGATAACTGCCTGAGCGTGGCGGACGCCACCGACACGCAGGTGGCGATCCACACCGACACGCTCAACGAGGCCGGCTTCGTCGAAGCCACCGTGGCCGCGTTCAAGGGCCGCACCATCCATACGTATCACACCGAAGGCGCCGGCGGCGGCCATGCGCCCGACATCATCAAGGTGTGCGGCGAGCCCAATGTGCTGCCTTCGTCGACCAACCCGACGCGGCCCTACACCGTCAACACGCTCGACGAACACCTCGACATGCTGATGGTCTGCCACCACCTGGACCCGTCGATCGCCGAGGACATCGCGTTCGCCGAAAGCCGTATCCGCCGCGAGACCATTGCCGCCGAAGACATTCTGCACGACCTCGGCGCGTTCTCGATGATTTCCAGCGATTCGCAGGCCATGGGCCGCGTGGGCGAGGTCATCATCCGCACCTGGCAGACCGCGCACAAGATGGCCGCGCAGCGCGGCAAGCTGCCGGGCGACCCCAATGACGCGCGCGGCGGGCATGACAATTTCCGCGTCAAGCGCTATATCGCCAAGTACACCATCAACCCCGCGCTCACGCACGGCATTGCGCACGAGGTGGGCTCGATCGAGGTGGGCAAGTGGGCCGACCTGGTGTTGTGGAAGCCGGCCTTCTTCGGCGTCAAGCCGAGCCTGATCCTGAAGGGCGGGATGATCGCCGCGGCAGCGATGGGCGACCCCAACGCATCGATCCCCACACCGCAGCCGGTGCACTACCGCCCGATGTTCGGCGCCGCCGGGCGCGCACTGCACAAGTCATCGCTGACCTTCGTTTCGCAAGCGGCGATGGCCGCCGATGTGGGCGGGCGCTACGGCCTGAGCAAGGTGCTGTCGGCGGTACAAGGCACGCGCACCGTGGGCAAGCGCGACATGGTGCACAATGACTGGCAGCCGAACGTCACGGTGGATCCCGAGACCTACCAGGTGGTGGCCGACGGCCAGTTGCTGATCTGCGAGCCGGCTACCGTACTGCCGATGGCGCAGCGTTATTTCCTCTTCTGAAGGGCCGCTTTGCAAAAGATCGACAAACACCTCGCCGCCCATCGACAAACACCTCGCCGCCCCGCACGGCATCGCCGCCGTGCTGGTGCGTCGCGCGCCCAAGCTGGTACTGCCTTTTGCCGAGCGCAGCAAGAGCCGCCTGCGCGCCACGCTCGACAATGGCCAGGAAGTGGCGCTGTTCCTCGCGCGCGGCACCGTGCTGCGCGGCGGCGACCTGCTGGTCACCGAAGGCGGTATCTTCGTCGAAGTGCAGGCCGCGCCGGAGTCCGTGCTGCAAGTCGGCGCCAGCGATCCGCGGGCGCTGATGCGCGCGGCCTACCACCTCGGCAATCGCCACACGCCGGTGGAAGTGGGCCGCGACTACCTGCGCCTGGAGTTCGACCCGGTGCTCGCGGACATGCTGGCCCGCCTCGGCGTGCAGGCCGAACGCGCGGAACTGCCGTTCGAGCCGGAAGCCGGCGCCTACGGCGGCGGGCACAAGCATGGGCACGAGGCGACGTTTGCCGAGGACTATGCGGTGGCGCAGGCGGTGTTCCATGAGCATCACGGGCATGAGCACGACCACGACCACGACCACGGTCACGAGCACGACCACGACCACGACCACGATCATGCGCCGCATGTCCATGACGAGCATTGCGGGCACAAGCACTGACCTTCAGTGCAAAGTCGTTCCATGACCCAGCTGTCCCAACTCATCTCCCTGCTGCACCTCGCCTCGCCGGCGCTGCCGATAGGCAGCTTCAGCTATTCGCAAGGGCTGGAGGCGGCCATCGAGTGCGGCATGGTGCGCGATGCTGGCAGCGCGCAGCGGTGGGTGCGCAGCAACCTGCTGGACGTGCAGGCGCAGTGCGAAGCGCCCGTCTGGCTGCTGCTGTATCGCCATTGGCGCACGCTGGACGCAACGCGCCTGGCCGAATGGAACGATTGGTTCCATGCCACGCGCGAGAGCGCCGAGTTGCGGCTGGAGACGGAGCAGATGGGCTGGTCGCTGGCGCGGCTGGTGGCGCAGATGGAGTGGGGCGATGCGCGGTTGCGCGCGCAACTGGTGGCGTTGGCGCCGGTGTGCCTGCCTACCGCCTTTGCCGCGGCCTGCGTGGCGCTGGACGTGAATGAGCGCGATGGCCTCGCGGCTTATTGTTTCAGCTGGGCGGAGAACCAGGTATCGGCGGCGCTCAAGGCGGTGCCGTTGGGGCAGGTGGCCGGGCAGCACATCCTGCGCCGGCTGCATCCCGCGGTGCTGGAGACCGTCGACGAGGCCGTGCGCCGCGCCGATGCCGAGCCACCGCGGCTGTCTACCTTTTCCCCGATGCTGGGTCTGCTGTCCGCGCGCCATGAGACGCAGTACTCGCGGCTGTTCCGTTCCTGAAACGGGCCACGGCAGCATTCAAACGATTCCCCAAGACAAGATCTCCACCATGACCCAGGTTCGTACCAAGAAGAATCCTCCGTTGCGCGTCGGCGTGGGCGGCCCCGTCGGTTCCGGCAAGACCACCTTGCTGGAGATGCTGTGCAAGGCCATGCGCGAGCGCTATGATCTGATCGCCATCACCAACGATATCTACACCAAGGAAGACCAGCGCCTGCTGACCATCTCCGGCGCATTGCCGGCCGAGCGCATCATGGGTGTGGAAACCGGCGGTTGCCCGCACACCGCGATCCGCGAGGATGCCTCCATCAACCTGGAAGCGGTCGATCGCATGCTGGGCAAGTTTCCCGATGCCGACATCGTCTTTATCGAGTCTGGCGGCGATAACCTGGCGGCCACCTTCAGCCCGGAACTGTCGGACCTGACCATCTACGTGATCGACGTGGCCGGCGGCGAGAAGATTCCGCGCAAGGGCGGCCCGGGCATCACCAAGTCGGACCTGCTGGTGATCAACAAGACCGACCTGGCCCCCTATGTGGGCGCTAACCTGGATGTGATGCAGAGCGATGCGCGCAAGATGCGCGGCGCGCGCCCGTTCGTGATGGGCAGCGTGAAGTCGGGGCAGGGGCTTGACGAGGTGATCGCGTTCATCGAGCGCCAGGGCATGCTGGGCGTGTAGCCGCGGGTTCACTTCGCCCGTGGCCTCCGGTGGCTGCGGTTCCAGTAAGCCAAGGCAAGGCATGGACGGCACGCCGTGCCCGCGCATTCCACGCACGCCGCCACATCGCCGCGGCTTGTGGCATACTTGCCGATCCATGACGTTCCAATCGCTCGCCCCTTCTTCGCTGTGCCGTACCACCGATACCGGTGGCGCTGCTGCATGCGTGGGTGCCGAGATGCCGGTCGGGGTTGCCTGCGCGTCCGGCGCGT
Source organism: Cupriavidus basilensis OR16 (assembly GCF_000243095.1). GTDB lineage: Bacteria > Pseudomonadota > Gammaproteobacteria > Burkholderiales > Burkholderiaceae > Cupriavidus > Cupriavidus basilensis_D. The sequence continues at coordinate 50,517 of NZ_AHJE01000013.1, read as the reverse complement.
CGTCGATTTCCTTCTCGTTCTCCATTATTCGAATTATCCGGGGTCGCTGAGCTGCGGCTTTGGCTGGTGCTCGGTGGCCCGTGGTCCCTCCCTTGCCGTGCACGGCCATAGGGGCCTGCACGCGACCAACCGATTCGATGGAGAACACCCGATGTCCGATCTTTCCGACCTGCGCGCGCACGCCCGCTATCCTTCCCTGCCCGAAATCCAGGACACCGCGCGGCGCCTGCAAGGCAAGGTGCTGGAGACGCCCGCGTGGCGCTGGCAGACCGGCGCGGCCCAGCAGCTCGATGCGGGCACGGAAGTCTGGCTCAAGCTGGAGTTGTTCCAGATCACCGGCACGTTCAAGGTGCGTGGCGCGCTCAACAGCATCGAACACATGGATGCCGCCGCACGCGCGCGCGGCGTGGTAGCGGCCAGTGCCGGCAACCATGCCATGGCGGTAGCCTACGCGGCCAAGGTGGCCGGTGTCGGCGCCAAGCTGGCAATGCCGGCCACCGCCAGCCCGGCGCGCGTGGCGGCCTGCCGTGAGGCGGGCGCCGAGGTGCTGCTGCTGCCGGACGTCCATGCGGCTTTCGACCGCGCGCTGCAACTGGTGGCCGACGAGGGCCGCACCATGGTGCACCCGTACGACGGCCCGCTGATCGCGCAGGGCACGGCCACGGTCGGGCTTGAGCTGATGCGCCAGGTGGCCGGGCTGGATGCGGTCGTGGTGCCGGTGGGCGGCGGCGGCTTGTGGGGCGCCATCGCCGCGGCAGTCAAGCAGATCAATCCGGCTTGCCGGGTCTACGGGGTCGAGCCGGAGGGCGCCGATGCCATGAACCGTAGCTTCGAGGCCGGGCGGCCGCAAACGCTGGAGCGCGTCACGACGATTGCCGACAGCCTGGGCGCGCCCTATGCGCTGGACTACAGCTACGGCATGTGCCGCCAGTTTGTCGACGGCATGGTGCGCGTATCCGACGAGGCGATACGCGCCGCCATGCGCGTCCTGTATCGCGACATGAAGCTGGCCACGGAGCCTGCCACCGCGGTGTCCACCGCGGCGCTGCTGGGGCCCCTGCGCCAGACGCTGGCGGGCAAGAAGGTCGCGCTGATCGTGTGCGGGTCCAACCTTGACGCCGAGCGTTTCGCCGAACTGCTGGCGGTGGACGCGCCCGCCAGCGCCCGCTGAGCCCGGTGCCGCTCCGCGCGGCTGGCCTGCGCGGCGCCGTCAGGCCTGCATGGCCCTGACGGCGATCGTGCGCGCCACCGATGCAATCACATCCTGCTCCGCATCGGTCATCAAGGCCATGTGACGCACGGTGACGCGCTGTGCCGGCGTGATGTTGAACTCGGCGCAGCGTTGCTCCAGCACGAGCGCGCTGCCACGGCCGTTGCTGCCGGCCTCGCTGAAGTTGAGCATCTCGCGGGCGTCCACGCCAAGCGTGCCGGCCAGTGCGCAGATATTGATCAAGGAGACATTGCGCATGCCGCGCTCGATACCGCTGAGGTAGGAGCGCGCCATGCCGCTTTCGAGCGCGAGCTTTTCCTGTGACCAGCCACGCTGTTTGCGCAGTGCTGCAAGGTGTAGCCCGAAGAGCTTGAGAGGATCAGCGACCATGGCTCTATACGTGATTGAGAACGGATTGAGGCTAAGGGTTTGACCTCTTTGTAGCGACGCCTTATAGTAGTACGTACTATGGGTATCTGTCAGTTTCAATGATTATGTCATTTATGGTGATATAGGCGATCGCTGGCATATGTTGGCGTCTTGTTGGCGTCTTGTCGGCATGTTGCGGACGCTATTGGCGTTAGCGTTGGCGTTGCACAGGACGTAACTCGGCGCCAAGGCATGCCACGCAACCTGCGGATGATGTCCGTGGGCAAAGGGAAAAACCTTGTCCGAATGATACGAACGATACGAACGATACAAACGGGTTTCGCGGCAACAAGGACGAGGCGACCGGCCTCCGCGTCTTGTTCAGGCGGCGAGGCACCAGGCCCAAAAAAATGCACGGCCTCGACATAGAGGCACTGAAACCCCCGGGAAGCGCGGCGCTGTTTTTTTCCATCACCCGGAGAATGGAGTGCCATGCGTATTTTTTCGTTGTTCGATGCGCAGATGCGCGGCGAAGTCCTGACAGGCGGAACCGCATCGCAATTGCGCGTGGGCTTGCAGGTGAGGGTGGTGCCGGAGGCTGCTGGCCTTGGCAGCAGTGGTGACTACATCTTCTTGCCGCAGGGTGCGATGCAGTCCGGCATCGTCACGGCCTGCGCCGAGTGGTGGGCTTGCCTGTGCGGCACGATCAAGCTGACGCCGGTGGGCGGAGAGCCGGTGCTGGTGTCCGCGGGTGGCGTGTATGCGCTGCGCCAGGCCGAACGCCTGCATCTGGCGGTGCTGCAAGACGCGGTATTGATCCGCGCGGTCCTGGACCCGAATGCAGTCGGGCTGATGGGGGCGGGCGTGACTAGCAGCTACGATGCTTTTGCCGGGGGGCAGGCGGGCCGCTGGCAGCCGGATGGCCTGAAGCGCGGTGCGCAGGATGGCGTGCCGCGCGCCAACGCGGCCTTTGTTTCGCTGGCCGAGGGCGAGCCGGACTGGGCGCTGCGCTTGCGCGCGGGCGGGCTGAACTGGGCCGCCTGCCACGCGGGCACGCTATGCCTGCAGTGGCATTCGCCCTGGCCGCATGTCGAGCCGCGGGTGGCGTACCTGCAGCCCGGCATGGTCTTCGCGCCGGACCCCGATGAAGCGTACCGGATCGATGCGCTGCATCCCGTGGCGAGCCTGCTGTGCTGCCTGCAGGCGCCGGCGCGCGTGGCCGGCGCGGGCGGGATGCAGGGGCCTTTCCTGCATTGATCGCCTCGCGCGATGGCCATGGCCACGCTGGCGCACGGTTCAGCGGCGCTGGTACTGCGTGGTGCCGAACAGGATTTCCCGTTCCTTGTCGCCGGTCAGCGGCTTGCGTTCCTGCGCCAGCACCGCGACGCCGCGCTTCACGGCGGGCCGCTCGGCGATCTCAAGGAACCAGCGCTTCAAGTGCGGATAGTCGTCCAGTTCCACCCCCTGGTTTTGCCAGCTGCGCAGCCACGGGAAGGTGGCGATATCAGCCACGGAGTATTCGCGGCCAGCCAGCCAGGCATGTTCCGACAGTTGCTTGTCGATGACGCCGTACAGGCGCTTCGCCTCGTTGGTGTAGCGGTTGATGGCGTACTCGATCTGCTGTGGCGCATACATGCGGAAATGGTGCGCCTGGCCTAGCATCGGGCCGACGCCGCCCATCTGGAACATCAGCCATTGCAGTGCATCGTACTTGCCGCGCACGTCCTCGGGCAGGAACTTGCCGGTCTTGCCGGCGAGGTACAGCAGGATGGCGCCGGACTCGAACAGCGCGATGGGTTTGCCGTCCGGGCCGTCGGGGTCGACGATGGCCGGGATCTTGTTGTTCGGGCTGATCTTGAGGAAGTCCTCGCCGAACTGGTCGCCGGCGCCGATATTGATGGGGTGGACCTTGTACGCGAGGCCGCACTCCTCGAGCATGATGTGGATTTTGTGGCCGTTGGGCGTGGGCCAGCTGTAGACGTCGATCATCGGGAAGGGCTCCTGGCTGTGATCGTGCAAACGGTGAACCGCCACATCAACCACTGACGTGGCGAACCGCGCGATTTAAGCACAGAAGAAAAAAACGCGCAGACAGGCTGCGCGTTTCCCATGTTGCCAGCAGGGCCGGCGGCGAGGCCAATTGCGGCTTAGAAGCCGCGTGCCACCGGCATGCTGATGTCGTCCGAGCTCAGGCCCATGTGCTTGGCCAGCTCCAGCTTGGCGATGGCGTTGCGGTGCACCTCGTCCGGGCCGTCGGCCAGGCGCAGGGTGCGCTGGTGCGCCCACCAGTTGGCCAGCGGGAATTCGTCCGACACGCCAGCGGCGCCATGCACCTGGATGGCCCAGTCGATCACCTTCAGCGCCATGTTGGGGGCGACGACCTTGATCATGGCGATCTCGGCCTTGGCCACCTTGTTGCCAGCGGTGTCCATCATGTAGGCGGCCTTGAGCGTGAGCAGGCGCGCCATTTCGATTTCGCAGCGGGCTTCGGCGATGCGCTCGCGCGTCACGCCCTGGGCGGCCACCGGCTTGCCGAATGCGACGCGCGACAGGGCGCGCTTGCACAGCAGCTCCAGGGCACGCTCGGCCACGCCGATGCTGCGCATGCAGTGGTGGATACGGCCCGGGCCGAGGCGGCCTTGGGCGATCTCGAAACCACGGCCTTCGCCCAGCAGGATGTTGGCCGCCGGCACGCGCACGTCCTTCAGCTCGATCTCCATGTGGCCGTGCGGCGCGTCGTCGTAGCCAAATACCGGCAGGTGGCGCTTGATGGTGATGCCCGGGGTATCGGCCGGCACCACGATCATCGATTGCTGCTCATGGCGGCCCGCTTCCGGATCGGTCTTGCCCATCACGATATACACGTGGCAGCGGGGGTCGCCCGCGCCCGACGACCACCACTTGGTGCCGTTGATCACGTAGTCATTGCCATCGCGGCGGATGCTGCAGCAGATATTGGTGGCGTCAGACGAAGCCACGGCCGGCTCGGTCATCAGGAAGGCCGAGCGGATCTCGCCGCGCAGCAGCGGCTCCAGCCACTTGTCCTTGAGTTCTTCCGAAGCGTAGCGCTCCAGCGTTTCCATGTTGCCGGTATCGGGCGCGGCGCAGTTGAAGACTTCGGCCGACCAGGGCACTCGGCCCATGATCTCGCACAGCGGTGCGTATTCCAGGTTGGACAGGCCTTCCGGGGCACGCTTGGAATGGGGCAGGAACAGGTTCCACAGGCCGGCTTCGCGCGCCAGCGGCTTGAGTTCCTCGATCACCTTGGTCGGGATCCAGGCGTTGCCGGCCTGGCGGTTGGCCTGGATTTCCGCGTGGAAGCGCTTCTCGTTCGGATAGATGTGCTTGTCGAAGAAGGCCAGCAGGCGAGCCTGCATTTCCTTGACCTTGGGGGTGTACTCGAATTGCATGTTGTCTCCTCCACCTCTGAATGAGGCCGGCATCGGTTGGGCCGCCGCAGGTTGCGGCGGGCCGTTCCCGGCACCGGCAGACGCGGTTTGCGCCGACTGGAGAGGACTGTACCGCAATCCAGGTAATTAGAAAAATGAATTTTCTGGATTAGCCAGTATCAATACTGTGCATTCCATGCCAGAATGCCTTTCATGCAGCTATCCCGCATCGACCTCAATCTCTTCGTGGTGTTCGACGCTATCTATAGCGAAGGCAGCATCACGGCCGCCGCCCGCCAGCTTAACCTGACTCAGCCTGCGGTCAGCCATGCGCTGGGGCGCATGCGCACCTTGTTTGACGACCCCTTGTTCGAGCGGCGCGGTCAGGGCATGGCGCCCACGCCGCTAGCGCGCTCGCTGGCCGCCGAGGTCCGCACGGCCCTGCAGTCCTTTGCCCGCACCTTGCAGGACACGCCGCATTTCGATCCGGCGGCCACGGTGCGCCGGTTCACCATCGGCATGCGCGATGCGCTGGAGTCCACCTTGCTGCCGCCGCTGATGGCGCGGGTGACCGCGGTGGCGCCGCAGGTGGAAATCGCCGCGATCCGCTTTGACAGGCGGGAGATGGAGTCGGAATTGCTCTGCCGAGCATGTGCATGTGTCTTCGCGCCGGCGCGGGGCTTCACTGGAAGACCAGGCGCTGCACCGCATGGGCCTGACGCGCCGGGTGCGGTTGCGCTGCCAGCATTACGCCGCGGCCTGCCGGGTGGTGAGCTGCACCGACTTGCTGGCCACGCTGCCGCTGCGCTACGCGCGCATCGCCAACGAGCCCTATGCCAACCGCCTGCTCTCACTGCCCTTCAAGGTGCCTACGCTGGAGTTGCACCTTTACTGGCACGCCGGCGGCGAGAACGATGGCGCCAATCGCTGGCTGCGCGAGCAGTTGCTGGCAGTGATCAGCGCGCTCGGCGGCGGCGCGGGCGAGTTGGCGCAGGACTGAACGCGTCGGTTTGCCCCACCTCTCAGCTCTCAAGGCGCGCTGTCGGCCTGGCGCTCGATGCGCACGGTGGCTGGCGGCAACGTGCTGTCGGCCTGTACCGCATACGGCAGCGGCGGCCGGTATTGCGCCGGCACCGCCTGCCACAGGCGCTCGGCCCATCCCCTGACCTCGGGACTTGCCGGCGACGCCGCCGTGAGGCGCAGCGCGAGCTGCGCCCCGGCGGCGGGCTCTGCCCCCGACGGGGCGGACAGCAGGCGCTCCACGGCCAGCTGAGGCTCTTCCCGCAGGCTCATTGTCATTGTCCCCGGCCGTTGCACGCGTGCTGCGGGCGCGGGAGCGCGTGCGGCATCGGCCTGCATCGACGGGCTGGCGTGCAGCGCGAACCGGGGTGGCTCGATGGTGGGCGACGGCGCCGGTGGCGCGATGGGCCCGATCGGGGCGATCGGGGTGATCGGGGCCGGCGGCGCGATGGAAGCCATGGGGCCATCGGTGCCGGCGCGCGCATCGCAGGCGCGGGCACTGCGGCGGGCGGCGCCCCGGCAGAAAGCGAGGCTGTCGCGCCTGGCGCGCTTTCCTTGGGCGCCGGCGCGCGCTGTTCCGCGATCGCGTCGGGCTCGCGCTGCGCGGACTTGGCCTGTGCCTCGGCGGGCGGCGCGCGATGGGTTTGTGCGTTGGCCGTGGTTGGCGGGCTGGCCGGTTGCGCAGTTGGCGGCGGCACCGGCGCATCCGCGCGCGGCGCTGGCGGTTGTGCGGCAGGTTCGCCTTGCGGTGCTGGTGCCGCAGCCGTAGCCGTTGGCTGCGCTGCCGCCCGGGCGGCAGGCCTGGCGGCTTCCGCCCGCTGTTCCGCCTTGCCCGTCACGGGCACAGGGGCCTTGGCCGGCAACGTGATTTCGCCGTCGCGCAGGTCAAGCTGGCGCATGACGATCTGCAACGACAAGACACCCACGCCGAGGGTGGCAGCGAGCACGCCCAGCGCGGGCCACCAGCGCCGGGCAGGGCGGGTAGGGGCCTGCTCGCCTGCGGCAGGCTGCGCGGCGGGCTTTGCCTGTTCACGCAGCCATGCCTGCGCAGCCTCGCCGACCGGGGCGCCCAGCACGCTCCGCGGCGCGTCGCCGCGCCGGACTTCCGCCAGCACAGCGTCGCGGCGCGTGGCCTGCGCCGCCTGCATCCGCGCAGCTTCCGCCATGACCGATGCCTGCAGGCCGGCCGGCGGCGTGAACGCCATGTCGTCGTCACCGGTGGGGGCTTCGGCTTGCTCCGCATAGGCCCGGACCTTGGCCGGCAGCGACGCCGGCGGCAGCGGCGCGGGTGCATTCCGCGCAGCCTGCTCGGCCCGCGCCGCGGCCATTACCGAGGCCTCCAGCGAGGCGGGCGGCACAAAGGCCGGCAACTCGCGCAGCAGTGCCGCGAGCCGGTCCTCGCCGGCGATGAAGCGTTCGTCCGCGCTCATGGCAGCCGCTCCTGCGACGCGGTGGCGGTGGCCGCCAGGCTCTCGCGCAGCCGCGCAAAGGCGTAGCGCAGCCGGCTCTTGATGGTTTCGAACTTCTCGCCCAGCGTGAGGGCGATGTCCTCCACGCTCATCTCGCTGAAGAAACGCAGCACGATCACCTCGCGCTGGGGCGCCGGCAGCGCCAGCAGCGCTTGCCGCACGCCCTGCAGGTTCTGGCGCAGCTGCGCCTCGGCCTCGGGGCTGAGGTCATCCGCCGGCAGGGCGAGGTGCGCTTCGTCGAGCGTGTCGCGCTGGCGCTCATAGGCGCCGCGCAACTGGTCCAGCCAGGTGTTGCGCGCGATCTGGAACAGGAAGGTGCGCAGGGCCGCGCTGGGCTGGTAGTCCGCGCAGCGCGTCATCAGCTTGACCCAGGTCTTCTGGGCCACATCCTCGGCCTCGCCGGTGTTGCCCTGGCATAGCCAGGCCACGTAGTTGTACAGCGCTGCGTTGTGGCGGCGGAACAGCTCGGCCACCGGCTGCTCGATCAGGCCGTTGGCGACCAGCAGCATCAGGTCGGTATCCGGCAACGCGGACAGTCCGGCAGAGGATTGGGGGGGCGGGGCGCCAGGCGGGGAGGCATGCATGCGCGGCAGTATATGACAGCCCCGCGCACTGCTGTGCGGGGTTGTCAGCGCCGGGCGCTCGCGCGCGGACAAGCCGGTGGATCGCGGGGCGGGCGGCCTCAGCGTGGGCGGCTCCCGGGGCTACCTGGCCGAAGCCGGCGACCGCCGCGGCGAAGCGCAAGGCGTCGTCGGCCTGCGCTAGCGGCCGCACCGCGCTGTCCCGCACCGGCAGGTCGATCAACTCGCTGGCTTGCGCCTGCGGCAGCTTGTAGCGCAGCTTGATGTGGGCCAGTTCACCCGCGCTGCTCTTGCCCGGCTGGGCGGCGGGGCTGGGCGGCTGGTAGCGCAGCGGGTCGATCAGGCCGGGCTGGCCCGCCAGTGTCAGCTCATACAGCGCCGTCACCGTGTGGCCGGCGCCGATATCGCCGGCATCGACCTGGTCGTTGTTGAAATCCTCGCGCTTGAGCGCGCGGTTTTCATAGCCGATCAGGCGGTATTCCTTGACCGTGGCGGGGTTGAACTCGACCTGGATCTTGACGTCGCGCGCCACCGTGGCCAGCGTGGAGCTGAATTCTTCCACCAGCACCTTCTGGCCTTCCATCAGGTTGTCGATATACGAGTAGGCACCGTCGCCCGCGTCGGCCAGCTGCTCCATCAACTGGTCGTTGTAGTTGCCCGTGCCAAAGCCCAGCGTGGACAGGGAAACGCCGGACTTGCGCTTCTCCGCGACCAGGGCCTTGAGCTGGCGGAAGTCCGTGATGCCCACGTTGAAATCGCCATCGGTGGCCAGCAACACGCGATTGATGCCGCCCGCGATAAAGCTCTGCTGCGCGGCCTGGTAGGCCAGTGCGATGCCGCTCGCGCCGGCGGTCGAGCCGGCTGCCACCAGCGAGTCGATGGCCGACGAAATGGCGGCCTTGTCGCTGCCCGAGGTCGGCGCCAGCACCACGCGCGTGCCGCTGGCGTAGGTCACCAGCGTGATGCGGTCCTGCGCGCGCAGGGCGTTGGTGAGCAGCTTGAGCGAGGATTTCAGCAGCGGTAGCTTGTCGGGCGAATACATCGACCCCGACACATCGACCAGGAAGACCAGGTTGGCAGCCGGCAGGCTGTCGCGCGCCGCGTCGGCCGCCTTGATGCCGATGCGCAGCAGCACATTGCGCGCTTGCCATGGCGCGGGCGCGGCGTCGGCGTGCACGGCGAAGGGGCGGCCGTCGCGCGGCTGCGCGTAGTCGTACGGGAAGTAATTGACCATTTCCTCCACGCGCACCGCGTCGGCCGGTGGCAGGCGGCCCGCGTTGAGCAGGCGGCGCACATTGCTGTAGCTGCCGGTGTCGACGTCGATGCTGAAGGTGGAGACGGGCGCTTGCGCCACCTGCTGCACGCCGTTCTCGTCAATGGCGCCATAGCGCTCACGGTCTGGCCCGGGCTGCGGCTGCGGGTAGGGCATGGGCCGCGCCATCAGGGTCATCGGCGCCGCGGGCAGGGTGCGCATGACTGGCGCGCGCTTATCGGCTACAGCATTGGCGGCGGCACCGGCCGCCGCCTCCCTGGCGGCAAACGCGGCGTCGCGGGTCTTTGGCCGGCGCGGATTGCGCGGGAGCGGCTGGGGCAACCGGGGGCGGCTGCGTGGCCGGTGCCGCGTTGTCGGCCCGTGCGGGCGAATCCGGCGGAGTCGGGGCGGTGGTGGAATGACCACCGCATGCGGCCACCGCGAAGGCAATGGCTAGGGCTCCCAAGCGCTTGAGCATGTTCTTTTCTCCTGAAAGGCCGCGCCGGCGATGCCGGCGGCAGGGCGCTGTCAGTGAAACGAGGCAGCCTGGCGCAAGGGGTTAAGCGCGATCAAATAAATGCAAGAACTTGCCAAGACCCGGCGCGCGGATCAGTCGAGCCGGATGTCGGCCTGTTTCGGCGCTGAAGAACTTGTTGGTCTCCGGTGGCGTCATGGTCACCACTTCCGCGCCCTGGCCGGCCAGTTGCGCGCGCACGTCCGGCAAGCGGATGATGCGGATCAGCTCGCTGCTGATGCGTGCCACCAGCGCGTCGGGCATGCCGGCCGGCGCCATCACGCCCTGCCAGGTGCCGGATTCAAAACCCGGCACGCCTTGCTCGGCAATGGTCGGGACTTGCCCGACCAGCGGCATGCGCGTCTTCTTGGAAACGGCAATCACCTTCAGCTTGCCCGCCTGGACCTGGGGCAGCGTTGCCAGCATGCCGTTCATCAGCACCTGGGCCGTGCCGCCCACGGTATCGGCCACCGCTTGTGCGCCGCCCTTGTAAGGCACGTACTGCCACTTGGCGCCGGTAGCCTGCGCCACCGCCACGCCGGCCAGGTGCGGCGCGCTGCCGATGGCGGTCACGGCGAAATTGAGCTGGGTGCGCTTGGACAGGTCCACCAGTTCCTTGAGGTTGCTGACCTGCACCGAAGGATGGACCACCAGCAAATGCGGCGAATACGCCAGCATGGAAACGCCCTTCAGGTCCTTGCCCGGATCAAAAGTGAGCTTGGTGTAGACGGACGGGCTGATGGCAAGCGCGCCGATATCGCACAGCAGCAGCGTGTGATTGTCGGTGCCGGCCTGCGCGACCATGGCGGCGCCGATATTGCCGTTGGCGCCCGGCCGGTTGTCGACCACGATGGGTTGGCCAAGCGCTTCACCGAGCTGGCGGCTGATCAGGCGGGCGATGATGTCGGAGGAGCCGCCGGCGGGGTAAGGGACGACCAGCCGGATCGGGCGGGTGGGCCAGCCGGTGGTTGCCTTGGCCGGGGACGAAAGCAGGGTGCCGGCTGCGCCGAGGCTGCCCAGGGTGGCGGTGGCGCCCAGGGTTGAGAGCTGGGTCAGGAAAGTACGGCGGCTGGTTGGCATTGGCTTTGTCTCCGGTATTGGTTTTGTTGTATGTTGTCGTATGTGTTGGATAATAACTGGAAGTCAAGATTGGGTCCAGGGCATTTTCCCGGCAGGATTTTGGCGTGGCGAGTAGCGAACCTGGTGCGGGTCATCGTGAGATCGTCGCCGAAAGCAGGGCTACACATCATCTGATACGATAACCTGTCCCGTAAAAAAACCTCTTCCCCGCGGCTGGGGGAAGAGGTTTCCTGGTGATCCCGGCGCAGCGCCGGATGCGCGGATGACGCTGTCCCGTCCACCACGCGCTTCATGATCCCCTGCAGGATGCCGGCGATCCTGAACATGCTGAAAGCCAGGTAGAAATTCCAGTCGCCCGTGATCGGCCTTCCGGTACGTTGCTCGTAGGTGCGCCGGTAGGTTGCCTCGTCAGGGATGCCAAGCCCGGCATGGTCCAGCCCGGCGATGCCGCGGAACTGCCCGGGCGCGATATGCCAGCTCATGCAGTGGTAGCCGAAGTCGGCCATCGGGTGCCCCAGCGTGGACAGTTCCCAGTCGAGCACGGCCAGCACGCGCGGCTCGGTGGGATGGAACATGAGGTTATCCAGCCGGTAGTCGCCATGCACGATGGACGTGAGATCGGCGTCTTCCTGCGGGATATGCCCGGGCAGCCAGGCCATCAGCGAGTCCATGGCGGGAATGCTCTCGGTCTCGGACAGCTTGTACTGCTTGGTCCAGCGCTCGATCTGGCGCGAGAAGTAGTTGCCCGGCTTGCCGTAGTCGCCCAGGCCGATGGCCTGGTAGTCGACGGTGTGCAACGCGGAGATGACGCGGTTCATCTCGTCGTAGATGGCGCCGCGCTCGGCTGGCGTCATACCGGGCAGGGATTGGTCCCACAGCACGCGGCCGGCGACGAATTCCATGATGTAGAAGGCGCGGCCGATCACGGTCTCGTCCTCGCACAGGGCGTACATCCTGGCGACCGGCACGTCGGTGCCGGCCAGCGCGGCCATCACGCGGTATTCGCGTTCGATGGCGTGGGCCGAGGGCAGCAGCTTGGACTTGGGGCCAGGCTTGGCGCGCATGACGTAGGTCTGGCCCGGCGTGATCAGCTTGAAGGTGGGGTTGGACTGGCCGCCCTTGAACTGCTCGATGGAGAGCGGGCCGGTAAAGCCGGCTACATGCTCGCGCATCCAGGCTTCCAGCGCGGCCATGTCGAAGCGTTGCTGCTCGGCTACCTCGCGGGTGCCTTCGAAATTCGAAACGTTGGTGCTCATGCTGTCTCCGTGTTTTCGGTATGTTCCGGGTATTCCGAGATTCGAATCTGTCTGTTTTTTGTTTTATCTGCTTGCGGCGTGGCTAGCTGGCCGGCCCGCGCAAGTCGCGAAAGCGCAGGTACTGGTGCAGCAGCACTTCCATGGTGGTGTGGCGCGTACCGCTGTGCACGGGCGTGGGCGGCGAGTAATTCATCATGCGGACCACCCAGTCCTGCGGATCGTCGCCCACGTCCAGCACATTGATGCAGCCGGCGGTTTGCATCAGGCTGCCGTAGAACACGCGGCGCCCGCAGGTGATGGCGTGGGAGAGGATGGCGCGGTTGGTGCCACCATGCAGGACCAGCAATGCGGTGTCCCAGTTCGGGTCGTCGCGCAGGCGGCGCAGCGCGGGCAGCACGCGGTCGAGGAATTCGCCCACGCTCTCGCCGTCGAGGAAGCGCTTGTCTTCTGGCACTTCGCCTTCAAAGGCGCCGATAAAGGCGTCGCGCAGCTTGTCGTCGCTGATGCCGTGCAGCTTGCCGCCACGGATCTCCTGCAGCTCGGGCCAGGTTTCCAGCGCGGCGTCGGCCATGCCGGGCAGTTCCGCCAGCACGCGCTCTGCGGTTTCCACCGTGCGCGGCAGGCCGCTGACGATGATGCGGTCAAAGCCAATATTCTCGGCGGCGAAGGCGCGGCCGGCCGCGCTGGCCTGGGCGCACCCGGTCTCGTTGAGCGGCACCAGCTCGGGCAGCGCCGGGCGGCCAGTCTCGTCGAAGTAAGTCACGGCGCCATGGCGCATCAGGTAGACGCGGCGGCGGGGCGAGGGCGGCAATTCCATGCAAGTCTCCGGTGCTTGTGCTTTCGTGCCCGTCTGCGCGGGCATTGTTGGCGTGGCATTGCGGGCCGGGTGCGTATTGGCGGACCCGGCGGCAGGGCGGCAGGGCGGCTCAGCGGTAGTTCGGTTTGCGCTTTTCCAGGAAGGCACCGATGCCTTCGCCGCCATCCTTGTGATGCAGCGCGGCCACGAAGTTGTCGCGCTCCTCTGCCAGGTGCTCGGTCAGGCTGGCGGTGGCGGCGTGGTTGATCAGCGCCTTGATGCGGCCCATGGCATGCGGCGAGCGCGTGGCCAGCGATTCGCCCAGGCGCAGCGCTTCGGTCAGCGCCTGGCCGGGCGGCACCACGCGGTTGACCAGGCCGAAATGGGCCAGGCGCGCGGCATCCACGGGCTTGCCTTCCATGATCAGTTCGGAGGCGAGCTGGCGGGGCAGGTTGCGCGCCAGCTCGTACGAGCCACCGCCGTCGGGCGTCAGGCCAACATTGACGTAGGCCATCACGAACTTGGCGTCGCTGGCCGCTACCACGAAATCGCAGGCGAGCACCAGCGAGAAGCCGGCGCCCGCGGCGGGGCCTTCCACGGCCGCGATGATCGGCTTGGGGAAGGCGTGCAGCGTTTCGATCCAGTGGTTCAGGACTTCGATGCTCTCGGCTTGCACCTCGCGTGGCTTGGCGCGGTTGCCAAGCAGGCGGTTGAGGTTGCCGCCGGCGCAGAACACGCCGTCGGCGCCGGTGATCACTACCGCGCGGATCTCGTCGTCGCGCGAGGCCAGCTCAAGCGCTTCCTGCGAGGCCGCGTAGATGTCCGGATGCAGCGCGTTGCGTGCCTCGGGGTTCGAGATGGTCAGCACCAGGGTGGTGTCGACGCGTTCGGATAGCAGCTGTGCGGTCATGGCGGCCTGTACGGATGAGCGAATGCAACGATGCAACGATGCAAATGCGGTGTCGGATACGAAACGACCGCAGGCCAAGAACAAGCCTGCGGTCGCGCTTCTTACTGCTCTTCGGCCAGCAGCGACAGCTTGAGGCCGGCGCGGCGCCACAGCCACGGGCTGGGGCGGTAGCGCATGTCGCCGGTCAGGCGCTCCAGGTTGCGCAGCACGGTCAGCACCAGGTGCGGCCCGATCACGTCGCCGAGCGCCAGCGGGCCCTTGGGGTAGCCCAGGCCGAGGTTGACGGCGAGGTCGATGTCCACCGGCGTGGCAATGCGCTGCTGCGCGATGTCGCTGGCGATATTGACGATGCAGCTGATGATGCGCTGGGCCACGAAGCCGGCCGAGTCGCGGATCACGGTCACGGGCACGCCGTCGCTGCCGAACAGGCCGTGCGCGGCCTCGCGCATGGCAGCGGAGGTGGCCGGCGTGGTCATCAGGGTGCGGCGCTTGGTGGCTTCGAGGGGCAGCAGCGTGTCGATGGCCACCACGCGGGTCGGGTCCAGGCCTTCCTGCAGCGCGCAGGTGGTGGCATCCAGGCCCAGCGGCGTGACCACGATCAGGGCCTCGGCGGAGGGGTGGTTGCCGGCTTCGGTGGTCATGCCCAGGGCGCCGATCAGCTTGACGGCCATGGCGTGGCCGCGCTCGTCGGCGTGGCTGACCCAGACGCTGGCCGGGCGCGCGGTGGGCACGGCGGCGGTGGCGGGCAGTTGCTTCTGGCCGTCGACGTAGCGGTAGAAGCCGGCACCGGCCTTGCGGCCGATCAGGCCGCCCACCGAGCGGATTGCCGTGATCGGCGACGGGCGGTAGCGCGGTTCCTGGTAGAACTGGTTGTAGATCGATTCCATCACCGGGTGGGACACGTCAAGACCCGTCAGGTCCATCAGCTCGAAGGGGCCCATGCGGAAGCCCGCCTGCTCGCGCATGATGGCGTCGATGTCGGCAAACTCGGCCACGCCTTCCTGCGCGACCTTCAGGCCTTCGATGTTCATGCCGCGCCCGATGGTTGACGATGAAGCCGGGCATGTCCTTGCAGCGCACCGGGGTGTGCCCCAGGCGGCGCGACAGCGCCATCAGCGCATCACCCACGGCGGGGTCGCCAGACAGGCCGTCGATCACCTCGACCACCTTCATCAGCGGCACCGGGTTGAAAAGTTGATAGCCGGCGACTGCGCCCGGGCTGCTTCGCGCCGACCGCGATCGCGGTGATCGACAGCGACGACGTATTGGAGGCGATGACCGCATCCGGACGCAGGATGGCTTCGAGCTTTGCCACCAGGTCGCGCTTGACTTCCAGCCGCTCGACGATGGCCTCGAGCACCATGTCGCAGCCGGCCAGGTCTTCCAGCGCATTGCAGGGCAGCACGCGGGCCAGCGCGGCGGCACCATCCTCGGCGCTCATCTTGCCTTTTTCGGCCAGCTTGGCGAAGGTATCCTGCAGGTATTGCCGGGCGGCGGCCACGGCCTGCGGGTTGGTGTCGTACAGGCTGACGGTCAGCCCGGCCTGCGCGGCGATCTGCGCAATGCCCCGGCCCATGGCACCGGTGCCGACGATGCCCAGCGAGTCAATGGTGAAAGTGCTCATAGTGCGTCCAGAAAAGTGTGGTTAAATTAGCACGATCGTACGTTTTTTGCATCATCCGCGACAGTGGGGCAATGCAGGTGGCGTGCGCTGATCGGCCAACGCGGACCGCCAGAGTCTGTCATGGCACACAATGCCTGCTTGCCCGTGTGCGGGCAGGGTACCTTCGCCCCCGATTTCATCGCGATCCACCCGGTGGGTCGCCAATCACGCAATAACGAGGAGAGAGACGACATGCTGAAACTCTGTGGTTTTGCCGCCAGCAACTACTACAACAAGGTCAAGCTGGCCTTGCTGGAGAAGAACCTGCCGTTCGAGGAAGAACTGGCCTGGATCGGCAAGACCGATCTCGAAGCCTCGCCCCTGGGCAAGGTGCCCTACATGATCACCGATCACGGCCCGCTATGCGAGTCCGAAGTACTGGACGCCTACATCGAGTCGACCTACCCGCAGTCGCCGCTGCTGCCCGCCAGCCCCTACGAGGCGGCCAAGGTGCGTGAGCTGGTGACCTTCCTGGAGTTGTACCTGGAGCTGACCGCGCGCGAGCTTTACCCCGAAGCGTTCTTCGGCGGCAAGGTCAGCGATGGCGTCAAGGAGCGCCAGAAAAAGCTGCTCGAGCGCTATATCCCCGCCTTCGCCAAGCTGGCGAAGTTCTCGCCCTACCTGGCGGGCGACACCTTTACGCTGGCGGACTGCGCCGCGGTGGTGCACTTTCCGCTGATCTCGTCTTGTACCAAGATCATCTACGGTACGGACATGCTGGCCGACCTGCCGGTCAAGGAGTACCTCAAGCGCATGTCGGAGCGGCCGACGGTGCAGAAGGTGAATGAGGATCGCAAGGCGAATACCGAGCTGATGCTGGGCGGCCGGAAGTAAAGCGAAAACGGTTCAGTAGCAAGGCAAACTCCCGCGGCATGAAAACACCCCAAAAGTTGGTATCCAACTTTTGGGGTGCTGTTCAATCCGCGGGCGTTGTTTTTGGGCGCTTGTTTGGCTGTCTGTTCTGCGAATGGTCGTGCTTACAACGCCTTCAACCTTTCCAGGGCCAGCGCCAGCGTCTCCTCCTTCTTGGCAAAACAGAACCGCACAATCCCAGACTCCCGCGGCTGCGAGTAAAACGCCGAGACTGGAATCACCGCCACCCCGATCTCGCGCGTGAGCCACATCGAGAAATCCGCCTCGCTCATGTCCGAGATGGCGGAGTAGTCCACGCACTGGAAGTACGTGCCATCCGAGGGCAGCAGCTTGAAGCGCGTGGTGGCCAGCCCGGCGCGGAAAAGGTCGCGCTTGGCCTGGTAGAAGGCCGCCAGGTCCAGGTAGGGCGCCGGGTCCGCCATGTAGTCGGCCAGGCCGTGCTGAACCGGGGTGTTTACCGTGAACACGTTGAACTGGTGCACCTTGCGGAACTCGGCCGAGAGCGCGGCCGGCGCGGCCACATAGCCCACTTTCCAGCCAGTCACGTGGTAGGTCTTGCCGAAGCTCGACACCACGAAGCTGCGCCGTGCCAGCTCGGGGTGGCGCGACACCGACTGGTGCGGCTGGCCGTCGAACACCATGTGCTCGTACACCTCGTCGGACAGTAGCAGGATGTCGGTGCCCGCCAGCAGCCCTGACAGGCGGTCCATGTCGCCGGCGCGCCAGATGGTGCCGGTGGGGTTGTGCGGCGTGTTGATCAGCAGCATCCGCGTGCGTGGCGTGATGGCGGCGGCGAGACGGTCGAAGGGGATGTGGAAGTGCGGCGCCTCAAGCGCCACCGACACGACCTTGCCGCCGGCCAATTCGATCGCGGGGATGTAGCTGTCGTAGCAGGGTTCCAGCACGATCACTTCATCGCCCGGATGCACGGCGCACAGGATGGTGGTCAGGATGCCCTGGGTGGCGCCCGCGGTGACCGTGATCTCGCTGTCCCAGTCGTAGGCATGGCCGTACAGCTTGCCGATCTTGTCGGCAATGGCCTGGCGCAGCTTGGGCACGCCCGCCATCGGCGGGTACTGGTTCAAGCCTGAGCGCATGGCGTGGGTGACGGCGTCGACAATCTTCGGATCGCAGTCGAAATCCGGGAAGCCCTGGCCGAGGTTGACGGCATTGCGCTCGGCGGCCAGCGCCGACATCACGGTAAAGATGGTCGTGCCGACTTTGGGCAGGCGCGAAACCGGCGGCGTGAGCGGGGCGAGAGCGCCCGGCTGGGCGGAGAGATTGGTGGGCATGGGAAGCGGCGTCAGGCTAGGCGGTCGGGAAGGGCGGCAAAACGATGCTGGCATTCTAGCGGGGATCGGCATGTGCCTGCGCAGCCGCCTCGAGGCGCGCGGCCAGCCACGCGGCGAAGGCCTGGGGCAGCATGATATCCACGCCGCTCTGGCGGCGCAGGCGGCCCTTGAGCTTGAGCACGGCCTTGTCCTTGGAGACCAGGCATGCTGCCTGGGCGAAGTGCGCCAGTTCGATGAATTTCTGGTCATCGGTGTCGCGGCAGCGCGGCAGGCGGGCGGCGAGGGTGTCGGCCCCGTCCGGGATGGCGAAGGCGGTGGTCAGCCGGTCGACCGTGGCCATGGCGGCGGGGATATCCACACCAAAATGGGCGAATTGCGGATAAGCCAGCACTCGGCGCAGCTCTTCGCGGCAATCGGCACGGATCACTGCGGCAATGGTGCCGCTGTCCAGCGCGACCCGGATCGGCTCGACGTGGGGATCCGCAAAGACCAGCAGGTCGACCCAGATATTGGAGTCGAGCACAACCCGCGGCGCCAGTGGACCGGGAATGGCCTGGGGGGGCGGCGGGGAATTGACGGGTACTGCGGTGGAGTCGGGGTGCATTCGTTACAATCTGGCCTTTGTGTTTGCCGCGATTTTGCCATGCTCATCGTCCTGTCCCCTGCCAAGTCGCTCGACTACGAGACGCCTGCGCGTCTGAAGACCCATACGCTGCCACGTTTTATCGACCGTTCGGCGGTGTTGATCGAGCGTCTGCGCAAGCTTGCGCCGCAGGATATCGGGGCGCTGATGGACATCTCCGACAAGCTCGCAGTGCTCAATGCCACCCGCTATGGCGACTGGTCGCCGGCGTTCACCGCGGCCAACAGCAAGCAGGCCGTGCTGGCCTTCAACGGCGATGTCTACGAAGGGTTCAACGCGTCCAGCCTGTCGGCCGACGACCTCGGCTTCGCGCAGAAGCATGTGCGCATCCTGTCCGGCCTGTACGGCGTGCTGCGCCCGCTCGACTGGATGCAGCCCTACCGGCTGGAGATGGGCACGCGCCTCGACAACGTGGCCGGCAAGGATCTCTACACATTCTGGGGCGATGACGTCACGCAGTTGCTGAACGATGACTTCAAGGCGCAGAAGGCGCAAGGCAGCCCGACCCTGGTCAACCTGGCCTCCGAGGAATACTTCAAGGTGGTGCGTCCCAAGGTGCTCGGTGCCAGGATCGTCACGCCGGTGTTCGAGGACTGGAAGGGCGGCCGCTACAAGATCATTTCTTTCCACGCCAAGCGCGCGCGCGGCTTCATGGCTCGCCACGCGGTGATGCATCGCATCACGGAGCCGGCCAAGCTCAAGCGTTTCGCCGAGCATGGCTACGCCTTCGACGCGGCCGCTTCCGACGACGCCCGCTGGGTGTTCCGGCGCCGCCTGGACGACTGAAGCGTGGCGTGGCTGCGGCCCGCCGCCCCGTACAGAACCCGGCGCCAGGGCATGCCTCGCGGCATCCTGGCGCGAACCCTCCGAGATTCCAAGCCATGACCACAGCCCTGCATATTTCCGCCAGCTTCGACGCGGGTGCCATCGAAGTCGAATCGCTCGCGCAAGCCAGCGACATCCGCCTGCGCATCCGCGCCGATTCGCACGCCGAGTTCCGTCAGTGGTTTCATTTCCGCCTGCAGGGCGCGGGTGGCCAGGCTTGCCGCCTGCAGTTCCTCAACGCCGGCGACTGTACCTACCCCGATGGCTGGCGCGGCTACCAGGCCGTGGCCGCCTATGACCGCGCGCACTGGTTCCGCGTGCCGACCAGCTTCGATGGCAGCACCATGACGGTGGCCTTCACGCCCGAGCACGACAGCGTGTGGCTGGCCTACTTCGAGCCCTATGCCGAGGACCGCCACCTGTCCCTGCTGGCCACTTGCCAGCGCTCGCCGCTGGCGCGGCTTTCGCATCTGGGCAGCACGGTGGAAGGCCGCGACATGACCGCGGTCACGGTCGGCACGCCCGGCGACGGCAAGAAGACCATCTGGATGATCGCGCGCCAGCATCCCGGCGAAACCATGGCCGAGTGGTTTTGCGAGGGCGTGCTGCAACGCCTGACGGGTACCGGCATGTGGGCCGGCGACCCGGTGGCGCGCCGCCTGCTGGAGCGCGCCGTGTTCCATGTCGTGCCGAACATGAACCCCGACGGCTCGGCGCGCGGCAACCTGCGCACCAACGCGGCCGGCGCCAATCTCAACCGCGAATGGATGGCGCCGAGCGAGCAGAACAGCCCCGAGGTCTACCACGTGCGCCGCGCCATCGAGGCCACCGGCTGCGACATGTTCTTCGACATCCATGGCGACGAGGGCCTGCCGTACAACTTCGTCGCGGGCAGCGAGATGCTGCCGGGCTTCACCGAGGCGCAGAAAGCCGAGCAACTGCGTTTCATCGACGCGTTCAAGCGCGCGACGCCGGACTTCCAGGATGTGCATGGCTACGCTGCCAGCAAGTACAACCAGGATGCGCTCAAGCTGGCCTCGAAGTACATCGGCCATACCTTTGGCTGTCTGTCGCTGACGCTGGAGATGCCGTTCAAGGACAACGCCGACCAGCCCGATCCGGCGGTGGGCTGGAACGGCGCGCGCAGCGCCTTGCTGGGCGCCGCGATGTTGCAGGCGGTGCTGGCGCAACTAGGCTGAGGCCGTGATCGGCACCTGGCCGCCGCTCAGGTGGCCAGGTGCCGGGCGGCCCCATGCAGGGCCGGCGGCGCTCAGTGCGTCTTCTTGGTGGTCGACTTGCCGGTGGTCTTGGCGCTGCTGCTCTTCGCGCTCGATTTGCTGCTGCTCGACTTGGAAGAGGACGCGCTTGCCTTGGCGGACTTGCCCGAGCTGGACTTGCTTGCCTTGCTGCCCTTGCCGCCCTTGTGGCCCTTGCTGCTGGAGGCCTGGCGCGTGCTGCTGCGTACAGCGGGCGCGGCTGCCGGCTCGCTGATGACGGTGCCGCTGCCATCGAGCAATTCGTAGGCCAGCATCATGCCGTCGGCATAGCCACAGCGTACCTTGACCGCTTCCCACTGGGCCTCGGCGCGGCGCTTGTGGGCAGTCGCGGAAAACGTCACCACGGAGCTGACCGGCACCGCTTGCTTGCCCTGCGAGAAGCGGCCGTCCCAGGGCTCCACGGTAGCCTGGCCGGCGCCGAGCGCGCCGGTGGGAATCTTCAATGCGTCGTAGGTGGCCGAGCGTGGCACCACCCAGCTGGCGTGCGCGGCGCAATCGGCCACGTCCGCGCTGGCGTTCTCCGTCTGCATCAGTTGCTGGCGCATCTGCGCACGGTACTCGGCCAGGCTCACGCGGCCTTGCGCGGGCAGGGTCACGGTCGTGGTGGGCGGTGAGGCGGTGGCGGGCGGCGCGGCGGCGCGGGCGGTGGCGGATGCGGCGTTGGCAGCGGCTGCCTGGGCGGCCGGGGTGGCGATGCCGGGGGTCACCACGGCGTCGCGATCATTGAGCTGGGTATCGGCGCAGCCCACCAGGGCGATCGCACCTGCCACTGCAGCAGCGAGCGCACACAGCCGGCTGCTGAGGAGGTCAGAGATTCGTCGGATCACGGGATCGTCTTGCTTTGGAGCGTAAGGGGTTGGCAAAGGTCTGCCATGATAGAGGAAACCCATGCTGCAAAGTTCCGAAATCTCCCGGCCTAAGGGTTCTACCCGAAGTGAAAGCGTGCTGGATGTGCAGCGTTCTGCCCGGCTGCACTGGCCGCCCGGGGATGGCGGCGCGAGGGGGGAGGTGCCAGTGCGGGCCACCATGCATTGCATGGCGGCCCGCCTGGCCTTCAGCGCCTGGACGCTGAATCGCTGAATGGCTTTCGACGCTCAGTTCAACGCTCAGACGGTCTTGATGAAGACCTTGAGGTCGTCGAGCAGCGCGTTGAGGTCGGCCTTGAGCTTGCCGAAGCCCGCGTTGTGCACCAGGCCGACTTCATCCATGTACAGCTTGCGGTTGATCTCAAGCTGCAGGCTGTGGCGCTTGTGCGCCGGCTGGCCGACCACGCGCACGATCTCCACGCCCTTGTAAGGGTGGTTGCGCCAGACGTCGTAGCCCATGTCCTTGAGCACGCCTTCCACGCGGTCCGTGAAGCGCGTGTCGCAGGTGGTGCCGTCGCGATCGCCCACCACGAATCCAGCACGCGCCACACCAGGCCCTTGCCAAGACGGGTCTTGGAGGTTTCCTGGCGCGGGCCGGAGGGCGCGTCGAGCACGGCTTCGTCGATTTCCTCGATGCCGCGGTTGGCATCCAGGTAGCTGCGCGGGAAACCCGCGCACAGCAGCGCAATGCCCCGTGCGGGAGCGTCGGCGTACAGCTCGTCGACGAAGGTGTCTTCGGCCTGGCGCAGCAGCGCCAGGGGCAAGCCGGCCGCCGGCCGGAAATCGGCCGGGTAGCTGGTGGCGCTATGCGGCGAATCGAGAAAGAGCGGGCTGCTCTCGCCTTGCGGCAGTTGCAGGAGGTAAGGGCTGGGCCCGGTCTTTCGGTCTGCTTCCGTCATGATGTGCGTCGTTTAATCCAGGGTGATCTTGGCTGCGGCGGCGATGCGCTTGTTCTTCGCCACTTCGGACTTGATCTGCGCGGCGAATTGCGCCGGCGTGTTGCCAACCGGCACCGCGCCCAGCTTCTCCAGCTTAGCCTTTACTTCGGGCAGCGCCAGCACCTTGACGGCGGCGTCGTGCAGCTTGGCTTGCACGTCGGCAGGCAGGTTGGCCGGCGCGATCAGGCCGAACCAGGCGGCGTCGTTGACTTCGGGCAGGCCGAGTTCGGCGAAGGTGGGCACGTTGGGCAGGGCCGGCACGCGCTTGGGCGAAGCCACGGCCAGGGCGCGCAGCTTGCCGCCTTCGATGAACGGCAGCGAGGAGGGCAAGTTATCGAACAGCACCTGCACCTGGTTGGCCAGCGCGTCGTTCAGCGCGGGGCCCACGCCCTTGTACGGCACGTGCAGGAGCTCGGTCTTGCTGCTCAGCTTGAACAGCTCGCCCATCATGTGCGAGACGCTGCCATTGCCGGCCGAGCCGTAGGCCATCTTGTTCGGCTGGGCCTTGGCCAGCGCGATGAAGGCCTTCATGTCGTTGGCCTTCACGGCCGGGTTGATGCTCATCACGTTGGGCACTGAAGCCAGGTTGGTGATGGTGGTGAAGTCCTTGGTAGCGTCATACGACAGGCGCGGGTACACGGCGGGGTTGATGCCGTGGGTGGACGCGGTGGCGATGCCCAGGGTGTAGCCGTCCGGCGCGGCCTTGGCCAGGTAACCGGTACCGATGCTGCCGCCGGCGCCGCCGCGGTTGTCCACCACCACGGTCTGGCCCAGTTGCTGGCCGAGCTTGTCGGCCACGATGCGCGCCACGATGTCGGTGGTGCCACCTGCCGGGAACGGCACGACCAGCGAGATCGGCTTGGTCGGGTAGGTGCCCTGGGCAGCGGCCGACAGCGACAGGCCGGCGGCGGCGGCACCCGTGGCGGCGGCAAGGAGGCGGAGCATGTTACGGCGTTGCATGGTTCGGTTCCTGAATGGTGGGAAATGAGGAGAAGAGAGGCTTCCCCGATTCTGCTTGTTCGTGCAGGCAGGCCGCAAACGAAATAAAATCGTGCGATCATTCCGTTTGGTAGTGAAGTTGGGGGTTATCTATGCGACGCTTGTGTCCGTCGCTGACTGAATTGCAGGCCTTTGAGGCTGCCGCGCGCTACAACAGTTTCACCGCCGCGGCACGGGAGCTCCACGTCACCCAGGGTGCCGTGAGCAAGCAGGTGCGCAGCCTGGAGGCCTTCCTGGGCGTGGAGCTGTTCGAGCGTGTGCGCCAGCGCCTGATGCTGACCGATGCCGGCCAGCGCTACCTGGACCGCATCCGCCCCAGCCTGACCGAGATCGAGGCCGCCACGGTGGAGCTGATCGCCAAGCAGGGCCGCGGCGGCACCCTGCATATCGCCAGCATGCCCACGCTGGGCGCCAAGTGGTTGATCCCGCGCTTGCCGCAGTTCTTCGAGAAGCATCCCGACGTCAGCCTTGAATTCGTGCCGCATGCGCAGGGCTATGACTTCTCCCAGCCCGACCTCGATGCGGCCATCCGCTTCGGCGACGGCATGTGGCCTGGCAGCCTGGCCGACTACATGACCGGCCGCGAGGTGCTGCCCGTGTGCCGCCCGGCCTTGCTGGCCGGCGAGCCGGAAGGCATGGCGCGCGTGCCCTCGGCGCTGCTGCGTTTTCCCCTGCTGCATCACACCACCGTGCCTGAAGCCTGGCCCGACTGGTTCGCCGAGCTTGGCGTCGCGACCCGCAAGGCGTGGAGCGGCGCGCGCTTCGACCAGTTCTCGCTGCTCACGCAGGCGGCGATGTCGGGGCTCGGCATCGCGCTGATCCCGCGCTGCCTGATCGAGGAGGAGCTTGCCACCGGCGTGCTGGTGGTGGCGCATCCCGCCCGGGTGCTTAGCAAGAAGGGCTATTACCTTTGCTATCCCGAACAGAAACAGCACCTGCCTGCGCTGCAGACCTTCCGCCAGTGGGTGATGGAAGGCGTGGACGTGGTGGTGTGAGCCGCGCGCGCCTGCTGTAATCAAAACTTACGTTTTCCCGCGACGGTTTTCTCCGCCCGCCTGCGTTTAAGAGACATGACAGACATGACAAGCCTGCGCGCAAGCTGCGCCAGGCCGTCGATTGTGGACTGGAGGTTCTCATGCGCAGGTCATCGCCCCTTTCATCTAGCCTTGCCCGCCTGGGCGTCGCCGCGACGGCGGCGTTCGCGCTGGCGCCGGCAATCGCTCAAACCATCGTGATCGCGCCCTCGGCGCCCCCGCCGATGCGCCAGGAGGTCCTGCCGCCCGCGCGTGGCGGCTACGTCTGGGATCCGGGCCACTGGCAATGGCGCAATGGCGCCTACGTCTGGCTGGGTGGCCATTGGCGTCCCGCCAGGGCGGGCTACCGCTGGGTGCCGGGGCACTGGGTGGCGCGCGGCCCGCAATGGCGCTGGGTCGAAGGGCATTGGGCGGCGTGATCGGCATGGCCTTGGTGACGCGCGTTGGCAGCAAACCATAGCAAGGGGAAATCGATGAAAAGCCTTTTGATCGCGGCGCTTGTCGCCGTTACGTTGTCAGGCTGCGTGATCGTGCCGGCCCGGCCCGCCTACTATCACTATCGCGCGCCGGTTTTTGTCTACTGACGAGGCAATGCGCGCCCGCCCCGGGGGCGGGCGTGGATTACGAGAAGGATGAAGCGGCAACGCGGAACCACACCCATTGAGCGACAAAGATCCGGACGATGTGTTGCTGGCGCGGGTCGGCAGGCATGATGCAGCCGCGGTGCGCGAGATGGTCTCGCGCAAGCTGCCGCGCGTGCTCGCGCTGGCCACGCGCATGCTGGGAGACCGCGGTGAAGCGGAGGACGTGGCGCAGGAAGTGTTCATGCGGCTGTGGAGAGAGGCCG
This sequence comes from Cupriavidus basilensis OR16, assembly GCF_000243095.1. Classification (GTDB taxonomy): domain Bacteria; phylum Pseudomonadota; class Gammaproteobacteria; order Burkholderiales; family Burkholderiaceae; genus Cupriavidus; species Cupriavidus basilensis_D. The sequence goes on along the minus strand of NZ_AHJE01000013.1, from coordinate 25,414 downwards.
CGCGCTGGCAACCCGGCCGGGCGCGCTTTGACACCTGGCTGCATCGCGTGGCGCTGAATCTCTGCTACGACCGCTTGCGCGGTACGCAAGAGCAGGCGATCGAGGCTATGCCCGAGCAGGCGGCGCCCGGGGCGGGACCGGAGGAAGCGCTGGATGTGGCCGCGCAGGGCGCGCGCGTGGGCGCGGCACTGGCGAAGCTGCCCGCGCGCCAGCGCGAGGCGCTGGTGCTGCAGTACTACCAGGAGTTGCCCAACGGCGAGGCCGCCGCGCTGATGGGCATCAGCATCGAGGCGCTGGAAAGCTTGCTCGCGCGCGCACGGCGCAACCTGCGCGACTTGCTCATGCAGGACGGCCATCACGAGGACTTGCGATGACACCCGAGAGATTTCGCGCACTGACCGAGAGCTACGGTGCCGACCCGGCACGCTGGCCCGAAGGGGAGCGGGCCGAGGGCCAGGCCATGGCCGCCGATCCCGGGCATCTTGCTGCGCTGGCCAACGCCGCCGCGCTCGACCGCTTGCTGGCCGCGCATCAGGTGGCGGCCCCGGAAGCGGCGTTGCAGCGCCGCATCGCCGCGAGCGCGCCAACGCCACGCTCGCCGTGGTGGTGGTCCGGGCTGGGCCTGGCTGGCGTCGGCCTGGCCGGTAGCTTGGCGGGCGCGTTGCTGGTCTCGGCCGTGCTGGCAACGGTGCCGGTGCCGGCCGCCATCGATCTGCCCTATGCCTCGACCGGCTTCGGTGGCATGGCGCACAGCGGGAGCGAAGAATGAACGAGCGTACGCCGAAGCGGCTCAGGATGGCGCTGGCGGTCTCCGTGCTGGTCAACGTGTTCCTGCTGGGCGCGATTGGCGGCGGCGGCTATCGCTGGTACGCCGCGGAGCGCAACGCAGCCGCGCAGCCGCGCGGCCTGCGCTTTGCCGCCGACGGGCTGGAGGCTGAGCAGCGCAGGCAGTTCCTGCAAGGCTTGCGCGCGGCACGCCGCGGCGCGGCCGCCGAGGTGGACGCCGCGCGCGATGGACGCCGCCAGGTGGAGCAACTGCTGCGGCAGCCGCAGTTCGAGCGCGACGCGCTGGCGGCGGCTTTAGCCCGCACGCGCGAGGCCGATGCCGCGGTGCGCAGCCAGCTCGAAGGCAGCGTGGTGGATTTTGCCGCCACGCTGTCGCCCGCGGACCGGGAGAAGCTGGCCGATGCATGGTCCAGCGCGGCCCGCTGCGCACCGGCCCGGCCCGGCCCGCGAAGGCGGCGCCATGATGCGGCGAACGATAACGATAACGACGACGACAGCGATTGCGGCCAGGACCAAGGTAGCAAGCACGTCCCAGGGGAGCAACACATGACAAACACCGCCATGACGGCCGCGGCTGTCGCGGTCAACCGGTTCGGGCTGGGCGCGCGCCCGGACGAGCCGCCGCCGGCCGATCCGCGCGGCTGGCTGCTGGGCCAGTTCGAGCGCTACGAGGCCAGGCCCGCGGCCTGGAGCGCGCAGCCGGGCACCCCCGCGCTGGCCGGCGCGTTCGGCGCGCAGCAGCGCGAGGTGCGCCAGGCGCAGGCCGACGCCAAGACCGCGGCGCGCCAGCAGTTGCAGCGCGAGACGCGCGAGGCCTATCGCGACGCCGTCGACGCGCGCGTGACCAGTGCCCTGGTGACGCAGGCGCCGTTCGTCGAGCGGCTGGTGCATTTCTGGTCCAACCACTTCGCGGTCTCGGTGGAGAAGCCGGCCGTAGCCGCGCTGGCTGGCGCGTTCGAGGCCGAGGCGATCCGCCCGCATGTGCTCGGGCGCTTCGAGGACATGCTGGTCGCGGTGGAGCGCCATCCCGCCATGCAGGTTTTCCTGGACCAGGTCCGCTCGATCGGTCCCGACAGCATGGCCGCGCGGGTGGCCGCGCAACGCGCGCCCGAGCGCCAGCTCGGATTGAACGAGAACCTGGCGCGCGAAATCATGGAGCTGCATACGCTCGGCGTGCGCAGCGGCTACCAGCAGGCCGACGTGACCGAGTTTGCGCGTGCACTGACCGGCTGGAGCATAGGCGGCCTCGGCGCGCGCGAAGACGGCGAGCCCGGGCGCTTCCAGTTCCGCACGCGCGTGCACGAGCCCGGCACCCGCACCATCCTGGGCCGCAGCTACCCGCAGCAGGGCGAGGCGCAGGCGCTGGCCGTGCTGCATGACCTCGCGCAAAGCGAGGCCACGGCCAATCACCTGGCCACCAAGCTGGCGCGCCACTTCGTTGCCGACACGCCACCGCCCGCGCTGGTGGCGCGCTTGTCCGAGGCGTACCTGCGCGGTGGTGGCGCGCTGCCGGAGATGTATCGCGCGCTGGTGCAGTCGCCCGAGGCGTGGGCCGGCGCGCCGGCGAAATTCAAGACGCCTTGGGAGTGGACGCTCTCCGCCTTGCGCGGACTGGGTTTGCACGAGGCGGGTGCGCAGCACTTCGCGCCCGTGCTGACCCAGCTCGGCCAGCCGGTCTGGCGGCCGGGCTCGCCAGCGGGCTATGACGACATTGCCGCAAGCTGGGCCGCGCCCGACGCACTGGTGCGCCGGGTCGAGCTGGCGCAGCGGCTGGCGGCGCGCGTCGGCGACCGGATCGACGCGCGCGAGCTCGGTCCCAAGCTGCTCGCGGGCACGCTGTCGGCACCGACCGCCGCCGCCATCGCGCGTGCCGAGAGCGCACAGACCGCACTGGCCTTGCTGCTGGTGTCGCCCGATTTTCAACGGAGGTGATTGCCATGTTTTCCCGCCGAGATTTCCTCCGCGTTACCGCTAGTGCCAGCGCGATGCTGGCGTTGCCGCGCCTCACCCTCGCCAGCGTCGACTCCGACCATCGCTTCGTCTTCGTCATCCAGCGCGGCGCCGCCGATGGCTTGAACACGGTCATTCCCTACGCCGATCCCGGTTACGCCCGCCTGCGCGGAGCGCTGGCCATCGACGCCGCGCAAGCCACGAAGCTCGATGGCACGTTCGCGCTGCATCCCGCGCTGACGGAGACGGCACGGATGTACACGGCAGGGCAGGCGCTGTTTGTGCAGGCGGTGGCATCGCCATATCGCGAGCGTTCGCACTTCGACGGCCAGAACGTGCTGGAGACCGGCGGCGCCGAGCCTTACCAGGTGAAGGATGGCTGGATGAACCGGCTGGTGAGCCTGCTGCCCAAGCGCTCGGAGAATGCCATTGCCTTCGCGCCGACGGTGCCGGCTGCGCTACGCGGCCCGGTGCAAGTCGGTTCCTATGCGCCATCCGCGCTGCCGTCGGCACCCGACGACCTGCTCACGCGCGTCGGGCAACTCTACGAGATGGACGCGCAACTGCACCCGCTCTGGAGCGCGGCAATGCAGGCCAGGGGGCTGGCGGGAGACGCGGGCGCGCGCCAGGACCCGGCCAGCCTCGGCCGTCTCGCCGCAGGCTTCCTGGCGCGCGCGGACGGGCCGCGCATTGCCATGATCGAGACCGGCGGCTGGGATACGCACAGCGCGCAGGCGCCACGCCTGGCGGCTCGCCTCAAGGCCCTGGACACCATGCTGGCGGCGCTGCGCGACGGGCTGGGCCCGGCGTGGGAGCGCACCACGGTGCTGGTGGCCACGGAGTTCGGGCGCACCGCGGCCGCTAACGGCACCGGCGGCACCGATCACGGCACCGGCGCGGCGGCGATGCTACTGGGCGGTGGCGTGAAGGGCGGACGGGTGCTGGCCGACTGGCCAGGGCTGGCGCAGGGCGCGCTCTACCAGGGACGCGACCTGGCGCCGACCACGGAACTGGATGGATTGATCGCCGCGGCAGCGGCGCAGAGCTTCGGGCTGGATGGCGAGCGCGTGGCGCGCACGCTGTTCGGGCGCGGGCGCGGGCGGGGGGACGGGGGTGGGCGGGGGGAAATGCTGGGCGGACTGCTGCGCGCCTGAAGCGCGGCGGCAGCAGTCCAGACCCGGTGGCGTTACTTGGAGAGCAGGCGCATTGCCTGCTCGAGTCCGCCGAGCGTGACCGGATACATGCGCGACTTCATGATCTGGTTGATCACCGTCACCGACTGCCGGTATTGCCATAGCCCTTCGGGCTCGGGGTTGAGCCAGACGAAGCGCGGGAACTGCTCGATCAGCCGGTTGAGCCAGACCGCGCCGGCTTCCGGGTTGTTGTACTCCACCGAGCCGCCGGGCTGCAGGATCTCGTACGGGCTCATGGTGGCATCGCCGACAAAGATCACCTTGTAGTCGGGCGTGTACTTGTGGATCAGGTCCCACGTGGCGATCTTCTCCGCGTGGCGGCGGCGATTGTTCTTCCACACGTAGTCATAGACGCAGTTGTGGAAGTAGTAATACTCCAGGTGCTTGAACTCGGTCTTGGTGGCCGAGAACAATTCCTCCACGCGCTTGATGTGGTCGTCCATCGAGCCGCCGACGTCCATCAGCATCAGCACCTTGACCTTGTTGTGGCGTTCCGGGCGCAGCTTGATGTCGAGCAGGCCGGCGTTGGCGGCGGTGGAATGGATGGTGTCGTCCAGGTCCAGTTCGGTCTCGGCGCCTTCACGCGCGAAACGGCGCAGCCGGCGCAGCGCCACCTTGATATTGCGCGTACCGAGCTCGACCTGGTCGTCGTAGTCCTTGTAGGCGCGGGTTTCCCACACCTTGATGGCGGTGCGGTTGCCCTTGGACGGGCCGCCGATGCGGATGCCTTCCGGGTTATAGCCGCCGTGCCCGAACGGCGAGGTGCCGCCGGTGCCGATCCACTTGTTGCCGCCCTCGTGTTTTTCCTTCTGCTCGTCGAGCAGCTGCTTGAGCCGCTCCATCAGCTTGTCGAGCCCTCCCATGGCTTCGATCTTGGCTTTCTCCTCGGCCGAGAGCTCGCGCTCCAGCGTCTTTTGGAGCCAGTCCAGGGGGATGTCGGATTTCCAGTCGACCAGGCTTTCGATGCCTTTGAAGTAGGCGGCAAAGGTCTGGTCGAACTTGTCGAAGTGCTTCTCGTCCTTGACCAGCGTCATGCGCGACAAGTAGTAGAACTCGTCGATCGACGGCGTGATCACCTCGGCCTTGAGCGCTTCCAGCATGGTCAGGTATTCCTTGACCGAGACCGGCAGCTTGGCGTGGCGCAGCGAGAAGAAAAAATCGATCAGCATGGTGGGCTCGCTTAGAGTTTCCCGGAGCGGGTGCAGCGGTTTGCGTGCAGGTTCACGAGGCGCGCCCCGGCAGGTCCAGGCGGTATTGCAGGTGGCGCTTCACCGTCGGCCATTCGCTGGCGATGATGGAGAACACCACGGTATCGCGCAGCGAACCGTCGGGCATGCGCTGGTGGTTGCGCAGCACGCCGTCCTGCTTGGCGCCAAGCCGGGCGATGGCGGTGCGGCTCTGGTGGTTCATCCAGTGCGTGCGGAATTCCACGGCGATGCATGCCAGCTGCTCGAACGCGTGCGTGAGCAGCATCAGCTTGCATTCGGTGTTCACGGCGCTGCGCTGTACGCGCTGCGCATGCCACGTATGGCCAATCTCCAGGCGCCGGTTGGCGCCGTCGACATTGAAGTAACGCGTCGCGCCCACCAGCGCGCCCGGTACGCCGTCGCGGATCTCGCGGATCACGAACGGCATCGCGCCCTGCTGCTCGCGCATCTGCAGCGCGGTGTCGGTCCACGCGCGCACCTGGTCCGGCGCCGGCACCGAGGTGTACCAGAGCTTCCACAGCTCTCCATCGGCGACGGCGGCCTGTACCTCGGCTTCATGCTCCGGGCGCAGCGGTTCCAGCAAGGCGTGCTGGCCGCGCAGGGTGACGGGTTCGATAAAGCGTGCCATGGCGTGGCGCTCAGCGGTTGGCGCGGTTCATGAACACCAGGCGCTCGAACAGGTGCACGTCCTGCTCGTTCTTCAGCAGCGCGCCGTGCAGCGGCGGGATCGCGGCCTTCTTGTCCGGGCTCTTGAGCGCCTCGGGCGGGATGTCTCCATCAGCAGCTTGAGCCAATCGATCAGCTCCGACGTGGAGGGCTTCTTCTTCAGTCCCGGCAGGTTGCGCATCTCGTAGAACGATTCGAGCGCCGCGGCCACCAGCTCGCGCTTGATGCCGGGATAGTGCACGTCGACGATGCGCTGCATGGTTTCCGCATCGGGGAACTTGATGTAGTGGAAGAAGCAGCGGCGCAGGAAGGCGTCGGGCAGCTCCTTCTCGTTGTTCGAGGTGATGATCACCAGCGGGCGGTGGCGCGCCTTGACCAGCTCGCGCGTCTCGTACACATAGAACTCCATGCGGTCGATTTCGCGCAGCAGGTCGTTCGGGAATTCAATGTCGGCCTTGTCGATCTCGTCGATCAGCAGCACCACTTGCTGGTCGGCCTCGAAGGCCTGCCACAGCACGCCCTTGATGATGTAGTTGCGGATGTCGTGGACGCGGCCGTCGCCGAGCTGCGAATCGCGCAGGCGCGACACCGCGTCGTATTCGTACAGGCCCTGCTGCGCCTTGGTGGTGGACTTGATGTGCCACTGCAGCAGGGGCATGCCGAGCGCCGCCGCCACCTCCTCGGCCAGCATGGTCTTGCCGGTGCCGGGCTCGCCCTTGATCAGGAGCGGGCGCTGCAGGGCGCGGGCGGCATTCACGGCCAGCTTGAGGTCATCGGTGGCAACATATTGCTGTGTGCCTTCGAAACGGTTTTGCTGGTTCTGGCTGGCGTTGGTGGTGTTGGACATGGGGCAACCTGAAGGGGTTTATGCGTGTCGGAATTGGCCAGTATAAAAGAGCTTTTCGGTTCGCGTGTGGCTCGCCGTGCCATGCTGGACTGCCACGTGCAGCGTGCTGTACAATGCGGCGGTTTGACGCGCCCCCCACGTCCAAGACTCCACCCCCTCGCTTTGTCCGCCTTGTCACTCCCGCGGTCCTTGCCGGGAGGCGGCGATGACAAGAGATGGTTACAGAATGAGGCGGAGACTATGCCGGGATGCCTTGGCAGCGCTAGCTACAGCGCCCAGGTATCCGGCCCACGCTGGCAGCACCGCATCTACCCGCGGGCAGATACGGTCCGGCCGGACGCATTCTGAAGCCATTTCCGACCGGTTGGGCAGGTCACGCAGGGTTTAACACTTCCAATCAGCTACGACAATGAAAAAGCTCCTCACGATGGTGGTGCTGGGCGCGGCCGCAATGGCTGCGCAAGCCCAGGAAGTCAAGGGCAATGTGGACGCCGCCAAGAACAAGGTCGCGATGTGTATTGGTTGCCATGGCATTCCCGGCTATCGCGCTTCCTTCCCCGAGGTGTACCAGGTGCCCCTGCTCGGCGGCCAGAACGCCAAATATATCGAGAACGCGCTCAAGGAGTACCAGAAGGGCGAGCGCAAGCACCCGACCATGCGTGGCATTGCCGCGACCCTGACCGACCAGGACATCGCCGACGTGGCTGCCTATTACGCGCAGCAGTCTCCCAGCACGCAAAACAACACCCAGAAGTAAGAGGACCCACCCATGAATACGCTTAAGACGCTTTCGCTCGCGATCGGCGCACTCGTGCTGGGCGCCTCGGCCATCACCGCCTCGGCTGCCGACCTTGCGCACGGCAAGGCGCTGGTGGAGAAGGGCAACTGCGCGGCCTGCCACGGCGCCGGCCTGAATGCCCCGATCACCCCAGACTACCCCAAGCTGGCCGGCCAGCATGCCGACTACCTGTACCACGCGCTGGCTGCCTACCAGATCACCACCAACCCGCAGGTGGGCCGCTCCAACGCCATCATGGCCGGCCAGGTCAACGCCAACCCGGGCGTGACGGGCAAGGACGGCAAGCCGCGTCCCTTTACCCGGGATGAGCTGAAGGATATCGCCGCCTATATCGAGTCGCTGCCGGGCGGCCTGGTCCTGAAGAAGTAAGCAGGCTGGCGCCGGCTCACGCCGCGCCCGGGTCCGGAATTAGAAAAAGCCGCTGATTCAAGCGGCTTTTTCTTCGCCCGCGCGTCCGGCGGCTCAGTTGCCGGTGCCCTTGGCCAGGCGGCGTGCCTTGACGGCGTTGGCCAGGGTTTCGAGCACCTTTACCGAATCGTCCCAGCCGATGCAGGCATCGGTGACCGACTGGCCGTAGGTGAGGTCTTCCACCGGCGTACCCTGGGCATGGTCCTGGCGGCCGCCCACCAGGTGGGATTCCACCATGACGCCGACGATGCGCTCGTCGCCCGCAGCCAACTGGCGGCCGATATCCTCGCAGACCGGGATCTGGTTCTCGTGCTTCTTGCTGCTGTTGGCGTGCGAGGCATCGATCATCAGGCGCGCGGCCAAGCCAGCCTTGGAGATCGCTTCGCAAGCTTCCTGCACGCTGGCGGCATCGTAGTTGGGCGTCTTGCCGCCGCGCAGGATGATGTGGCAATCCTCATTGCCCGAGGTCGACACGATGGCGGAGTGGCCGCCCTTGGTCACCGACAGGAAATGGTGGGGCTGCGAGGCGGCCTTGATCGCATCGACCGCGATCTTGACGTTGCCATCGGTGCCATTCTTGAACCCGACCGGGCACGACAGTCCGGAGGCCAGTTCGCGGTGTACCTGGCTCTCCGTGGTGCGCGCGCCGATGGCGCCCCAGCTGACCAGGTCCGCGATGTACTGCGGGCTGATCATATCGAGGTATTCGGTGCCGGTCGGCACGCCCAGCTCGCTGATATTCAGCAGCAGTTCGCGGGCGATGCGCAGGCCATCGTTGATCTTGAAGCTGCCATCCATATGCGGGTCGTTGATCAGTCCCTTCCAGCCCACCGTGGTGCGCGGCTTCTCGAAATACACCCGCATCACCACTTCCAGCTCCCCGGCGAAACGGTCTCGCTGGACCTTGAGCAGCTTGGCGTACTCGAGCGCGGCGCGGGTGTCATGGATGGAGCAGGGCCCGACGATCACGATCAGGCGGTCATCCATGCCGTGCAGGATCCGGTGCATGGACTGGCGCGCGCCGTAGATCACGTCGGACGCCTTCTCGGAGCAGCCGAACTCGCGGATCAGGTGCGCGGGGGGCAACAATTCCTTGAGTTCGCGAATGCGCAGGTCGTCGGTGTTCTTCAGCATGATGGCTCCGGATTTTGTAGGGTCGTGTGTTTGGGTTGTCTGGGGTAGAGCTGGGTGCGGGCCGGTATAAAAAAAAGCCGCCAGGTTCGCTGGCGGCTTTTTTTTGAATTCTAGAGGCACTTACGATCGTCCCTCTCCATCCGCCAGCGGTGCGAGATCGCTAAAAAAGTAAAAATAAAACTTAGCGGACATGGATGGGATGCGGCTCAAATGGCGTTGGTTATTTGCGGCAACGCGTCACGAGATGGCAGGAAATTGCGCCAGCCCTGCCAATTCTGCCGGCAGCGGCGGTTGACCATCGGGTAACGAAGCATCTTTATAGCGCGTTTTATGGAGCTTGGCAAGCGTCCGGCATTGGCCTGGGCACAATTTCCGGCCGCTCCATGGCGGGTCCCGGATCCAGTTCCAGCCCGCGCATCACGGCGGCGGTACGGTTCTCCACGCCAAGCTTCACATAAACATGTTGCAGGTGTTTTTGCACCGTGCGGGCGCTGATGCCTAGCATGCCGGCGATTTCGCGGTCCGTCTTGCCGTGCGCCAGCCAGCGCAGCACTTGTTGCTCGCGCGCGGTCAGCCTGGCGAGCATCGAGAGCGCCGGGTCATCCTGGCAACGGCTGGATGTAAGCATTGCGGCGGCTTTGGGCAGCGTGCAGGTACGCAATGCTGCGTATTGGCGCGTTCCCGTGCGTGAACCAACATGAATGAGGCCAGTATAGGCGCCGCCAGCGCGCATGGTAGCGTGGCGGTGGCACCTGCACAGGTTTGCCCGGGGGAAGACAGGCGAACGCGGCGTGCCAGGCAACTCAGGCACGCCGGGCTGAGGCGAGGGGGAGGGAAACATCATGGCAATCGACGAAGGGAGGCTGAACGCCTTCATGGGGCAGTTTGTCCAGGATCTGGGGGCGGTGATGCATGCCGCCACCATCGTGGTGGGCGATACGCTTGGCCTCTACAAGGCCTTGGCCGAGAAACCGATGACCGCGCAGGTGTTGGCCGAGAAAACTCATACCGACGAACGCTACCTGCTCGAGTGGCTGTCCGCGCAGGCGGCCAGCGGCTATGTCGCGTACGACCCGGCCAGCGATCTGTTCAGCCTGACCGAGGAGCAGGCCTTCGCGTTGGCCCAGGAGGGCAGCCCTGCGTTTATCCCCGGCGCTTTCCAGATCGCGGTGGCGCAATTCAAGGCGATTCCCAAGATCGTGGACGCCTTTCGCAATGGGCGCGGGCTAGGCTGGCATGAACACGACCCTTCACTGTTCCACGGCACCGAGCGGTTTTTCCGCCCGGGCTACGCCGCGCATCTGACAACGGAATGGATTCCCGCGCTGGAGGATGTGCAGGCCAAGCTGCAGGCGGGCGCTCGCGTGGCCGATGTGGGCTGCGGGCATGGCGCCTCCACCATCATCATGGCGCAGGCGTATCCGGCATCGGAGTTCTACGGCTTTGATTACCACGAGCCGTCGATCCGCTTCGCCACCGAGGCGGCGGCGCGCGCCGGCGTGCAAGACCGCGTGCATTTCGAGGTGGCAAAGGCCAAGGAGTATGGCGGCAACGATTACGACCTGGTGGCCGTGTTCGACTGCCTGCACGATATGGGCGATCCGGTCGGCGCCGCCGCGCATGTGCGCGAGACCCTGCGCCCGGACGGCACCTGGATGATCGTCGAGCCTTTCGCCAACGACCGGCTCGAGGACAACCTGAACCCAATCGGGCGGGTGTTCTACTCGGCCTCGACCTTCATCTGCACGCCAGCCTCGCGCTCGCAGGAGGTGGGCCTGTGCCTGGGTGCCCAGTCGGGCGAGGCACGCATGCGCTCGGTGGTGCAGCAGGGCGGCTTTTCGCGTTTTCGCCGGGCGGCGCAAACGCCGTTCAACCTGATCTACGAGGCGCGGCCCTGAGCAGCAACCCTGAGCAGCAAGGGACCGCACCCGGCGCGCGGCACGGCAATCAGGCCGTGCCGCCGACCGTCATGTTTTCGATGCGCAGGGTCGGCTGGCCCACGCCCACCGGCACGCTCTGGCCTTCCTTGCCGCACACGCCCACGCCCGAGTCCAGGCGCATGTCGTTGCCGATCATGGTGACGTCCTTGAGCGACTCCGGGCCGTTGCCGACCAGCGTGGCGCCCTTGACCGGGGTAGTGATCTTGCCGTCCTCGATCAGGTAGGCCTCGCTGGCGGAGAACACGAACTTGCCGTTGGTGATGTCGACCTGGCCGCCGCCGAAATTGACCGCGTAGAGGCCGCGCTTGACGCTGGCGATGATCTCCTGCGGATCGCGGTTGCCGTTGAGCATGTAGGTGTTGGTCATGCGCGGCATCGGCAGCGCGGCGTAGCTCTCGCGGCGCGCGTTGCCGGTCACCGGCATCTTCATCAGGCGCGCGTTGAGCGTGTCCTGGATATAGCCCTTGAGGATGCCGTCCTCGATCAGCGTGGTGCACTGGGTCGGGTTGCCCTCGTCATCGAGGTTGAGTGAGCCGCGGCGGTTGGCCAGCGTGCCGTCGTCCACCACGGTCACGCCCTTGGCCGCCACGCGCTCGCCCATGCGGCCAGCGAAGGCCGACGAGCCCTTGCGGTTGAAGTCGCCTTCCAGGCCGTGGCCAATGGCCTCGTGCAGCAGCACGCCGGGCCAGCCCGGGCCGAGCACGACGGTCATGGCGCCGGCCGGAGCCGGCCGCGCCTCGAGGTTGACCAGCGCCGAGGCCACGGCCTCGTCCACGTACTTGCGCAGCAGCTCGTCGGTGAAATAGCCGTAGGCATAGCGCCCGCCGCCGCCGGAGGAGCCGATCTCGCGGCGCCCGTTCTGCTCGGCGATCACCGTGACGGAGACCCGCACCAGCGGGCGCACGTCGGCGGCGATCACGCCGTCGCTGCGCGCTACCAGCACCACGTCGTATTCGCCGGCCAGGCCGGCCATCACCTGCACCACGCGCGGGTCCTTGGCGCGCGCCATGCGTTCCACGCGCTCGAGCAGCGCCACCTTTTCGGCAGCGTCCATCGAGTCCAGCGGATCGTTGGGCGAGTACAGGTTGCGCCCGCCCTGGGAGGCCGTCGTCATCTTGCTCGCCACCTTGACGCGGCCGCTGCCGGCGCGGCCGATGGTGCGGGTCGCGGCGCCGGCCTTGAGCAAGGCGTCCAGGCTGATGTCGTCGGAGTAGGCAAAGGCGGTCTTGTCGCCGGACACGGCGCGCACGCCGACGCCCTGGTCGATGCTGAAGCTGCCCGACTTGACGATGCCTTCTTCCAGGCTCCACGCCTCGTTGCGGGTGTACTGGAAGTAGAGGTCGGCGTAGTCGACCTTATGCGTGAAGATGTCCGCCAGCACGCGCTGCAGGTTGGTTTCGTCCAGGCCGTAGGGCGCCAGCAGCAATTGCTGGGCGGTGGCGAGGTTGCGGATTCCGAGGTCGCCGGCGTTCATGGTTGTCCTTTATTGTCGTGCCGCGGTGGCGAAATGACGCCGCCGCTTGAAAATCTGGGAGTTTGGCGATTCCGGGGAATCGGCCAGGTCATTGCTTGTACATGCTACAGCACCCGATGGCGCAGTGCAGGCAGGTTCTGCCGCACCTCGTCCAGGCGCACGGGGTCAATCAGCCCGCTTACCACGCCTTCGCCTTCCGGCAGCACCGCCATCACTTCGCCCCAGGGATCGATCAGCATCGAGTGGCCCCAGGTGCGCCGTCCGTTCTCGTGCTTCCCACCCTGTGCGGCAGCCAGCACATAGCACTGGTTTTCGATGGCGCGGGCGCGCAGCAGGATTTCCCAGTGCGCCTGGCCGGTGGTGTAGGTGAAGGCGGCCGGCATCAAAATCAAGCTGGTGCCGCCGCTCTCGGCGAGCTGGCGGTAAAGCTCGGGAAAGCGCAGGTCATAGCAGACCGACATGGCGACCCGCCCACAGGGCGCCTCGAAGCTGACCGGGGTCTGGCCGGCCAGGATGGTACGCGATTCGTCGTAGCTTTCGGTGCCGCGCGTGAAGCCGAACAGGTGGATCTTGTCGTAGCGCGCCACGCGTTCACCGCGCGGGTCGTAGACGAGCGACGTGTTGTAGACGCGGGCCTCGTCCTCGCACCACAAGGGCAGCGTGCCGCCGACCAGCCAGATCCGGTGGCGCCGCGCGGCATCGGCCAGGAATGCCTGGATTGGTCCGTCGCCGTCGCGCTCGCGGATCGCCACCTTGTCGCCTTCGCGCAGGCCCATCATGCAGAAGTATTCCGGCAGCAACACCAGTTCGGCACCGCCCTTGGCGGCCTGCGCGATCAGCGCGTCGGCGCGGGCCAGGTTGGCCTCGGGCGAAACCCCGCTGATGGTCTGGATGGCAGCGACGCGAAAGGGTGCCGCGCTGGGGGCTTGGGCGGAGGCGTTTGCGGTCATGAAACGGTTTCCTTGGCTTGCGGCGGCGGCGCGGCGCGGCTCGGCCGGCAGGGCCAGCCGTTACGGTTATGGCGCCGGGTAGATACGATTGGACGAACCCTGCACGGGGTGCGAGTCGGTCTTATTCTCCCCCACTTTGACGATCTGCGGGCTCGCCCAGGCACCGCTGATATGGAAGCGGCGGCTGAAGGCCTTGGAGAATTCGTCGGCAAACATCAGTTGGGCCGCCAGCGTGCCGATGCCCAGCGCGGGATTGATGAACGCCGCCGCCACCGACGCGGAAGTGGCGTTGATGCGCGGCACTACCGTCACGTCCAGGTCCTGCGTCTCGCGCGGGATGTTCGCGCTGCCGGTCATCGAGGCGCGCAGTTGCCCGCCCTTGAGCGCGAAGTCCTTGGTGCTGGCCACGCCGTTCTCGATCGTGCCAGTGCCCGTGATCTCGTCGAACACCATGCCCTGGCCCGCCACTCCCCGGAAGTCGAAGGTGGCCAGCCGCATCAGGCCTTGCAGGCTGAGCACACCCAGCAGCTTGGCCGCACCCGGGTCCACGCTGAGGATCTGGCCATTTTCCAGCTGCAGCTTCATCCGCCCCGACAGGGTGGGGTAGTCGATCGACAGGGGCGAGCCGCGCCATCCGATCCGGCCCTCGAAGGTGCCATGCCCGTCGGCCGATCCCGCCGGCTTGCACTTCCACGGCATCGCCATTGCGGCGTAGCAAGTAGCGCGCATTGAGCACGTTGCCATACTGCACCAGCATTTCCTCGCTGCCGGCGCGGGCGGCGGCCGGGCGCAGCTCAAAGTGCAATGGCACGGCCAGCGCCGCGCTCTTGGCCATCGGTGCGGGCAGGTTCACCGCCAGTCCGGCCAGTTCCGATGCAACCGTGACCTGTGGCTGGTGATCGCGCACGCCGATCACGGCGCTGTAGGCGGTGCTGCCTTCCAGTTTCTGTACCAGGCCGGCTGCCGGCGAGGCGCCAAAGGCTTCGCGGATGCCCTGGGCGGTGAGGTTGCCGCTGGCATTGACCCGGACCGCGCCGTCGGGCTGGCTGCCGCCGCCGGCGCGAATCTCTCCGCCCAGGAAGCGGGCGCGCAGGTCGTTGAGCTGGAAGCCGTGCTCGTTGAAGGCAACAACGCCGGTAGTGCCGGCCAGCACGGGCAATTGCGGGGTCAGCACCACATCGTTGCCGGGTAGCCGGAACTGGCCGTCGACCTTGGTTGCATTCGCTTCGGTGAGGGGCAGGTCGAGCTTGAGCCGCAGCTCGCCGTTGCCCTGGGCGCGCATGTCCGCCATCACCTGGCCGGTCCAGTCACGCACCGGGCTGGCGGCGACAAAACGCAGGAAGCCCGCCATCGCCCCGCTGGCACTGCCGTCCAGCACCAGGCGGCCGTGCTCGCCGAGGTCGGCGATGCGGCCATTGACCTCCTGCAGCGTGACGCCAGTGGCGCCTTGCACGCCAGCGCGCTGCGCGACGAACGACAGCCCGCCGCGTTCGAACAGCAAGTGGCCGCTGATGTCGGTGAAGTTCGGCCAGGCCTTGCCGCCATTGCTGGCGCTGGCGGCGCTGCCCGCCGGCGCGCTGACATGGGGCGCGATCTGGTAGCTGACATGCTGGATCGGCACTTCGACCCGGAAGTCGCCGGCGCGCTCGAACGGGCTGTGGAAGGGGAAGTGCTCCAGGTCTCCCTTGAGCAGGAACCTGACGTCGCTGGCTTCGCCGCTGACCAGGGCGCCGGCCAGGTATTGGCGTGTGGACGCGGGTATGCCCATTGGCAGGTAGCGGGGTACGCGGCTGACCTGGGCGCGGGCCAGCTCGCCGGTCAGGTCGGCAATGCCGCCGTGGCCGTCGCCGCCGGCGTGCCAGGTGCCACGTACGCTGCCGGCGGTATCCGCATTGGCGAATTGCACGCCGTCGGTGCGCACCGCCAGCTTGCCGTTGTCGTTGGTCCAGCGCACTTCGCCGTTGATCTGGTCGAACGCAAGGCGCGGGTCCTCGAACATGCCGGGCAGTATCAGCGCGGCATTGTTGCCTTCAAAACGGGCGCTGCCCTGGCGTTCGTCGAAGCTGAAGCTGCCGGAAATCCGCGAGAAGCCCGGCACGCCCAGGTGGGGCTTGCCATTCGCGCCGAGGGGCGGGTTGGCGGGCTGGCCAAGCACCGAGACGCTGCGCAGCGTGCCCTGCACGTTGTAGTGGCGCTGGCCATCGCGGCGGCTCAGCACACCTTGGCGATCCCGTGTCCAGTTCACGTCCAGGTTATCGACATGGCCGGAGGGCTGGAGCGCGCGCAACTGGCGCGACAAAGCGGTGTCGAGCGGCAGCGAGGTGGCCAGCGCGCGCACGGTGTTCAGGTCGAACGTGGGCGCCTTGAGCGTGAATTTGCGCAATTCGCCCTTGTTGTCGGTGGCCCAGCCGACCACCACCTTGCGCATGCCTTCGCGCCAGGCGCCTTCGCCGCTGGCCAGGCCGGCGGCCGCGCTGGCGGCGCCGGCCGCCGAGGCCGCCTGCGCTTGCCGTGCCGGTGGCACCGCCGGGCCTTCCACGGGCTCGGGCTGCCACAGCAGGGTGTCGATGGTGAGGATGTTGTCGCGGTCTCGCCCTGCGCGGTGCAGGACGAAGGCCTGCGCGCTGGCCAGCTTGAGCGCTTCGGGCGCGCCGGCGAGTTTCAGGTCCACGCTGTTCGCGCGCAGCCGGGCCTGGCTGCGGGTGATCTGGCCGCCGCGAAACTCGATGGTGCCGTCGGTGCTGAAGGTGCCGCGCGTGACCCGGTCGAAGATCGCGAGATAGCGCTGCAGCACCGGGAGCTCCAGCCGGCCAAGGTCCCAGCTGGCCTGTCCATACCAGTTGTGCCAGTCGCCGGTGCGATGCAGGTATTCATGGCGGAATCGCCGACGTCCAGTTGCGGCAGCTTGTTCTTGTCGTCGAGCCAGCGCAGCTTGCCGTCGGTGAGCTCGACCCTGCCCTGGGCCAGCAGCCAGTCGAACAGCCGGTTGTCTTGCGGCTGGGCGCCGGTGGTGTCCACGGCCAGGCCGGCCACCTTTAGCTTGCCGTCGGCGGAGCGGCGGATCAGCAAGTCGGTCTGGCGGGCGGAGATTCGCTGGAACAGCACGTCCATGCTGAACAGCGAGCGCCATGATAGCTTGCCATCGAGCTCGCCCGCCGCCAGCAGCACGCGCTGGTCGGCATCGACGGCCTTGACGTCGCGCGCATGGAAAGCGGGATGCCAGCCATCCCAGTAAGTATCGAGCTGGCCGATGCTCAAATGGGCCGCGAGCGCCACCGAGCCGCGCTGCTCCAGCCAGGTGCGGGCGGCCGAGGCTTGCGGCCAGAGCACAAAGCGGATCAAGAGCCCCGCCAGCAGCGCCAGCAGCGCCAGCGCCAAGGCCAGACGCACCAGCACGCGTGCCAGGCCGCGCCAGACGGGATGGCGCAAACCTGCCAATAGGGCGCGGCCGAACGCGCGCGCAAACGCGAGCGCGCGCCGGTCGCCTAGCTGCGATGGGGGGGAGCCTGCACCGGCGGTCCCATCGAGTGCCGGCGTGCCGCCGACGGTGGCGGCGGAGGGCTCGGCAGGTGGGGTGGCGCGGCTGGACATGCGCAGATTATCCGACAATACTAGGCGCTCTCCAATTCGGTGCCTGACCGGCCGTGCATAACGCGCGACGCCGGCCCAGGGGCCGGCTCACGCGCTACTTAAGTAACAGGAATGACTTCCACTGATCCGACGAGTTCCGCGGCGGCGCCCGATACCGCCGCAACCGATGGCGCAAACCAAACCGCGGCCGCGGCTGGTCCTGCCGGCGAACATGCGCCCGGCAACACTTCCAGCGCTGCCAGGCAGGCTGTGGCCGACATGGCCACGGGCCCGTTCGCGGTGGTGGCCGCCGCGGAACTCGTGCCGGTCGCATGCGCCGGCATGGCATTGTACTCGCCCGCCTATTCCCATTACACCCGCCGCATGGTGCAAGCTCGTCCCGAGCTGGCCGAAATCGTCGCGCTCGCGCGCGAGCAGCCGCTCACGCGCGCCTGGATGGCGGCGCGGCTCAAGGTCCTGCACGAGCCATCGGCCGATGTGGAAGATGCCATCAAGCGCGCGCTGCGCCGCTTGCGCGCGGAAGTGATGTGCGTGTTGATCGAGCGCGATCTGCGCGGCCTGTCGACGCTCGGCGAAGTCACCGGCGCGATGACCGACCTGGCCGAACTGGGCATCCAGTACGGCCTGGCCATGCTGGAGGCGGACCTTGCCCCGACCTACGGGCGGCCAGTCGGGGAGAGCAGCGGGGAGGTGCAGGAACTGGTTGTGGTCGGCATGGGCAAGCTGGGTGGCCGCGAGCTCAATGTGTCGTCCGATATCGACCTGATCTTCCTGTACGACGAAGATGGCGACACCGACGGCGGGCAACGCAGCCTGTCCAATCACGAATATTTCATCCGCCTGGGGCGGCGCCTGATCAACCTGCTGGCCGACGTGACCGGAGATGGCTACGTGTTCCGCGTCGACATGCGCCTGCGCCCCAATGGCGACGCCGGGCCACTGGCCTGCAGCCTCGGCATGCTGGAGCAATACCTGATGGTGCAGGGGCGCGAGTGGGAGCGCTACGCCTGGATCAAGGGCAGGGTGGTGTCGGCGCAGGATACCCCGCATGCGCAGCGTACCGCCGCGCAGCTGGCCAGCCTGACCACGCCCTTCGTCTTTCGCCGCTACCTCGACTACGGCGTGATCGCGGCGATCCGTTCGCTGCATGCGCAGATCCGCGCCGAGGCTGCCAAGCGCAGCGGCGGCCTGGCGGCGCCTGGCAGCGGCCAGCGCGTGAACCAGCGCGCTTTCAATATCAAGCTGGGCCGCGGCGGCATCCGCGAGATCGAGTTCATGGCCCAGGTCTTCCAGCTGATCCGTGGCGGCCAGGACCCGGCGCTGCGCATCCGGCCGACCTTGGAGGTGCTGACGGTGGCCGTGGAGCATGGGCTGCTGCCTGCTGGCCAGGCCGGGCAACTGGCTGACGCTTACCGCTTCCTGCGCCAGCTCGAGCATCGCCTGCAGTATCGCGACGATGCCCAGACGCACCATCTGCCTACTTCGGAAGAGGAGCAACTGGCGGTGGCGCGGATGATGGGCTGCGCGGACTGGCCGGCCTTGCTAGAGCGGCTGGCGTCGCTGCAGGATCCGGTGGCGCAACAGTTCGAGGCAACCTTCTCGGACCCCGACGAAGCGCATGCGCCGTGCGAGGCCTTGTGGCCGGCGTTGATCCAGGAAGAACAGGATGAGCCCCCGTGCGAGCGCCTGGCCACCGCCGGCTTCAGCGATTGCGCCGGGCTGCTCGACCGCCTGCGCGCCATTCGGCGGCTCGTTGCGTTACCGGGCGTTGTCGGAGCAAAGAAAGCCGCGTGCGCTTTGACCTGCTGGTCAACCGCGCGCTCGACCTGGCCTCGCGCCAGGAAGACGCGGACCGCACCATCGCCCGCTTTGTCGATTTCCTGGATGCCATCAGCCGCCGCGCGTCCTATCTGTCGTTGCTTTCCGAGTACCCGCAAGCCATGGCGCGCGTGGCCGACACGCTGCACGCATCGAGCTGGGCCGCCGCCTACCTGACCCGCCACCCGCAATTGCTCGACGAACTGCTCGACAGCGATGCGCTGGCGGGCGCGCCCGACTGGAACGGCTTCCGCGGCCGCCTGGCCGCGCGCCTCGACGCGGCCGATGGCCAGATCGAAGCGCAGATGGACGTCCTGCGCCGCGAGCACCATGCCGAGACCTTCCGCATCCTGCTGCAAGACCTGCAAGGCATGCTGACGGTGGAGCAGATTGCCGACCGGCTGTCGGACCTGGCCGACGTCATGCTCGAAGTGACCCTGCAGGCAGTCTGGCGCCAACTAGCCACCCGCCACGCCGAGCAGCCGCGCTTTGCCGTGATCGCCTACGGCAAGCTGGGCGGCAAGGAGCTGGGCTATGCCTCCGACCTCGACATCATCTTCCTCTACGAGGACGAGCATGAGCGCGCGCCCGACGTCTACGCCGCCTACGCGCGCCGCCTGATCACCTGGCTGACCAGCCATACCGCCGCCGGCACGCTGTTCGACGTCGACACGCGCTTGCGTCCCAACGGCGAGGCCGGGCTGCTGGTGACCAGCTTCGAGGGCTTTCGCCGCTACCAGCAGCGCGAGGGCGACAACACCGCCTGGGTGTGGGAGCACCAGGCGCTGACGCGCGCGCGTTTTTGCGCGGGGGATGCCGAGATCGGGGCGCACTTCGAAAGCTTGCGCGACGAGATCCTGCGCCAGCCGCGCGACGCCGCCACGCTGCGCGGCGAGATCGCGGCCATGCGCCACAAGGTGGCCGACGGCCATCCCAACCCAAGCGGTTTATTCGACCTCAAGCATGATCGCGGCGGCATGGTCGACATCGAATTCACGGTGCAATACCTCGTGCTGTTGCACAGCCACGATCATCCGGCGCTCACGCGCAATGCCGGCAATATCGCGCTGCTGCGCACCGCGGGCGAACTCGGCCTGATCGATGCCACGCTGGCGCGCGAGGTGGGCGATGCGTATCGGGTGTTCCGTGCCCGCCAGCACCAGCTGCGCCTGGATGGGCAGGTCCACGCACGGGTTGCGCCGGCCGTGGTGGCGCAGCAGGCGGAACACGTGCGCACGCTCTGGCAAGCGGTGTTCGGCGAGCCGGTTGCTGCCGGCGCCAGATGAACCCGCAGGTGGCCGGCGCGGCGCGCCCGCCGGGATGGCTGGAGGTGCTGGCCGTGCTGACGGTCACGGCCTCGCTTGGCGCCGCCTTCACCTTCATCCCCTGGCTGCACGCGCACGGGCTCTACCTGCGCGATGCGGTAGTGGGGCACGGCTTGGCGGGCCAGTGGTGGCGCCTGCTGACGGCGATGTGGGTCCACCTTGGCTGGCAGCACTGGCTGGCGGACCTGTTGGCCGCCGCGGGCCTGTTCCTGCTGATCGGCCGCGAGGCGCGCGCCGGCGCGATGCTGGCGGTCCTGCTCGCCTGCGGCGTCGCGGTGCAACTGGCGCTATGCCGCGTGCCGTCGGTGGGCTGGTATGGCGGGTTGTCCGGCGCGCTGCACGGGCTGGCCCTGTGGGGCGGCCTGCGCCTGCTCTATGGTCACGGCGTGTCGCGCGTGCTCGGCGTGGCGCTCTGCCTCGGCGTGCTGGCGAAGACCTGGCTTGAACAGTCGTGGCTTGCGCCCGTGGTGTTTGACGCGCAGTGGGGGTTTGGGGTCGTGCGTATCGCGCACGCGGCCGGCGCGCTGGCCGGCCTGGGGCTGTGGCTGTTGCAGGAGTGGTGGCAGCGTCGTCACGGCCAGCCGGCCGCATAGGCACGCTGCCAAAGGGCGCCGACCGGCCCAGGCCGGTCGGCGCCCCGCGATCAATGCGATTTCGCCGGGCGCCGGCGGCGTCCGATCCAGTTCAACAGCAAGCCAAGCGTGCACAGCCCGAGCGCGAGCGGCCACGATAGCGCGCCGCCGCCGCCGCCGCCGCCCGAGGAGGTGGCTGGCGCAGCGGGCGCCGGCTGCACCACCTGCGTGCCGGCGGCCACGGCAGCATTGGCATCGAGCAGGCCCGCACCGCAGATGCCGGCATTGGCGGCGGCCGTGCAATAGGTACCGGCCGGATGGGGCCGTGCCGAACTCTTCAAGGTGGCAAGCACCTGGGCGGGCGTGAGCGCCGGGTTGGCTGCGAGCATCAACGACACCACGCCCGATACCAGCGGCGTGGCAAAGCTGGTGCCTTGCGAGTTGGTGACGTTGTAGTTGCCAAGCGAAGTGGTTCCGTCATTGGACAGGGTCCGGATGTACGACTCTGCGACTGTGCATTTGCCGCCCGATACCTTGGAGTTGCCACAGCCGCCGCCCGGCGCGCTCAGTGCAACCTGCGGCCCGACATTGGCATAGCTGGCGTTTTCGCCGTCATTGGCATGTGCCGTTACGGCGACCACGCCGCTGCAGTCGGCAGGTGCCTCGACCGCGCCGGCGCTGTTGCCGGTGGCGGCGACCACCACCACGCCATTCGCGGCGAGGTCAGCCACGGCTTGCTGCTCGATGCTGGAACAGGTCCCGCCGCCCAGGCTCACATTGATCACGCGCGCCGGGGTGGGATTGGCCGGCACATTAGGCACGGACAGGCCGCCGGCCCAGCGCATGCCATCCACGGTGTCCGAGAGCAGCGCGCCGCAGCGGCCGGAGACGCGCACCGGCTGGATGCGGGCGTTCCAGTCCACGCCGGCGATGTTCAGCCCATTATTGGTGAGCGCGCCAAGCGTGCCTGCCACGCGGGTGCCGTGCCAGCTATTGTTGGTGGCGGTTGTGGTTGGCGTGGTAGTGCCTGGGCAGGTGAATCCCACCGGTACGCCGTCGCCGGCGTCGGTGGCAATCGGCGTCCCGGCCGCCGCCGTCGTTGGAGATGGACGGATCGCTGATGAAGTCATAGCCGGGCACGATGCGGCCGGCCAGATCCGGGTGCGGCAGGTAGCCCGTATCGAGCACGGCAATTACCAGGCTGCTGCTGCCGCGGGTGCGGTCCCATGCGGGCGGCAGGTTAACGCCGCCCACCACCTGGCCGGGGGTGCCGAGGTAGGGCTGGTTGAGCGCGAATTCGGGATCGTTGGGCACAGTATCGTGCAGCCGCAGCCAGCGGTCCGGTACCACTTCCGCGATGCGCGGATCCTGGCGCAGCCGGGCGGCGGTGCCTTCGGGGTCGGTGGCGTCGCTGCCGGAGACGCTCAGCAACTGCAGGCTGCCCCCCATCTGGCGCTTGACCGAGAGCGCCACGCCAGTGCTCTGGCTCACGCTCAGCATGCGCTCGGACAGGCCGCCGGGGGCAACGCTGGCGCCGGCGGTGCTGGCGCTCGTGCTGGCGGTTGTGCTTGTGCTGCCGTCGCGCCAGCGCACGATGAAGTTGCCGGTGTAGTGCGGCGCGGGGCGCGCAGCGGGGTCGGGGGCTGCACTGGCTGCGGCCGGCACACCCAGCCAGAGGGCGGCGCCCAGCGCCAGCAGCAGGGCGGCATGGGGCGCCACGCGCCGCGTTTCACCAGATTGGAATTGACGCTGTGCCTGCATGTCTGCCTTCTCCCGTTGAGGCCGCTTCGGACTGACCGCGGTTAAAGCATTCAACCTTCAATCTTCAACCTTCAACGCCCAAGCCATGGATTCCGACGACAGGAATCGGGCCGCCGCCGGAATCAGCTCGCAGGCATGTCGCGGCCGATGGGCTGGGCGCGGTTCGGCTTGAGCACGCGGTCAGGCTCGGCCAGCTCGATGCGAGGGGTGCCGCGCAGCGTGGCGACCGCCTGGTCGATCGTGGCATCGGCCGATGCGGAGATCGCGGTGACCAGCCAGACACCACCCGACATGGGCCGCTTGACGACGAAGCGGATCGGGCCGGCAATCGACGCCAGCAAGCGATCGGCGTCTTCGGAGACGGTGACGGGCGGCGCGGAGAAACGCACCATGATATCGCCCACGGCGCGATCCGCGCTGATGCTGTTGGGCGGCGGCGCCGACGGGCGCTGTTGCGCCTGGCAAGCGGTCAGGGCTAGCAGGGCCAGCAGGCCGCAAGCGGCGGTCATCCACAGCGGGCGAGCCAGTGAGGGGGAGTGCGGCTGTTTGCCAAGTGACATGAGGAAACTCCTAAATGGTTACTGGCCAGGGCGTGGGCGATCAGCCAACGCTGCGCCGCGAACGGCGGGCTTCCCGGGCCGTGCCGGTGGTGCCGCGCAGGCCCTGTGCGCGAGCATCTCCTCGGCGTGTTGCACGGTGGTGGCTGTCACGGTGGTCCCACCCAGCATGCGTGCAGTTTCGACCACGCGGCCGGCGCCGTCCAGGGCACGGATGCGCGAGCGGGTGACCGAGCCTGTGCCGTCGCGCTGGCTGGTCTCCTTGCTGACCAGCAGGTGGGCGCCGGCCTGGGCCGCCACCTGCGGCAGGTGGGTCACGCACAGCACCTGGCGGGCGCGGCCAAGTTCCTGCAGGCGGCGGCCTACCACTTCGGCCACCGCGCCGCCGATGCCGGTGTCGACCTCGTCGAAGATCAGGGTCGGGGTGGGCGCGGCCTCGCTGGTAATGACGGAAATCGCCAGGCTGATCCGGGCTAGCTCGCCGCCCGACGCCACCTTGGCCAGGGCGCGCGCGCTGACGCCGGCATGGCCTGCCACCAGGAACTCGACTTGTTCCAGGCCGTGGCTTTGCCCTTCATCGAGCGGGTGCAGCGCCACCGCGAAACTGCCGCCCGCCATGGACAGGCCCTGCATGGCATCCGTCACGGCAGCCGACAGGCTCGCGGCCGCCACCTTGCGGGCGGCGCCAAGATGCTGGGCGATGGTGAGGTAGGCGGCGCGGGCCGCGGCCTCGCGCGCCATCGCCTTGTTCAGGTCCTGGGCCGACTGGAGGTCGTCCAGTTGCTGGCGGCGTGCCATCAGTTCGTCCGGCAGTTGCTCCGGCGGCATCCGGTACTTGCGCGCGGTGGTGTGCAGCGCCTGCATGCGCGCCTCCACCACCTGCAGGCGTTCCGGGTCCAGGTCGATCCGGTCGACGTAGCGGTTGAGCGAGTGCGCGGCCTCCTCGACCTGGACCAGCGCCGGGTCCAGCGCCGCCAGTACGTCGCCCAGCGCCGGGTCGACGTCAGCCATCTGGCGCAGGCGCTGCACTACGCTGTTGAGCCCCGACAGCACCGAGCCATCGGCCTCGGACAGCGCCTCCAGCGCGGCCCGGCTGCCCTCGATCAGCCCGGCGGCGTGCGACAGCCGGTTGTACTCGGCCTGGATGTCTTCCCATTCGCCGGGTTGCGGTGCCAGCTTCTCGAGTTCGCCAACCTGCCATTCGAGCCGTTCGCGTTCCAGCTGCATCTCGCGCGAGCGGCGCTCGACGTCTTCTCGCTGGCGCACGCAGGCGCGCCACGAGCGCCAGGCTTCGGCCACCGCGCCGGCCTGCGCGGTGAGCCCTGCATGGGCATCGAGCAGCAGGCGCTGGGCGTCGGGGCGCAGCAGCAGCTGATGGGCATGCTGGCCGTGGATGTCGACCAGGCGGTCGCCGATGTCGCGCAGCTGGCCCAGCGTGGCGGCGGCGCCATTGATAAAGGCCTTGCTGCGCCCGCTGGCATCAACCGTGCGGCGCAGCAGCACGGTGCCTTCGTCGCCGGTGAGGTCGTGTTCGGCCAGCCAGGCATCGAGCCCGGCCGGGGTGGAGAAGGTGGCGCTGATGCTGGCCCGGGCGGCGCCTTCGCGGACCACGCCGGCGTCGGCGCGCTCGCCCAGCACCAGGGCCAGCGCATCGATCAGGATCGACTTGCCGGCGCCGGTCTCACCGGTGAAGACGGTGAAGCCCGGAGAGAAGTCGAGGTCGAGGGTATCGACAATGACGAAATCGCGGATGGACAGGCTGCGCAGCATCGTGGTCGACGGGTCAGGGCTGGGTGATGTCAGGGGGCGGATCTGGGCCGGATCGGTGCGGACCGGGGCGGATCAGAGCCGGTTGTCTTCGCTCGGGTACTCGTGCCAGTGCAGCTTCTTGCGCAGCGTGGCGTAATAGTTGTAGCCGATCGGGTGCAGCAGGTTGACGGTCTTGGCCGAGCGCCGCACCACGATGCGGTCGCCGGGCAAGAGCGAGGTCAGCGACTGCATGTCGAAATTCACGCTGGCGTCACGCGCCGTGGCGACCTCGATCGACACTTCGGCGTCGTGCGGCAGCACGATCGGGCGGTTCGACAGCGCATGCGGGGCAATCGGCACCAGCACCAGCCCCGACAGGGTCGGGTGCAGGATCGGGCCGCCCGCCGACAGCGCATAGGCGGTCGAGCCGGTCGGCGTGGACACGATCAGGCCGTCGGAGCGCTGGTTGTACATGAAGTGGCCGTCCACCGAGACCGCCAGCTCGACCATGCCGGAAATGCCGGAACGGTTGACCACGACGTCGTTGAAGGCCAGCGCGGAGAAGATCACGCCATCGTCGCGCACGACCTGGGACTCCAGCAGCATGCGGGTCTCCGACTCGTAGCGGCCCGCCAACATGTCGGGCAGCACCGATTGCACGTCCTGCAACGGGATGTCGGTCATGA
>NZ_AHJE01000014.1 GCF_000243095.1 Cupriavidus basilensis OR16 | reverse complement strand
TGTTTGTTAAAGAACTTACCGCGGTTCGCTTTGCTTACCGCGTCGCTGCGTTTGCTGCAGCAGAGAAACGAGATTATGAAGCGTGATCATCGTTTCGTCAACAGGTTTTTTTCCTTCAGCTCGCTGCGCCGTGCGCGCCGCCAACCACCCCTGCCAACCTCGCAACCCTTGTCCCGTCTGCTTTGCAGCGGTCTTTCGTGGTGCGAGGGGGCGAATAATAGGACGCCCCCTCGGTCCTGGCAAGCCTTTTCTGAAATGATCCTAATATTGGCATAAAAGCGCCTCAAGAGACTCATCTAGAGTAGTCCGCACCATGGCAATCGGCAGCGCTAGCCGGCAGCCACCTGGCTGCGGCAAACTATGGACGCCGAACGGACCGGGCGGCACCGGACGAAGCCCGCCGACGGGTCCTCGGCTCACTCTATATATAGGGAGAAACTTGCATGACCATTCGCATCGTGAAGCTGGGCTCGCCCCGCCTGCCCGACGAGGGAATCCGCATCGGCACCGTGCGCCGGCCGCCACGCGGCGTGCCGAAATCCGAGTTCGCCACGCGGGACTACTACGATGTGTGGTTTCCGAACCTCTCGCCCTCTACCGAACTGGTTGCGCAGGCCTTGGGGATACAGGCCGAAGGAGATGACAAGGCGTGGCGGGCATTCGAGCGGCACTTCCGCGCGGAGATGGCGCGCCCGGAAGCCAGCAGGACGCTGGATCTGCTGGCCGCGATGTCGCAGCAAACGAATTTCTCGATTGGCTGCTATTGCGAACACGAGCAGAGATGCCACCGCTCTATATTGCGCTCCCTGCTGGCGGCCCGCGGAGCCGCACTATCTTAGGCTGATGCCGTCAGACCGCCTTTTGGTCGCGCATGCAATGGCGACGGAACAAGGAACGCAGGCTCGGCCAACGAATGGGCAGGAGCGGCGTGCGATGGCGTACCACATCGCGCTCGGCATAGTGGGCCAGCAGTTGCTCGCCAACCGACTGCCGGAAATAGGCGGGCGTCGGGTAGTCCATGGTCAATCCCTATTGTGATTCATCAGGATTGACAGTATACCGATTTTTGGTGCGATGCGTCATACCGGGGCACGCAAACGCCCCACCCTGGGGCAGTGCGCATCTTGTTGAATGCCCTGGAACATCAATAGAATCAACGGCAAGCTACACAATTGCCGCGTCGGAAGCAGACTGGGTTCGGTATAGGATCACTTTCGTATATCGAATACTATCTACCAACGCTCAGGAACCCACTGCCCCGACCTCCGCCATATCTTCAGCTGCCTTGGCGGCGCTATAGACGTGCCGCGTCGCCAGCAGCGCGGCCAGATCCGCATCGCCGGCAATGACTGCCTGCAGGATCTGTGCATGCTCTTCCCAGTTCTGCCGTGCGCGCGTGACGTTGGCCGGCGCGAACAGCAAGCCCGTGCGCTCCCTGAGCGTGCGCACCATATCCTGCAGCACGCTATTGGCTGCGATATTGCCCAGCACCTCATGAAAGCGTGTATTCAGTTCGATGAAGCGCTCCGAGCGTCCGCTCGCGGCGGCCTCGGTGCCCTGGCGCAGCACTTCGTTGAGTTCTGCAATCAGGGCAGGGTCACGGCGCTGGGCGGCCAGCTTGGCGTTAAGGCCCTCCAGCGTGGCACGCACTTCCACCATTTCCTTGGCGATGTTCGGCGACAGCGTTGCCACCGATGCGCCCCGCCGGGGCTCGATGCGCACCAGGCCTTCGGCGGCTAGCGCGCGCAGCGCTTCCCGCACGGGGATGCGCGACACACCCAGTTCAGTGGAGAGCTTGTTTTCGACCAGGCGCTCGCCTTGGCTGTACTGCCCGCCGAGGATGCGCTCGCGCAACGTATCGGTCACCAGGGCAAACAATGGGGAGTGCTGGGCGCCAAGGCTGGCGCCAGCGGAATCCGAACCAGAGAGAGCGTGTTCGGTACCAGGGGCGTCGGACATAGGTTCTGGCTTGGCTCAGCAAAGGGATCAGGGATCGCGGCGCAGGCCCGCAAGGTGAACGGGCAAGGCGGCCGCGGCAGTATTGTCCACATTGTATACCGGCGCACTGCGGATTTTTGCGCGACACACCTTGCCAGTGCCAAGGCCCACGCCATGGCCCGGCCCGACGGCCCAGGCTCAACGCGGCATCCTTGGGCCGGGGGCGTGGCCCGGCAGGCTATGATGCGTAGCCTCTCCCAAACCCCGCCTCCCACTCGCCGATGGCTCTCAACCTGGTCTGGCTATCCTTCTTCCTGATCGCCTTCGTCGTCGCCTGCATTCGCGTGGCGACAGGCGATACCGCGGTGTTTCCGGCGATGCTGGCTAGCCTGTTCGACAACGCACGCACCGCGTTCGAGATTTCGCTTGGCCTGGCGGGCGTCATGAGTCTATGGCTGGGCATCATGCGCATTGGCGAACGCGCCGGCGTGGTCGACGTATTCGCACGTGTGGTCAACCCGCTATTGCGCCACTTCTTCCCTGGCGTTCCGCAGGGTCACCCGGCCCAGGGCGCGATGATGATGAATGTGTCAGCCAATATGCTGGGGTTGGATAATGCAGCAACGCCGCTTGGGCTTAACGCCATGCGGGAGCTGCAGTCGCTCAATCCTCGCGCTGACACCGCCAGCAATGCGCAAATCATGTTCATCGTGCTGAACACGGCTGGCTTGACACTGATCCCGACCTCGGTGATCGCCATGCGGCAAGCGATCGCGGTCAAGCAAGGCCTGGTCGGATTCAATGCCGCGGACATCTTCCTTCCGACCCTGCTCGCCACTTGCGTGTCCTGCGTCGCCGGCTTGCTGGCAGTGGCCTGGACGCAGCGGCTCAGCCTGCTCAAGCCAGCCGTGCTGGCCGCCTTCGGGCTGCTGGCGGCGGCTGTCGGCGGGCTCTTCCTCTGGCTGCGGCACGCGCCCCCGGAACAGGTAAGCGCCACCACCGCCCTGGCCGGCAGCGGCTTCATCCTGACGCTGGTCGTGGTCTTCCTGATTTGCGGCGCCGTGCGCGGCATCAACGTCTACGATGCCTTCATCGACGGCGCCAAGGAGGGCTTTGGGGTCGCGGTGCAGATCATTCCTTATCTGGTGGCGATCCTGGTGGCGATCGGGCTGTTTCGGGTGACCGGGTGCATGGATGTCCTGATGCACGGCCTTGCAGCCGCTTTTGCCTGGCTGGGCCTGGACACCGCCTTCGTTCCCGCACTACCGGTCGGGTTGATGAAAATCCTGTCGGGCGCGGGCGCCCGCGGCCTGATGATCGACGTCATGAGCACCTATGGGGTCGACTCCTTCCAGGGCAAGCTCGCCGCGATCATCCAGGGCTCGACTGAAACCACCTTCTATGTGCTCGCCGTGTACTTCGGCAGCGTCAATATCCGCAACACACGGCATGCGCTTGCCTGTGCCCTGTTCGCCGATCTTGTCGGCTTGTGCGCGGCGGTCGGCATCGCCTACCTGTTTTTCCGCTGAAACGGAGACGCCATGCGGCGCGAAAACCGATGAATCACCGCCAAACAGTCGACGAAAACAAGAGAAAACGAGAGGAGAACCCGTCTTCCAATGCACTAGGTCACCACCTTGTTGCTTACAAACAACATGTTTGTGAAGCCAGACACGCTTGGCCTAGATGCCGCTTGGTGCGACGCAACAAATCATATATAGTGGAGTCTGTCTCCTCCACCACCTCGGTGGATTCCAGCCCGCGCACGAAACTGCGCGGGTTTTTTTTGCCCGCTTTTTGCCGGCCACTACGGCGTGCCCTTGCTACAGCGGCGCATGGCAGGGCTCGCCGCCGATCCGGCCCGGCGCACCAAAGCCGCTCAGCCACTGCACCATGAAGAGGCCAGGCCGCACCGCTCCGGCGTAAAACGTGGATTTTCGCGTGAAATGTTGCGACGCAACATCCGATCCCGTAGAGTCGGCCTGTCCCTTGCGCCTGGCAGGGCGGATCGCCGCCTCGCAGCGCCCCACGCTTCTTGCCGACATGATTTGCGCGCTACGCCTGCCCCGCCCCGATGCCTCGATGTTGCAAAGAGGCCTGGTCTACGCCTTCTCGTTCCTGGTTCTGGCCGGCACGGGATGGCTCACCGGGGAAGCGGGCTATCTCTGGGCGGCAACCGCTTCGATCTGGACCTGCCTGGCCGACCGCCGCGGCACTGCCTCCGAACGGCTGGCGGCGCTAGGCTCCGTCGGTATCGGTGGTGCGGCCGCATGTGCCCTGGGCACCGCAGCGGCCGTGACGCCGTGGGCGGCGCTGGCCGTGGTGCTTATCGCCGGGCTGGCAGCCGGGCTGGCCGAAACCCGCGGCCCCGTACCCGCGCTTTCGGCCAAGCTGCTCTATGTGGTGCTGATTGCCTCCTGCCTGCAACCGACCGACGATGCGGAGTTGGCCGTGCGTGTACTTGCCCGCAGCCAGGAGTTCCTGATCGGCGGGATCTTCGCCTGCGTCGTGAGCCTGACCCTGATCCGGTCCGAGCGCGACACCCGGCCGCGCGCGGAGATACTGGCGGTGTTCGATGCGTTGCTACGCTTTGCTTCGGACCTGGCTGCCGACGCCCCCGTAGGCGATGCGACGGTCTTCAAGCGCGACATCCGTGAGCGGATCGAGGCCGCGCATCAGGCCATCAACATGCGGCGCAGCCTGCGGGATCCGCTTGGGCTGATGCACTATGCCTATATGGTGAGCTTGGCCGATGCCATGTTCGCCCTGCTGATCGTTGCCGCCGAACTGCGCAGCCGCGCCGACGACGCTGGCACCAGAACCGGCGACATGGACGGCGCCGAGCACCTGCCGCTTCACCATTTGCTGCGTTGCGTCACCGATGTCCGGGATCAGGTTTGCGAGGGGCTGGTGCATCATGCGCCCGATTTGCCGTCGCTATGCGCGGCGCTGGCCGGCGAACTACGCCGCCTGCACGCGCCGCTGCCGAATGCCGGGGCGCCGCCGTTGTACCAAGCTGCGCTGGGCGCACTGGCCCGGTTTCCGGCCTTCGGCGACTGGCGCCGTGCGTACCGTTGGCCGCGGCGCCCCCTGCGCCGGACGTGGCAGCGCTGGCGCGCCGTGGTTGCGGAGCACACTGCCCGCGACGCCCGCGTGACCCGCCATGCGGTGCGCCTGGCGCTGGCCGGCAGCCTGAGCCTGATGCCGGCACAGTTCTGGAAGGTCGATCATGGATACTGGGTGGCGGTCACCGTCATCATGGTGCTTAGCCCCCAACTGCAAACCACGCGGAAAATCTCGTTCCTGCGTTTCGCGGGCTCCCTGGCCGGCGCGCTGCTAGCCTGCGCCATCGGCCTGTCCCACCCACCGGCACCACTTGCGCTGGCGATCAGCGCGGCATGCCTTGCAGCCGCCTATACCTTTCGGCTCGCCGGCAGTCCTGGCGTTTTCGCCATGTGCCTGACGCCGGCAGTGATCCTGTTTTCGTGGGTTGGGGCGCCAACGGCGGACAGCAGCCACTTTGCCGCGCTACGGGGCATCGACACAGCACTTGGCTGCCTGATCGCCCTGGCCAGCTACTATGTGCTGGCCCCGCGCGCCGAGCTGTCGCGGGTGTATCGCCATAGCCTTGACGCCTTGGCAGCGAACGCCGCGTACCTGCGCGCGGCGTTCGCCGGCGCCGGCGCATTCACGACCTCGCCCACCCGCTCGCCCGCGCCAACGCAGACGCGGCTGGAAGCCTTGCGCGTGGCGGCCGGGCGCACATCGAGCCGGGCCGATCAAACCTTGCAACAGGGCGTGGCGGAGCTCGCGCCGGAGCTGGCCCGGGAGTATGCCCAACTGCACCTGACCTTGAGGCGCATGGCGGCGCTGGCTGGCTTGGTGCGCGCCGGGCTTGAGGCCGAGCCGGGCAGCAGCCGGCCGGAACCGGCCACGCTGGCAGTGCTGCAGGGTCTCGCCGCGCAGTTGTCCGAGCTGGCGGCAAACCCCGGCGCGGGCGTGACTTCGCGCGCAGGCCAGATCCTGGCCGACGCCGCCACGCCGCTGGACCAGTTCCTGGTTGAACAGGCCAGCTTCGCCTCGGCCCAGGTCAACGCCGTCCACGCAGCCGTGGCCGCAGTGCACCGGCTCGCGGGCGGTCAGGCCAAACCCGACAGCCCGCATTTGCCATACCCGGGTTGATGATGGTCAAGCCGCCGCACGCTACGCGCATCGCGCATGGAACCATCACCTAGAATGGTTCCATCCCTCAGTGACCGGTGTGAGGCACGCCATGCCCGAAATATCCTTTCCCCGCAGCGTTCCCACCTACTGTGCGGCTAGCCTGACGCTCTCCTGCCCCGCGACCGTCAACGGGCAACCCACCTTGTATTCGATCACGGCCGAGGCGCTCGAGACACATTTCGGCGCCTGCTCTCCACGCGAGGAGGACCTGGTGCGGGCATTCACCAGCCACCGGCAGCGCATCGAACGCATTGCCGAAGGCCTGTTCGAGCTCACCCAGGCACGTGAGATCCTGTTACGTAGCGGGCACATTCGCTTCGCAGGCTGAAGGCTCAGCCCTCTGCCGCCTGGCCCCGCACCAGCAGCACCGGCACGCTAGCCTGCCGGATCACGGACTCAGCCACGCTGCCCAAGACCAGCCTGCGCACGCCACGCCGGCCATGCGTTCCGATCACGATGAGGTCGGCGCCCCAATCGGCGGCAGCCTCGTTCACCGCGCCGGCAATGTCGCCCCCCACGGCTTGCTGGGTGACCAGCCGCGTTTCATGGCGCACGCCTTGCCCGCTCAGCCGTTGCGCGGCAGCCGCCAGCGCGCGTTCGCCACTCTCAGCCAGGGCTTGCTGAACGGGTGTCGGGTCGTAGTACGCGACATCGAACATAAGCTGGCCGTTGTCCACGACATATACGGCGAGGACTTGCGCGTCCCCGGTGCCCGCTATACGGATGGCTTCGGCCAGCGCCAGGTCGGAGGTTGCGCTGCCGTCCACTGCCACCACGATCTTCTTATAAGCCGCATTTGTCATTGCCATTTTCTCCAGAGGAACCACGGATAGTGACGGAAGCGTCATTGCATTCCGCCGAATTCGATACTACTCGCCACCGCGCGACGCGGGCGTTCCGCGCGCGCCTGGCGTGCCCGAGTCCACGATCACGAGATAGCGTCCTGGCCGGGCTACCGGCGCGCGTCCCGGTGCCAAGACCCAAAGCGAGTCACCGCGCTGCACGGCCGCCAGGTAGTCGGCGTCCAGCAGCCCATAGTGGTCAAGGAGGCGATTCAGGGTGGCGGGGATCCGCACGCACCCCTTGGAGGCCGGGTGGCCCAGCCGAGCTTCGAGCCGGTCCGGATCGGTGGCATGCATCTGCAAGCGCATCTGGCTCTCCCCGCCCTTGCCCCAGCCGCGTTGGGCATCGACCCAACCAAAGTCATAGATGCGCATCCCGCTGACGCCGTAGCCGCGTATGCCGTTCTCGTTGTAGGTACCCTCGGCGCGGAAATCCATGTTGTCCATGCTGTGGCTGAATACGCCGGTCGGGGTAATGAAATGATCGAAAGTGCCTGGCTTGCCTGTCGAGACGGGCGCGGCGCCCACCCACTGCCACGGTGCATCATCGGCAGGCCGCGCGAACAGCATGGCGGCTTGGACGCGCGGGTTGCGATCGACCAGCACAGCCCAGTCGCCTGCGTCAGACTCGTGCCCGTCCGCCTGTAGCGCGGACGCCAGCAAACCGGCATACCGCGTGGCGATGGGCGCCGGAAGGTTGAGGTGGCGCTGCACCTGTTGCAAGAACGCCTGCCGGACCATGCTGAGTTCGTTGGCGATTGCGAGTGATGACTGGAGCGCCACCAGCGCCACCAGCGTCGATGGCGCCAGACGTCTGACGCGTGCGAGCCAGCGCCAAAAACCCTTGACGCGGGCCCGCTCAGGGCGAGCACACGGCATGATTGCCTCCTTCAAACAGGCGTTGCGGCTATACGCCATGGTTGACGTTTACGCGGCGCGGCGCCTTGTGCAGGATCAAGTCCGACGCACGGGAGCGCGCCGTCGTCGCCGCGCCGAAATGGCGGACGGTCTATCTATATAGACCGCAAAGGCACCGACTATTTCCGTTGGGTAGGCCAGACGCCGCTTCCCGGGGACGAACGATCGCCAGCGCACCAAGCGTTGCGGCTCAGCCGCCGCGTTTCGTGCCTTAGTCAGGTCGCATCCATATACAATCACGGCCATGCAATACATCCATGTCGTCAACGGCGACGTAGCGGGCACCACGCTACGGCAAGCCCTCGCCCAGGCCGCCAGGCCCGACCCGGTCGTCGTGCTTCGCGACGACCTCGCCGTCGGGCCGCTGGCTGACGTCGACAACAGCGGGCTCATCCGCTCCGGTTTCTGGCAGCGCGTGGCGCCGCACAGCGACATCGACTTCGCCGCCGAAATGCAACAGGCGCTCGACCAGCTTCACAGCCTGCGCAAGGACGAGCTGGAAGTCGCCATCTGGCATGGCCAGAGCGCGTCCGACCAGTTGATGCTGCGCCGCGTGGTATTTCACCTGTACCAATCACCCCAGCGCATCAATGAAGTGGCCATGGACTTGCGCGAGCTGGAAGCGCCCGCGCGCGGCAACCTGGCCGCCATCGGCATGTATCCCGCGGCCCGCCTGGCACGGCGCTTCTCTACCATCGCCCCGGTCTCGGTCCTGCGCCTGGGCCGCCTGGGCTATGAGTGGCAGCAAAACGTCAAGGAAAACGCCGACGTCCGCTTGTGGAAGGGCAATACGCTGGTGCCCGCGGCTTACCGCACGGTCGATGAAGTGATCCTGGAACGCGCCCCGCTGGAATGGGCGCCAGCCGCGCAAGTGGTGGGCGGCGTGATGGGCGCCATCGAAGGCCTGCTGGCCAGCGACTGGTTCGTGTTCTGGCGCTGCCGCGAGCTGATTGGCGCCGGCCAGCTGGTGCTGCGGGGCAATGCCGAATCCCTGCAGACCTGCGAGCTGCGCCGCAACCTGTCCGCCAGCGGCGAGTAAAAAGAAAAAACGAAGGTCTCCATGGCCCGTACCAAGGCACCCGATTTCGAGGCGCAGCGCGAGCAGATCCTGGACCTGGCTGCCGCGGCCTTTGCCGCCAGCAGCTACCCCAGCACCTCGATGGCCGACCTGGCCGCCGCCTGCGGCACCTCCAAGGCCCGGCTGTACCACTACTACGAGAGCAAGGAAGCGATCCTGTTCGACCTGCTCGACCGCTACACGCGCCGGCTGATGCTGATCGTGACCGAGGTCGAGGCGGAGGCGGAACGCCAGGGACGCAGCGAGCTGGATAGCTTCTCCAACCTGATCCGAGCCTTCCTGGCGGAGTACGAGACCTCGCAGACCCGGCACGTAGCCCTGATCAATGACGTCAAGTTCCTCGCCGAGGAGCAGCGCGACCAGATCCTCAAGCGCGAGCGCGACGTGGTGGCCGCCTTCTCCCGCCAATTGCGCCGGGCCTATCCCGAGCGTGTCACGCGCGACAACCAGGCCGCGCTGACGATGACGGTGTTCGGCATGATCAACTGGACCTTCACCTGGCTCAAGCCAGGCGGCAAGCTGTCGTACGCGGAGTTCGCCGAGATGGTGATCGATCTGCTGGCGGGCGGTCTGCCGGGCACCAGCGCCGAGCCTGTGGCGCGCCTGCGCGGCGCCGAATAAATCACATTGATTACCCATGCCGGCGCCCTTGCGGCGCCGGCGGGACACCTCAGGACCAGTCCTCCTCTTCCCGCTGGCGGCGTTGATCGCGGTCCTGCCGGAACATCTCCTGCAGCTCGTCGCGCGCCTGGCGCGCCAGCGACACCAGCTTTTTCTGGTCTGTGTAATGCGGGTAGAAGCGCTCGATCGCCGCGATGTTATGCCGGCGGAACCGCAGCGCAACCGAGCGTGCCTGCACGGGATCGTAGCCTAGCCCTTCCAGCACGCGACGGCCCAGCAATAGCGAACCCTCGAACACCTCGCGCTCGAACAGATGCACGCCGCGATCCTTGAGCTGGTAGATGTGCGACACATGGCGCGCCCGTGCGTAGATCTGCAGGTGCGGGAAGCGTGCCCGCACGCTGTCGATCAGCGCGCGGATTCGAGCAGGT
This sequence comes from Cupriavidus basilensis OR16, assembly GCF_000243095.1. Taxonomy (GTDB): domain Bacteria; phylum Pseudomonadota; class Gammaproteobacteria; order Burkholderiales; family Burkholderiaceae; genus Cupriavidus; species Cupriavidus basilensis_D. Next base: position 35,007 of record NZ_AHJE01000014.1, on the reverse strand, counting down.
CCATGCGCGTGGCGTCGCCGTAGAACACCTTGAAATCGTACTGACGCAGGAACTCGATCTGGTCGGGGTCGTGATCCAGCACGGTCACGCCGATCCCTTGCGCATAGAGCAGGCGGCCGATGATCTGGCCAAAGCGGCCGAAGCCGGCGATCAGCACGGGGTTGTCCTGCGGCGCGATCACGTCGTCCGGGCGCCGCGTCAGGCGGGCCAGCCGGGGCGCCACCAGGCGGTCGAAGGCCAGCAGGAGCAACGGCGTGGCCACCATCGACAGGGCCACCACCAGCACCAGCAGCGCCTCGGTGCGCGGCGGCAGCAAGCCGGCGCCGCCCGCCACGCCGAACACCACGAAGGCAAACTCGCCGCCCTGTGAAATCAGCAGCGCGAACAGCAGCCACTGGCCGCGCGCGATGCCAAAGCGCGGCGCCAGCAGGGCCAGCACCACGGTCTTGAGCAGCACGAAGCCAATCACCAGCGCCACCACCTGCCCCGGCGCCTGCATCAGCACGCCAAAGTCGATCGACATGCCAACCGCCATGAAGAACAGGCCCAGCAGCAGGCCCTTGAAGGGCTCAAGGTCGGCCTCCAGCGCATGGCGGTACTCCGAGTCCGCCAGCAGCACGCCGGCCAGGAAGGTGCCCAGCGCCATCGACAATCCCACCGCGTCCATCATCAGCGCGATACCCACCACGAGCAATAGCGCGAAGGCGGTAAACATCTCGCGCATGTCGGTGCGCGCGATAAAGCGTAGCGCGGGGCGGACCAGATAGCGCCCGCCCACCACCACGGCGCCGATCACCCCGACCGCCTTGGCCGCCCCGAGCCAGCCCGCGGCACCGGTGGCGCCGGCATCCGCGCCGCCAGCGGCCAGCAGCGGCAACAGCGCGATCATCGGAATCGCGGCGATATCCTGGAACAGCAGGATGCCGAAGCTGGCGCCACCCGCCGGCGTGCCAAAGAGATTGCGCTCGGTCAGCGTCGCCAGCGCGATCGCGGTCGACGACAGCGCCAGCCCCAGGCCCGCCACCAGCGCGACCTGCCACGATGCCCCGACCAGCGCAGCAACGCCGCCGAGCAGGATTGCGCAGGCCGCCATCTGGGCACCACCATAGCCAAAGATCACGCGGCGCAGTTCCCACAGCTTCTTGGGCTCCAGCTCCAGGCCGATCACGAACATCATCAGCACCACGCCGAACTCGGAAAAATGCAGGATGGATTCGACGTTGGTCACCAGCCGCAGGGCCCACGGGCCGATCGCCACGCCGGCCAGCAGGTAGCCAAGCACCGCGCCCAGCCCAAAGCGGCGCGCCACCGGCACCGCCACCACCGCGGCGACCAGGAAGACCACCAGGGCCACCAGGAAATCGTGTTGTTCCATGGCGCGCTCCTCAGCTTGCGGCGGCGTTAGCGGCAACGCCACGGGCGACGTCAGCGATACCGCCCAGCACGCCGGTGACCCGGTCGATATGATCGGCCAGTGCCTGGGCGTCAGCCTGGTTGGCATCGTGCAGCACCAGCGGCGACAGCCAGTTCATGCCGCACAGCGCGGCGGTCTGCGCCAGCGGCAGCATGTATTCCTCGAGGCTGTGGCCATGCGTGCCGTCGGGCCCGTAGGAGTCGGCGTGGCCACCGGTGCTGGCCACCACCATCAAGGACTTGCCGCGCAGCGCCGTGCCCCCGGGGCCGTAAGCCCAGCCGCTCTCCAGCACTTCGTCCACCCACAGCTTGAGCAGTGCCGGCATGCTGTACCACTGCACCGGGAACTGCAGCACCAGCGTGCCGGCCCGCGCGAGCGCGCGCTGCTCCGCGACCACGTCGATGTCATAGTCGGTATAGCTGGAGTAGAGATCGTGCACGGTCACGCCGGGCAGGCTCTCCAGTGCGGCTGCCAGCGGACGATTGACACGCGACAGGTGCGGCCTGGGGTGGGCGTAGATAACGAGAATCGGGGGCTCGGCCTTGGGGTCCACGAAAAATCCTGAAAAAACGGCTTGCGCGGCTGCGGCCGCGCGGCCGAAATGGGGTGTTTAAATCACGGGATAGCGTGAATAGCCGGGGCTGCCTCGTGCCAAGGCAGGGCCAATCCAGCTCCCCAACCTGGGAAAAGCAAATATGCGGCGTTGCAGCAAACCCACACCACTGGGCGGATGGCGCCCCTCATTCATCACATAACCTATTGATTTAAATAGATTTAGTTGGGATTTACAAAATCGAACAAGGTTGGTGCAACCCTCACCTTACGTGGGGCTGACAAATCCACTACAATACTTTTTGCAATGCAGCAAGATGGTGTTTGCCCTTGTACCTTGGCCAGATGGTCGAAAGTGCATGGACGAACACCCGCCGAGTGCTATTTTCATACCTGATTACGTCGCAAGGAAAACAAAGTGAATCCGCTCGAACTGAGCAAGGCCGTCGGGGCCGTATCCGACGAAGATCTCCGCCGTGCAGCCGCAGCCGCGCAGGCCTCGCAGCGCCCCACCACCCTGGTGCGCGAGCTGGCTGCGCATCATCGCTCGCGCCTGCTCAAGCATTTTCTCGCCCTGGGCGAGGAAGATCGCCTGCTCCGTTTTGGCCAGTCGGTTGGCGACCATGTGATCGAAGCCTACGTCGACAGCATCGATTTCGACCACGACACCGTGTTCGGCGTGTACGACGAGCACCTGGAACTGATCGGCGTGGGACACTTTGCCAACCTGCGCGACAACACGCAGGGCCGCGTTGCCGAGTTCGGCGTTTCTGTGTCGCAGAGCGCGCGTGGCCGTGGTATCGGCAGCTCGCTGTTCGAGCGCGCGGCCATGCACGGCCGCAACAGCAATGTGCGCACCCTGTACATGCACTGCCTGTCGCGCAACGCCGCCATGATGCACATCGCCAAGAAAGCCGGCATGAAGGTGCAGTATGCGTACGGCGAAGCCGATGCCTACCTTGAGTTGCCGCCTGCCGATACCGTCAGCCGCCTGACCGAGGCGCTCGACGAACAGGTTGCCGACTTCGATTACATGGTGCGCCGCAACCTGCGCGATGCGCGCCGCTTCGGCCTGCGTTTCTGGCGCTCGATGGTGCCGCAAAAGCACACCGCCTAAGCGAAGCCCGCCAGCAGCCTATCCATGGCGCGCCCACCCGGCGCGCCATTTTCTTTGGTGCCGGTGATTGCGGACTGCCGCTGGACCCTCAGCTCCCCGGCACCGGCAAGGCCGTGGTGTCCTTGATGCATTCGAGCGCGAAGCTCGAGCGCACGTCGATGACCGCGGGATGGGCCAGCAAGTGGTCCTTCATGAAGCGTGCGAAATGCTCCATGTCTTCCACGTAGACCTTGAGCAGCAGGTCCATCTCGCCGGTCATGGCGTGGCAGGCGGCCACTTCCGGCCAGATCTCGATGGCAGCGCGGAACAAGTCCAGCGGCGCCTTGCCCTTGGGCGCGCCGCCGTGCTTCTCCAGCCGTACGTTGATATAGGCCAGCAGCCCCAGCCCGATCCGGCCAGGTTCCAGCAGCGCCGCGTACTGGCGAATCACGCCCACCTCCTCCAGCCGGCGGATGCGCCGCAGGCAGGGGCTGGGCGACAGGTTCACGCGCTCGGCCACTTCCAGGTTGGTCAGCCTCCCGTTGGTCTGCAGCACCTCCAGGATCTTCCTGTCGATCTTGTCCAGCTCCACCTTGCTCACGATATTGTTGCTCCGCAATATGTTTGTCGGCAATTTTTTTGCGCAAATTTAGCAAACCGTGCACAAGTACGCAATTTTTTGTGGTGCCCCGTCTCCTCGAGCGTCTTTTGAGCCTGCTCGATCGCCTTCCGGGTGCAAGATGTGCCGAAGCGCACAGCCCGTGCACAGGAACAGGGCATCCGAGACCGCCATGGCAAGCGCGCCCCGATCGCGCTCGACGTTCCGGCCCTCAGGGGCGTGGGCTATCCGGCGGGTCGAGCGTTCGGAAGGCAAGGATGGTGCCAACAGCGGCCAGCCACAGAGCAAAAAAAAGCGCGGCCGGCAACGGTCGCGCTTTTTTCATCTGCCCACGGCGTGGCGCGCCGTGGATCCTGCCTCAATCAGTCACCGCGCTCAGTCACCGCTGCTCGACGGCGCTGCCGGGTTAGGCTGGCCATTGCGGGGCATCTGGTCGAAGTGCTTGGCCAGATGCGGCATCCCGGCTTGCACCTCTGCCTTGGTCAGCGCACCGTCGCCGTTCTTGTCGGCCGCCTTGAAGCGGGCTTCGAACTCGGCCTGCATCTCGGCGCGGCGCTGCTCCATCATCGTCTTGCGATAGGCAGCCAGTTCGCTCTTGTCGAGCTTGCCGTCGTGATTGGTATCGATCTTGTTGAACAGCGCATCGGCCTCCGCCTTGGAAATCATGCCGTCGCCGTCGGTATCGATCGATTTGAGCCACATGCCGCCACCATGCCCTTCCATATGGTGGCGCATGCCTGCCTGGGGCCCCGGAGCCGGCGCGGCGGGGGCTGCGGTCTGGGCGAAAGCCGTGCCGCCCATCGCCAGGAAGACCGCCGAAGCGGCCATGAAATTCCGGATCGATCGTGCCTTGAGATTGCCTTGCATGTCTTTGCTCCTTTTTCGTCTCGGTGGACTGGTAAGGATTAGAGCGCACGCCAGGCTGGAAAGTTGGTCCACCTAATACGTTGTTACGCGGCTCACAGTTAAGCGCCGCCGGCGTAAGGCGCCGAAAGTAACGGTAAATAAGATGGCGCGGCGCTGTTACAAGTCAGTCTTTGGCGGAGATGGGCTCGTTGCCGCCCGGCTGGGACGGCTGCTGCGGCAAGGACTGTGGCGGCGGTGCGGGAATGGGTGTGGCGGGCACCGGCATCGGCGTGGAGAGCGGCGCCGCTGCTCCCGCCGGCAAAGCCGGGGGGCGCCGCCGCGGGGCCGCGCGTGACGATGGCCGGGACAGGCAGTGCAATTTCCTGGCGCACGCCATTGCGCTCGATCACGATCCCGCGATCGCGGACTTCGGTCAGCCGGATCTGCGGCGAGAGGGCGGTGCCCGCGCGCACAGCCTTGGGCAGGCCGCCATCCAGCGAGACAATGGCGGCGCCGGCACCACTGCCGATATCCGCTACCACCCCGATCAACTGCACGTCGCGCACGCCAGACTGCGCGTTGCCGCCGAACAGCGTGCCGGCCGCGCCAGTCTCGACCGCCTCGGTCTGCGCCACGCGGGCCGCCTGCGGCACGGCAATGGTCTGCATCGCGCTGAAGGTCAGCGCCCAGCGGGTCGCGAGGGCGCACAGCGCAACGAACAGCACGAGCCCGGCCAGTCGTGGCAGCCAGAGGCTGGTGGGGTTGAAGCGAAGAGCGGGCCGCAGGGAGAGTTGCACGGAAGTGGGCTGGTAGGCGTCAAAGCACCAAGCCTACCAGAGCCGCATGACAGCTGTCTGCCTCCGCCAGGCCCGCGGCGCATCGGCACGCGACAGGCGCAACGGTACGTTCCGCGCCTTCCTCGCCCTCCCCGCCGTTATGCGCGGGTGAACATGCAAGCACCCGCTCGCAAAGTCGTCATGAAGTGGCGGTTATACTGTTTGATCAACTGGACCGCCGCCACGCGGATGAAACGCGGATGAATGCGGGCGCTCCGCCAGATATTCCATAAGGCTAACCATGATGCGCAGGAACGTTGCCACCCTCCCCGACCCTAGCTCCCGCCTCGGCCACCGCCGTGCCCGCGGCTTTACCCTGATCGAAATCATGGTCGTGATCGTGATCCTCGGCGTGCTGGCCGCGCTGGTGGTCCCCAAGATCATGAGCCGCCCCGACGAGGCCCGTATCGTCGCCGCGCGCCAGGATATCTCCTCGATCATGCAGGCGCTCAAGCTGTACCGCCTGGACAACAGCCGTTACCCCACCACCGAGCAAGGCCTTGCGGCACTGGTGGCCAAGCCCACCACCGAACCCGTGCCCAACAACTGGAAGGGCGGCGGTTACCTGGAAAAGCTGCCCAAGGATCCCTGGGGCCATCCATACCAGTACTTGAACCCGGGCGTGCGCGGCGAAATCGACGTGTTCAGCTTCGGCGCCGACGGCCAGGCCGGCGGCAGCGGCAACGACGCCGATATCGGCAACTGGGAATAAAGGAAACATTGTCATGATCCGGGCCGGGCGCGCAGCCATGAGCACCTGGCCACAGGAGCGGCGCCTTCACGTCCGGCGCGGCCATCGCGGCCGTGGCTTCACCTTGCTCGAACTGCTGGTGGTGATGGTGATCGCCGGCATCGTGATCTCGCTGGTCGCCGTCAATGCCGCGCCCAATGAGCGCGGCCGCGTGCTCGACGACGGGCAGCGCATTGCGCGGCTGTTCGAGCTCGCGCAGGAAGAAGCCCAACTGCGCGCCCGGCCGATCGCCTGGGAGGCCGACACGGCCGGCTGGCGTTTCCTGCAAGCCACGCCGTCTGGCTGGGCCCCGCTCGCCGGGGACGTGTTCGCGCCAACCAAATGGCGCCTGCAGCTCGACGGCGTGGCCGTCACCGAAGGCGGGCGCGGCAACGGCGGCGCCCGCCTGGTGTTCGGGCGCGAGCTGATCGAAGGCCCTCAGCATGTGGTGCTGGTGCGTGGCGGCATCCGCATCGACGTGGCCAGCGACGGTACCGGCCGCTACTTCGCCAGCACGCCATGAAGCGCCGAGGCCCCTCCCTGCCGCAGGCACGCGAGCCCGAGCGCTCGCCGGCGCGTGGCTTCACGTTGATCGAAGTGCTGGTCGCCCTGACCATCCTGGCCGTGGCGCTCACCGCCGCCATGCGCGCGATGGGATCGATGATCGAGGCGGGCTCCGCCTTGCAGACCCGTATGCTGGCCGAATGGAGCGCCGAGAACCACCTCGCCACCTTGCGCCTGTCAAAGACCTGGCCCGAGCCCGGCACGCGCGGCTACGCTTGCCCGCAGGGCGGCGTGGAGCTGTACTGCGAGGAAACCATCTCGGGCACGCCCAACCCCTCTTTCCGCCGCGTCGAGATCGCGGTCTATCCGTCAGGCGCTGACAAATCCGTGCGCCTGGCCTGGCTCGTCACCATCGTTCCCAATGAAACGCGCAACCTGCTTTAAGTGCCTTGGCCGGTCACGCCGGGCCGTGGCCATGCGCGGCTTCACGCTGCTCGAAATGCTGGTGGCCATCACTTTGCTGGCGGTGATCGCCGTGATTGCCTGGCGCGGCCTGGACGCGATGACGCGCGGCCGGGAGCGCCTGACCGACCACGATAACCGCCTCAATACGCTCAAGCTGCTATATGGCCAGTTCCAGTCCGACTGCGAGCACCTGACCAGCCCCACCCTGCTGCAGGGCAACCCGGTCGAGCTCGGCAATGGCCAGTTGCTGATGGTGCGCGACCGCCGCGACGAGGGCCGCCCCGCCCAGTGGCAGGTCGTCGTCTACCGCCTCAACGGCAACACCGTGGTACGCGCGGCCAGCCCGCCGGCGGACAACCGCAGCGCGGTGCAGGCGGCGATGATCGCGCTGCGCCAGGCGGGTGGCGGCGGCAGCCTGGCGCGGCCGCTGGTAGGCGACGCCGATAGCCTGTCTGCGCGCGTCTGGGTCGAACCCGGCGGCTGGCAGGCCGAGAACGGCCGCATCGCCGCCGCGCTGCTCAGCGGCAATGCCAGCGCCAGCGCGGTGGCCGCCTCGGGCGTAAGCGCCAGCCTGGGCGTGGCCACCACGGCGGTGCGTGCGATCGAGCTCAACCTCACTGCGCGCATGGGCGATGGCGACACGCCGCGGCGCTTCCAGAAAATCTGCATGACCGGCCTATGAGCAAACGCCCCGCTCCCCTTGTGCTGGCCGGCCGCCGCCAGCGCGGCGCCGCTGTGGTCACGGCCCTGCTGGTGGTCACGCTGGCGGTCGTGGTGGTATCCGGCATGCTGTGGCGCCAGCAGGTGCAGATCCGCTCCATCGAGAACCAGCGCCTGCTGGCCCAGGCCAGCTGGATCGAGCGCGCGGCCGTCGACTGGGCCCGCCTGATCCTGCGCGACGACCAGCGCCGCACCAGCGTGGACCAGCTGGGCGAGCCCTGGGCGGTGCCGATCGCCGAAACCCGCCTGTCGGACTTCCTCCGCCTGTCGGACTTCCTCGGCGCCGCGCTGCGCACCGACCAGGAAGGCGAGACTTCCTTCCTGTCGGGCCGCATCCTCGACGCCCAGGCCCGCTTCAACCTCTCCAACCTTGTGCTGTGGACGGCAAGCGAATCCCAAGGCCGGGTCGCCACCATCGACGCCCCCAGCCTGGCGATCTACCGCCGCCTGCTGCAGACACTGGGCCTGAACGCGTCGCTGGCCGAGCCGACCGCGCGCTACCTGGTAAGCGCCGCCGGCGCCAGCAATGGCAGCACCGGCAACCAGCGCGGGCTGCGCGCGCCCGACGACGTCAATGACCTGCTCGCCATCCCGGGCTACACGCCGGATATCGTGGCCACGCTGACGCCCTTCGTCGACGTGCTGCCCGAACGCACGCTGGTCAATGCCAATACCGCCGAGGCCGAAGTGCTGGCCGCGGTGATCGACAAGCTGCCGCTGGACCGCGCCCGCGAAGTGGTGCGCCAGCGCGACCGCGCCTACTTCAATAACATTGGTGAGCTCCAGTCGCAATTGCGTACGCTGGCGCCGCAGGCCGACCCTAACACCGCCACCAGCACGCTCGACGTACGTACCCACTATTTCCTGATCTACGGGCTGATCCGCCACGAGCGCGCGAGCCGTATGCAGGTCTCGCTGGTCTACCGCGGCGAAGTGCTGGGCAACGCCAATACCACCCGGGTGGTCTGGGTGCGCGATATCGACCGCATGCCGGAGCAGCGCTGATCCGCCCCGCCGCCGGCCTGGCCGCGGCGGCTGGCGGATTTTGGGATCATGCTGTCGGATCGCGCGGAGAGAAACGGGTTGAAACGGGTAACTTAACGGGTGACTTTGAGGTGGCCGCGAGCGCTCGGCGCGCACGTCCCGGGCGTTTGACCAGCAGTATCAGACAGATACGTATTGACGCCAATTCGTCACACAGGCAAGGTATGCTCCGGCCCGGCGGAAGTGGTAGTCCATGGGTCTTGGCTCCCGCCTGTCCTGTGCCGCCGGCAGTATCGCAGCCGGCATCAGCCTGCATGCCACGCCGGCCCGCATGCCCCCGCTATCGTTCATTGACGCCACGATTGGCGCTGTAGCAAGGATATCTTGAGCACCACCCTGTACGTCCGCCTGCCGCATCGGCCGCACGACCAGCCGCAACCCTGGCACTTCGGTGCCCTGCCGTTTGCCCTGGTCCGCACGGCCGTCGCCGACCGTAGCCGCCGGCAAGGCCCGCAGGCGGCCGGGCAGCTGTTGCGCGAAGGCCACGCCCGCATCGCCGAACTGCCTCCCGCCGAACGCCTGGTCCTGATCATGGCGGCCAGCGATGTGCTGCTGACCGGGGCCACGGTGCCGCCACTTGCACCGGCGCGGCTCAAGCTGGCGCTGCCCAACCTGGTCGAGGACGCGCTGGCCACCGACGCCCAGCCCTGCCATATCGCCGTGGGCCCGGCCCTTGACGCCCTGCCGGGCAAGGCCGCCAGCGGCTCCCGCCGGCGCTTGCTGATGGTGACGGACCGCGCCTGGCTACGCGCCGTGCTGGACGCCTTTGCCGAGCATCGCCACCGCCGCCGCCACGTGCTGCCGGCGCAGTTGTGCCTGCCCCTGCCCCTGCCTCCTGTCGCGCTGCCTACCGAGGCCAGCGCGGATGCCGCCGGCAGCCCCCGCGCCACCACAACGGCGCCGGCCGCGCTGGCGCTCGAAGCCGCCTCGCTGACCAGCGCATCGCCTCTGTTTGAAACGCAGGGCCTGCCAGCGCCAGCCGAGCTTTCGCGCTATTGGCAACTGACCGTGCGCAGCAGTGAGTACGCCGGCTACGGCCTGCTGCTCGGCTCCGAGGCGCTCGCCGCCTGGCAAGGGCTGGCCCCTACCGGCGACTGGTACGCATCAGAAGATGCCCTGGCGCAGGTGTCGCCGCCGGCTGCGCACCCGCTCGACTGGCGGGTATGGCTCGAAGGAGCGCAGGCCAGCCTGCGCGAGCCCGCGCTCGACCTGGCCCAGTTCGAATTCGCCCAGGGCCGCGCCGACCGCTGGAACCTCAAGGCTTGGCGCCTGCCGCTGGCGCTGGCCGCCGGCCTGGTGGTGGTCCAGCTGATCGGCATGAACGTCCAATGGCTGCTGCTGCGCCAGGAAGCGCAGCGCCTCGCGGCCGGGCAGGAACAGACGCTGCGCAGCGCCTTTCCGCAAATCCCCGTGGTGATCGATCCGCCACTGCAAATGCGCCGCCAGGTCGACCAGCTGCGCCTGGCGAGCGGCCGCAGCACGCCCGACGACTTCCTGCCGCTGGCCGACCGCTTCGGCCAGGCCGCGCGCCAGCTTGCGCCGGATGCGCTGCTAGCGCTCGAATACCGCGGGCACACCTTGTTCGCCACGCTGAAGCCAGGCACCGACACCAATGCGCTGCGCAGCGCGGCGCGCCAGTCCGGCCTGGCCATGGAAGCCGACAACAGCCCGCCCGACGCCTCGCGCGCCAACGCACCGGCCGGCACGCGCTGGTCAATCAAGCCCAGCCTGTGAGCGCGGACCGCCAAGTGACCCCGATGAAAGACACCGCACCCAAGCCCGGCCCCCGCGCCACCCAGCGCGGCGCGGCTGGCCGCGTGCGCGCCGCGGACCGGCTGGCGCGCCTGCGCCCGCGCGTGCCGCAGCGCTGGCAGGAACGTTTCGACGCATTCTGGTCGGCACGCAACCCGCGTGAGCAGGCCATCCTGGCCGGCGGCAGCGCCGTGCTGGCGCTGGTGATCGGCTACACCGTCCTGTGGGAACCCGCCGCCGACGGCCGCGCCAAGCTGCAGCGCAGCCTGCCGCAGCTGCGCAGCGACGCGGCAGAGATGGAAACGCTGGCGCAGGAAGCGCGCGGCCTGGCGGCCAGCCCGGCCCGCTGCGCGGCGAGGCGCTCAACCAGGCCTTGCAGGAAAGCCTCGCCCAGCACGGCCTCAAGGCCACCCGGCTCAATGGCACCGGCGACAACAGCGTGCAGGTGCAGCTCGACAAGGTGCCGTTCGGCTCCGTGGCGAGCTGGTTGCAGGATGTACGCCAGCAGCAGCGCCTCAAGGTCATCGATACCCGCATCGTCTACGTAGGCGCCACTGCCATGGTGAACGTCACCGCCACCCTGCAAGGCCCCGCGGCAAATCCGGGCGGGCGCGGCTGATGGCGCGCCTGGAAGCCCTGAAGCTCGCCCGCCGCCGCGTTGCCAGCCCCCGTGGCTGGCAACGCGTGGGCTGGCTTGCGCTTGGGTGCGTCACCGTTGCGCTGACCGTGCTGGCGGCATTTCCCGCGGCATGGATCGCCGACACCGTGGCCAGCCAGAGCCAGCGCCGTGTGCTGCTGGCCGATGCCGATGGCTCGCTGTGGAACGGCAGCGCCACCCTGGCCCTGTCGGCCGGCGCCGGTAGCGAAACCGCCACCGTGCTGCCCGGACGGCTACATTGGTCGGTGGCGTTCTGGCCGTTGCTGACCGGCTCCCTGCGCATGGTGATCAGCCACACCGAGGCCATGAGCGGCCCGGTCGGCCTGACGGTGACGCCGTTTGGCTGGACCGCCCAGGCCGGTGCCATCCGCCTGCCGGCGGCGCTGCTCGAAGGCGTCGGTGCCCCGTTCAACACCCTGCGCCCCGACGGACTGATGCGCATCGACTGGTCCGGCCTGCAAGGCCGGTTCCTTGCCCGCACCGGCGAGCCGGGCGGCGCTGCGGGCTTGACCGGCCACCTGTCCGTGCGCATCGAGCAAGTATCGTCGGCGGTCAGCCGGGTGCGCCCGCTTGGCAGCTACCGCGCCGAGATCGACTGGTCTGGCGCCGACGGCAAGCTGCAACTGACTACCCTCGCCGGGCCGCTGCACCTGCAGGGCAACGGCACCCTGGGCCGCCAGGCGCGCTTCGAGGGTACGGCCGATGCCGACCCCGATGCCGCCGCGCAATTGGTAGGCCTGTTGAGCCTGCTGGGACGACGTGAGGACAATGTGACACGGCTGCGCTTCTGACCCCGGCGGCGGTGCGAAACCTTCGCGCCGACGCCCGCAGCCCGGAACCGAATATGAAAACCCAAGCCCTTCGACCTTCGCTCAAGACCCGCTGCGCCCGCGCCACCGCGCTGCTGTGCGGCCTCTCCCTGCTGGCACCCACGCCGCTGTGGGCCCAGCAACCGAGCCAGCCGGCGGCCCAGCCAGGCCAGCCGCCCGACCTGACCCCGCGCAACCGCGACCAGGTCGTGCTCAACTTCGTCAATGCCGACCTGGAATCGGTGGTCAAGGCGGTGGGGCAGGCCACCGGCAAGAACTTCGTCATCGACCCGCGCGTGAAGGGTTCGGTGAACCTGGTGACCGAGCAGCCCGTGTCGCGCTCGCAGGCGCTGGAAACACTAGGCTCGGTGCTGCGCATGCAGGGCTACGCGATGGTCGAGAGCAACGGCTTCACCAAGGTGGTGCCGGAAGCCGACGCCAAGCTGCAGGGCTCGCCGATCGTGGTCGGCGCCGCCAGGTCGCGCGGCGACCAGGTGGTGACCCAGGTGTTCCGCCTCAACTATGAGTCGGCCAACAACCTGGTGCCGGTGCTGCGGCCGATGATCGCGCCCAACAACACCATCACCGCCTATCCGGCCAACAATACGCTGGTCATTACCGACTACGCCGAAAACCTGCAGCGCCTGGGCCGCATCATCGCCGCCATCGACGCGCCGGCCTCGGGCGAGATCGAGCTGGTGCCGCTCAAGAACGCCATCGCCAGCGATACCGCGCTGGTGCTGCAAAAGCTGCTGGACCCGGGTTCCGCCGGCGCCGCCGGCGGGGCCGTGGCAGGCGCGGACGCCAGCCTGCGCACCTCGGTCGTGGCCGAGCCGCGCAGCAATTCGCTGATGATCCGCGCGTCCAGCCGGGCACGGCTGCAGCAGGCGCGCCAGCTGATCGAGAAGCTCGACCAGCCCTATGCGCGCCCGGGCAATATCTGGGTGGTGCCGCTGAAGAACGCCGAAGCCACCAAGCTGGCGCAGACCCTGCGCGCCATTGTCGCGGCGGACAGCTCCTTCAACAGCAGCCAGCCCGGCACACCGGGCGCGACCGGCGCGGCGGGCATCGCCAGCGGCACCGGCTTGCTCAACACCTCGACGCCCAACACTGGCCAGTACACGGGCGGCAGCACCGGCAGCTCGCGCAGCGGCTCCGGATCCAGCGGCGGCAGTTCGGCCTTCGCGAACTCGTTCGCCACCAACACGTTGCCGACCACCGGCGGCATCATCCAGGCCGACCCGGCCACCAACTCGCTGATCATCACAGCCAGCGAGCCGGTCTACCGCAACCTGCGCGCGGTGATCGAAGACCTCGACATGCGCCGGGCGCAGGTCTATATCGAGTCGATGATCGTGGAAGTGTCTTCCACCCAGACCGGCCAGCTTGGCATCCAGTGGCAGGGCCTGCTCAACTCGCGCAACAGCAATACCAATGCCTTTGCCGGCACCAACTTCGGCACGGGCGGCCAAAACATCATCAACCTGACTGGCGCAGCCGCCGCCATCAACGCGGGCGGCGCCGCGGCCATTCCCAGCGTCTCGGGCCTGGTGCCTGACCTGGCCGGCCTGAACCTGGGCATCGTCAACCGGGCGATGGGCCTGGGTGCCCTGCTGCATGCGATTGGCGCCGACGGCAGTGTCAACCTGCTGTCCACGCCAAACCTGATCACGCTGGAGAACGAGGAAGCCAAGATCCTGATCGGGCAGAACATCCCGGTCACCACCGGCTCCTATGCGCAGACCGGCAGCTCCGCGTCGGTCACGCCGTTCCAGACCTTCGACCGCAAGGACGTCGGCATCACGCTGCGGGTCAAGCCGCAGATCACCGATGGCGGCCTGGTGAAGATGCAGATCTACCAGGAGTCGTCTTCCGTGGTGCAGGGCACCGCCGCCCTCACCCAGGGCCCGACCACCAATGTGCGCTCGATCGAAACCAACGTGCTGGTGGATGATGGCCAGATCATCGTGCTGGGCGGCCTGATCGAGGACACTTACGGCGACGGCGTGCAGAAGGTGCCGGGCCTGGGCGACCTGCCGTGGATCGGCGGGCTGTTCCGCTACGAGAACAAGAACCGCGGCAAGACCAACCTGCTGGTGTTCCTGCGTCCGTACGTGATGCGCACCGCCGGCGCGACGGACCGCCTGACACAAGACCGCTACGACTATATGCGCGGCCTGGCAGCAGCAGCAGCAGCAGCAGCAAAGGCAATCCCAGGCGCCGTCGGCCAACGGCACGCCGCTGCCGCCGGGCGTCAATCTCGGCAATGCCTCGGTGGACGCCGTCCGCCCGGCGAACTGAGACACGCCATGGCCACAAGCATCGCCCCCACCGCAGGGTCCGACGAGCCGCTGGAGCCGCCGTCGACCATCGCCGCGCGCCTGGTCACATACGGCTTCGCGCGCGAGGCCCGCCTGCTGATCGCGCACCAGCGCACCGACGGCCTGGAGGTGTGGGTCAGCCGTGCCACCTCGCCCGCGGCGCTGGCCGAAGTGGCGCGCGTGCACGGCCCGCTGCGCCTGCGCGTGCTGGAACCCGATGCGCTCGAGCTCGCCATGTCCGAGGCTTACAACCGCCAGGACAGCGGCAGCGCGGCGCAGGTGGTTGGCGAGGTGGAAGGCGAGGTCGATCTGTCGCGGCTGATGCAGGACATTCCGGCCGTGGAAGACCTGCTGGAGTCCGAGGACGACGCCCCCATCATCCGCATGATCAACGCGCTGCTCACGCAGGCCGCGCGCGAAGGCGCCTCCGATATCCATATCGAACCCTTCGAGTCGTCCTCCGTGGTGCGGTTCCGCGTGGACGGCACGCTGCGCGATGTGGTGCGCCCGAAGAAAGCGCTGCACGGCGCGCTGATCTCGCGCATCAAGATCATGGCGCAGCTCGACATCGCGGAAAAGCGCCTGCCGCAGGACGGCCGTATCACGCTGCGCGTGGGCGGGCGCCCGGTGGACGTGCGCGTCTCCACGCTGCCCACCGGCCATGGCGAGCGTGCAGTGCTGCGCCTGCTCGACAAGGAAGCCGGTCGCCTGGATCTCGCCAAGCTTGGCATGGCGCCGGGCACGCTGGGCGGCTTCGATCACCTGATCCGCCAGCCGCACGGCATCGTGCTGGTGACCGGGCCGACCGGCTCGGGCAAGACCACCACGCTGTACGCTGCGCTGTCGCGGCTCGATTCGCGCACCACCAACATCATGACGGTGGAAGACCCGATCGAGTACGACCTGGACGGCATCGGCCAGACCCAGGTCAACCCGCGCATCGACATGACCTTCGGCAAGGCGCTGCGCGCCATCCTGCGCCAGGACCCGGACGTGGTGATGATTGGTGAAATCCGCGACCTGGAAACCGCGCAGATCGCGGTGCAGGCCTCGCTCACCGGCCACCTGGTGCTGGCCACGCTGCACACCAACGACTCTGCCTCGGCGGTGACGCGGCTGGTCGACATGGGCATCGAGCCCTTCCTGCTGTCGTCGTCGCTGCTTGGCGTGCTGGCGCAGCGGCTGGTACGCCGGCTGTGCCAGCACTGCAAGCGCGAGGAAGTGATCGAAGTCACGCCCGAGGAAGCCGATGTGCTGCTGGCGCAAGGCAAGCCGCTGCAGCGCGTGTGGCATGCGGTGGGCTGCGACAAATGCGGCCACTCCGGCTACCAGGGGCGCATGGGCGTGTACGAACTGCTCAGCGTGGATGACGAGATCCGCACCATGATCCACCGCCAGTCGGCCGAGTCCGAGATCAAGAAGGTGGCTTTGGAGCGCGGCATGCACACCATGCGCCGCGATGCGCAGCGCTGGATCGATTCGGGCGCGACTGCGCTGGAAGAAGTCTTGCGCGTCACGCGCGACTAAGGGCGGGCCGACAGACATGCCAGCCTATCGTTACGAGGCAGTCGACGCCGCCGGCAAGACCGATCGCGGCGTCATCGAAGCCGACAGCCCCAAGCAGGCCCGCGGCCAGTTGCGCGCGCGCGGCCTGACGCCGCTCAATGTGGATCCGCTCGCAGGCGTAGGCGGCGTGCAAAAGAGCAGCACCGCCGCCTTCGTGCGCCGGCTCTCCACGCAGGAGCAGGCGCTGTTCACGCGCCAGCTCGCCAGCCTGATCGTGGCCGGCCTGCCGCTGGATGAGGCACTGGCGGCGCTGGCCGACCAGGCCGAGCGCAGCTATGTGCATGAACTGCTGGCCGGCATCCGCGCCGACGTGGTTGGCGGCAGTTCGCTCTCGGTGGCGCTGTTGCAGCATCCGCGCGATTTCCCGGATATCTACCGCGCGCTGGTTTCAGCCGGCGAGCATTCGGGCCACCTCGGCCTGGTGCTGGAAAAGCTGGCGGACTATATCGAGACGCGCAACTCGCTCACCGCCAAGATCCGGCTAGCCTTCACTTACCCGGCCATCGTCACGGTGGTGGCGTTCGCCATCGTGATCTTCCTGCTGTCCTATGTGGTGCCGCAGGTGGTGAGCGTCTTCGCCAACACCAAGCAGAAGCTGCCGACGCTGACCATCATCATGCTGGCGCTGTCGGATTTCGTGCGCAACTGGTGGTGGGCCGCGCTGGCGTTCATCGTGGCGGTGAGCCTGGGAATACGCAGCCTGCTGCGCCAGCCCGGTGTGCGCCTGGAGTGGCACCGCTGGTTGCTGACCGCGCCGCTGGTCGGCAAGCTGATCCGCGGCTACAACACCGCGCGCTTCGCCAGCACGCTCGCCATCCTGGTATCCGCCGGCGTGCCCATCCTGCGCAGCCTGCAGGCAGCCGGGGAAACGCTGACCAACGAGGCGCTCAAGGCCAATGTGGATGACGCCACCACGCGGGTGCGCGAAGGTGCCTCGCTGGCGCGCGCGCTGGCCGCGCAGAACCAGTTCCCTTCCGTACTGGTGCATCTGATCCGCTCAGGCGAAGCCACCGGCAACCTGCCGATCATGCTGGAACGCGCGGCACAGGGCGAAGGCGCGGAACTGGAGCGCCGCACGCTGTTCCTCACCAGCCTGCTCGAGCCACTGCTGATCCTCAGCATGGGCGTGGTGGTGCTGCTGATCGTGCTGGCGGTGCTGATGCCGATCATCGAGATCAACCAGTTGGTGCGGTAGTCGCGCGGCTGGCGGCGCAAGCTGCTGAAATGCAAAACGGCGCCTTGCGGCGCCGTTTTGCATCCTGACGGGTGTGGCTTATTCAGCCGCCTTCGCCGTCTTCTTCGGTGCGCGCTTGGCCGGTGCGGCGGCGGCTGCCTTCTTGGCGGCGGGCGCAGCCTTTTTGGCGGGACCAGCGGCTTTCTTGGCCGGCGCAGCAGCCTTCTTGGCGGCTACAGCCGTCTTTTTGGCCGGTGCTTCCGCTTTCTTGGCGGGCGCGTCAGCCTTTTTGGCCGGTGCGGCAGCCTTTTTGGCGGGCGCAGCGGTCTTCTTCGCACGGGCCGGTGCCTTGGCTTTGGCCTTGACTTCGACCGCGGGCTCGACCGGCTCGGCAACTTCGACCGCCTCGGCGACTTCCACAACCGGAGCGGCCTCGACGATCTCAGCGACCTCGGCAATCTCTACCGCTGCCACGACCGGCGCCACCTCGACGATCTCGATGACCTCAACGGCTTCGACAACCGGCGCCACCACGGTGGACGACGGTGCCACGAAGATCGAGCTGTCGATCGGCCACGGGATCTCGCTCAGCGTGACCTCGGGCTTGGGCGGCTTGCGGCGGCGGCCGCCGTTCGATTCGCCGTTTTCGCCAGCATCGGTGTCGTCCTGCTCATCCTCGGGCTCGGCGCCGTTGTAGGCCTGCTCCACGCGCTCCAGCACGTCCATCGGATCGACCACGAACGACGGGGCGGTTTCGCTAACAGGTGCCGGGGCTGCGAATTCGGGCACCGGCGCGGGCTGGACCGGCAGCGCGGACTGCTGTGCAGGTGCCGGCCGCGCGCCTTGCTGCTGCGGGAAAGGCTGGCGATCGCCGCCCTGGCGACCTTCGCCACGCCGCTTGTTGCGGCGATTCTCACGCCGCTCGCGGTTGTCGCGATTCTCGCGGTTCTCGCGGTTCTCACTCTGAGGGGTTTCAGCCAGGGGAATCTCGGCCTGACGGTTCTCGCCTTGACGGTTTTCGTTCTGGCGGTTCTCGCTCTGGCGGTTCTCGCCCTGGCGGTTCTCGCCCTGGCGGTTCTCGCCCTGGCGGTTCTCGCCCTGGCGGTTCTCGCCCTGGCGGTTCTCGCCCTGACGGTTCTCGCCCTGGCGGTTCTCGCCCTGACGGTTCTCGCCCTGACGGTTCTCGCCCTGACGGTTCTCGCCTTGACGGTTCTCGCCTTGACGGTTCTCGCCTTGACGGTTCTCGCCTTGACGGTTCTCGCCCTGGCGGTCGTCGCCCTGACGAGGCTCGGCTTCGCCGGACTTCGAACGGCGCTTCAGGCGCACCCACAGCGTCTTGTTGTTGTTGCCGTTGCGGGTTTCGACTTCGAACAGGCCCGTGGCAGCCACCAGCTCGGAGAGCTTGCCGTAGCCATAGTTACGCGAATCGAACTCGGGTGCCTGCTTGGCGATATGGTTGCCCATGCCGCCGAGCGTGGCCCAGCCTTCTTCGTCCGAAACCGCTTGCGAGGCGCTTTGCAGCAGGCGCACCAGGCGCGAGTCCTGGCGCAGCTCGCCGCTGTTGCGCTTGCGCGCGGGTGCGGCGGCGCCGTCAGCGCCGTCGGCTTCCGTATCGGTGTCGGCATCGCTGTCGCTGCGCAGTACGTCGGCAAAGATGAACTTGTCGCAGGCCGTGACGAAGGGCTTGGGCGTCTTGCGCTCGCCAAAGCCGTACACGGTCAGGCCCTGCTCGCGGATCCGCGAGGCCAGACGGGTGAAATCGCTGTCGCTGGAAACGATGCAGAAGCCGTCGAAGCGGCCCGTGTACAGCAGGTCCATCGCGTCGATGATCATCGCGCTGTCGGTGGCGTTCTTGCCTACCGTGTAGCGGAACTGCTGGATCGGCTGGATGGAGTGCGACAGAAGGCGCTCCTTCCAGCCAGCCAGGTTGGGCTTGGTCCAGTCGCCGTAGATGCGCTTGACGGCGGCCACGCCGTACTTGGCGACTTCGGCCAGCAGGCCTTCGACGATGGCGGGCGCCGCATTGTCGGCGTCGATCAGCACAGCCAGGGTCGCGGTGCCCTGGCGGGAGGAAATAGTCATGTTGGGGTCCTGGAGGCCGATTGACCTCGGATGGGGCGGGTTGCACCGCGGCGGCATCCCTTGGGATATGGCGCACGGTCCGCATCTGCCCGGTCATTGTGCAAACTGTTTGCAACGCAGTGTACACGCGTCGCCGTGTCCATACGGGAAAGCACGCCTGTGGCGGGCGCATTTTTTGCTGCGTCGCAAGGTGCCGTGCCTTCGGGGGCGGTGCTACCATGCGCCAAAGAGACACGGCCGTTTTCCGCCTTCACAAGAGGCGGCGCACGGTCGCCCACAACTGAAGTGAGTCGGCGATCCCGACTGCATGCCCCATAGAGGAGCACCTATGAATGCCCCACTGACCCCTCCGGTCAGCGACGCCATCCGCCGCGCGCTCGAAAACGTTTCCCTCGAAGATAAATACACGCTCGAACGCGGCCGCATCTATATCAGCGGCACGCAGGCCCTGGTACGCCTGCCGATGTTGCAACGCGAGCGCGACCGCGCCGCCGGCCTGAACACCGCTGGCTTTATCTCCGGCTATCGCGGCTCGCCGCTGGGCGCGCTGGACCAGTCGCTGTGGAAGGCCAAGCAGCACCTGGCCGCGCACGACATCGTGTTCCAGGCGGGATTGAACGAGGATCTGGCGGCCACTTCCGTATGGGGCTCGCAGCAGGTCAATATGTACCCGGATGCCAAGTTCGAAGGCGTGTTCGGCATGTGGTACGGCAAAGGTCCGGGCGTAGACCGCACCAGCGACGTCTTCAAGCACGCCAACTCCGCCGGCTCCTCGAAGCACGGCGGCGTGCTGGTGCTGGCGGGCGACGACCACGCGGCCAAATCGTCCACGCTGGCGCACCAGTCCGAGCACATCTTCAAGGCTTGCGGCCTGCCGGTGCTCTACCCCTCGAACGTCCAGGAATACCTCGACTACGGCCTGCACGCCTGGGCCATGAGCCGCTACTCGGGCCTGTGGGTGTCGATGAAGTGCGTGACCGACGTGGTGGAGTCGTCGGCCTCGGTGGAACTGGATCCGCACCGCGTGGAAATCGTGCTGCCGGAGGATTTCATCCTGCCGCCGGGCGGCCTCAATATCCGCTGGCCCGATCCGCCGCTGGAACAGGAAGCGCGCCTGCTGGACTACAAGTGGTACGCGGGCCTTGCCTACGTGCGCGCCAACAAGATCGACCGCATCGAGATCGATTCGCCGCATGCGCGCTTCGGCATCATGACCGGCGGCAAGGCTTACCTCGACACGCGCCAGGCGCTGGCCAACCTGGGCCTGGACGATGAGACCTGCGCGCGCATCGGCATCCGCCTGTACAAGGTGGGCTGCGTGTGGCCGCTGGAAGCGCACGGCGCGCGCGCCTTTGCCGAAGGCCTGCAGGAAATCCTGGTGGTCGAGGAAAAGCGCCAGATCATGGAGTACGCGCTCAAGGAAGAGCTCTACAACTGGCGCGACGATGTGCGCCCCAAGGTCTACGGCAAGTTCGACGAAAAAGACAACGCGGGCGGCGAATGGTCGATCCCGCAAAGCAACTGGCTGCTGCCGGCGCACTATGAACTGTCGCCCGCCATCATCGCCCGCGCCATCGCCACGCGGCTAGAGAAGTTCGAGCTGCCGTCCGACGTGCGCGCGCGCATCGCCGCGCGCATCGCGGTGATCGAGGCCAAGGAAAAAGCCATGGCCGTGCCGCGCGTGGCGGCCGAGCGCAAGCCCTGGTTCTGCTCGGGATGCCCGCACAATACGTCGACCAACGTGCCCGAAGGCTCGCGCGCGCTGGCCGGTATCGGCTGCCACTACATGACGGTGTGGATGGACCGCAGCACCAGCACCTTCAGCCAGATGGGCGGCGAAGGCGTGGCATGGATCGGGCAGGCGCCCTTCGCCGGCGACAAGCACGTGTTCGCCAACCTGGGCGACGGCACCTATTTCCACTCCGGCCTGCTGGCGATCCGCGCATCCATTGCGGCGGGCGTCAACATCACCTACAAGATCCTCTACAACGATGCGGTCGCCATGACCGGCGGCCAGCCGATCGACGGCAAGCTGTCGGTGCAGGACGTGGCCTTCCAGATGGCGGCCGAAGGCGCGAAGAAGATCGTCGTCGTCACCGACGAGCCGGAAAAGTACAGTGCCGCCATCAAGCTGCCGCAAGGCGTGGAAGTGCACCACCGCGACGAGCTCGACAAGATCCAGCGCGAGCTGCGCGAGGTGCCCGGCGCCACCATCCTCATCTATGACCAGACCTGCGCCACCGAAAAGCGCCGGCGCCGCAAGCGCGGCACCTATCCCGATCCGGCCAAGCGCGCCTTCATCAACGACGCGGTCTGCGAAGGCTGCGGCGATTGCTCGGTGAAGTCGAACTGCCTGTCGGTCGAACCGCTGGAAACGGAGCTCGGCACCAAGCGCCAGATCAACCAGTCGTCGTGCAACAAGGACTTCTCCTGCGTCAACGGCTTCTGCCCGAGCTTCATCACGGCCGAAGGCGCGCAGGTCAAGAAGCCCGAGCGCCACGGCGTGTCGATGGACAACCTGCCGCCGTTGCCGCAACCGGCGCTCCCCGGGCTTGAGCATCCCTACGGCGTGCTGGTCACGGGCGTGGGCGGCACCGGCGTGGTCACCATCGGCGGCCTGCTCGGCATGGCGGCACACCTGGAAAACAAGGGCGTAACCGTGCTCGACATGGCCGGCCTGCTGCACGCCACCCGCATCGCCATGGGTGAAGCCGACCTGGTGATTGGCTGCGATGCCATCGTCAGCGCCACCGACGATGTCATCTCCAAGACCCAGGTAGGCCGCACGCGCGCCATCGTCAACACCGCGCAGACACCCACCGCGGAGTTCATCAAGAACCCCAAGTGGCAGTTCCCCGGCCTGTCGGCGGAACAGGACATACGCAATGCGGTTGGCGAAGCCTGCGACTTCATCAACGCCAGCGGCCTGGCCGTGGCGCTGATCGGCGACGCCATCTTCACCAACCCGCTGGTGCTGGGCTATGCCTGGCAAAAAGGCTGGCTGCCGCTATCGCTGGACGCGCTGGTGCGCGCCATCGAACTCAACGGCACTGCCGTGGAAAAGAACAAGGCCGCCTTCGACTGGGGCCGCCACATGGCGCACGACCCGGAGCACGTGCGCCAAGCTGATGGCCTACAAGGACGAGTACGAAGTCGCGCGGCTCTATACCGACCCGGTCTTCCTCGACAAGCTGCGCAACCAGTTCGAAGGCGAGCCCGGCCGCGACTACCAGCTCAATTTCTGGCTGGCGCCACCGCTGATGGCCAAGCGCGATGAGAAGGGCCACCTGGTGAAGCGCCGCTTCGGCCCGTCCACGATGAAGCTCTTCGGCGTGCTGGCCAAGCTCAAGGGCCTGCGCGGCGGCATGTTCGATGTGTTCGGCAAAACTGCCGAGCGCCGCACCGAACGCGCGCTGATCGGCGAGTATCGTGCGTTGCTGGACGAGCTGACGCGTGGTTTGAGCGCGGCCAACCACGCAACCGCAATCACGCTGGCCAGCCTGCCCGACGACATTCGCGGCTTCGGGCATGTCAAGGACGACAACCTGGCGAAGGCGCGCACGCGCTGGGCCGCGCTGCTGGAGCAGTTCCGGCATCCGGAGACGGCGCAGCAGGTGGCTTGAGTTTTAGGCTGAACGGAGCGCTGCCGCGAGGGGGCGCTTCGGTTGCTGTCGGACCCCACACTTTTTTGGCAATGTGGGGTCTTCCTGTTTCCGGCGTGGCTGGTGTCATCAACCTGAAGCCGGCCGTTCAGGCATTCACCTTGCGGACCGGTTCTCCGAAGAAAACCTCGATGGGCACGAAGTGCCATTGCGCGGCTTCGGGGTCGTAGAGGGCAACCTGGTTGATCTGCGCCTCTACGGGGACCACGCCAGGCATGCGCTGTATGGCCAACGCCACGGCATGATGCCGTTGCTGTTCCGTCCAGGTTTCCGGCAGGCAATGCGAATCCGCGTGCGCGAACAGCCCGGCGTGTTCGCGCAGGCGCTCGTACTTGGCAATGCCGTGCTGGTCGATCTCGAGGTCGATGGCATCGCGCCGCGCTTCCGGTATCTCTTCGGTCTGCACAATGCAGACGCTGGCGAGCGCTCCTCTGCGCCGGACCACGATCCGCCCATCGCTTGCGGCCCAGCCACAGTGCAGGTTGATATGGAGCTTTCCGCCGCTATCCCGGATCAGTTCCGCCGCTATCCCGGATCAGCGTCCGGGGATCGAAAGCCGCCGCATGCACGACGTGGTACGGCTTGCCCGGGCTAGACACGAACGCGGCGTTCAGCAGTGCATCGAAAGGCGAGATATGGACGGCCAGTGCCGAGCCGGCATCGGCATCGCCCTCCTCCACGAATTCGCACGAGGCATTGCACCAGTTCGGCTGGCCTTCCCCCGGCGCGTAGTTGACCAGCACGAACAGGGCCGGCCGGGTATGCAGAACGTGCCCGCGTGGGTGAAAGGGCGTATTGGGTAGCGCCATCTGAGTGCACCTCCTATGAGTGAAATTTGGAGTGCCTCAATCTTTAATCAATACGGAACGGGTGTTGGTTGGGAAATTTCTGATTTGGCTCGGGGAATGGGCATAGGCGGGACGACGAAGCGTCCGGCGTGCGTGAAGCCAACAAGGCTCGGCATTGCCTCGTCACCCGTCCGGCCGATTCTGACGCAACGACATCAGCGGTCCCGATGCTTCAACGCGAACAGGGTCATCCCCCAGAACGGCACCCACCAGATCAGGTCGCTGCACAGCACGAACAAGCCGCTGCGCCATTCGAACACGCCGGTCAGCGCGCCATGCAGGAAGCCCAGCGGCCCCAGCGTCTTGCCCACCAGGCCCACCACCACCAGCGGCCAGTAGCGCAGCATGTCCTGCGCCGCGATCCAGTAACCCAGCGCGTAGACGCCGACCATCATGCCGATGCAGCGGATCATGGCGTCGGGCGTGGCCGGCATGCCCAGCCAGTCGAAGATCTGCGACGGCCACAGGCTCAGTGCAATCGCATAAAGCAGGTTATAGAGCGCTGCCAGCCGTAGTACGGCGGGCATCCACGCCGGTACGAGAGGCAGGCTGACGGACGCGTTGCGCCCGATGGTTGGATTGGACTTCATTCCACGTTCTCCAGGTGAGTATCGGCTTCAGGTTCGGGTTCGCGGATGGTCAGCACCCCGTCGTAGCGCAGCAGATAGCCCAGGCGGGGCGCCCATATGCGCACGTCGCAGCGATGGCGGTCCGCATCCAGTGCGCGTTCGCTGGCCAGCACGTGCAGCCATGGCACGGTCAGGCCGAACAGGCTGACGCCGCGGCTGGCCTGCCACAGCCGGCCGTTGCCATCGACACGCGTTGCCAGCGCGATGGCCAGCGGCCCCATGCGCTCCGTCACCTGCCCGGCCCGCGCGAGCCGCATGCGGCTCGCCACGATATGGCCGCCGATGCTGCGGTGCCAGCGCTCGCCGGCGGGCTCTGGCGAGATGGTCACAAGGCACGCCGCCGCTGCCGCGGGCCGGGGCAGCGCCGACAGCCGCATCAGCGCGTGCAGCCAGCGCCGCGTGCTCCAGCGCACGCGCAGCGTGCCGCGCAGGTGCGCGCCCTCGGCACGATGCACGCGCTGCAACACCGGCGGCAGGCTGGCAAGGGCGGCGCCCAGCATGGTCCCGTACAGGCTTTGCGGGCCAGCGTCCATGCCATGCGCGGCTAGCGTGTTCATGCGCGTGCTCGCCCGTTGCCGAGCAGGTCCTCCAACGCCAGTTGCAGGGTCGGGAAGCGGAACGCATAGCCTTCTTGCTGCAGGCGCGCCGGCGCCACGCGCAGGCCATCGAGCAGCAGCGTGGCCTGCTCGCCCAAAGCCAGCCGCATCGGCCATGCGGGCGTGGGCATGAAGGCTGGCCGGCACAGCAGCGCAGCCGCCGCGCGCACGAAGCCGGCCTGGCTCGGGGTATCCGGCGCGACCAGGTTGTAGGTGGCGACTGCCGCCGGAGCGGGTGCCATGGCGTCGCCCCGGCACAGCCAGGCGATCACGCCGAGCACGTCGTCGATGTGTACCCAGCTCTGCGCTTGCCGGCCGCTCCCCATCGGGCCGCCGAAGCCGAGCCACACCGGCATCAGCATGGCAGGCAGCGCGCCTTGATGGCCATAGACCACGCCGAGGCGCAGGATGGCTAGCGGGATGCCGAGCGGCGTCACGGCGCGCGCCGCGTCTTCCCACTGCTGGCACAAGCGCGAGGCAAAGATGTCCTGCGGCGCGCTGGCCTCGGTACGCTGGCTCAGGTCGTCGTCGGCCTGGATGCCGTAGTAGCCCACCGCCGAGCCGTTGATCAGCAAGCGCGGCCGGTGCGCGGCCCCCGCCAGCCACGCGGCAAGCGCGCGCGTGGTGCCGACGCGGCTTTCCACCAGGCTACGCTTGCGCGCGGCGCTCCAGCGCGGGCCGAGGATGGGCGCGCCGGCAAGGTTGACCACCACATCGAAGCGCACGGCCGGGTCGATCTCCGCCAGCGAGCCGACACAAGCGGCGCGGCCGTCGAACAACTGTGCCGCCACGCGCGGGTTGCGCGCCCAGATCGTCACGCGATGGCCATCGGCCAGTAACGCGCGCACCAGCGCCTGGCCGATAAAGCCGGTGCCGCCGGTCAGCAGGAAGGATTGCGCGCGGCGGGCCGGATCGGCGCCGGTGAAATCGAACGACGGCGTGGTGCCAGCGCGGGCTGCCAGCGCGCGGCACGCCAGCGCATCGCGCACACCGGATGCGGCCACGCCCAGCGCGAATACGCTCAGCACCCAGCTTTGCCAGCCTTGCGGATTGAAGTGCAGGCCCGATGGCAGTTGCCACCAGGCTTGCGAATGCCAGGCCAGGAGGCCAAAGATCACGCCGCCGTTGATGGCCAGCACGGTATGCGTCACCCGCTCGCTCGGCGGCAGGCTGCGGGTCTGGTCTTCCACCACGAAGTCGCGCAGCGTCAGCAGGATCTCGATGGCGACGATGGACCATAGCGGCACCAGCCAGGCGCCGCCCCAGGCAAACCAGGCCAGGCCGGCGAACAGCACGCCGTACAGCACCGCGCGGATCGCATGCAGGCGCAGCTCCGGTGCGGCGTTGTGCTGCTGCGGCAAGGCGCAGCGCAGTTCGTGATGCCAGACGGTGTCGAAGGCACCCATCAATCCCTGCACGATCAGCAGGTTGAGGATGACGGTATGGAGCGTGCCGCTGGTAGGATCCATCTCAAGCATCCTTATTTACATTAATTTCTGTCTTAAGAGAAATATCAGGTCAAAAAAAGTGGCCACCGCGGCGGCCTGCTTTTCGTGCCTGTGCTACTTGCCGGCTTCGCGGGCACGCTGGTCGCCACGCACCAGCTTCTGGATGCGCGCACCGAGCTTCATCACCTTGACCAGGGTATCGGGCGAGAGGCGCAACATTTCGTCGCCCCAGCTGCCGAGCGTTTCCATCAGTTGCAAGGTGGCGATGATGCGCTTTTGCACCTCCTTGCTCTCCTTGGCGAACGCGGGATTGTTCACGCACTCGTGCAAGGCGTCGATGGTGGGATCGAACTCGCGCTGCTTGCGCTCACGCACCACGGTGCGGAACAGGTCCCACACCTCGGTGATGGTCTCGAAGTGATCGCGCCGGTCGCCCATCATGTGCACGGTGCGGATCAGCTTCCAGTTCTGCAGTTCCTTGAGGCTGTTGCTGACGTTGGAGCGCGCGACGTTGAGCGTGTCGGCGATCTCCTCGGCCGGCAGCGGGTGCTCGGCAAGGAATAGCAGTGCATGAATCTGCGCGACAGTGCGATTCACGCCCCACTTAGAGCCCATCTCGCCCCAGTGCAGGACGAAGCGTTGTGCGACCGGTTGAAGTTCCATGCCTGACAGTTTATCTGTTCGGTAATTTCCGTCAAGACAGAAATGCGATTTCGGGCAGGCAACGTCAGCCAGCCTCAGGCCGGCTGCGCCAGCGTGCTTTCGTTCTCCTTCACGTACATCGAGTTGCGCGGGCGCGCGAACACGCGCCGCACCATCGGCTCGAAGAAAGACAACGGCAGCGTGTCGTAGTCCTGCATGAAGGCCGCGCCGTCGTACTTGGCGCAGAACTCCGCGGTGCGTTCGAACAGCGCGGGCTGGTCGCGGAATTGCTCGCGCAGGTTGCGCTCCAGACCCAGGTGATGGAAGAAATAGTAGCCCTGGAACACGCCATGCTTCTCCACCATCCACAGGTTCTCCGGGCTGACGAAGGGCTTGAGGATGGCGGCGGCGATGTCGGGATGGTTGAAGCTGCCGAGCGTGTCGCCGATATCGTGCAACAGGGCGCACACCACGTACTCCTCGTCGCGCCCGTCGCGATGAGCGAGCGTGGCGGTCTGCAGGCAGTGGGTCAGGCGGTCGATGGGAAAACCGCCGCAGTCGCCGTCGAGCAGCCGGAGGTGATCAAGCACGCGGTCGGCCAGCGCCTGCGCGAAGGGCATGAACTCGGCGGATATCGCCGCCCAGTCCTCGCGCGTGCCTTGTTCCATGTGGCTGAAGGTGGCGCGGGCGTGCGTGGTCGTGTCGCTCATCGTGGGGTCTCCGTGCAGGATGATCCTGCTTGTTTTAAGGGGGGATGTACAACGATTGAATAACGATTCTGGCACAGGATTGGCGGCTACACTGTCAAGGACTTAACATTGCCGCCGCATGCCGCGGCGCATCAATCCGCATGCAGATCCGCCCCTACCTGGCCGCCGACGAAGCCGCCATCATCGACCTCTGGCAAGCCTGCGGCCTGACCCGGCCGTGGAACGACCCGAAGAAGGACATCGCCCGCAAGCTCACCGAGCAGCCCGAACTGTTCCTGGTGGGCGAGGTGGATGGCCGCCCGATCGCATCGGCCATGGTCGGCTTCGACGGCCATCGCGGCTGGGTCTACTATCTGGCGGTGCACCCGGATCACCAGCGCCGCGACCACGGCCGCCGCCTGATGGCGCACGCCGAGCAGTTGCTGGTCGAGCGGGGCTGCCCCAAGATCAACCTGCTGGTGCGCACCGGCAACAGCACGGTCATCGACTTTTACCGCAGCCTCGGGTACGCGCAGGACGAGGCGGTCAGCCTGGGCAAGCGGCTGATTCCGGATATCCAGGCAGGTAACGCAGGGAGCTAGCGCCATGTTCCGCCTCCTGGGCATCGATCACCTCGTCCTGCGTACCGGCAACGTGACGGGGCTCATGCGTTTCTATGTGGACGTGCTGGGCTGCAGCGTCGAACGCGTGCAGGCGGAGTTCGGCTTGATCCAGTTGCGCGCGGGCAGCGGGCTGATCGACCTGGTGGCGCTGGATGGCCCGCTGGGCCGCGCCGGCGGCGCCGGGCCGGGTAAGGAAGGCCGCAACCTCGACCACTTCTGCCTGCGCCTCGATCCTTTCGATGCCGATGCGATCGCCGCCCACCTGCGCGCGCACCGCGTGGAGCCGGGCCCGGTGGAGATGCGCTTTGGCGCCGAGGGCAAAGGCCCGTCGATCTACATCCACGACCCGGACGGCAATGTGGTGGAGCTCAAGGGGCCGCCCACGGGCATGTAATCTCGCCCAAATTATGTGATGCAAGGTGGGCATTCCGCCTGGATGCCCGCTACAATTCCCGCTCAGCCCCTCGCCGCCAATCGCGCCATCCGCTTGCTCACGGCGGCCATTGCACGGCGCTACATACCGCGTCCAGGCGCGCCATGACACGACAAGACGCCCCTCCCGGCCCACGCGCCATCTCGCCACGCCAGCTGGTCTGGACCCTCGGCATCACCGAAACGATTTCCTGGGGCACGCTGTACTTCGCCTTTACCGTGTTTATCGGGCCGATGAGCGCGACCTTGGGCTACTCCAAACCCTTCCTTGCCGGCGGCTATTCGCTTGGCCTGCTGGTCTGGGCGATGTGCTCGTTCGCGGTGGGCCGCCTGCTCGACCGCGTGCCGGCGCGGGCCGTGATGACCACGGGCTCCATGCTGGCCGGCTCGGGCCTGCTGCTATGGGCGTGGAGCCCGAACCAGGCGACCTTCCTGCTGATGTGGATACCGATCGGGCTGGCCATGGCAACCACGCTCTACGAGCCCGCCTTCGTCGTGCTGCGCCAGGCGTTTGGCGACGGCTACCAGAAGTCCATCGTCACGGTGACGCTGATGGCCGGCTTTGCCAGCACCATCTTCGTGCCGCTGGCGCAATGGCTGGTGCTGCACCTGGGCTGGCGCGAGACGCTGTTGTGCTTCGCCGCGCTCAACCTCTTCGTGTGCGCGCCCTTGCACGCCCGCCTGCGCTACGCGCCCCATGCCACATACACGGGCGCGCCCGCGCCGGCCCCGCTGGCGGATGCGGCGCAGCCCGGCATTGCCCGGCTCGCCTTGCGCCAGCCGGTGTTCTGGGCGGTGGTGCTGGCCTTCACCGCCCTGGCGGTGATCGCCTCGCTGCTGGGTGCCCACCTGATCCCGATGTTGACCGAGAAGGGCCTGCCGCTGGGCGAGCAACTGGTGGTGGCGGCGCTGATCGGCCCGGCGCAGGTGGTCGGCCGCCTGGTGATGACGCGTTTTCCCGTGCGCCACCCGCTGCGGCTGTCGCTGCCGGTGTATGGGGTGATGAGCGTGGGCCTGCTGTGCTTTGCGCTGGGCTACGGCAAATGGCTGATGCTGGCGGCGGTGCTGTACGGTTGCGCCAACGGCATCAACACCATGCTGCGCGCCATGGCCATGCCGGAGCTGATCTCGCGCCATCATTACGCCACGCTCAACGGCCTGATGATGACGCCGGTGCTGCTGATGCAAGCGGCCGCGCCCTGGCTGGGCGCGCTGCTGTGGCGCGCCGCCGGCGGCTACTGGCTGATGCTATGGGTGATGGTGGCGCTGGCGCTGATGGCGCTGGCCGCCTTCGGTTTTGCCTTGCACCGGCGCGGGCTGCTGCGCCCGGCCACCCACGCGGCGGCGGCGTAGCCGCGCCAGCGCGCCCCGGGGCCCGCACAGGCGGGCCGGCATCGCCGCCGGTCACGTGCCGGTCACTCGCCGGACGCACCGATGTGCGACCATGCAGGGCTCGATTACCCTGCAGCGCCCGCCTGGGCACGCCCCGCGCCGTCCGGCGCGGCTGGCCGTGCCCGCCGCCCTTATGCCCGATTCCGCTTCCAGCAACCTGACCCAGCCACCCTCGCCCTCCAGCGCAACGCCCGCCGCCCCGCTCAGCGCGCGGCGCGTGGAGCATGCCGCGCGCGCCACCATGGCGCTGTTTTTTGTCAATGGCGCCACTTTTGCCACTTGGGGCGTGCATATCCCGACCATCAAGGCGCGCTTCGGCCTGTCGGATGCGGTGCTGTCGCTGGCCATGCTGGCCGTGGCCGCGGGCGCCATCGCAGCCATGGGGCCGGTGGGGCGCTGGGTGGGACGCGTGGGCAGCGCGGCCGCTTGCCGGCGCAGCGGGCTGGTCTACGCGCTGGCTACCGTCACCATCCTGGCGATGCCGGAGTTTGCCTTGCTGATCCCGGCCCTGATCGCCTTCGGCATGGCCAACGCGGCCTTCGACGTCGGCATGAACGCGCAGGCCGCCACGGTGGAGGCCAGCCGCGCGCGGCCCATCATGTCGGCGCTGCACGGCATGTTCAGCCTGGGCGGGATGACGGGGGCGGCGGTTGGCGGCGTGCTGCTGGGGCTGGGCGTGCCGCCGCTGGCGCACGCCATCGGCATGGCGGCGCTGACCGCGGCGGTCACGGCCGGCGTGGCGCCCTGGCTGCTGGAGGACCACCCCGTGCAACAGCCCAGCGCCCACCACCGCGCGCATGCGGTGCGCGCGCTCTGGCTGCTGGGCCTGATGGCGTTCCTGGGCCTGGTCGGCGA
This sequence comes from Cupriavidus basilensis OR16, assembly GCF_000243095.1. GTDB lineage: Bacteria > Pseudomonadota > Gammaproteobacteria > Burkholderiales > Burkholderiaceae > Cupriavidus > Cupriavidus basilensis_D. Next base: position 4,003 of record NZ_AHJE01000014.1, on the reverse strand, counting down.
AGGAGCGATGTACGACTGGTCCAGCGTCTACATGCGCGAAGTGGCGCAGGCGCCGCACGCCTGGATCAGCGCCGGCTACGCCGCCTTCTCGGGTGGCATGGCCTGTGGCCGCTTTGGCGGCGACCGGCTGCGCGCCCGCTGGTCGGATGCGCGCCTGCTCGGCGGCAGCGCCTGGATGGCGTTCGCGGGGATCCTGCTGTCGCTGTTGTGGCCGGCCCCGGCGGCGACGCTGGCCGGCTTTACGCTGATGGGCCTGGGCACGGCGAACATGGTGCCGATCTTCTTTGTCGCGGCGTCGCGCTTGCCGGGCGTGGCGCCGGCGGAGGCCATCTCGCGCGTGGCACGCTTTGCCTATATCGGCTTGCTGATGGGGCCGGTGATGATTGGCGGCGTGGCCCATGCCACCAGCCTGCAATACGGCCTGGGCGTGGTTGCCCTCACCATGGGCTGGATCGCCGTGGCGGGCGCGCGGCTGGCGCGCCCTTACCTCTCGGCCCGCAAGGCCTGACCCCCTGGCGGGCTCAGGCTGCCTCGCTCAAGGCCGGGGCGTGGTGCGTGCCTACCCCTTCGAATACGAACGTATCCATCGCCAGCACGCCGTAAGTGACGTCATCGGCCACGCGTGCCACGCCAGCCGGCGCCCGCTCGGCGGGCACGCCTTCGTGCGGACCCAGCGCCGCGCCCAGCGCCACGAAAAATGGCAGCAAATGCTCGTCGGCGGGATGGGCGCGGCGCGCGTACGGCGCCAGCGCCCGGTAGTCTGCGATGCGCGCGGTGTCGCCGGTGGCGAGCGCCTTGTCCAGCGCGTCGATCATCCAGCCGCGAAACGCCTCCACATACGGCTCGACGGGCGAGCCGTGCTGCTCGCGCCGGCCGCCGGCGCCAAAGACTTCCTGCAGGTTATGGGTGAAGCTGCCCGAGCCCAGTACCAGCACGCCCTCGTCACGCAGCGGCGCAAGCGCCCGGCCGATCTCGATCTGGGCCGCAGGAGGGAGATACGGATTCAGGGCCAGTTGCACCACCGGGACGTCGGCATCCGGGAAGAAGTGCCGCATCGGCATCCAGGCGCCATGATCCAGCGGGCGCTCGTCGTCCTGCAGCACCACCGCGGCGCCAGGGACTTGCGCGGCCTCGACCAGCGCCTTGACACGATCGGCCAGCGCTGGCGAGCCGGGGGCGTCGTAGCGCAGTTCGTAGAGCGCGCGCGGGAAGCCGCCGAAGTCGTGCCAGGCCTCCTGCCGCTCGCGGGTGCCGACCACCAGGGTGCTGTAGATCCAGTGCGCCGAGATGATCAGCACGGCGCGCGGCTTGCGCGCCCGCAGGACTTCGCCAAGGGCGTCGAAGGCGGCGCCGCTCGAGCCCGGTTCGAGGGCAAGCATGGGCGAACCGTGGGAGATGTAGATGGCGGGGAGCATGATGGCGGCCTTCAAATCCTTTTGATAGCGGTGTTCAGTTTGACGAAACTGCCCAGCCCCAGCGCCACCCATTTGCGGATACCTCCATCAAAAAACTTGAATTCATACCGCTCCACGGCACTTGCCGCCACCACATGCCCACCCCGCCCGCCGTGCGAGCGTGGGGTGCACCACACAACGCTTTAAAGATTCAGACACACGGTGGGCAATCGGCTTATGATTCCAGCACGGGGTCCGGTCCAGCTTTGCGTGGCGCAATGCGTTGTCCGCGCGGGTCCGGGAAAAATGGCCCGTATCACTGGATACGACGCGCCATGAAGCGTGTCAGGTTGGAGAACACCGTGGTCAAGCGCACAGCCCACAGGCCCTTGCTGCCCCATGCAAACTGGTGGCAGCCAGGCGTGTATGCAAGCGGACCGGCTGTGCTCCTATGGATCGCCGCCCGCCTTCCCGCCCCCCTGCTGGCCGATGCGTTCAACGCGCCAGGCGCCCCGGCGCTGCTCAACCACGTCGGCGATTCCGTCTTCGTGGCCGGCTGGGTCGGCAGCGCCCTATGGCTCTGGCTCACGCGCCAGCGGCCGGATGCGCCAGCGCCGCAACCAGAAGCGGGCCCGGGCGAGGCGCCCGACGCGCGTAGCGCGCCCCAGCATCACGCCAGCCAGCCCTAGCTTCCCGGTACCGCGCATGGTTGCTTCACGTGGAACATTGCGCGGGCCGCTGGCCGCCAGTTCAGCCCCTTCGGCCCGTGAGCTCCTGACGCCACCCGCCGCCATCCTGCTGGCCAATTAAAGAATCGCTTACTATTCTGCCTTCCAGAGCGCATGCCCGGTTTCGGGGCAGGCCTCCCGCCGATTTCTCACCGCATCAAACGCCATATGCAAGCCAACGCTGCAATACCTCAAGTCCACGAAATATCCAAAGCCCAACGACGAAAGGCCATCCTCGCCGCCACCATTGGCAACGGCCTGGAGTGGTTCGACTTCACCGTCTACAGCTTCTTCGCGCTGATCATCGCCAAGCTGTTCTTCCCCACCGGCAATGACCTCACGTCCTTCCTGCTGACCGTCGCCACCTTCGGCGTGGGCTTCTTCATGCGCCCGGTTGGCGCCATCGTGCTCGGCGTCTACGCCGACCGCGTCGGGCGCAAGGCGGCGCTGACCCTCACCATCCTGATGATGGCGCTCGGCACCGCCATCATCGGCCTGGCCCCCACTTATTCGTCGATCGGCCTGTGGGCACCGGCGCTGATCGTGGTGGCCCGGCTGATCCAGGGTTTCTCGGCCGGCGGCGAGGTTGGCGGCGCCACCGCCTTCCTGATCGAGCACGCGCCCGACGAGGAGCGTGGCGCCTACGCTAGCTGGCAGCAGGCCAGCCAGGGTATTTCCTTCATGCTGGGCGCCGCCATGGGCGCGCTGGTGATCAATGGCCTGGAGCCAGAGCAGATCGACGCCTGGGGCTGGCGCATCCCGTTCCTGTTTGGCCTCCTGATCGGCCCGGTCGGGATGTATATCCGCTCGCACCTGGAGGAGCCGCCCGCGTTCGAAGCCCGCCGCGCCGAGCGCGCTGCCAGCAAGGTAAAGTTTTCGCCGCTCACGCAGGTGCTGCGCGACCATCCACGTGAAGTGCTGGCCGGCCTGGGTGTCACCATCCTGTGGACGGTCTGCACCTATGTGCTGGTGTTCTACATGCCGTCGTACGCCAAGCAGCAGCTCGGCCTGCCGCTGGGCGCAACCTTCCAGTCGACCGCGCTGTGCGGCGCCATCATCCTGGTGCTGTGCCCGCTGATGGGCATGCTGTCCGACCGCGTGGGCCGCAAGCGCATGCTGGGCACCGTGGCGCTGATCATCGGCGTGCTGGCCTACCCGCTGTTCCACTGGCTCAACGTCTCGCCGACCACCCAGACCCTGCTGATGGTCCAGGTGATCCTGGGCATCCTGCTGGCGGCCTTCACCGGCCCGGCGCCGGCCGTGCTGGCCGAGCAGTTCCCCACCGAGGTCCGCTCCACCGGCCTGTCGCTCGCCTACAACTTCGCCGTGACCATCTTCGGCGGCTTTGCCCCGCTGATCGTGACCTGGCTGATCAGCGCCACGAGCAGCAACATGGCGCCTGCCGGGTACCTGATAGCAGCCTCCTGCATCAGCCTGACCGCGCTGGCGCTGTTCCCCAGCCACCCCGGCCGCGACTGATGCGCGGCGCAAGAACCATCCCGTTCGAACACACAACCCGCACGACCCACACCACCCACACCCTACAGCCATGACCCAGAACCCAGGCAACATCCCGCCGGCGCTGACCGAATCCGCCGGACGCTTCGCCGAACTGCGCCACCGCATCCACGCCCACCCGGAGCTTGGCGCCGACGTGCCGCGCACCGCCGAGATGGCCGCCGCGCTGCTGCGCGAATGGGGCTATAGCGTGCATACCGTGGGCGGCCACGGGCTGGTAGCGCAGTTGAAGGTGGGCAACGGCGCGCGCAGCATCGGCATCCGTGCCGACATGGACGCGCTGCCGCTGCAGGAGCGCACCGGCCTGCCCTATGCCAGCCAGCTGGCAGGCCGCATGCACGCCTGCGGCCATGACGGCCACAC
>NZ_AHJE01000015.1 GCF_000243095.1 Cupriavidus basilensis OR16 | reverse complement strand
CTCCAGGATGTCGCGGTCGACCTTGGTGCTCTCGCCGACCAGTTCGAGGTGCACTGCCTTGCCCAGCGAGCGCCCCAGGTCGCGCACCATGCGCGAGTAGCCGGTGAGGCCGTCGGCGAGGGGCCGCATGCGGCTGGCCAGCGCCCGGTCATAGAGCTGGTGCGGGAAAGCTGGCCGGTGCGGTGGTCATACTGCTCCAGTTCCGAGACCCGTTGCGAGAGCTGCTGGTGGCTTTCGGCCAACAGGCGCTGCGCTTCGCCCAGCGCGGCGTGGGCGGCGGGATCGGCCGCGCTGGCCGCGAGCGTTACCTGCAGGGCGTCGAGCGCCTGCAGGGCGCGCATCTGTACGCGCCGGGTTTGCTGCAAGGCGCCGCCGAAGGCTTGAGCCAGTGCGTCTCCACCATCGCCGCGCCGGACAGCGCCAGCAACTGGTCGAGCGTATCGGCGCTGACGCGCAGCATGCGCTCCTGGACTTCCGGCTGGCGGGGTGCTTCGCCGGGCGGGAACGTGGCCGGTGCCGTGGCCACGCCGGCACCAAGGACCGCGCCGGCCGCGGGGCCTTCGGGTGGCGCAGGGGCGATGGTGTCTGTCGCCGCGGCCTCTGGTGCGGTCTGCGGTGCGTTGCCTGGCGGCGCCGCCGATGGGGCGTGACCCACGGCCCAGTTGTCGGATTCCACCTCCTCGCCGGCCAGCAGCGCGCCCATGCGGAGCACCAGCGCATCGACCTCGGCCTTGCCGGCCTGGTCGGCCCAGTCCAGGTCGCCGCCGGGCGGGCTGCCCAGGCGCAGCAGCAGGTCGGTGCCATGCAGCAGGGTGTCGATATGCACCGGCCGCAGCAGCAGCTCGCCGCGTTGGGCGGCCACCAGGCAGTCTTCCATCACGTGGGCCACGCGCACGCCGCCATCCAGGCCGACGATGCGCGCGGCGCCCTTGAGCGAATGGGCGGCGCGCATGCACGCCTCGAGCTGCTCGGCCGCGGCGGGATCGCGCTCCAGCGCCAGCAGGCCGGTATTGAGGATTTCGGCCTGCGATTGCGCTTCCAGCGCGAACAGCTCAAGCAGGGAGGCGTCGCGCAACTGATCGGGGTTCATGCCAGGCTCCGCTTCAAGGCTTGTTGCAGCAGGGCCGGGTCGAGCAAGCCTACCGTGCGTGCGCCGCTTTTCAAGAGGGCTCGGGTGTAGTGTGCCGAGGCGCGCGACAAGGTGGTCGGCAAAGGCAGCAGGTCGGCTTCGGCGACCCGTTCGATGCCGGTGACCTCATCCACCGGCAGCGCGATGGCGGTGCGGCCCTGGCCCAGCACCAGCAGGCGGGCGCCATGCCCGGCGCTGCCCTTGGCATTGGCGGCGGCGTTGAGTGTGGCGTTGGATGCGGCGGCGGCAGGGTCCTGCCCGAGCAGCCGTGCCAGCGAGATGCATACCAGCAGGTTGCCGCGCACGCTGGCCAAGCCAAGCACCGCGGCGTGGCGGCGGTGCGGCAGCGAGTGCACGGGGCAGGGCGCGGTGACCAGCGCCAGCGCGCCCGCGGGCAGCGCCAGCCATTCGTCGCCGATGCGGAACACCAGGTATGACATGGCGGGCCCGCGCGCGGCCGCATTGGCCTGAACGGCGTGACCATCCGGCAGGCTGACTTCGCCGGTGGGCAGGTTGTCGAGCAGCGTGAGCGCCGCGCGCGAATAGGTTGGGCAGTTGCGGCAATGGATGTGCGTGGCCAGCAGCGGGCAACTGCCATCTCCCAGCACGCCGATGCGGCGCCAGCAATCGTCGATGGCGACCGTGCCAGGGGCAGTGCCCGTGCCCAGCGGCAGGCCAGGCGCGGGGCCGGGGGATGCGATGCGGGCTCAGCCATGGCGGATCGGGGTCTTGCGTTGTGCACGGTTTCTCAGCGGGCCGCGGCCGCGCCGTCGCCTTGCGCTTCCAGGATGGCGGCCATATGGTAGAGCGCCTCCTGGTGAGCCGGGTCGAGGGTACAGCGCGCGGCGATAGGCCTCGCGCGCGTCGCAGGGGCGGCCGGTGGCGTCGTAGAGCACGCCCAGCAGGCAGTAGCCGGCAGCCGACGGGCCCTGCGCATCCAGGTGCGCCACGCAGGCCGTTACCGCGGCGGCCAGTTCGCCCCGATCGGCGAGCCGGGAGATCCCGGACAGTGCGTTGGCGCTGGCCTTGGCCCGCTCGGCCGCCTTGTCGGTCGCGGGGGCGGCAGGCGGCGGTGCGAAGGGCGCCAGCACGCCGGCTGGGCGCGCCTGGCCGCGTGCGGCCGGCGGCCTCGGTGGCTGCGGCCACTGGCGCGGGGCGGCTCCGGCCGGCGCGCTCACGTGCATCGGGTGCGCTGGCTGCGCTGGGTAGAGCGGCATGGCCGGATCGTCGCCGCCTGCGTGGTGCGCGCTGCGCCGGGTGAAGGCAAAGGCGAGCGGCACGCCAGCCGAGACAAAGCCGTGCCGCGTGAGCAGGCTGGCCTCGGCGGGGCCGACAAAGAGCGTGGCATCCGGCCGGCTCAGCCGTTCCAGCATCTTGAGCGAACGGCGCTGGGTCGGCGGATCGAAATAGATCAGGAGGTTGCGGCAGAACACAAAGTGGTAGGGCGGCTCATTGGCCATCAGCCCCGGGTCGAGCAGGTTGCCGTGCACAAGCCGCACCTTGCCGCGCACGTTGGCCTTGAGCGCATAGCCACCCGCGCAGGCGGTGAAATGCCGGTCGCGGAAATCCAGCGGAGTGCCCCGGAAGGAGTTGGTGCCGTATTGCGCGATGCGCGCACGCTCCAGCGAGCGGGCGCTGACGTCCACGGCATCGACCTGGAAGCGGTGCTCTGGCACGCCGGCGTCGAGCAGTGCCATGGCGATCGAATAGGGCTCTTCTCCGGTCGAGCAGGGCGCGCTGAGGATGCGCAATGGTGCGCCGCCGTCCGGTGCGCGATCATTGCCGAAGACCCGCATGGCGGCAAAGCGGCCGAGCGCCAGCAGCGCCTCGCGATGGCGGAAGAACCAGGTCTCGGGGACCACCACGGCTTCGATCAGCGACTGCAGCTCGTCCGGGTGCGAGTGCAGCAGGTTCCAGTAGGCGTGATGGTCGGGCGCCGCGGCGGCTGCCAGGCGCTCGCGCACCGCGCGCTCGACCATGCCAGGTCCGACGGTGGCGGCGTCCAGGCCGATGCGTTCCTTGAGCAGCGCTTCGATATGGGCGGCGGAGGTCATGTGGTCATGGCCTTGGCCGCCGGCAGATCGGGAAACAGCTTTGCGTGCACGTCGTCGGGCAGCAGGGCCTCGATCTTGATCCACTGCACCAGCCCCTGGCTGCCGCTGCGCACTGGCCCCAAGTAGCGGGCCGGGGCGGCGTCCACGCCGCTGTCGACGAATTCGGCGGGCTCGCAGCGCAGCGTCTCGGTGGCGTACTCCAGCCGCAGCCCGAGCAGGCGCGCGGGCGCCTCCGCATGCCGGCGGTAATGCACCAGTACGGTGCGTGTGCTGGTCCGGCTGGCGACCGGCGTGCCGATGGCCAGCGCATTGACGTCGATGACCGGCACCACCTGGCCGTCACGCGCCAGCAGTCCGCTGACCCAGGCGGGCGCCTCGGGCAGGTGCTTGAGCGTGGTCAGCGGCAGCACTTCGACGATCTCGTTCGCGTCCAGCGCGTAGTGGTCGGATCCGATGCGAAAGAGCAGGAAGAGTTTCATGGTGTGGCGTGGGTGCCCGGCGCGCTCAAACCTTGAAGCGCGACACGCCGGTGCGCAGGTCGTTGGCGACCAGCGTCAGCTCGTCGATCGCCTGGCTGGACTGGCGCAGGGATTCCACGGTCTGCTGGGCGGCCTCGGACAACTGCATCAGGGCCTGGTTGATCTGTTCCGCGCCGCCGGCCTGGGCTTGCATGCCCTCGTTGACCATCTGCACGCGTGGCGCAAGCGTCTGCACCTGGCCGATGATCTGGGAGAGCTGGTCGCCCACCTGGGTCACCTCCGACATGCCGCGCCGCACTTCCTCGGAGAACTTGTCCATGCCCATCACGCCCGCCGCCACGGCCGACTGGATCTCGCGCACCATCTGCTCGATGTCGTAGGTGGCCACCGCGGTCTGGTCGGCCAGGCGGCGGATCTCGGTTGCGACCACCGAGAAGCCACGGCCGTACTCGCCCGCCTTCTCGGCTTCGATGGCGGCATTGAGCGACAGCAGGTTGGTCTGGTCCGCCACCTTGGCGATGGTGGTGACCACCTGGTTGATGTTGCCTGCTTTCTCGTTGAGGGTGGCCAGCTTGGCATTGACCGAGCCGGCGGCCTCCATCACGTGGTGCATGGTGGCTTCCATGCGCGACAAGCTTGCCTGGCCGGTGCCGGCCAGGCCCGCGGTCTGCTCGGCGGCGCCGGAGACTTCGGTCATGGTCCGGACCAGGTCGCGCGAGGTGGCGGAGATCTCGCGCGAGGTGGCGCCGATCTCGGTGGTGGTGGCCGCGGTTTCGGTGGCGGTGGCCTGCTGCTGGCGCGCGGTGGCGGCGATCTCGTTGACCGAGGTGGTGACCTGGATGGCCGAGCGCTGGGCTTGCCCGACCAGCGTGGTGAGGTCGCCGGTCATCTGGTTGAAGCCCTGCTCGACTTCCAGGAATTCATCCTTGCGGTTCAGCGACAGGCGCTGCCGGAAGTCGCCGCCGCGCATGTTGCCGAGTTGCTGGACGATCGAGCGCATCGGCACCGTAATGGAGCGGAACAGCAGGTAGCCGGCCACCAGCGACTCCAGGAGGGCGGCAATCAGCGAAACCTCGATGCTGATCTTGGCCGTTTGCACCGCCTGGTTGATGCTGGCGGCGCCGTCCTCGGCCACTTTGTTGTTATCCTCCAACATTATTTGCAGGGCCGCGCGGCCATCGTTCCAGGCGGCGTGGATCGGCCCGCGCAGCTTGGCCTCGGCGGCGGCGGCCTCCGCGCCGGTCGCCGCGAACAGCGACGCCGAGATGTCGTTATATTGCCGGCGCAATTCCCGGTACTTCTCGAAGCGCTCGCGATCGTCGGCGCGCCGGATCGAATCGGCGTACTTTGCCTCCAGGCCGTCCAGCCGCTTGTGCAAGGCCACGTTGGCCTCGGCGTACTGCCGGCGCTCGGCGTCATTGGCCGCGGTCACGTTCTGCCAGGCCAGCACATAGGTTTCACCCCACGCGCCGCGCATCGCGGTGCTGTAGTAGAGTCCCGGGAGTGCATCTTCGCGCAGCGCATTCGCATGGGTCTGGATGGCCGACTGGCGGTCATAGGCGACCACCGCCGTGAGTAAAATGACTGCCAGGATGAAGGCAAAACTTGCCAAAATGCGCGTGCGGATGGTCCAGTGAGTCACGGTGCGGTTTCCCGTTGCTTATTCTTGTCGGTGGGCGCTTCTTGACCGGCCGGGCGCGGCGGAATTGGCGCGTGGGCGCGGGCCGGGCGTGAGCGGCCAGTTTATAGCCGCGTAGGGTACTGTAAGGTTCCGGCCATTTCAATGGCGCCCGCGGAAGGTAATAGTATTCCCCGCGTTGCAACATACTGCCGCAACATATCGTTTAACTTGTCTTGATTTTTTCCTGGTTTTAGTCACACTTGCCAAATAGACAGATCGGACCGATGTCGATAATCACAAACAGGGCAGGCATGGTGGCCAGGTCAGAGGCGAAGGCCGGCGCCCCGCCAAACGCGGATGTCGATCCGCTGACGGGCGTAGCGTCGCGCCAGGCATTCTTGAACACGCTGGAGGACCGCCTGCGCACGGAGGCTTCCCCGCGCTGCGCGCTATTGCTGCTCGGCATCGACGATTTCCGCGCGTTCAACGACATGCATGGCCACGCCGAAGGCGATGAGATCCTGCGCCGGGTGGCCCGCCGCCTGCGCGACGCCTCGCCGCGCGACGCCATCCTGGGGCGTGTCGGCGGCGATGAGTTCGCCGTCCTGCTGCCTTCCATCGCCGATCCCACCCTGGTGCGCCACGTCGCCGCCGCCATCCTTTCGCTGCAGACCGAGCCGCACGAGTACGGCAACCGCCGCCATCACGTGCTGGCCAGCCTGGGCGCCTGCGTGATGCCGGCCGGCGGCGACAATGCCTCCGATGCCCTGGCCTCGGCCAGCCTGGCTCTAGGCCGGGCCAAGCGCGACGGCGGCCGTACCATTCGCTTCTTCAAGCCGCAGATGCGCACCGACGTGACGACCCGCTTGTCGCTGGTGCAAGCGCTGCGCGACGCCTACGCGCAGCGCCAGTTCGAGCTGCTGTACCAGCCCCAGATCGACCTGCGCGACGGGCGCGTGGTTGGCGCTGAAGCGCTGATGCGCTGGCGCCATCCCACCCAGGGCCTGCTGACGCCGGCCAGCTTCATCGATGCGCTGGCCGCCAGCAGCGTGGCGGCGGATGTCGGTGTCTGGCTGCTGCATACCGCCTGCGCCCAAGCGCGCATGTGGTCGCTAGGGTTTGCCGACGCGCCGCGGGTAGCCATCAACCTGTTTGCCGCGCAGCTCAGCGAGAGCCGGCTGCTGACCGAGGTCCGGCACGTGCTGCGCGAGCTGGCACTGGCGCCGGAGCGGCTGGAGCTGGAGATCACCGAGACCATCGCCTTGCAGCAGGGTGACGAGTTCTCCGGGCAGTTGCAGACCCTGCGGCGCGACGGCGTGACCCTGACCTGCGACGATTTTGGCACCGGCTACGCCTCGCTCAGCTTCCTCAAGTCCTTTCCCGTGGACCGCATCAAGATCGACCAGTCGTTTATCCGCAATGTCACGCAGAGTCCCGTGGACGCCGCCATCGTACGCGCCATGGTGAATGTTGGCGGCAGCCTGGGCATCGGCGTGGTGGCGGAGGGCGTGGAAACCGTCGAGCAGCGGGATTTCCTTGCCGAGAACGGCTGCCACGAGGTGCAGGGCTACCTGTATGGCAGGCCCATGTCCGCCGACAAGTTCACCGAGTTCCTGCAGCAGTCCGCCGCTCGCTAAGCCGGGCCGGCCGTGCCTTTCCCCTCGCGCCGGCGGCCGGCGCCGTTGCGCAATTGTTTCCAGCTTTGTCCTGAGCGCGCCTGCCCGCCGTGGCTCCCGCGCGCGCCGGGGGCCACGGCGCGCGGCGCGCGGCCGGATTGTGTCTTACCGACCCAGTCGCGGCAGGGAAATCGGGGAAATATGTACTTACAAAGTCAGGTGCGCCAGTCCGGCGGCCCGGCGTTATCGGAAGTATGGTGACAACAGGGGCGGCAGGTCTTGATCCGCGCGCCTATTCCGATCTAGAGGTATCCCCATGTTTCCTGACCGCAGGCTTGGCCCCCGTGCCCGCGCCGTGCTTTTGGCCGCCAGTCTCGTTTTCGTCACTTGGCAACTGCCGGCGCTGGCGCAGTCCGTCGATCCCTCCGTGCGTATTGCCACCTTGACCGATGCCGCCGGCAACCTGAGTTTTGCCCCGGCGGGTTCCGACGACTGGGCGCGGGCCACGCTGAATCGGCCCATCACCACCGGCGACCGCCTCTGGGTCGACAACGACGGCCGGGCCGAACTGCACGCTGGCTCTACCGCTATCCGGCTGGGCAGCGGCACCGCCGTGACGGTACTCAACCTCGACGACAGCGCGACCCAGGTCAAGCTGACCCAGGGCACGCTGCAACTGCGTGTGCGTGCGCTGCCGCCGGACCAGCCGGTCGAGGTTGATACGCCCAACCTGGCTTTTGTGCCGAGCGAGCCCGGCGACTATCGCCTGGACGTGGCACCCGACGGCAGCAACACGGTGGTCACCATGCGCCACGGTCACGCCGTGGTGTACGGTGACAATCGCTCGCTGGAAATGCGGCGCGGCGATCAACTGCGCTTTGCCGGCACCGACCTGGCCGAGGCTGGCAGCGCCACTAATCCCCCCTTGGATGGGTTCGACCGCTGGACAATGGCGCGGGACGCGCGGGAGGACCGCTCGCCGTCGGCCCGCTATATAGCGCCCGAGATGACAGGCTATGCCGCGCTGGACGACTATGGCGACTGGCAGGAAGACCCCGGCTATGGCGCGGTATGGTTCCCGCGCGTGGTGGCCGCGGACTGGGCGCCTTATAGCGCCGGCTACTGGGCCTGGGTGGCGCCGTGGGGATGGAGCTGGTGCGACGATGCGCCCTGGGGCTTCGCCCCGTCCCACTATGGCCGCTGGGCCCGCATCGGCAACCGTTGGGGCTGGATGCCAGGCCCGAGGTCGGTGCAGCCGGTCTACGCCCCCGCGCTGGTGGGATTCATCGATGGAGGCCACTGGCGCGACCGCGACCATGACCACGACCGAGGCAATGGCCCGGGCGTAGCGTGGTATCCGCTAGGCCCGCGCGAGGCTTATCGCCCGGTCTATGGCGCCAGCCCGGCTTATGTCAATCGCATCAACCACTTCACCGTCAACAACGAGGTGATCAATAACCATATCCGGAACACGTACATCAACCGGGATGTGCCGGGAGCGATCACCGGCATGCCGGCGCGCGCCTTCGTGCAGGGCCAGCGCGTGCCGCCCGGCGCGCACAATGCGGTATGGCGCAACTTGCCCCGGGGCGAGGCCAACGGCGCACCGCCGCTGGCGCCGGTCAAGGCCAGCTTGCATGGTGCGGCACCCGCGCGACCGGCTCCGGCCGAAGTGATGCAGGGCTTCGCGCGTCCGGCCATCGCGGCCCGCGCTCCGGGCCGCCCGGCCAGCGATGAACTGGCACAGCGTTTTGCCCGTGCTGGCGGCACCGTGCCCGGCGCCGGGCCGGCATGGCGTGGCGGCGGCAACGCCCCAGGCGGGAACCAGGCGGCTCCCGCGCCGGTCCGGCTGAGCCAGGCGGCGCCGGAATTTCATGGCCGCAATGGATCGGGCCAGATGCGCGGGGGGCCGGTGACACCGGGGGCTCCTGGCGGCGGAAATTCTGCCTTCGGTCCACAACGTGCCGATGGCGGAGTTCGCGCGCCCACGCCGCAAGGATTGGTTGGCGCCGAGCACGGTGGCCAGATGCCCGTACCGGGCGGCGATCCGCGTACGCGCGGCTGGACCACGCGTCCGGACCAGGCGCGCGGCATGCCGCCGCAAATCGGCCAACCGGCCGCGCAACTCCAGCAGGCTCAACAAGCGCAGCAGGCCCAGCAGTTCCAGCAACGCCAGGCCGAGCAGCGGGCCGCAGCGCAGCAGACCGACCAGCAGGGTCTGGCCCGCCAGCAGCAAGAACGGCAACTGGGGGACCAGCAGCGGGCAAGCAGGGTCTGGCCCGCCAGCAGCAAGAACGGCAACTGGGGGACCCAACAGCGGGCCCAGCAGGCGCAGCAACAGCAGCAGGACATGCAGCGCCAGCAGCAGCGGCAGATGGGAGACCAGCAGCGGGCCCAGCAGGCGCGATGCAGCAACAGCAAGCCATGCAGCGCCAGCAGCAGGATATGCAGCGTCAGCAGCAAGAGCAGGCCCGCCGCCAGCAAGACATGCAGCGCCAGCAACAGGAGCAGCAACGCCAGCAACAGCAGCAACAGGAGCAACAGCGCCAGCAACAGGTCATGCAGCGCCAGCAGCAAGACCAGCAGCGCCAGCAGCAGGAGCAGCAACGCCAGCAGCAAGACCAGCAGCGCCAGCAGCAGGAACAGCAGCGCCGGCAGCAGGAGTTGCAGCGCCAGCAACAGCACGCCGCGCAGCCGCAGCCAGCACAGCACGTGGCTATGCAGCAGCAGCCGCATGCCCAAGGGCAGGCAGGCAACCCGCAGGAGCGCGGGCATGAGGTCCACTGAGCAGGCTTAGGCAGCCGGCGCCCGGATCGGGCGCCGGCTGCGTGGCAGGCCTTGCTGGCTTACTTCGCCAGTTCCGACAAGCGCACCGGCACGATCTTGCCGCTCTGCACCCAGCCCACCACGGTGTCGGCACTGGTGCCGCCCTTGGCATCGATGCCTTCGATCTCGTTGGGGTTGGCATCCTTGGCCAGCGCCTTCACCGCCTCAGGCATCCTGGCCCGGATCGCGGCCACGTCGGAGGTGGTGCCCGCCAGCTTCATGGCGCCCGCCAGCGCATACACCATGGTGTAGTTGAGCGACATCTCGGTGGTGGCATCGCGGCCATCGTGCAGCTTCTTGTATTTGGCGTTGTAGCCCTGCGCGGCCGGGCGGGCATCATTGGCCAGCGGCATCACGCCGATGGCGCCTTCCAGCATGGACAGGCCGTTGGTGACCTTGGCCATTTCGTCGAGCTTGGCCTGGTCCATCACGATGAAACCGCCCTTGAAGCCCAGTTCGCGCGCCTGCTTGACCACCAGCGCGGTCGGCTCGGACGGGCCGCCGACAAACATCACGTCGGGCTTGTCGGCCAGCACGCGCGACACCCCGCTGTAGAAGTCGGTGGCCTTGGTGTAGGACATCGGGTTATTGGCCACCACCTTGCCGCCCGCGCCTTCCCAGACCCAGGCCTTGGCGTAGTCATGGTCGGCCGGGGCCAGCGCCACGTTCTTGCCATAGCGCTTCATCTGCGCCTTGATGAAGGGCTCGATATAACCGGTGTAGGACGGCGGGATGCGAATGGTCAGCTTGTTGCCGGTGTCGGTGATGCGCGGCACGCTGGAGTAGGCCATCACCAGGAATTTCTCCTGCTCGTTGAACGCCTGCAGTGCGAAGATGCCGCCCGAATGGGGCACGAACACGGCGGGCGTCTTGTACTGCTGCACCAGGCGGCGCGCGTTGATGGCGGCCTCGGCGGGCGCGTACTTGTCGTCCAGCGATACCACCTCCAGCTTGACCTTCTTGCCCTTGACCTCAAGGCCCGAGGCGTTGATTTCGTCCACTGCCATCTGGATGCCTGACAGCACGTTCTTGCCGTACAGCGCGGCGCCGCCCGACAGCGGGCCGGTATAGCCCAGCTTGACGACTTCCTGCGCAAAGGCGGCACCCGAGGCCATCAGCGCGGCCACGGCGGTGGCGGCGAGGGGGAAGAAGCGGCGGATCATCTTGGTCTGCATTTGGCTGTCTCCTGTCATGTTTGCACTGCGTTCGTTCTTGCTTCTTGATCGACTAACCGCCGATGTAAGCGCGGCGAATCCCTTCGTCCTTCAGCAGCGTGTCGCGGTCGCCTTGCATCACGATGCGGCCACCCTCGATCACGTACGCGCGGTGGGCGATGCCCAGCGCCGCGTAAGCGTTCTGCTCGGCCAGCAGCACCGTGGTACCCGCGCGGTTGATGCGCTGGATCACCTCGAACATCTGCTTGACCACCAGCGGCGCGAGGCCCAGCGATGGCTCGTCGAGCAGCAGCGTGCGCGGCCGCCCCATCAATGCGCGGCCAAGCGCCACCATCTGCTGCTGGCCGCCTGACAGCGAGCCGGCCGGGTCGTCCTTTTTTTGCCGCAGGATCGGGAACATCTCGAAGACCTCCTCTAGCGAGCGCTTGATGCCGGCTGAGTCGCGGCGGTGCACGTACGCGCCCAGCGTCAGGTTCTTCTGCACGCTCATGGCGGGAAACAGCTTGCGCCCTTCGGGGCAGTGCACCAGCCCAGCCTGCACGATCTGCGAGGGCTTCATGCCGGCCAGCTCGCGGCCGTCAAAGCGCATGCTGCCGCCGCTGGCGCGGTGGATGCCGCTGAGCGCCATGAAGATCGAGCTCTTGCCGGCCCCGTTGGCGCCCAGCAGCACCACCAGTTCGCCGGCCGCGGCGTTCAGCGTGATGTTGTCGAGCGCGCGAAAGCTCCCGTACGAAAGCGAAACGCGTTCAAGCTGCAACATGGTCGGCTCCCAGATAGGCTTCGATGACCTGCGGGTCGCGCTGGATCTGCGCCGGCGAGCCCTCGGCGATCTTCTCGCCGTAGTTGAGGACCATGATCTTGTCGGCCAGCCGCATGATCATGTCCATCTTGTGTTCGATCAGGCAGACCGTCTTGCCGTGGCGGACCATCTTGCGGATCAGCTCGGCCAGGCCCACGGTCTCCTCCGGGTTGACGCCACCCGCCGGTTCGTCGAGCAGCAGCAGTTCGGCGTCGGTGGCCAGCGCCAGCGCAAAGGCCACGCGCTTGCGCTCTTCCTGCGTGATGTCCGCCGCCACTTCATGCGCGAGATGCGCGAGGCCCACGAAGTCGAGTGCCTCCTCGGCCTTGGCGCGGCACAGCCGTTCTTCCTCGCGCAGCCGGCGCGTGTTGAAGATCACGTCGGCCAGCCCCGCTTGCGTGCGCAGCCGATGGCCAACGATCAGGTTGTCCAGCACGGTGGCGCGGTCGAACAAGTGCGTGGCCTGAAAGGTGCGGGCCACGCCGAGCCGGGCGATCTGGTCGGCGCGCAGGCCGGCCACGTCCCGGCCCTTGAGCAGGATCTGCCCGGAGCTGGGCGCATGGGTGCCGGCGATCAAGTTGAAAAAGGTGGTCTTGCCCGCGCCGTTGGGGCCGATGATGGCGTTGATATGGCCGGTCTCGAAGGTGATCGAGACATCGTGCACGGCGCTCAGGCCGCCAAATTTCTTGGTCAGGTTGCGAATCTCAAGCATGGTCGGCCCCAGCATTCGTGGCGTTTGCATTCGGGTTGCCGGCGACGGGCGCGTCGGCCTGCGGTGCGCGGCGCTTGCCGCCGCGGCGCGCGGCTGCGGCACGACGCGCCTGGCGCTTGGCCCACGAGCCCACGATGCCGTCCGGCACGAAGATGATCAGCAGCACCAGCACTGGCCCGAATACCAGCATGCGGTAGTCCTGCAGGAACTGCAGCGTCTGCGTGACCCACGGCACCAGCACCGCGCCCAGCAGCGGCCCCAGCAGCGTGCCGGTGCCGCCCACCAGCATCGCCATTACCATCTCGAAGGTCAGGTCGGTGCGCGCAATGTCCGGTCCGAGAAAACGCACCTGGCCCGCGTACAGCGCACCGGCAAAGCCGGCATAGCCCACCGACAGCACGAACGACAGCACCTTGGTGCGCATCAGGTTGATGCCGAGCGCCTCGGCCAGCGCGTCGCTGTTGCGCACCGCCATGAAGCTGCGGCCCAGCAGCGACGTGACGATCCGATGCATCAGGAAGGTGCCCACCACCAAGAAGAACAGCACCAGGTAATACTGCGCCTGCACGTTGTCGAACGCGAGCGGCCCAATCGCTGCCGGCACCGGGATGCCGATCAGGCCCACGGTACCGTGCGTGAGGCTTTCCCACTTTTCGATCAGCAGGTAGATGATGTAGCCGATGCACAGCGTGAAGATCGAGAAATAATGGCCTTTGAGCCGCAGCGACACCACGCCGACGAAGTAGCCCACCACCATGCACACCATGCCGGACAGCCCGAACGCCGCCCAGAACGGCACCTGGTGATCCACCGTGAGAATGCCCAGCGTATAGGCGCCGATCGCCATGAAGCCGCCGTGCGCCAGGTTGAGCTGGCCGGTGTAGCCCGTGATCAGGTTCAGCCCCAGCGTGGCGATGGCGTAGATGAAGGCCAGCGTCATCACCGTCAGGTAGTAGCTGTTGGGCGTGACCAGCGGGAACGCGATGGCCAGGGCCAGCAACAGGGCCCAGCCGGTCTTGCCTTGCAGTGTGTTTTTCATGGTGCGCTCCTTATGCGGCCTTGCCGGCAAACAGGCCTTGGGGCCGGATCGACAGGATGAGCACCAGCAGCGCGAAGGCGATGATGTCCTTGTAGTCCGTCGAGACGTAGAAGCCGCCGAAGCTCTCGGCCATGCCGATGATCAGCCCGCCCACGATGGCGCCGGGAATGCTGCCCATGCCGCCGAGGATGATGATGACGAAGGCCTTGGTGATGACCAGGTTGCCCATGCTCGGGTAGACCAGGTTGATCGGCGCGTACAGCGTGGCGGCGATCGCGGCGAGCGCGCCGGAGATGGCAAATACCAGCAGCGTGACGCGCGTGGCGTCGATGCCCACCAGCGCCGCGCCCTCGCGGTTCTGCGCCATCGCCACAATGGTGGAGCCGGTCACGGTGCGCGTCAGGAACAGGTGCAGCAGCACCATCAGCCCGAACGCGGCGACGATGATCAGCAGGCGCTGCGCCGGCGCGGTGAGGCCCATCACTTCCACCATCTGGCCGTAAGGCGTCGGCATGCGGTGGAAGTCCGCGCCCCACAGTGCCTGCGCGCCGGCCTCGAGGAACAGCATGATGCCGATGGCGGCGATCATGTCGTGCAATTCCGGCGCGTTGCGCAGGGGATGGAACACCAGCCGGTCGGCCAGCATCGACAGCGCCGCCACCGCGATGGCGGCAGCGCCCATCGCCAGCCAGTAGTTCACGCCCAGCGACGTCATCATGTAGTACGAGACATAGGCGCCAGCCATGTAGAAGGCGCCATGCGCGAAATTGGGCACGTGCAGGATGCCGTAGACCAGCGTCAGGCCCAGCGCCACCAGGCTGTACACGCCGCCCAGCGTCAGGCCGTTCAGGACTTGTTGAAGAAACAATGTCACGGGCTTACCTCATGCGACTTTTCGAATCACGAACGAAGGCACGCAAGCCGCGCTGCGGGCTGCGTGGAATTGACGGCGCCGCGCAAGGAAACAATGCGGGGGCCGCTCGGTCAGGCGGGGCGAGAGTCAGCCGCGGGGTGGTGCGGCCTGGTGAATGGCGTGATGCATGCTTGGTCTCCTGTGCGATGCGGAATGGCCTGCCGTGCAGGCCCCGGGTGCGGTGTCGTCGTGTACCGTGAAGCGCTACGCAGGTCTGCGTAGGTATGTTCCAGCACGATCGTTCGTTTTCATTGACTGTTGCATACGGCCTGAGGCACAGTCAAGAAATACGGAATAGTCTTCCGCACAGCGAAATAGCCGGCTTACCTCTGGTCCGCAGCCTCCGATGGTGGCCTCAGGTCTGCTTTCCGCACCTAGTTGCCAAGCGTCATCGCCACGTATGAAGCGCACCTCGTCGATCCCGCTTTCGCCCACCTCCGCGCCCGGCGGCGCGCATGCTGCGGCCGTGCGCACCGCAGATGCGCCGTACGATGGCGGGCAGCAAGACGCTGAGCGCGACGATCGCAATTTCGTCACCGCGCTGGCGCGCGGCCTGGACCTGTTGCGTGCTTTCGGCCCGCATGACGATTACCTTGGCAATGCCGAGCTGGCGCGCCGCGCCGGCATCCCGCGCCCCACCGTTTCGCGGCTGACCTACACGCTTACCAGCCTGGGCTACCTGATCTATTCCGCATCGCTGGAGAAGTACCGGCTCGGCCAGGGCGCGATGGTGCTCGGCCAGCGTTACCTCGCCGGCTCGGGCATACGCGAGATCGCCCAGCCGCTGATGCAGTCGCTGGCGTTCGCCACCGATTGCACGGTGGCGCTCGCCACATCGGACCGCCATGAGATGGTGTACCTGGAAGTCTGCCAGCCGCGCGGCGCACTGGTGATGCGGCTGGCGCCCGGCTCGCGCCTGCCCACCGCCACGTCCGCCATCGGGCGCGCGTGGCTGTCCGGGCTGGAGCCGGAGCGGCGCGCCGCCGTGCTGGCCGACCTTGAGCGCCACTACGGCGCGCGCTGGCCCGCGATCCGCATCAAGCTCGAGCGCGCGCTGCGCGACTACGCCAAGCGCGGCTTCTGCCTGGCCCACGCGGAGTGGGACCGCACGGTCAGCGGCGCGGCCGCGCCCGTGGTGCTCGAAGGCGGCGCGGAAGTGCTGGCCATCAATATCGGCGGCGCGGCCACGCGGCTGACGCCGGAAATCCTCGACGGCAATCTCGGCCCGCGCATCCGCGAACTGGCCGAAGCGTTGCAGAGCCGTCTGTGGCAGGGACGGGGATAGCAGCGCCACCATCGCCATCGCCACGTATCGCATTCTCACGGCCCCAGGGCCACATATCTAGCTGGCAATACAGACATAGCAAACAAAGGAGACAAAGATGGAGATTCGCAACAAGACCGTAGTGGTGACCGGCGCAGCCACCGGCATCGGGCGCGCGCTGGCGCTGGCCTTTGCCGCCGGCGGCGCGCGTGGCGTGGCCGTGGCCGACCTGGACGGCAACGGCGCGCAAGCGGTAGCCGAGGAAGTGGCCAAGGCCAGCCCGGACTGCCAGGTGTTCGCGCGGCAAACCGACGTGGCCGATGCCGCCGCCGTCCAGGCACGGGGGGGGGTGCCGACGAGGCCACGCAACGCTTCGGCCAGATCGATGTGTTCTGCTCCAACGCCGGCATCATCCTGCGCAAGGGCCTGGATGCCAGCGCCGAGGAATGGCAGCGCATCTGGGAGATCAACGTCATGGCCCACATCCACGCCTCGCGCGCGGTGCTGCCGCAGATGCTGGCGCGCGGCGACGGCTATTTCGTCAACACCGTATCGGCCGCCGGCCTGCTGTCGCAGATCGGCTCGGCGCCTTACGCGGTGACCAAGCACGCCGCCATCGGCTTTGCCGAGTGGCTGTCGATCACCTACGGCGATCGCGGCATCAAGGTCAGCTGCATCTGCCCGCAGGGCGTGCAGACGCGCATGCTGTTCGGGGAGGATGGCGAGCGCAAGGGCTTCCTGCAGGCCGGCTCGGTCACGCCCGAGCACGTGGCGCAGGTCACGCTGGAAGGCGTGAAGGACGAGCGCTTCCTGATCCTGCCGCATCCGGAAGTGCTCGAGTATTACCAGCGCAAGGGACAGGATTACGATCGTTGGCTAAAGGGAATGCGCCGGCTGCACGATAAGGTGATGGCGGAGTTCGGCGGCACGGTGGTCTAAGCGTGGCGTGAAACCCCGCGCAACAATCAGTTGAGCCGCCGCTGCCGGCGGACAGGGGCAAGGCTTCGCGTCTTGACGCCTTAATGCCCTAACGCCCTAACGCCTTAACGCCTTAACGCCTTAACGCCTTAACGCCTTAACGCCGGCAGCGTGCACGATCAGTCCGACACCAGAATAAAACCGATCATCGGGAGACACACCATGCGTTGCAAACCTTTCGCAGCCGCCGTCCTGGCCGCCTGCGCCGCCTTCGCCGTGCCCTCGGCCCAGGCCGACACCTATCCCTCCAAGCCCATCCGGATGGTGGTGGGCTTTCCCAGTGGCGGCGCGCCTGACATCTTGGCGCGCATCTTCTCCGAGAAAATCTCGCCCTCGTGGGGCCAGCCCGTGGTGGTGGACAACAAGCCGGGCGCGGGCGGCAACATCGGCGCCGAAGCCGTCGCGCATGCCGCGCCGGATGGCTACACGCTGGGCCTGGTCGCCTCCACGCCCAACGTGCTGGTGGTCAACCCCTCGGTGCCGGCCAAGAACGTGGCGGAGCTGATCGCGCTGGCCAAGGCCAAGCCGGGCGCGCTGACGTTCGGCACGCCCGGCATCGGCACCTCGCCGCACGTGGCGGGCGAGATGTTCAACGCCCTGGCCGGGGTCAAGCTCACCCACGTGCCCTACAAGGGCCGCGCCATGGCCATTCCGGATCTGCTCGGCGGCCATATCAGCATGATGTTCGACAACCTGCCGTCGGCGTTGCCGGTGATCAAGGAGGGCAAGGTGCGGGCGCTAGGCGTGACCAGCGCGAAACGCTCGCACTCGGCGCCGGATATTCCTACGCTGGCAGAGCAGGGGCTGCCCGGGTTTGACGCGGATTCGTGGTTTGCGATTTTTGCGCCGGCGAATACGCCCAAGGATGTGATTGCCAAGTTGAACACCGAGCTCAACCGGATTTACCAGCTTCCCGATGTGCAGGCCAAGCTTAAGACCTTGGGACTGGATCCTATTCTTGGTACGCCGGAGAAGTTGGCGGGGTATCAGAAGGTTGAGATTGCTAAGTGGGCGAAGGTGGTGAGGGATTCGGGGGCTAAGGCGGAGTAAAGGGGTGTTGGCTTTTGGGACCAAGTGCCTGTGTGCGGGGGCTGTTTGCTGCTTGTTTTTGCGGCGTTGGTTTTGGGACCCAAGAGCCATACGACATCCCCCCCGCAGGGGGATGTCGTATGGCTCTTGGGTCCCAAAACCAACGCCGTAGCAACCAAACCCAAAGCTTGGACAAGAGCCAACGGTTCTGCCCTTGGGTCCAAAAACCAACGCCCATCAAAAAATCACAAATCCGCCTCAGCCGCCACCGCCACCCCCACCCGCACCGCAGGCCCACTCCCACTGCGCAACCGACTAAAACTAACCACCGCCCCCACAAGAGCCACCCCCGCGGCAACAAAAAGCGCCACCCGAGCCGCCCCACTGGCATCAACACTGAACAACAACGCCACAACAGCCGTCCCGGTAGTCTGCCCCAGCAGCCGCGTTGTGGCCTGCGCTCCGCTGGCTCCCCCACTGCGCACCGGCGGCGTAGCGCCAATCATCGCGCGGTTGTTCGGCGACTGGAATAACCCGAATCCCAATCCGCACATGGCCATGCGCCAGCACACGGCAAAGCTCGAGGCTTGCGGCCCAAGCGTCGCCAGGCCGATCAGCCCGCTGCCGAGCAAGGCCAGGCCGATGCCGGCCAGGATGCTGGCGGGATAGCGATCGGACAGGCGTCCCGATACCGGCGCCATGATGGCCACCATCAGCGGCCACGGCGTGATCAGCAGCCCGGTCTCGTGCAGCGAGCGGCCAAGCTGGTATTCCAGGTAGAAGGGCAGCGCCACGAAGGCCAGCATCTGCGCCATGAAGGAGCAGAAGGACGTGCCCACCGCCAGCGTGAAGGCGCGGCTGGCGAACAGGTCCACCGGCACCAGCGGCGCGTGCTTGTCGCGCTGCATGCGTACCAGCCACCATCCCAGCAACGCTGCCACCACCAGCCCGGCCGCGGCGGCGGGGCGCCATTGCGCGTGGCCCGCGCCGTCCACGCCCAGGATGAACAAGGCAAAGACCACGGCCGAGAGCAACGCGCTGCGATAGTCGAAGCTGCGCGGCTGGGGCGGGGTCGCCGGCAGCGCGGTGCGGGCCAGCGCCAGCGCGAAGATCGCCACCGGCACGTTGATGGCGAACAGCCACGGCCAGCTTGCCACCGACAGGATCAGCGCGCCCACCGAGGGCCCCACCGCAATGGTGATGCCCACCACCAGCGCGTTCAGCCCGATGCCCCGGCCCAGCTTGGTGGGCGGATAGATAAAGCGCACCAGCGCCGTGTTCACGCTCATGATGCCGGCGCCGCCGATGCCCTGCAGCACCCGCGCGGCCACCAGCACCGGCAGGTTGGGCGACAGCGCGCACAACAGCGAGCCCACCAGGAAGATCGCCAGGCCGCCGCGGTACACGCGCTTGTAGCCAAGGATGTCGCCCAGCGAGGACAGCGGCAGCAGGCACACCGTGACGGTGAGCTGGTAGGCGTTGACCACCCAGATGGTGCTGGACGGGTCCGCCGCCAGCTCGCGCGAGATCGAGGGCAGCGCGATATTGGCGATCGAGCCATCGAGCACGGCCATGATCAGGCCGCAGAACACAGTGAGGATGGCCCAGGAACGTTGGGGATAGGGTAGGCCTTGGTGTGGCTGCATGAGGGAGGGCGGCTGCTGAAGGAGTGGCGCGAGCAATACTTGAGATGCTTGACGACACAATTATCGTCGCGCGGCGCGGCGCTTGCAAATGATCGGAATGTGGTAAGGCAGCGCCGGCAGTGTTGTTTTTCGGTCGCAGAGAAATAGGGCGGAAAACCCGCCGTCCTCCACCAAATGCCCGGCTGGCCCGGCGCTATGATCCCCGGCACGATGTCCCGCAGACCAGGTCGCGAACAGCGCCTGCCTTGGGGACGCAGCGTTTTCCGGACCGCCATTAGCCATGTCAACACCTACCACCCAGGGCAACTGGCAGCCAGTCCCCACCAGCCTTGACCCCGTCGACTGGAGCGCGCTGAGGGCGCAGGGGCACAGCATGCTCGACGATATGCTGGACCACCTCGAGGGCATCCGCGCGCGCCCGGTCTGGCAGCCGATTCCCGACACGGTGCGCGCTCGCTTTCGCGAGCCCCTGCCGCGCGAGGGCAGCGGGCTGGATCAGGTGCATGAGACTTTCATGGACAGCATCCTGCCGTTCGCCGTGGGCAATGCGCACCCCGGCTTCATGGGCTGGGTGCATGGCGGCGGCACACCGGTCGGGATGCTGGCGGAGATGCTCGCGGCCGGGCTCAATGCCAACCTGGGTGGCCGCGACCATATCCCGGTTGAGGTGGAGTGGCAGGTGCTGCGCTGGGTGATCGAGCTGTTTGGCTTTCCCGACGATGCCAGCGGCCTGTTCCTGACCGGCTCCTCCATGGCCAACCTGTCGGGCGTGCTGGTCGCCCGGACCCGCGCGCTCGGGGCCGAGGTACGGTCAACCGGCATGGCGCAGGCCTCGCGGCGCCTGACGGCGTACACCTCCACCCGGGCGCATGGCTGCATCGCCCAAGGCATGGACCTGGCCGGCCTCGGCAAGGACAATCTGCGCTCGATTCCCGTGGACGAGATGGGGCGCATGGACGTGGCGTGCCTTGCCGCCGCCATTGCGGTCGATCGCGCTGCCGGCTTCCAGCCATTTCTGGTGGTGGGCACCGCGGGCACCGTGGATACGGGCGCCATCGACGACCTGGCCGAGATCGCGCGCATTGCCCGCCGGGAGCGACTGCACTTTCACGTCGACGGCGCCTTCGGCGCCCTGGCCATGCTGTGCCCTCAACTGGCGCCGCGCCTGCGCGGCATCGAGCAGGCGGACTCGATCGCCTTCGATTTTCACAAATGGCTGCAGGTGCCCTACGACGCCGGCTTCTTCGTGGTCCGCGACCGGCAGCTGCACCTGCGCACCTTTGCCACCCACGAGGGCACGTATCTCAGCCGCGGCGAGCGCGGCATGGCTGCCGGCTCCCCCTGGCCCTGTGATTTCGGGCCGGACCTGTCGCGCGGCTTCCGCGCGCTGAAGACCTGGTTCACGATCAAGGTCTACGGCACCGAGCGGCTTGGCGGCATGATCGCCCACACCTGCAGGCTGGCACAGGAACTCGCGCGGCGCATCGAGTCCGAGCCTGAGCTCGAGCTGCTGGCGCCGGTATCGCTCAATATCGTTTGCTTCCGCTTCACCGGCGCCGGCGCCGAGGGCGGATCCGATGCCAGCCGCGCCATGGAACAGGTCAACCGCGATCTCGTCGTCGCCCTGCAGGAGTCCGGCCTCGCCGCGCCGTCGTCGACCGTGCTCGACGGCCGCTTCGCGATCCGCGTAGCCCTGTTCAATCATCGCAGCGCCTCGCAGGATATCGAAGCCCTGCTGAACGCTACCCTCGCTCTCGGCCGGTCGCTGAGCGCCACATTACCCGTCCCCGTCCCCGAAGCCAGCGCCCTACCACAATGAACGCAATCTTTGATCCCGCCACCACGACGCCGGCCCCTGGCACGCTGATCGGCCTGCGCCACCTGCTGCGGGCGGCACATCAGAACGAGGACCTGCGCCCGCTCGGCGCCGAACTGATCAACCACCTGCAGTCGCAGCCGGACGATGCCAACGCGTTGATGGATCTCTCGCTGGTCCTGCAGCTGATCGGCGATCACGCGCTGGCCATGACCATCCAGGCCGAGGCGCTGCAGGCGCGCCAGCTCTATCACTTGCCGACCCTGCATGATGGCCAGGCCCGCCTGCGCGTGCTGGCCATCATGGTCTCGGGCGACCTGATGGCCAACACGCCGCTGGAGTGCTTGCTGGGCAACTCCGACGTGGCCCTCGACGCGCTCTACGTCACGCCGGAAAACCCGCTGCCGCAAGCCGTGCCGGAGCACGACGTGCTGGGCGTATGCATGCCGCCGACGCTGCGCGTGGAGCGCCAGGTACTGGCCGGCATCGCCAGCGGGCAGGCCGCGATCTCGTCGGTGCTGGGCGAAGGCGCCTTCCCGATCATCGTCAGGCCGCTCGGCTCGCATGCCGGCAAGGGCCTGGAGAAGATCGGCGACGCGGCCGAACTCGCCGGCTACCTGGCGCAGACGGACGAGCCGGCCTTCTATGTCTCTTGCTTCATCGACTACCGGGGCGCGGATGGCCAGTTCCGCAAATACCGGCTGGTCCTGATCGAAGGGCGCCCCTATGTGTGCCACGTTGGTATCTCGGCGCACTGGATGATCCACTATCTCAATGCCGGCATGGCCGAGAGCGCGGCCAAGCGGGACGAGGAAGCGGCCATCATGCGCGATTTCGACGACGCCTTCGCGCTGCGCCACAAAGATGCCCTCGCGCAGATCCAGGAGCGGCTGGGCCTTGACTACGTGGGCCTGGATTGCGCCGAGACGGCGGATGGCGAGTTGCTGGTGTTCGAGGCCGATACGGCGATGGTGGTGCACGATATCGATCCGGTCGACCTGTACCCGTACAAGCAGCCGCAGATGCACAAGATCTTCGCTGCGTTCCGGACCATGCTGATCAACGCTAGCCAGGCCGGCCATGCCGGGCAGGCACACGCCCCCGATGCCGCTGCCATCGACGGCTGACCTGCTGGTCAGCGGCGGGGACCACCGCATCGCGCTGGATCCGGCGACCGGCTGTAACAAGTATGGTTGCCAGCCGCTCGCCGCAACGGGGCTGGTTCCCTTTGGCTCTTCCACGTCCTCGGGGATTTCACCAGCGGCGTTCGCCGTGGCGGACGCGCTGCGCAACCGGCTTGCCGCGGCGCTGCCGCGCGAGAGCGCGGCCGAGCTGTATTGCCGCGAACTGGAGCGGCTGCGCGGCGAGTTGCTGGCGCTGTGCGGCATCGGCGATGCGCCTGGCACCGGGCTTGTCTTCTCGGCATCCGGCACGGACGTGCACCTGCTCGCGGCGCGCGTTGCCGCGCGGGTAGCGGCCGATGGGGCTGGCAGCGATGCGGGCGTCCCGGGCCGGCCGCTGGTGATCCTGGCCGGCGAGGCCGAGAGCGGCAGCGGCGTGGCCGCTGCGCTCGCCGGGCGCCACTTCAGCACGTACAACGCACTGGGACGTACCACCATCCCGGGCGAGTCCCTGAGCCAGGCATGCGCTAGCGACATCCTCGATGTGCCGATCCGTAACGCGGACGGCAGCTTGCGCGATGCGAGCGCGGTCGATGCGCAAATCGAAGCGCGCGTCAGCCAGGCCGTGCAAGACGGGCGCCAGGTGCTGCTGGTGCTGATCGATGTCTCCAAGACCGGATGCATCGCGCCGAGCATCGCTTGCGTGACGGCGCTGCATCGCCGCTGGCCCTTGGCGGTGCAGGTCCTGGTCGACGCCTGCCAGTTCCGCATTGAGCCGGGCACCCTCCGGGCCTACTTGCGCAGTGGCTGCATGGTGGCGCTGACCGGCTCCAAGTTTGTGACCGGGCCATCGTTTTCCGGCGCCTTGCTGTTGCCGGCGGCGCTCGGCAAGACGCTGCGCGAGCGTGGCGTTCCGGCGGAGCTGCGCCTGTACTCCGCGCGCGAGGAGTGGCCGCAAGGCTGGGCAAGCGCGCAAGCGCTTGGCACCTATGCGAACTTCGGCTTGCTGCTGCGCTGGCAGGCCGCGATCCACGAATTGCGCGCATTTCTTGCTGTGCCCGCCGCGCAAGCGGCGGGCATTCTGCGGTGCTTTGCCGATGCCGTCCAGCAAAGGCTGGGCCGTGATCCGGCTTTTGCCGCGCTGACGGTACCGGCGCTGGACCGCGCCGCGCTGAACGCCTCGTCCAGCTGGGACGAGATCCAGACCATCCATCCCTTCCTGCTGTACCGGTGCCAGCCCGGGGGCGGCAGGGTTGCGCTCAGCCGGGACGAGACGGCTGCCATCTTTCGCCGGGTGCAGGTGCCCGCGGGCGCTAGGTGCCCGCGGGCGCCGCCGGCGCCGTGGCATACCAGCTTGGCCAGCCTGTGGACAGCGGCTACAGGGCTGGCGTCCCGGTCAGTGCCTTGCGGCTGTGCATGAGCGCCAGGCTGGTGGTCCAGGCCGCGCGCGGCTTTGATCACGAGCAGCACATCGTCGGCCAGGCCATGGCTTGCCTGGATATGGTTTCCGCTCTGGTGCATAGCCCCTCGCGCGGCGTCAGTGCTGCGACGGTGCTGGATACGGCATTGTCTTAAGCGCTGAAGCTGTTCATGCCCGCTCGCGCAACGCGAGCGACGCTTACGTCATGTTTTGCGCTTGCGCCGAAATCCATAAAACCTGCCCCCTCTCCAGGAGGGGGGGCATCTTCCGACTTCTTGCCGTTAGCCATTCTCAAGCGTGGTTCTGAATGTACCTGGAATTGTGCTGTTTAAGCCATAACAATAGAGCGCGACGCGAAGACGGGCGCCTAAGTCATCACATATAAAAAGCGGGAGCGGGATTGCAGCGCAACGGTTCGCCTTGGCGATTCAAACCATGACCCATGGACCATTTCGCAGCGCCAACGTCCCGACGGGACAAGGGGAGTAAGACGTGAACTTCAAAAGCCTGACCATCAAGGGCAAGCTCCTGCTGAGCTTTAGCCTGCTAGCGTTTATCGCAATATTCATCTCCGCTTTGTCGCTACACGCGCTGAGCCAGGCCACGGAGGGCTTTTCCGGCTACCTCCATGGCATCAACGCGCGCGCTGAAGTCGCCGCGCAGGTACGCACCGCCGTCGACCGCCGCGCCATCGCGGCGCGCAACCTGGTGCTTGTCAGCAAGCCCGAGGACGTAGCCGTGGAAAAGGCTGCAGCGCTGCGCGCGCATGACGATGTGCAGGCACGGCTGGGAAAGCTCAAGGACATGGTGTCGGGCAACAGCGACGCCAGTGAGGCCGCGCGCAACCTGGTGCGCGAGATCGACCACGTGGAGTCGCGCTATGGTCCCGTGGCCATCGCCATCGTCGAACTCGCGCTTGCCGCCAAGCACGACGAGGCCATCGTCAAGATGAACGAGGAATGCCGCCCCTTGCTGGCGGCGCTGGTCAAGGCGACCGACGCCTATACCGAGTTCACCAATGCGCGCCAGCTCGATACGGTGCGCAAGCTCGAGGACAACTACGTCGCCGAGCGCAACCTGCTGATCGTGATTTCCATCGCCGCCGTGATGCTGGCCGCGGTGGGTGGGTTACTGATCACGCGCTCCATCACCCGGCCCATGCAAACGGCCGTCGAGGTGGCGCAAACGGTAGCGCGCGGCGACCTGAGCAGCCGGATCGCCGTAGTGGCGCGGGACGAGACCGGCCGCTTGCTGGCGGCCTTGCGTGACATGAACGAACGCCTGACCGAGATCGTGTCCCGCGTGCGCCAGAGCAGCGCAAGCATCGCCGGGGCATCGGCGGAGATCGCTGCGGGCAATGCGGACCTGAGCCAGCGCACCGAAGAGCAGGCGGCCTCGCTGGAGGAGACCGCGGCCAGCATGGAAGAGCTGACCACCACGGTACGCCTGAGCAGCGAGAGCGCCAAACAGGCCAACGAGCTGGCCCGGGAGGCCGCCGATATCGCGCAGAGCGGCAGCACGGCGGTTGGCCGCGTGGTCGATACGATGCACGGCATCAGCGCCAGCTCCACTAAGATTGCCGACATCACCGGCATGATCGAAGGCATCGCCTTCCAGACCAATATCCTCGCGCTCAACGCCGCGGTGGAAGCCGCCCGTGCCGGCGAGCAAGGCCGTGGCTTTGCCGTGGTGGCCAGCGAGGTGCGCAGCCTGGCGCAGCGCTCGTCAAGCGCCGCCAAGGAGATCAAGGAGCTGATCGCGGGCTCGCTCAAGCAGATCCAGGACGGCTCCACGCTGGCGGGCGAAGCCGGGCAGACCATGGACTCGGTGACCAAGGCCGTGGCGCGCGTGAGCAGTATCGTCGAGGACATTGCCAGCGCGTCGATGGAGCAGAGCCGCGGCATCGAGCAGGTGAACCAGGCGATCTCGCAGATGGACCAGGTGACCCAGCAGAACGCTGCCATGGTGGAGCAAGCCGCCAGCGCGTCGCGCGCGCTGGAGGAGCAGGGCAGGGAACTCAACGAGGTGGTGGCATTCTTCCGCCTGCCCGGGGCGGGCGGCGCCGGGCGGCCGCAAGCACTGGCGAGCCACCGGGATGCACGTAGCCAGCACGCCACCGCTGCGGCCTGATCGCACGCCTGCGATCCCGCAATGTGGCTGGCCTGGGCCGGCACCCCGGATGAATCCGGGGTGCCGCTCGGACATTTAAATAATACTAATATTATTATCGTATTTGTTTTATTGTAATTTTATTTAATAGTAATTATGGCGCAGAATATGGCGGAGCACAAAGCAGCACATTCCGAGCGCCGCGCGTTATGGAGGGTTGCGCTATTAAGTTTCTTCTTAAAAAACTAGTGCATAAATTGAGAAACTTAAGGTTCTTTTTTTTAGCGACTCCGGGGATAACCCAATTCCAACTTTGCCATCATGATGGCTTACTGTGCCGGTGGGCGCAGGGCGTGTCGGGAGCCCATTGGTCCGGTTGGCCCCATTGGCCCCATTGGCCCCATTGGCTGTATCGACCCCATCGCGCAGTATGTGAACGTGCGTGCAGACCGACATTCGGTCGCGGGGAGCCAGGAATTGGAGACGTACGCCGTGGTAGTTGAGCGACCCGTAATCTATCTAGTTGACGACGATGAGATTGTGCTCTGGACATACCATGAGTTGCTTCGTGGCCTTGGCGCCGACATAAGGACATTCGTTAGCGCTCGCGCGTTTGTCGAATCGTACCGGCCGGCGCCGGTTGAATGCCTGGTCTGCGATCTGCGCATGCCGGGGATGTGCGGCCTGCAGATGCAGGGTGCGCTGGTCGGCATGGGTGTTTTTCCGCCCACCATCTTTGTTTCCGCTTACTCCGAGGTCCCTTCGGTGGTCAAGGCGATGAAGGCGGGCGCGCTCGATTTCCTGGTGAAGCCCGTCGACGGCGCAATGCTGATGCAAAAAGTGCGGGGCGCGCTGGAACGCAGCCGCCAGATGCACGAGCAGCAGCTGGCCTCGGCCGACAAAAGCTCGCGCCTTGCACTCCTGACCCCGAAGGAGCGGGTAGTTGCCTGGCACGTCACCACCGGCAAGACCAGCAAAGCGATCGCCGGGGAACTGGGAATCAGCACCCGCACCGTGGAAAATCACCGCGCGCACCTGATGGAGAAGCTGCAGGTCAAATCAGCGATTGAATTGACAACGCTGCTTCTCGATTGATCCATCCTGCCAGAGCGTCAATAAAAGACGTCGCGAAACCCGGAAATCGAGGTCTCGTTTGCTGCCGGCACCGGGCAGGAACGCCGCTTCGCCTTTCATAAGCCGCGACCCGTCGCAGGAAATCATGATCAAGCGTTACTTCAGGAGTTTGCGAGGGCCAAGCGGGAGAGAGGTCCGCCTGAATCTCATCATGGCGGCGGTCGCCGTTGTATTGCTGCTGGTCTCGAGCCATGAGGTGCTCCGGGGCCTCGAAAAGCAATTTCACCGGAGTGCCGAAAGCCGCTTGAAATCCGTGCTGCAGGCGATGTCGGACCTGAACTGGACGATGGGAGAGGATTCGGCGGGGCGAGTCGGGACCATTGTCGAGAATCCTGCCCTGATAAAACTGGTGAAACGTATCCTGGCAGATCCCGGCCGCCCCGATTTGCAGACGGAATTCGATCAGTGGATCCTGCCGATCTACCGGAGCCGGGGCTTCGACGGCTATGCCCTGATCCGGCCGGACAACACCATTATCGCGGCGAGCAGCCCGCGCTATGCCAACACCTCGAACCTGACCGAGCAGACCAAACGGACGCTGCGGGGGGCGCAGGCGCTTGGATTTGCCATCTCGCCGCCCACGGTCTCGACGCGGCCGCTCATGCTCCAGGGCGTCGAGCAGCCGGCCGGGATGTTCTATCAGCTTGCGTGCGCGCGTATCGATGCGGACGGACGGATTGCTGGCTTCCTGTGCCTGCGCGTCGATCCCTATGTGAGGCTATTCAAGATTCTCAAGGCGGGCCGGATAGGCGAAACGGGCGAGGCTTACGCGATCGATTCCTCCGCGCGCATTCTCTCCCCGACCCGCGCCTCGGAGCGCCGTGCGGCGCCGGATCGTGCGCGGCCGGAGGACGCCGGGGCGCTGTGGGCGAGAGTGCCAGGCGTGCGGCCTGCCGGCGATGCGCCGGTGCGCGGCGGCGCTGGCGACGCCCCGACTCAACTTGCGTCGCGGCTGCTGGCGGACAGAGGCGAGGAGGTGGTGGCCGTCGATGGCTATGATGGCCATGACGGGCACAAGGTCATCGGGGCTGGCCGATGGCTGGCGAGCCAGGACATGGGGCTGGTCGTCGAGCTACAGGTTGACGAAGCCTATCAGTCGTACTTCCTGGTCCGCACCGCGATCGCGAGCCTCGCCGCGATCGCGATCGGCCTGATCCTCGCGCTGGCGGTGTTCCAGTGGCGCGCGCGCCGCGGCGCGTCCGAGAACGAGGAGCGCATGCGCGCATTCCGCGAGCATGTGCCGACCGGGCTGGCCTACATGAACCCCAAGGGCGTGGGCATCATGGCCAATCGCGCTTACGAGCAAGGCATCGGGGTGGCGCCAGGCGTTGCCGTGGGATGCCGCGTCTGGGACATCATCCCGAATCGCCGCATCGCACAGATCAGCCGCGATATGCACGAGCGGGTATTGGCCAGCGGATTACCCCAAAACCAGGTGCATACGACCAGCCCGCGTGACGGCGAAGAGCGCATCTTCCGCGTGGTCAAGTTCCCGGTGCCCGGGCCGGACGATACGGGCATCATCGGCGTCGGTACGGTGGTCGCCGATATCACCGAGCAGGAGCGCACCCGGCAGGCCCTGGAGCTGCTGACTGACACGCTGGAAGCACGCGTCGAAGAGCGAACGCTGCAGCTGACGGCGGCCCGCGAGGCGGCTGTGGCGGCTGCGCGCGCCAAGGCGAAGTTCCTGGCCAATATGAGCCACGAGATCAGGACGCCGCTGAACGCCATCATCGGCATGTCGCACCTGGCGCTGAACCGGGAGCGCGCGGACAAGCTGGACCGCTATCTGGAGCGCATCGGCACGTCCGCCGAACACTTGCTGGAGATCGTCAACGATATCCTGGATTTCTCGAAGATCGAGGCGGAAAGGCTCACCATCGACGCGCGCGAGTTCTACTTGCCTGACCTGCTGGACCGTGTCACCGGCCTGTTCTGGGAAACGGCGGAAGCCAAGGGCATCAGCTTGTCCATTTCCATGTCGCCCGCGATTCCGCTGCGCCTTGTCGGCGATCCGCAGCGGGTCGGGCAGATCCTGATCAATCTCCTGAGCAACGCGCTGAAGTTCACGGATCACGGTGAGGTATTCCTGCGCGTCAGGGAAACGCTCGTCCGCGGCAACGATATCGCCTTGTGTTTCGAGGTCGAGGACACGGGTGTAGGCATTGCGCCGGATGCGTTGCCGCTGCTGTTCACGCCGTTCCAGCAACTGGATGGCGCGATGAACCGCCGCTTTGAAGGCACGGGGCTAGGGCTGGTCATCAGCAGGAAACTGGCTGAGCTCATGCGGGGGCGCGTTTTCGCGCGCAGCCAGGCCGGCGTGGGCAGTACCTTCTCGTTCGAGGTGTCGCTGGAGATTGCGCGAGGGGATAGGTCGGCCGGGCCTGGCTCCGGGATCTCGCATCCAGCGATGGCGCCGCCTCGTTGCCGCGCGCCCGCGGCGCCGGAGTGGCAGGCATTGCGCGGGCGCACGGCCTTGCTGGTCGAGGACAACGCGATCAACCAGGAGGTCGCGCGCGACCTTCTCGAACTGGTGGGCATGGACGTGCACGTTGCCGGCGATGGTCCGCAGGCGCTGGCGGCGCTCAAGGAACACGCATTCGATATCGTGCTGATGGATATCCATATGCCGGGCATGGATGGCATCGAGACCACCGGCGTGATTCGCCATGGCCTGGGCCTGCAGGCCCTGCCGGTGCTGGCGCTGACAGCCGACGTGATGTCGGCGGACCGCATCCGCTGCATCGAGGGCGGGATGAACGACCATATTTCAAAGCCGATTGACGCAGAAGCGATGTTCCGCACCATTGCGGCATGGTTACCGCCCGTCGCTGCGCCGAGGGGCGCGGCGCGCGGCTTGGCGGGAGCAGGGACGATGATGGCGGTGACGGCGCAGGCGACGTCACCGGCGTCAGCGGTGACGCAGGCCCTGAAGGGCATACCGGGCCTGGACGCTGCCGCGGGGATCAAGCTCTTGTTCGGCCGGGAGGATCTCTATGTCAATCTGGCCAGGCGTGTATGCGCTGAGCGCGCGGACGTGGTCATGCGGATCCATGAGGCCATCGGGGTCGGCGACTTTGGCCAGGCAAGCCTGCATGTCCACGGCATGAAGGCCATCCTTGGCATGCTTGGGGCGGCCGAGCTCGCGCGGGCATGCGCGGCGCTGGACCGTGGCTTGCAGGATGGCAGGGCGGATGCCGCGGCGCTCTCCGCGCTGGGCCGGGACTTCCCGGCGCTGATCGCCAATATGCGTTCGGCTTGTGCCGTGGGCGCGGTATAAAAAGAGTCCAGAGCCATCCCGGCGCGTGAATCTGGCGCTTCATCTGCAGGGGGGGACACAGGGGAGTGCTGTATCCCTGCAAAAATCGGCCATGCTCGTAAGCCTCTCGCGCGAAGCGGGCTCTGGACTACAAAATCGGGGCGACCGCCCATCGCAGCGGCCGCCGGAACCGCCAACGTTTCAGCGGCTCTCCACGCCGACCGCGGCAGCACACAGGTCGAGTCCGGTGGACAGGAGCCTGAGCGTAAGCAGTTCGGCCTGGGTGAATGCACCGTCGATCGTCACCCATGGGTAGCGCACACCGGAGACCGTATGCTCGAAGGCGATCAATGTCACATCGCCATCGACGGCGCACACGAAGCGCCGGACGCCGATCTTCGGATGACGGACCTCATAGCGCGCGCGGTGTTCGAACCGGATCTCGGTCTTGCCCTCGCGGGTCACTATCGATATGGCGTGCTCCGACAGCCCGGGCGCCAGGCCGTTGAGAACGTTGCTTAACCAGTCGTCATACTCCAGCGAGGTTTCCTGGTTGCCCACCGCCATCATCCATTGGTCGATGCGCAAGGTATGGCGAATAGTTTGCTGATGCGTTTCCATGCCTCATGATGGCTTGGCGATGGCTGCCGCGAAAGAGTAGAAGTACTCAGCTTGCGCGTCCTGTATTCGCATCCGTTGCCGAGGGCATGGGGGAGAGTATTTGTACTCTTTCCGATGCCGCGGGAACCCATGACAATGCCGCCGTTGCCTCGATTCAGCGACAGACGGGCCTGGATGCCTGCATGCGTTCGCTGTGGTTCGGGTGACATGCCGGTGCGCCGTGTGGCGGTGCCGGCAATGCGGACACGCCTTGCGGCGTAGTCGGCGAGCATTGAAGCGATCGCGGGGGTGTCAGCGTCAATGCCATGCGACCGATGTCCGTCTCTCTTGGGAAAGCCCACTTCGGTGGGCCTTTTTTTGCCCTGCTTTTTACCACGTCTGCTCGGCGGCGGCGTTAACGGCCACGAGTGCCAATACTTGACCCCCTCCGCAGAAGGGGGTGAATTGCGGCGCAAGATGTCCGTTATGGCAAGACAGGGGCCGGGATGCACCTAGGGTTGTCGCGTCCCGTGCAATCCGTGGCCTAGCCCGGGCGAAAGGCGACCCGGTGCGAGCAATCCGCTATGTCAACGCAATATGACGGCATGTTTTCCGAAGCGCGCCGGAACGCCGTCAAATTGCCTGTCCGGCAAGTATCCCGAACTGAATCTCCCCATGCGCTCTGATATGTCCGACGCCCAGCCCACGATTCTCGTGGTAGACGATCTTCCAGAAAACATCGCGATGATGGCGGCGTTGCTTCAGGATCGCTATCGGGTGAAGGTGGCGACCTCGGGCAGCGCCGCGGTGCGCATCGCCACGGCGGCGCCGCCAAGCCTGATCCTGCTTGACGTGATGATGCCGGACATGGACGGCTACGAGGCGTGCCGCCAGCTCAAGGCCAACCCGGCCACCATGGACGTGCCGGTCATCTTCCTGACGTCCCGTACCGGCGAGCACGATGAGACGCGCGGGTTCCAGGTCGGCGCGGTGGACTACATCATGAAGCCGCTCAGCCCGTTGGTGATGCACGCACGCATCGCCACCCATCTCACCCTCAAGAACGCCAGGGATTTCCTCAGGGACAAGTCGGCTTACCTGGAGCAGGAGGTGCAGCGGCGGCTGCGGGAGATCTCCGTGATCCAGGACGTCACCATCATGGCCATGGCATCGCTGGCGGAGACCCGCGACAACGAGACCGGCAACCACCTGCGGCGCACCCAGCACTACGTGCGCCGCCTGGCACAGGCGCTGCGGCACCATCCCCGCTTTTGCGATGAGCTCAACGACGAGACCATCGAACTGCTGTTCAAGTCGGCGCCGTTGCACGACATCGGCAAGGTCGGCATCCCGGATCGCATCCTGCTCAAGCCCGGCAAGCTGACCGCCGAAGAGTTCGAGGTCATGAAGACCCATACCACGCTCGGGCGCGACGCCATCGCGCATGCCGAGGCACAGTGCGGCACCCCCAACTCCTTCCTGCGCTACGCCCGCGAGATTGCGCACTATCACCAGGAAAAATGGGACGGCAGCGGCTACCCCGACGGGTTGTCGGGCGATGCGATTCCCGTCTCCGCGCGCCTGATGGCGATCGCCGACGTCTACGATGCGCTCATCAGCCGGCGCGTCTACAAGCCCGCATTTCCGCACGAGCAGGCGGTCAGGATGATCGGCGAAGGGCGCGGCGGTCATTTCGATCCGGACATGGTGGACGCGTTCCTGGCCATCGCGCCTGAGTTCCTGGCCATTTCGCAGCGCTACGCGGACACCGCCGCGGACCATGAGCGCGAGGCGGCATTAGTGGCTGCCAACGGCTATCCCGTCGTGACGCCCTGAGCATGATGTCCCAATCTGCCTACGCCTCTAAATTCCTGGCCGCCTGGCGCACACGGGCGGCGACGCGCGCCGGTGTCCGGCGCTACACCTATCCCATGCTGCTGGTGGTGACCGTCTGCCTGCTCGCCGGCGGCGCCGCCCAACTGGTGTACGAGAACGACCGGGCCAACCTGGGCGCGCGGGTGGAGTCGATGCTGGCGACGAACGCACGGTTGCTTGGGCTCTGGAGTGGCGAGCAACAGCGGCGGGCCGAGCGGATCGCGCACCTGCCGGAGGCGCTCAGCCTCGCGCGCCCGCTGCTGTTGGCGCCAGGCCAGCCGTTGCCGGATGGCGAGGCGGTGGCCAGGTTCGAGCGGTGGGCGACACCGGTCCTCCAGAGCAATGGCTACCTGGGTTATGTCCTGGCTACGCCTGAGCTCAAGGTCGTGGCCTCGGAGCTGCCAGGCCGCATTGGCCACGCACTCTTGCCGGAACCCTCCCAGGCTGCCCGGCGGGCGCTGCAAGAGGGCAGCGCGGCCTCGCCGCCTTACCCTGCCCCGAAGCCAACCCGGGACCCGTGGGGCATGCTGGTCGACCTGCCGTTCCAGGTGGTGTGCGTGCGGCTGCTGGACGCGGGACGCGCCATCGGCGTGCTGTGCCTGCGGCTGGATCCCGGCGCCGTGATGCTGCCGATCATCGCGGCCGGCCAGTTCGGCCGCACCGGTGAGCTTTACGCGATCGACGCGCAGGGCAGGCTGGTGTCGCCCAGCCGCTTCGGCCCCGAACTGGAAGCCAAGGGCCGGCTGGCGCCAGGTGCGGCATCCATGCTCAATGTGTTTGCCCGGGTCCCTGGGCAAACAGGTCAGAACGGGGGCAAGGACGGCCCGCTGACCCTGGTTGCCGAGCGCTTGCTGCGCGATCATGCCTCGGTGCTTGCCTACGACTATACCGATTACCGTGGCCTGCCGGCCGCGGGCGCAGGCATCTGGGTCCCCGGCCTGGAGATGGGTTTGATCGTGGAGCAGGACATGGGCGAAGCGTTCGCCCCGTACCTGTTCACCCGCAACGTACTGGCGGCACTGACTGCCATCATCCTGTTGTTGATCGGCACCGCTACGTGGATCGCGAGGCGGGACGGCAGGCGCCTGGCGGAAAGCCAGGAAAGGATGCGCGCGATGCTCGAGCACTCGCCCGCATCATGTCGCTCAAGGACCGCCATCACGTCATGCTGGCATTCAACCCGGCCATGCAGGCGCTGCTGGGCGCGCGCGAGGGGGAGGTGCTCGGCCGCGCCGGCTGGGTTTTCGGCGACCGGCCGGACACCGCCCGGGCGCGCCGGGAGATGGAGGCGCGCGTGATGTCCTCGGGCAAGGCGAGGAGCACGTCTACGCGCTGGAGACGCCCCGTGGCGAGCGCCATCTCCAGGTGATGCGCTTCCCGGTGCGCAACCCGGCTACCCAGGAAGTGGTCGGGGTCGGCGCGGTGGGCATCGATATCACGGAGCAGGTCGAGGCCAACCACCGGCTGACGTTCCTGTCCCAGACGCTGGAGCGCCGGGTCGAGGAACGTACGCGGGAGCTCGCCCAGGCCAATGCCGAACTGGTCGTGGCCAAGCAGGAGGCGGAGAGCGCCGCGCATGCCAAGGCCAGCTTCCTGGCCAATATGAGCCATGAGATCCGCACCCCGATGAACGCGGTGATCGGCATGGCGCACCTGGCGCTGCGCACGCGGCTCGATGACAAGCAGCGCGGCTACCTGGAAAAGATCCAGCATTCCGGCCAGCATCTGCTCGAGATCATCGATGACATCCTCGACCTGTCTAAGATCGAGGCCGGCAAGCTGGAGATCGAGCGGGTCGATTTTTCGCTGGAGCGGATGCTGCGAACGGTGAGCGACCTGGTGGCCGAGCGGGCCGTTGCCAAGCACCTGGAGCTGATCGTGGAGGTCGCCCCGGACGTGCCGGACTCGTTGCGCGGCGATCCGCTGCGCCTGCGGCAGATCCTGATCAACTTTGCCAACAACGCGGTCAAGTTCACCCACCAGGGCGAAATCGTCATCCGCGTCGAGCGCCACGGCGCCGGCGATTCCCAGCCGCGCATCCGTTTGCGCTTCGAGGTGCGCGACACCGGCATTGGCATCGACGCGGCCACCTGCTCGCGCCTGTTCCAGAGTTTCGAGCAGGCCGATGCCTCCACCACCCGGCGCTACGGCGGCAGCGGCCTGGGGCTGGCCATCTGCCGCCGGCTGGTGGAGCTGATGGGCGGCACCCTCGGCGTGCAAAGCACCCTCGGGCAGGGCAGCAACTTCTGGTTCGAGCTGGACCTGCTGGCCGGCAAGCGACGGCCAGCCAGCGCCACGCTCGCGCCGCAGCTGGCCGGATGCCGCCTGCTGGTGGCGGACGATCACGACTACGCCCGCCAGGTCATCATCGCCATGCTGCGCAACTTTGGCTTCCGGGTGGACGAGGCCGCATCCGGCCGGGCCGCGCTGGCAATGATCGCGCAGGCCGATGAGGCCGCCGACCCCTACCAGGCTGTGTTCATCGACTGGAAGATGCCCGGCCTGGATGGCATCGAGACCGCCCGCCATATCGACGCCATGCGCCTGCGCCACCCGCGCCCGCGCCGCGTCATGATTACCGCCCATGGCCGCGAGGAAGTGTTGCGCGAAGGCGAGCGCTCGGGTTTTGACGCGACGCTGATCAAGCCGGTGAGCGCATCGCTGCTGCTGGAGGCGACGGTGCGCACGCTGGCCCCGGACCATGACGCGGCGCCGGAGGCGGCGGAGCCGCACGCGGCGGCGCTGGACGCCACGCCGGAGTTGCCGAGCGCGCGCGTGCTGCTGGTGGAGGACAACGACATCAACCGGGAGGTCGCGGTCCACCTGCTGCAGGCCGCGGGCATCTACCCCGATACGGCCGAGAACGGCGCCGTTGCGCTGAACCTGCTGCAGGCCGGCGCCTATGACCTGGTCCTGATGGATGTGCAGATGCCGGTGATGGACGGGTTTGAAGCCACGCGGCACATCCGCGAGATCCCGGCGTTCGCGAGCCTGCCGGTGGTGGCCATGACGGCGAACGCGTTGCCGGAAGACCGGGCGCGCTGCCTGGAGGCCGGCATGAACGACCATATCGCCAAGCCGATCAGCCCGCCGGCCTTCTATGCCATGCTGCGCCAGTGGCTGGCGGTCCCGGGTGGCGACGACGCGGCCCGCCAGGCCGGCTCCCGGCCGGCCTGGGTGGACGCGTTGGCAACATCTGCGCATCTGGATGTCAGCGGCGGCCTGGGCCGCGTCAGCGGCCGCGTGGAAGTCTACCGGCAGTTGCTCGATCGCTTTGCCAGCGGCTATGCCGACATGCCGGACCGGATCGGCGAGCGGCTGGCCCGCGGTGACCGCGACGGCGCGCTGGCGCTCGCGCACTCGCTCAAGGGCCTGGCCGCCAATCTTGGCGCCATGGCGATCTCGGGCGCGGCGGCTACGCTGGAGGCGAGCCTGCAGCTCCCCCACGCGCCCGGACGCCCCGATCCCGTCACGCTGCTGGCGGCCTTGCGCACCACCTTCCTGCCATTGCTGGCGATCTTGCGCATGCACCTGCCAACCGAGCCCGCCGCAATGGATGCCGGCGCGCCGGATGGGGCCGGCTCCCTTGCGGATCCCGATGTCACGCCGCAAGCCGTGCTTGAGATCCTGCGCGAACAGCTGGAAGAGGGCGACAGCGCGGCCAACCACACGTTTGCCCGCTACCGTGACCGCCTTGCCCGCCTGCTGTCCGCCGATGCCTGCCTGCGCTTGCAGGCGCAGCTCGAGCGCTACGACTACCTGGCCGCGCTGGCCACGCTGGCCACGCGGGAGGGCGGCATCGCGCCATAGGCAAGGCCGCCGGCGCCGCTTTGGTTCACCCGTGCCTCAGTGCGAGTGCCGGTGATGCGTATCCGGATAGTGCGGGTGCTTGTGCACCAGCGGCGCGTGCCGGTGCATGTGCCGGTGCGGCTCCTGCCCGTCCCAAGCGAACGCATGCTCGTGCTGGTGGTGCGCATCGTGGCGATGCGCATGGCTGTGCTCGGTCGCCTCGTGGCTATGCTCATGCTCATGATGCTCGCGCAGGTGAAGCCAGACTCCCAGCGCCATCAGCAGCGCCGCCACGTAGAACACCGGCTGCGGCGCCTGCGGCCACATGCCGAACGCGATCACCACGCCAAACAGCGGCGCCACGGAGAAATACGCGCCAGTGCGGGCGGTGCCCAGCAGCCGCAGCGCGATGACGAACAGCGCCAGGCTCACGCCATAGCCGAGGAACCCGATGATCATGGCCGCGCCCAGCGCGGGCAGCGCCGGCAGGTGATCGCCGCCGGCCAGCGCCAGCCCGGTGTTGCACAGCCCGGCCACCAGCCCCTTGATGCAGGCAATCAGCATGGCGTCATTGCTCGACACCTTGCGCGTCAGGTTGTTGTCGATGGCCCAGCACAGGCACGCGCCGACGATCAGCAAGGCGCCCGCGGACAACTGCAGGCTGCCCGGCTGCCAGGACAACAGCAAGCCGCCCATCACGATGGCAAGCATGCCAAGCACGATGTGGCGGCTTGCGTTTTCCCTGAAGACCAGCCAGGCGATCAGCGCCGTGAAGACCCCTTCCACATTCAGCAGCAAGGAGGCGGATGCCGCGCTCGTGCTGGCCAGGCCGGTCATCAGCAGGGCCGGCCCCGCCACGCCACCGGCCAGGATGGCACCCAGCAGCCATGGCGTCTCGTGGCGTGGCACGGTGAGCGGGTTTGCCGCGGCGCCGGCCATGCTGCGCCGCAGCGCGAGCAGGATGCCAAGCCCCAGCCCGCTGCCCAGGTACAGCAGGCCGGCAAGCAGCAAGGGCGGGATCGAGCCGGCCAGGGCTTTTGCAAGTGGCGTACTTGCCCCAAACAGCAGGGCGGCGGCCAGGGCGGGGGCGGCGGTTCGGATGGACATGGCAAGGGTGGCAAGGGTGGCGATAGCGTATTGTCGCTCTCCGGCGTGGCAGCGGGGAATGCTCTATATTCCAGCCTTGGACGCCGTGCCGGGCATGGCGATTGCCACTCCTGAATGCCATGAAAACAACCTCGCAATATATGGGCGGCTGGCTGATCTGCGCGGCCGCCCTGCTGATGCTGCCTGCCTGCGCCATCCTGCAGCCGGTGCAGGAAGGCCAGAAACTGATCGGCTCCCCGGAAAGCGCCGTGCGCGCGGCCTTTGGCGAGCCCACCGATGTCTACCGGCTGGCAGACGGTTCCGGGCGCTGGATCTACTCCAAGCAACCGCTGGGCTACGAGGCCTACGCGGCCGATTTCGATGCCGGCGGAACACTCACGAACTTCCGGCAGATGCTGGTCGCTTCCGAGATCTACCAGGCCAAGGTCGACAGCTGGACCAAGCGCGACGTGGAAGAGCATTTCGGCAAGCCGCTCGAACCGGTGCAGTACTACCCGCTGATGCAGCGCGATGTCTGGTCCTATCGGTTCCGCCAGGACGGCTACCTGTCGTCGCTGTTCAATTGCTACTTCGACAAGCAGGGCATCCTGCGGCAGGTGCAGATCACGCTGGATCCGCTGGGTGGGGATTCCAGCCGGGCGCCTTGATGCGCGCTGGCGTGGCCTGCAATCCATACTTCGCCGCAAGCTGAAACGTTCTCCCGCCGCGCGCGCCCACCATGGCGGCGCCCTCTTCTGGAGAGAACGCCATGCCAGCCCTGCCCAGCGCGGACACACGCGCAAACCGCGCCCAAGGCGCCAGCGGCCCCGCGCTGGACTTGGCCACGCTTAGGGGGCCTGGCAGTTCCGGCCGCATCAGGGCTCCTGGCTCAGAAACCGGCCTTGTGCACCGGGCCATCCCAGCCGTCGAGGTACTTGGGCAGCGCATCGTCGATCTCCACCACGCGATGGCGGTAGAACAGGTGCATGGCCGGCTGCAGCGCGTCCGGCAGCGCACCGCCGCAGGCCCGCGCGAAGAGGGTGTTCGGGATCACCGACATGCCCAGCCGGTTGATGCCAAAGAGCGTCTCGCCGCACTGCGGGCAAAACTGGCGCTGGAGCTGCCGGGTCGCATGGTGATAGGTGGCAAGGTGTTGCGCGCCGCGCGCCACCACCACGTCCGTCGGCTCCCAGGCGGTGGCGGCGAACACCGGTGTGGCATAGAAATCCCGGCAAGCCAGGCAATGGCAATTGGCGCTTGCCACCGGTTTTCCGGCAATGCGCAGTTGCACCTGGCCGCAAAGGCACTCCAACGTAGCGGGGATCTGCATTGGCGTTGTCTCCTGTCCTGTTGTGTGAATGGCGGAGTGCATTCTACTTGGCAGCGGCGCAGGCTGCAGGGCGGCTCCCCGAGGGCGGTCAGCCTGCGATGGCCGCATCCAGCATGGCGCCGAACAATGCGATCGTCTGCGGCCGTCTCCCCGCATTACAATGCGGCTTCAAAGCCGCAGCGTTGTCCGCAGCGCTGGCTGGCCTGGTTGTCTCGTCCAAGCCTGATCCCCGACCACCCTATGTCCTCGCTTCCTCCCTCAGACAATCGCCGCTGGTTCGATGGCGCCGCCGGCCGCATCGAGGCCCTGACCGATGCGCCGCAAGGCCCGATCCGCGCAATCGCCGTCGTGGCGCACCCGCATCCATTGCTGGGCGGCAGCGCGGAACACAAGATCCCGGTGGCGTTGGCCAGGATCTTCCAGGCACGCGGCTTCCTTGCCGTGCGGCCGAATTTC
The DNA here is from genome assembly GCF_000243095.1 of Cupriavidus basilensis OR16. Classification (GTDB taxonomy): domain Bacteria; phylum Pseudomonadota; class Gammaproteobacteria; order Burkholderiales; family Burkholderiaceae; genus Cupriavidus; species Cupriavidus basilensis_D. The sequence continues at coordinate 43,836 of NZ_AHJE01000015.1, read as the reverse complement.
CGGGGTGTGGGCGGCACGCAAGGCAGCCACGATGCAGGCGAGGGCGAGACGGACGACGTGCAGGCCGTGGTCCGGCAGATCAAGGCGGCGCACCCGGGCCTGCCGCTGGCGCTGGCGGGATTTTCCTTCGGCGCCTATGTGCAGACGCGCGTGGCGCAGCGCCTGCTGGAGAGCGGCGAGCCGGCCGCGCACCTGATCCTGGCCGGCATGCCGGCCGGGCCGGCGGCCGGCGGGCGCAATTACGACACGCCCACGGTGCCCGCCGATGCCTTTGTCATCCACGGCGAGAACGACACCAATGTACCGCTGCAAGCGGTGTTCGACTGGGCGCGCCCGCAGGCGTTGCCGGTCGTGGTAGTGCCCGGCGCGAACCATTTTTTCACCGGCAAGCTGCCGGTATTCCAGCGCGCCGTGGCGCAATATCTCGATACCCGGCTGCGCATCGCCGGGTCCGCCAGCTAAAGGCCAGCTAAAGGCGCGTCAATCCATGGCCGCATGCGCGACGGCATCGTCGCTGGCGTGGCGCGTGGGCTTGATCAGCAGGATGAGCGGCACCACCAGCAGCGTGGCAAGGAACATGACCTTGAAATCGTTGAGGTAGGCGATCATTGCGGCCTGCTGGTTGATCGACTGGTTGAGCATGGCCAGGTCGTAGCGCGAGCCGCTTGCCAGCAGCGATTGCAGGGCCGGGTTGTACACGCTCACATTGGCCGCCAGGTCGGCGTGGGCCACCTGCGTGTTGCGCGTCATCAAGGTCTGGATCACGGAGATGCCGATGCTGCTGCCGATATTGCGCATCAGGCTGTAGGTGGCCGTGCCGTCCGCGCGCAGCGCCGGCGACAGCGTGGAGAACGTCAGCGCGCTCAGCGGCACGAACACCAGCCCCAGGCCAAAGCCCTGGATGATGCCGGGCCAGACGATATCGGACACCGACAGCACCACGGTGTACTGCATCATCTGCCACAGCGCGAACGCGGAAATCAGGAAACCCGCGAGCAGCAGAACGCGCGCGTCGATCCGCTTGAGCAGGCGCCCGGCCAGCAGCATGGAGAGCATGGTGCCGGCACCGCTTGGCGCGGTGACCAGCCCGGTGGTGGCCACCGGATAGCCCATCAGGTTCTGCAACATTGGCGGCAGCAAGGCGCGGGTGGCGTACATGACCGCGCCGATCACGAAGATAAAGCAGGCGCCGGTGGCAAAGTTGCGGTCCTTGAGCAACGGGTACCGGAAGAATGACGTGGGCCCGGCCGTGGCGGTGTGCGCCAGGAAATACAGGAAGCTGACCCCCGCCAGGATGGCCTCGATGCGGATCTCCAGCGAGCCGAACCAGTCGAGCTGTTCGCCGCGGTCGAGCATGGCCTGGAGCGCGCCAATGGCCAGGCCCAGCGTGATGAAGCCGAACGCATCGAACTTCACGGCCCGCGCCGGCGCCCGGTTGGGCAGGAAGGACATCACGCCGAACAACGCGAATGCGCCAATCGGCACGTTGATGAAAAACACCCATCGCCAGTTATAGCTGTCGGTCAGCCAGCCGCCCAGCGTGGGGCCCAGGATGGGCCCCACCATCACGCCCATGCCCCACACCGCCATCGCCTGCCCCTGCTTCTCGCGGGGGTTGATATCCAGCAGGATGGATTGCGATAGCGGCACCAGCGACGCCCCGAAAATGCCCTGCAGCAGCCGCGACGCCACGATCTGCGCCAGCGTGTCCGACATCCCGCAGAACGCCGAGGCAATGGTGAAGCCGGTGATCGAGATGGCCAGCAGGCGCTTGACGCTGAGCCGGTCGGACAGCCAGCCGGTGAGCGGCGTGGCGATCGCGGCAGCAACGATGTACGAGGTCAGCACCCAGGTGATCTCGTCCTGCGACGCCGACAGGCTGCCTTGCATGTGCGGCAGCGCCACGTTGGCGATGGTGCTGTCGAGTGTCTGGATCAGGGTCGCGGCCATGATGGCGATGGTGATCATGGGCCGGTTGAGCGGCAATTCTGCGTGCCCGGCTACCGCTTGCGAAGACATGGATAAGACAACCTGCTGGAGGGGTGGGGTTGGAGCGGCCAGATGATAAGCATGCTTATTATAAGGCTGCGCCGAAGTCTGGCAAGCCGCTTCTTGCTGGTGTGGCGGCTTGCCTGACAGAGATCTTTGTACAATCGCGCCATGGAAACGAAACTGGAAAAACGCTTTGGCTTCCTGGTCTCGGACGTTGGCCGCCTCAATGGCAAGCGCTTCGACGAACTGGCCAAGTCGTCCCTCGACCTCACCCGGGCACAATGCCGCGCACTCGCCTACCTGTCGCACTACGGTGAAGTCAACCAGGTGCGGCTGGCGGAACTGCTCGAAGTCGCCGCGATCTCGGCGGGACGCTTGCTTGACCGGATGGAAGAGGGCGGCTGGATCGAACGCGTGCCCAACCCGGAAGACCGCCGCGAGCGCGTGGTGCGCATGACGCCCAAGGCGGAAAAAGCACTGGACAAGGCCCGGCGGGTCGGCGACGAGGTTGCGGCGGAGGCGCTGGCCGGGCTCAGCGAGCCGGAGCGGGAGCAATTGATCGGCCTGCTCCAGCGTGTGCGGCAAAACCTGGGCACGCTCGTTGATCGTTGATCGTTGATCGTTGATCGTTGATCGGCGTGGCGCCGCCCCAGGACCTGGCCAAGGCCCCAACCTGGCGCAGGCGTCTCAGGCCATGCCAGCCAACTCTCCCACCGCCTCATCGAGCTGCAGCTTCAGCAACTTGAGCAAGCAATACAAGCCGTACGCCTCCTCCGTCTTCTCGCTGTGCAGTTCCGCCAGATGCAGCAGGCTATCGAGCGCGGCGCTGACGCTTTGCAGCTCCGCGCAATGGTCGGCCATGCGCTCGCGCAGGCCGCGGTCCTGCGCGCCGATCTGGTCGATCAGTTCGCGGACGCGGGGTTGTTCCTCGGCATTGGCGGGGCGGGTCATGCCGATCAGCTCGGCGATGAGATCGCCTTGCTTGCTGATGGCGAGGAGGGAGTCAGGCGGGCTGGGACCGGCTCGGGCGCTAGGACGCATGCAAGCTCCTTAGAGAGGGGAGGCAAGAGGAGGCCGCCTGCTTCATGCGAGAGTGGCGGACTCGTAAAAGCATACTGCTTCTGCCGTCATTGGCTTTTAGGAAATTTCTGAATTTGCAGGCGGGCAGCGCCGCTGCGTTCAGGGCAAGGCCTCGCCCGCCTGGCGCGGGCGTCGGTGCTCGAGCGGGTGGGTACTGGTGAAACGCAGCCTTGCCATCTGCTCCGCAGCATCCGCTAGCAAAGCGCTTGCGCTGGCCATGGCCTGCTCGACGGTGATCGGGCCGGGTGCCAGGGAGAAGCAACCGGTGAAATGTGCCCCCAGGGCCGGCAGCGCAGCGGGGTCGATGGCGCCGCAGAGCAGGGTGGCCGGCACGCCGCAGGCGTGGGCGCGCTGGCAGGCGATCAACGGCGCCTTGCCGCTTAGCGTCTGCACATCGCTGCGCCCCTCGCCGGTGATCAGCCAGTCGGCGCCTGCCAGCGCGCCGTCGAGGCCTACGCAGTCCGCGACGATGTCGGCGCCCGGGCGCATCTGCGCACCAAGCATCAGCAAGGCGTAGCCGAGCCCGCCGGCCGCTCCCGCGCCTGCCGCGTCCCTGGCGCAGCGCCCTAGTGCCGGCGCAAGCAGGCTCGCGTAGCGGGCGAGTGTGGCATCGATGGCCGCCACATCCTGCGCTTGGACGCCTTTTTGCGGGCCGAACACGGCGGTGGCGCCCTGCGGCCCGGTCAGCGGGTTGGTGACATCGCACATGGCCACCAGCCTGGTGGATGCCAGCCGCGGGTCGAGCTGGCTGCTATCGACCGCCGCCAGCTGCGGCAGGGCGGCGGGCGTTGGCTCGATGTCGCGGCCGTGTGCATCCAGCAGGCGCATGCCCAGGCCATGCAGCAGGCCGGCGCCGCCATCGTTCGTGCTGCTGCCGCCAAGGCCGATGAAGATCTCGCGCACGCCCAGGTCGAGCAGCGCCTTGATGGCATCGCCGAGGCCGGCGGTGGAGCGTTGTGTCACGGGACAGGCCATGCCCGCCGGGTCGGTGATGCCGACGATCTCCGCGGACTCGATCACGGCGCGGTCGCCCGCAAGCAGCGCTACCGTGGCCGTGCGCGCGACGCCGTGCGCCCCGCGCACGGCCAGGCTGGCGCGCTGGCCGCCGGCGGCCAGCATCGCGTCGATGGTGCCTTCGCCGCCGTCGGCCATCGGGCGTTGCCGGATCGTGGCCTCGGGCAGCGCGCGCCGGATCCCGGCCGCGATGGCGGCGGCGACCTGGTTGGCGCCAAGGGAGCCCTTGAATGAATCGGGGGCAATGACGATAAGGGGATCGGGAAGGCTAGGCATGGGGCAAGGCAGGGTGAACGGCGCTCACCGCAGGCGAACGCCATACCGAGAAAAAGGGAGGGGGCGGCGGGGCGGCCGCAGGTGCCGCCCCGATGACAACGACTGCAGGCAGTGGCGTGCCCTCAGTCCTTCTTGGCCGCTACTTCATGGTTTGCCATCAGCTCCAGCGCGCGGACCAGCGCGGAGTGATCCCAGTCCGAGCCGCCATGGCTTGCGCAGGTATTGAACAACTCCTGGCAAGTGGCCGTGTTCGGCAGCGCCACGCCCATCTCGCGCGCGTTCGACAGCGCAAGGTTCAGGTCCTTCTGGTGCAGCCCGATGCGAAAGCCCGGGTCGAACGTGCGCTTGATCATGCGCTCGCCGTGTACTTCCAGCACCTTGGAGGACGCAAAGCCGCCCATCAGCGCCTGGCGCACGCGCGCCGGATCCGCCCCGGCCTTGGAGGCGAACAGCAGGGCCTCGGCGACGGCCTCGATATTCAACGCCACGATGATCTGGTTGGCCACCTTGGCGGTTTGCCCCGCGCCGTTGTCGCCCACCAGCGTGATGTTCTTGCCCATCAGCTCGAACAGCGGGCGGACGGTCTCGAACGCGGCTTGCGGGCCGCCGACCATGATCGACAGCGTGGCGTTGCGGGCGCCGACCTCGCCGCCAGACACCGGCGCATCCAGGTACTGGCAGCCGAGCGCATTCACGCGCTCGGCAAATCCCTTGGTGGCAATCGGCGAGATCGAGCTCATGTCGACCACGATCTTGCCGGCGCTCAGTCCCGCGGCAATGCCGCCTTCCTGGAACAGCGCGGCTTCCACATGGGGCGTGTCCGGCACCATCAGGAAGATCACGTCGGCGCGCTCGGCCACTTCCTTGCCGGAGTTGCAGGCCACGCCGCCGCTGTCGAGCAGGGATTGCGGCACGCCGCTGCGGCTGGACAAGCTGACTTCGTGCCCGCCGGCGATGAGGTTGGCGGCCATCGGGCCGCCCATGATGCCAAGGCCAATAAATCCAAGCTTCACTTTCGTTCTCCGTTAGTCGATATCATTGGCATCGCCCGCGCCGCCGGATGCCCGCGCAGCGAATACCGCGATGCCGGTGCCTCAAATCCCTGGCATCAGGCTCAGTATCCCGATGCTTGCCCACCAGCCTCCTGCCCGGCGCGCATCTGCGTCACCACCTGCCGGGCGCCGGCCGCCATCAGGCGCGCGTCGGAACCAACGGTGACGAACTGGAAGCCTTGCTCGATCCGGCGCAATGCCGCTTCCGGTGCGCCGTTGTGGATGCCAGCGACCACACCGTGCGCCTTGGCGCGAGCCACCACGTGCGCGATTGCCTGCGCGACGGGCGGGTCGACATCGTCGAAGGTCGGGCGGCAACCGAGCGCCAGCGACAAGTCGGATGGGCCGATATAAACGGCATCGAGCCCCTTGACCGACAGGATGTCGTCCAGGTTATCCAGCCCTTGCTTGGTCTCGATCATCGCGAAGACGACGATGGTTTCGTTGGCGCGTTCGGGATAGTCGGGGCCGCCATACAGCATGCCGCGGATCGGCCCGAAGCTGCGCGAGCCCATCGGCGGGTAGTGGGTGGCGGCGACCAGGCGTTGCGCGTCTTCGCGCGTGTTGATCATCGGGCAGATCACGCCGTACGCGCCGGCATCGAGCACCTTCATCAGGATGCCCGGCTCGTTCCAGGGCACGCGCGCCACCGGCATGGTGTCGGTGGTGGAAATCGCCGTGAACAGGCTAAGGGCATCGCGGTAGTCCAGCGCGCCGTGTTGCAGGTCCACCGTGAGGGAGTCCCAGCCCTGGTGGGCCATGGTCTCCGCGGCAAAGCTGCTGGGGATGGACAGCCAACCGTTGACGACAGCTTGCCCATCCGCCCACATTTTCCGAATCCGGTTCTCGCGCATCGTGTCTCCAGTGGCTTAACTTATAAGTTATCGTACAACATGGGGCAAGTATAACCCTCGCCCGCGTGTCGTCAAGCGAAGGGGCAAGGTTAAGTGCGGTTTGGGAAAAGTTAGTGTGCTCGGAGAGGCCCGCGACAGGCGGGAGTCGCGCTGAGGCCATGACATGGCTCGCGTTGAGCCACGTCATAGTATGTCTGCCAGAGGCAAGACGTTCTAACGTCTTAACGCTTGCCCACGCGGAAAGCGATCTCGCCAACACCGGCCACACCGGCCGTCACTTCGTCGCCGGGCTGCAGCGCGCCGACGCCGGCCGGCGTGCCCGTGAAGATCAGGTCGCCCGGCGCCAGGGTCACGCTTTGCGACACATAGGCAATGACGTCGGCCACAGGCCAGATCAGCTCGTTCAGGTCGCCTTGCTGGCGCGCCTCGCCGTTGACCTTGAGCCACACCGGGCCTGCGCTGGGATGGCCGATGCTGGCCACGGGGTGCAGCGGGCCGCACGGGCCGGAGGCGTCAAAGCTCTTGGACCAGTCCCACGGGCGGCTCATCTTCTTGGCGGTGTCCTGCAGGTCGCGGCGGGTCAGGTCCACGCCCACGCCGTAGCCCCAGACCAGGTCGAGTGCTTGCTCGGGCTTGATGTCCGCGCCGCCCTTGCCGATCGCCACTACCAGTTCGATCTCGTGGTGCAGGTTTTCCGTGAGCGGCGGATACGCTACCGTGCCTTCGGCAGCCACGACGGCGTCGGCCGGCTTGGTGAAGAAGAACGGCGGATCCCGGTCAGGGTCATTGCCCATCTCGCGCGCGTGCGCGGCGTAGTTGCGGCCGACGCAGAACACGCGGCGGATGGGAAAGCGGGCGCTGCTGCCGGCCACGGCGACACTTGCCTGCGCGGCGGGCTGGATAACGAATTCGGTCATGTCTGGGTCCGTCTGGTACGAAAGCGGGGTGGGATTACTTCGCGAAGACCTGGCTGATGTCGCCAAAGGCCTTGAACTCCAGCGCGTTGCCCGACGGATCGAGGAAGAACATGGTCGCCTGTTCCGCACCTTCCTTGTGGCGGCGGAGACCGCGTCCTTTTCCGCCGCCGGCGCGCGCCTTGCCCTTACCCAGTCAGCGGTGAGCACCCAGATACGCCGGCTGGAGGAAGACCTTGGCTGCACGTTGTTCGACCGGGCCGGCAAATCGGTCGCGCTGAGCGAGGAGGGCCGCAAGCTGCTGCCGGAAGCCGTTCGCTTTGTCGAGCTATACGAGTCGATGAAGGGCCGCGCGCATTCGGCCTCCGACATCACGCCGCTGGAACTCGGCGCCGTCTCCACCGTGCAGGCCACGCTGCTGCCCGGTGCGATGAAGCGCTTTCGCGCCGGGTTTCCCCGGACGCACGTCAACATCGTCCCTGGCATGTCCACCCAGTTGCTCACCCAGGTCGACGCCCGCGAGCTCGACGTGGCGGTACTGATCAAGCCGAGGCTGGGCATTCCGCAGGAACTCAAATGGCTGCCGCTGATGCGCGAGCGCTTTGTCGGCATCGCGCCGGCGGGCTCGCCGCACGATCTCAAGGCGGTGCTGGCGGCCATGCCGTTCATCCGCTACAACCGGCATTCCATGGGCGGGCAGCTGGTGGACCGCTATCTGCGCCGGCATCGGTTATGGGTGGAGGAGGGCATGGAGCTGGACGAGCCCGCGGTGATCCTGCGGTTGGTCGATGAAGGGCTGGGCTGCGCGATCATTCCGGCCGCGCTGGTGCCGCTACGGGCCGCGCGTAATGTCATGGAGATACCGTTGCCCGGCGAACCCGTGTTCCGCGAGATCGGCGTGCTGGTCAGGCAGTCGGCGCTCAAGCGCGCGTCCATGGCGGCGCTGATCGATGCGCTGGTCGCCGAGACCGCGCACGCAGCAGGTTGATATTCCTCCCGGGGGCCGCGCGCCGCATTGCCGCGGCGCGCAAAAAAAAGCACCCCGCGCGGCGGGAGCACACGCGGGGCGACCAGGACGACTTGGCAACGCCCGCATGGGCGCGCCGGGCCAGCAAATCTGCATTTCCTCAGAGTTTCGGCTTCAGGCGCACCTCGTCGTGTTTCGTGAGGTGCGGCGGAATATTAAGCAGCGGGAAGGGGGATCAATGCGAAGAGGAGCAGGGCCATTGCGGCCTTATCCCGGCTTTAGGAACGAAGCGGGCCGGCCACGGGCGGAAGAACTGCCGCGTGCATCACCCGGCGGCGGGATGAAGTGTCCATTCGTGACACATTGAGCACATCGCTGTCATGTATTTGCAATGTGCAGTCATTCACTCTGCCCGGCTGGCCAGGCAGATCTGTCGCAAGGCCGCCACGGGCGCAACCCATTGGTCCGGCGTGTCGTAGTTGCCGGCGGTGACGGCCAGCACGAAGTAAAGGGATCAGGCAACCGGCGGCTCGTCCTGCAGAAAGCGCGCCGGGATGGCATCCTTGATCGGGAACATGGTGAAGTAGGGGCGGGCCTCGGCCAGCACGCGCGCAACCGCGGGACGGGCCACCAGCCGTTCGAAATAGGCGGCGAGGCACGGATGCGTCGGCGCGAAAGGCACTACCGCTGCCGCGTAGAACAGCGCTGGTTCCGCGGCGCAGTCCGCCAGCGAGAAGTGCTCGCCGACCATCCAGGTGCGGCTGGCCATGCGCTGCTCGATCATGTCGTAGGCGGTGCGCAGGGCGGCTTGGGCGTCCGCCACGCCGCGCGGGTCGCGCTCTGCCTCCGCCCGCAGCCTGTCGCCGACGATCTTCTGCATCGGCAGGTGCACGTAGAGGTCGAAGATGCGATCCCACAGCCGCGCCTCGCGGCGCTCGTCGTCGTCGGCCGGCAGCAGCGCGCGCGCGCCCGGGTAGTGCTGGTCGAGGTAGTCGATGATGATCGTGGTTTCCGGGAGCGTCGCGTCGCGGCTGTCGTCGCGCAGCACCGGCATCTTGCCGACCGGCCAGAGCGCCAGGAACGCGGCGCGCGAGTCCTTCTCGCCAAGGTTCACCACAACGCCGGAAAACGGCGTCTGGTTCTCGTAGAGCGCGATCAGCACCTTGTGGCAGAACGAAGACAGCGGATGGTAATGAAGCGTCAGGGCCATGATGGTTGCTCCTTGTCGTACAGGTACGGTTGTACCGCCTAGGTCGCGATCAGCTGCGGCGGGCGCGGGCGCGTGGCCACCGCGAAGGCGATCTGCGCCAGCCCGGCGGCCAGCCCAAGTGTCACTCCGATCTGCCATGCCAGGGTGTAGGAGCCCAGCGCATCGTAGACCAGTCCGCCCCCGAACGCGCCGACGAAGCTGCCGATCTGGTGGCTGAAGAACGCCACGCCGCCCAGCATGGCCTGCCAGCGCAGGCCGAAGGTCTGCGCGATCCAGCCCGCCACCAGCGGTGCCACGCCCAGCCACAGGAAGCCCATGACGGCGGCAAATACCAGCGTGCTGCCCGGCGTGGGCGCGGATGAAAAGTACCAGGCCAGCGCGAGCGAGCGCACGCTGTAGATGGTGCCGAGGAGCACGAGCTTGTTGACCCGTCCGCCGGCCCAGCCGAAGAACAGGCTGCCCAGCACATTGAAGCCGCCGATCACGCCAAGCGCCTTGGCGCTGAGCATCGGGTCCATCCCGCAGATGTCGAGATACGAAGGCAGGTGCGTAGTGAGGAAGACCAACTGCATGCCGCACACGAAATACGCGGCGCCCATGACCAGGAACGCCTTGTTCCGCAGCGCCGCGCCAAGCGCCTCGCGCGCATTCTGCTGCACGGCGCCGGGCAATGTGGGCAGCGGCAGGCGATCCACCTTGCCCGCGTACCACGCGGCCGGCAGCATCACCAGCGCAAGCAGGATAAAGGCCGCCAGCCCCACGCGCCAGCCGAACGACTGCGCCACCACCTGCCCGATCGGCGCTGCCACCAGGGCCCCAAGCGAGCCGGCGCCAGACACAATGCCAAGCACCGCGCTGCGCAGCGCCGCAGGCACCGGCCGCGCGGCCACCGCCATGGCAATGGCGCTGCCGGTGCAAGCCATCGACGCCCCGATCGCCACGCCGGCGCCGAGCGTGACGCCTACCATGCCGTGCGACGTGGCCAGCAGCGCCAGCCCCAGCACATAGAGCAGCGAGCCGCTCATCATCAACGGCCGCCAGGTTCTGCACCGCGATCGCGATCGTGAAATCCGACACCGAGATGCCGATGTCCTTGGTCAACGGTGGCATGAAGATGCCAAGGCTCTGGCGCAGGCCCATGGCCAGGCTCAGCATGACGGAAGCGCCGAGCAGGATCGGCAGGACGGGGCGGAGGTCGGACAGGCGAGGGGGCACGGTGGAACGGTCTCTGGCTTTGTATTGTTATTGTTTTCTTCTTTGTCGCGACCAGGCCGGCACACCAGGGGCAACCGTGAAGTCAGGTAGCCGTGAAGCGATGTGCAGGCTTGGTCGGATAACCCGAGCGAGGGTAAGTCCGGGCGCAAGCGCTGTCAATCTGGATACGGCAAAGGCTGGGTTCGGCTGGCCGGCGAGGTCAAGGCTTGTGCGCCGCCTCCCACAGCCCTTCCATCATCACCGGGTAGGCCACTGGCCTGAAGGCAGAGAACCGGATGCGCGTGTCCCTCTCTTATACGGACCACGGCAACCGTATGTCAAACCTCAGGACGTTGACGCGCCCGCCCTGGCCGCCGGGGCGAAGCGCTTGCGCTGCATCTCATCGGCAGCGCGGTGATACCCGGCCTCAAGCGTGGCGATGATGTCCGCCACGTGCTCGCTCGCATCGATGGAGCCGCATCCGTGGCCTGCGCCGCGAACATCGCGCCAGACCTTTACGTTGCCGTCCCCGGTACTGCGGTACTTGCTGGTTTCCTGGCTGAACGGCGGCAGGTTGTCGGGGTCCAGGTTTGCCTTGACCAGGCTTGCCCGCAGGTAATTGCCGTACACCCCGGTGAAGGTGTTGCTGTAGACGATGTCGGCCGCCGTGCTCTGGATGAGTTCTTCCTTGTAGACATCGCTCACGCACGACTCCTGCGCGGCGAGGAAGCGCGTGCCCATGTACGCGAGATCAGCGCCCATGGCCTGCGCGGCCAGGACGTCGCCGCCCGTGGATATGGCGCCGCCCAGCACGACGACGCCATCGAAGAAGCGCCGCACCTCGTTGATCAGGGCGAACGGGCTGCGGTCCCCGCCCTGGCCGCCGGCGCCGGCGGCCACCAGGATCAGGCCATCCACGCCCATCGAGGCGGCTTTCCTGGCATGCCGCACATTGGTCACGTCATGCAAGACCAGGCCACCGTAGGCATGCACTTCCTGGATGACTTCCATTGGCGGGGCCTTCAGGCTGGTGATGATGATGGGGACCTGGTGCTCAACGATGGTGACGAGGTCTTGCTCCCAGCGCGTGTTGAGCTTGCTCATGACCTGGTTCACGGCGAAGGGCGCGACCTTGCGCGCCGGGTCAGTCCGCCGCGCGGCGGCCAGCCGCTCGCGAATCTCCGCGATCCAGTCAGCAAGCTGCGCCTGCGGGCGCGCGTTGAGCGCCGGGAAGGCCCCCACGATGCCGTTGATGCATTGCTGGGCCACCAGTTCGATGCCCGAACTGATGAACATGGGTGACCCGATGATTGGCAGGCGAAGCGTATTGTTCAGCGCCGACGGAATGGCCATGGAATCTCCTTGCGGGATAGAGAGAGGGAGGAAGAACGCTTCGAAAAACTATACGAGCCGTGCGCCCGCCGCGTCCAATGCGCATTCGCGCTTTAATGATGCGAACCTCGCATGAAACGCGCCATACCGCCTGCCCTGTCTCTTTCGCATTGATTCCACTCTCACATCAATAAACCCCGAACCGTCATTGGACGCCCCCGGGGCGATATGAAATAGTCTGCGGCAGGACATCGCGCCGGACGCGATGCTCCCACGACCAGAACAATAACGATGGCAGGAGGAGATTTCGAGCATGAAGCAATCGCTTTTCGCGTTGGCTGCATTCAGCCTGTTCGCCGGTGTGGCGCAGGCCGATTCCAGTGTGACCTTGTACGGCGTGGTGGATACCAATATCGAGTACATCACCAATTTTTCCGGCGTCACGCCATCCGCGGCCAATGGCTTCGCCGCCGGCCCGGCCAGCAACGTGGCACGGATGACAGCGGGTGGGTTGTCCGGCTCGCGCTGGGGCCTGCGCGGCGTGGAGGAACTCGGCGGCGGCATGAAAGCCTTGTTCGTGCTGGAGAACGGTTTTGGCTCCGATGATGGCAAGCTGCAGCAAGGTGGCCGCCTGTTCGGGCGGCAGGCCTACGTGGGCTTGGAGAGCGCGAGCTTCGGCCGCGTTACCTTCGGCCGCCAGTACTCCACGCTGTTCAGCATGCTCGCCGATTTTTCCCCCACGGGCTACGCGAGCCAGTACGAACCCTTCGTGGCGTTGCTTGGCCTTAACGTCAGGTCGGACAACACGGTCAAGTACAACGGTGTCTTTGGGCCTGTCACCGCCATCGCGCACTGGAGTTTCGGCAACGGCGTTGCAGGTGGTGGCGAGGTGCCAGGGCAATTCCGCCGCGATACCGGCTACGGGGCGGGCGTGTCTTACGCAGCCGGCCCGTTCGGCGCGAGCCTTGCTTATGACCAGTTCAACCCCACGCTGAACGCGGCGGGCGGCACCGGCACGTTCAAGAAGGTCGGCGCTGCCGCTAGTTACACCGTGGGTGCCGCAAAGCTCATGGGTGGCTACCGCTGGGGCAAGAGCACTGACGCCAGCGGCGCTGCGATCCTGCGCGACGACTACTATTGGCTCGGCACCAACTACCAGGCCACGCCGGTGCTGGGTCTCACGCTGGCCTACTACTACGACGACGTAAAGAGTCTGGGCAGCGCGAACATCAAGAACCCGTGGCAAGTCTCGTTCATGATGGACTACAACCTGTCCAAGCGCACGGATGTGTACCTGACCACGGCCTATGCAAAGCACGCCGGCCTGGATTTCGATACCTCGGCGATCAGCTTCGCCAATGGCTATTTCCTTGGCGCGGGCAAGGACAGCATGCTGGGCGCGGCCGTCGGCATCCGTCACAAATTCTGATGCCGCGTGCATCCCAAGAGGACTGTATGAACATGATCTCGAATAGCCGGTTCCCAGCTTTCTCATGGACGCGCCGTGCGCGCCTCGCGGCGGCGCCCGCCCTCTTGCTGGGGCTTTCGGCCCTGGCGGCGGGTGCATCGGCGCAGCAGCCCGATGCATTTCCATCGCGTCCCGTCCGGGTCATTACGCCGTTCCCCGCGGGCGGGTCCACCGACAATTTTCTTCGCCCGCTTGCCATCCGGGTCGCCAGGATACTGGGCCAGCCCGTCGTGATCGAGCCCCGGCCGGGCGGCAACACGATCATTGCCACCAGCGCCGTGGCAAAGAGCCCCGCCGATGGCTACACCCTGTTGATCGCGGTCAACACGCTGCTGACCAACTCCGCGCTCTACCGCAAGCTGCCCTACAACACGGCAACCGATCTGGTTCCCATCGCCTACCTGGGCGAAGACGGCTTTGCGGTGGCGGTCAGCGGCACGCTGCCCGTGACGAACCTCGCGGGCTTTCTCGCCCTGGCCAGGACCAAGCCGGGTGGCCTCACCTACGGGACGTCGACGGTAGGCGGCACGACGCACCTGGGCCCGGTGCTGCTCGAACAGATGGCGGGGATCAAGCTGACACAGGTTTCCTACAAAGGTGGGCCGACCCTGCTCAACGACCTGGGCTCCGGCGTCATCGACATGACCTTCGATGGCTACACCGGGATGGCGCCGCTGCTGCCTACCGGCAGGGTCAAGGTGATCGCGCAAACGGGCCCGCGCCGCAGTCCTTCCATGCCGGACATACCATTGGCCTCCGAAACTCCGGGCATGGAGAAGTTCTCCCTGAAATTCCACGTAGGCCTGTACGCGCCGGCTGGCACGCCGGTAGCGGTCCTGCGCAAGCTGAACCTGGCGTTTCGCGAAGCGGTCGACGAAGAGATCAAGGCGAAGTCGCTGGCTTACAACCTCCAGCCGCTCAACCTCAGCGTGGAGGAATCCGCGCGGTACTTCCAGACGGAGCTGAAATTCTGGTCGGACGCGGTGCGCCATTCGGGCATCTCGATCGAAGAATAGAAGCCGTACATGCCGTACATGCCGTACATGCCGTACATGCCGTACATGCCGCAAAGGCACCAAGCCGATTAGCCAACTGAACTATGCATCCATCCTTTTTTGGAAAGACCGCGCCAGACGACGTGTGCGCCATTTTTGCGGACGACAACTCTTCGATGACGTATGGCGAGCTGGAGCGGCGAGCCAATCGCGGCGCGCGCCTGTTGAGGAGCCAGGGACTTCGCGCGGGAGATACGCTGGTCTTCTGCCTGGAGAACGATGCAGTGTTCCTGGCGGTCTGTCTCGCCGCGCAACGCATCGGCGTCTACTTCACGCCGGTCTCGACGCGGGCGACGGCGGAAGAGCTCGCCTACAGTACGTGGATAGCGGCGCCAGCGTGCTTGCCATCGCCGCGGGCAAGGCTGCGGCAATGCCGGGCCTGCCTGGCCTGCTTGATCCCGGTGTACGCCGCATTGCCTGCGCGGGAGAGGTGGCAGGCTACCTGGACTGGGACCACGCCGCCGCGGGATTTGACGACAGCGAACTCTCCGACCCGGCCTGCGGGGAGGTGCTGCTGTATTCGTCCGGGACCACGGGCAAGCCCAAGGGCGTCAAGCGTGCCACGATGACCCGCCCGTACGACAGCGCCGATCCTCGCCTGGCAGCGCTGATGCAGACCTGCACCCGCGACACGGTCTTCCTCTCCACGTCGCCGCTCTACCACAGCGCGCCGTTCCGGTATGCGTGCGCCGTCCTGGCAACGGGGGGGACGCTGATCGTGATGAAGCGTTTCGAGCCGGAGCAGGCGCTGGCACTGATCGAGCGACACCAATGCACGGCCAGCTTGTGGGTGCCAACCATGTTCTCCCGCATGCTGCGCCTGCCCGACGCCGTGAAACGGCGCTACCAGCTCTTGTCGATGACCCTGGCGGTGCACGGTGCCGCGCCTTGTCCGGTCTACGTGAAGGAGGCCATGATCGCGTGGTGGGGCCCGGTTCTCTACGAGGTGTATGCGGGCACCGAAGGTGTCGGCGCATGCGGCATCACGTCCCAGGAGTGGCTGCTGCACAAGGGCTCGGTAGGGCGCTCAACGCAGGCGCCCATCCACATCCTTGACGACGAATGGCATGCGTTGCCGGCGGGACAGGTCGGCATGATCTTCTTCGAGGGCACGGGCAATTTCAGCTATCACGGTGACGCCGCGAAGACCGAAAAGGTGACGAGCCCGCAAGGCTGGCGGACCTACGGCGACCTGGGTTACGTCGATGCCGAAGGCTATCTGTACCTGACGGGCCGCAAGTCATTCACGATCATTACGGGCGGGGTCAACGTCTATCCACAGGAAGTGGAGGATGTGCTAGGTGCCCATCCGGCGGTTGCGGACTGCGCGGTGTTCGGCATTCCGGACGAGGACCTCGGCGAGCAAGTCAAGGCGGTGGTGCAGACCGTAGCGCCGCACGACGCGGGCCCCGAACTTGGCCAGGAGCTGATCGCGTGGTGCCGCAGCAAGCTTTCGGCGATCAAATGCCCCAAGACAATCGATTTCGATCCCGCCCTGCCCCGTGAGCCCAACGGGAAGCTCTACAAGCTGCCGCTGCAACAGCGGTACGCGAGGCGCTAGTTCTACCAGTTTGACCAATCCCAAGGAGGCATATGTCAGATCAGGTCGTGTTGTATGAGGAGCGGGATCGGGTCGCGATCATCACGCTGAACCGTCCAGGCAAGAACCTGTTCAGCGATGAGGTTGTACAGAGGCTGCATGACTCGTTTTGCCGGCTCAACGAGGGCAGCGCGCGGGCAGGCGTCATTTGCGCCAACGGCGAGAACTTCACGATGGGGGCCGATCTCCGGGCCTTCCCCAAGGATATCGCTCGCAGCATCCCCAGCGCGGGCGCCCCGTCTGGCAAGCCGCTCGTGGCGGCCGTCAACGGCTGGTGCCTCGGTGCGGCGATGACACTGGTCCAAATGTGCGATCTGTGCGTGGCCACGGAGACGACCAAGTTCATGTACCCGGAAGCCAAGCTGGGCGTGTCGATGGGCATGATTGCCGGTCTGGCCGCGCGGATTCCGCACAAGGTCGCGATGGAGGTGATGTTGCTCGGTGGCGTGCTGCCGGCCCGGCGCGCTTATGAGGTCGGGCTGGTCAACCGGCTGGTGCCTGAAGGCGAACAGCTGAACGCAGCGCTCGAGTATGCGAGGGCATTGGCGGACAACTCGCCGCTGGTCATCGCGCGGCTGCGCAGGCTGGTCGATGCGGTGGTGCCGGACAGCCCAGCCGTGCAGGCCTATCGCTTGCAGAAAGAGCTGTCCTTCATGCTGGAAAGCGATGACCTGAAGGAGGGCATGGGCAGCATCGCGGAGAAACGCAGGGCGAACTTCGTTGGGCGATAGCAGCCACGGGTGCGGGCGAAGGCCCGCTCTCACGACTTTGCCGCAGCCCCGTCGAAGTACCGCGTCAGCATGCTGACCATGCTGCGGACCAGGGGCGACGTGGTGGATTTTCGCCACACGAACATATTCTCCAGGCAGAGCGCCAGGTCATCGATCTCTCGCAACGTCACGCCCCTGGGCAGCAGGTAGTTCCCGGCCAGCGGGTGGATGCCGACGCGGCCGTTGTCGATGATGTCCCGCAGGACCCGGTCGATGAAGTTGGACTCGTAGGCGACCGCGCCGAGCAGGCCGCATTGCGCCAACAAGGCATCCAGGTTCTCGCGCACCCGCGGCCAGGTCTTGGCGTTCACCAGGCTCAGTTCCTCCCCCCGCAGGTCCGCCATGGCCAGTGACGCGCGCTGTGCCAGCGGATGATCGTCGGGCAGGAGCACGCGGTAGCGGATCTGCTCGATCTGGATGACGCCCAGGCTGTCGTCCGCGATCGGGCCGCCGCAGAAACCGACGTCCAGGTCGCCATTGCGCACATAGAACACCACGTCTTGCGAAGGCATTGACTCGACGCGGCCATTCACGCTGGGAAAGGTCTGAAAGAACAGGTCGCTGAACGTCTGCCACTCGCCAAACCTTGAGGTTGCGCTAACGCCAATCAACAGCGAGCCGGCCAGGTCCGCATCCGTTGCGCCAATCTCCGCAAGCCCGGCTTGATAGCTGACCAGTGCCTCGCGCCAGTGGCGCGCCAGCGCCATGGCAGCGCGGGTAGGACGCACGAAGCGGGTGGTGCGCTCGAACAGCCGTTGATTGACCCGTTCCTCGATGGCGCTGATCTTGCGCGACAGGCCCGACTGGGTCAGGTGCAGTTTCTCCGCCGCGGCGTTGAAGTTGCGCTGCTCCACCAGCTCAAGGAATGCGTAGATGTGATTAATGTTTATCATGTTGAGCGGGCGGTATTGGTTGACTGGCCACCTGACAGACCGAACGCGCACGTTCGCGATCATTGTGCCATGGCACACGCAATTGGCCTCTTGGGGATGTCGAAAGTCCGCAACACCGCCATCCTGCCCGGCGCACTCTGTGTTCTGGCGCTTGCCCTGTCCGGCTGCGTTTCCCACTATCGGGTCGAGACCGGCACGCCCGCCGCCCGCATCCGGCTGGTGACCAACACGGACGACAACACGACCTTCAATGTGGTGGACGCCACCAAGTGCCCGAAGCCACCCAAGCCGCTGCTGCTGGGCGGTACGGGCAAGCAGCTGCCCGCGATGGGCACGGAGCACGACCTGGCCATGGTGGGCGCGTCGCCCGAGCCGCCCAGCCGCACGCGCGAGCGGTGGCTGGTGGCCGGGCAGCGCATCTACCTCACGGCAGCGGCCGCGGCGGCTGCCGCCGGCGAAGATCCCTATCGGTGCGCGGTTGGGGTTTCCTTTGTGCCGCTGCCGGGCTGGCAGTACGAGCTGCGCTACCAGCGCAACGCAGCGGCGAAGCGCTGCAGCGGCCAGGTGCTGCGGCTGGCTGGCAGGGACGGCCGCGAGATCGAGCCAGAGCCGGATCCCACGCAACTGGTCTTTCGCGGGTTCGAGGCCGACGCCGTCTGCGCGGCGCGGGGCCTTAGGGCTTCGCAGCCTTTGCGGCCGGCATGAGGCCCGCATAGGGCGCATCGGTCAGCGTGCGCAGGAATGCCACGAGATCGTCGATCTCCGCGTCGGTCATGGCCGGCGTGGTCCCCGCGCGCCGGTTCATCGGCGTCGAGTTGATATTGATATTGCCCCGATACGCCGCCGGCACGTCGTCGAACGTCCTGGCGCCGTGATACCACTTGCCCGGATCGGTCGAGCGTGTGTTGTAGAACGCCACCGCATCGCGCAGCGTGGTGAACACGCCGTTGTGCATGTAGCTCTGGCGCACCGCCACATTGCGCAGGCCGGGCGTGCGCAGATACCCGCACCACTGCTCCGGCTCGGGCCAGCGCAGGCGGCGGGCGGTGTCGCACAGGCCGTTGTCGAAGCGCTTGGGATCGCGGTTGGCGGCCAGCGCCCGATTGCGCGGCACGGCAATCGCGTCGTAGCCAAAATCCGTGAACAGTGAGCGCTCCGGCCGGCTGGCGGTGTCCGAGAGCGTGTGGCAGGTCATGCAGTTGCCCTTGTCCGGATTCTTGAACAAGGCCAGCCCGCGCCCTTCCGCCGGCGCAAGCGGCGTGCGATGGCGCAGGTAGTCGTCAAAGCGGGAACTGAACGGCGCCATCTCATCGCTCTGCAGGTAAGCCTCCAGCGCCTTGCCGAGCGCCAGCAGCATCTGCTCGGGATCGTCCTGCACGGCGGGGCCGAAGCGCGCCGCCAGCGCGGGCGCGAGCTCGGTCGCCCTGAGCTTGCGCAGCAGGCTGGCCGGGCTGCCATTGTTCATCTCGTTGGGATCGAGCAAGGGGCCGCGCACCTGCTCGGCGAGCGTATCGGCGCGGCCGTCGGCGAACAGGCCGCCAAAGGGCGAGGCGTAAGGCGCGTCGTCGTCCTGGTAGAAGTGCCGGCGCGGGATGTAGCGCACGTAGAGCAGCGAGGGCGCGTTGCGCAGGCTGAAGCGGCCCGACCGGCTGCCCTGCGGCACATGGGGGCCGGCCAGCGCCGCGGGCGACAGCGTCGGCGCGAATGCGCGCGCGGGGTCGTGGCAGCCGGCGCAGGACGTGCCGCGCGGCTCGGACAGGCGTGCATCGAAGAAGATGCGCTTGCCCAGCGCGGCCAGCGCCGGATCGGGGCGGAAGACGGCGGCGGTTGGGTCGACCTTGGCGGTGACCTTCGGCGTGCCGTTGCCGATGGTGCCGACCACGTCCGCGGGCGGAGCGCCGGGCATCAGCGCCAGGCCCGGCGCGGGCGCTGCCAGGACAGCGCCGCCAGCGCCCGCCGCAAGGCAGGTGGCGGCGAGGGCGGCACGCATGGCCCTGATCACGGCGCCAGGAAGCCGGTCTTGTCGCAGGCCAGCGTATTGGAGGTTTGCACGCAGGTAGCCATCAGCTTACCGGCCACGCTGTATGCCTTGAAGGTCCAGCCGGTGGCGGGCGACGCGTTGCGCTCCATCATCACGAAGCCAAAGCTTGCGCTGTGCGTGATCTTGTCGATGACGGTGCCGGGCGCGGGAATCGTGCCGGGCGGCAGCGGATCGGGCAGCGCCACGTCCAGGTTGTCGCCGCCGTTGCCGGAAACGATGGTGGCCGGGTGGCTGGAGGCAAAGTTGATGGCCTGGAAGTCATGCACGTGGCCGTGCAGCGCGACTTGCACGCCGGGCGGGTAGTAAGCCTGGGCGTTGGCGTTGCTCATGACCGACTGCAGCGCAAGGTTGCCCGGCGCCGGGTTGCTGCCCGCCACCGGCGCAAACGCCAGGATGGGATGGTGGTTCGTGAACATGGTGGTGGTCATGCCTGGCTTGGCGGCCAGCCAGCCCACCGTCTGGAACTGCTTCTGGTAGGCAAGGAACTGCGGGTCGGTAGTCGGCAGGGCGGCCTTGCCGGCCTTGGCCGAGTCGAACACGATGACCTGCGAGCCGGTGCCCAGCGCAACGGCATAGGGATCCGAGTAGTTGGCGTTGCCGTCGTTGGCGGGGTCGTTGCACGAGCGCGCGTCCGAGTACGGGCGCGGATCGAGGAAGCGGAACCAGCCCTGGCCGGCACGCGCGCATTCCTCATGGTTGCCGCGCACGACCACCCACGGTGCCTTGGCCATCAGTGCCGCGGCGGGCTTGAAGAGGTCGGCCTGCCAGGTATCCCAGCCATAGCCCCACGGCGAGCCCTGGCAGCCGGCGATGTCAGGCGGGCAGAGGTTCTCGCGGTAATGGTAGTCGCCAATATGCAGCACCAGGTCCGGGTTCATGCCGGCGGCGGTGGCGGCCAGGGCGGCAAACGGCCAGGCGGTGCCGTCGCTGCAAGGCTGGTAGGCGTTGTCCGCCTTCTTCAGGCGGCAACCGGTGTCGGCCAGCACCAGCACGCGTTGCGGCTGTGCCTTGGGCAGCGGCAGCGTCTGGCCGGCCACGCTGGCAGCGGCGGCGCCGGCCGGCAGCGTGGCCTCGCATACGGAGACCGGGAAATCCGACGGTTTGGAGTCGGCCGCGGCGCTGGCGGTGGTGCGCAGCGCCATCGTGCCGGCGCCGACCCGCAGCGCCATGCGTTGCTGCACGCCGTCCACCGTCAGCAGCGGGCAAAGGGCGTTCGAGGGCAACGCGCTGCCTGCGGCGGCGGCTGGCGCCGCATAGCTGGTGATGACGCGAGCGATGGCCTGGTTACCGTCACCGATCTCGACCCACGCGGCCTGGATGTTGGCATTGGCGCTGGGGGCATCGACGGACGGCGTGATCGGCGCGGGGGGCGCTGCGGCCGGCACTGCGTCCGTGCTGTCGCTGCCGCAGCCGTGCAGCACGGCGGCCGCAGCCAGCATGGCGAGGATGGCGCCGGCGCCCACGCGCATGGCCGGGCCGGCTTGCCGGTTCTTTATTCGATTGCCCATTGTTATATCTCCCTGTTATCCCTGATTGCGAGGCGGAAATATACGGTTGGGATGTTTCGGCACGATGAACGTTATGTGTCAGCCTGGCAGGCGCGGCCTTGCCTTGGCCTTGCGGGCAGGGCGCGGCGCGGCGCGGAGGGCTTCGGCCGCGGCCAGTTGCAGCTCGCGTGGCAGCGCGGTGATGGCCGAAAGAAAGAAGCGGCGCTCCGCCGGGCGCAGCTTGCCGAGCAGCCCGGCCAGGCGTTCCACCGTGGCAAACGCGGCAGGCGCCGCGCCATGCTCGAAGGCGTGGAACCAGCTGGCTTCCAGCAGCAGGTTGGCGAGTGGCAGGGTGCCGTAATGCACGTGGCCGGTGTCGTGCTCGTCGAGCGCAAAGCTGGCCAGCGATGACCAGCTGATAAAGCCCTTGGCGCGGGCAAAGGGCGCATGGAAGGGGCGCAGCGCGTCCACCGCCTCAGCCAGCAGCAGCGGCTGTTGCGCGCGAAACGTCTTGAGCGCCCCGCCGCCGTCCTGCGCGCAGTTGCCGCGCGCAATGCGCAGCAGGAAGATGATGTTCCACGCCGAGCCACCACCCACGCCAAAGCGGTCGCAGATCCATTCCGACAAGCCCAGCCAGCGCACGGCCTGGCGCTGCACCTGGCTCGCGGGCCACGCGCGCCCGGTATCGATCAGCGCGTGGTTCCAGAACAGCCACAGGCAAAGGCCGAGGTTGGCCGCCACGTGCTGCGCGGCATCCACCGAGTCCGCCTCGTAGGCGGCCTGCAGCGCGCCGGAGAAGCCTGCCATGGCCGCTTCGGCCGCTTGCCGGGCCGCCTGCGGCTGCGTTGCCATGTCGCGTACGGCCACCGTCTTGTGGATCAGTGCGCCGAGGTTGAGGGTTTCGAAGCGTACGCGCGGGTTGTAGCGCAGCACCGGCTGCAGCGCGGGGTCGGCCGCGAGGCCTTCCAGTTCCGCCTGCGCCGCCGCCATCTGGTTGCCGGCGTAGCGCTCCCAGGCCCGCACCACGCGCGCCATCGCGGCGAAGGTGGGCACCGCCGTGTCCACGGTGCCGGTGCCCACGATGCGATCAAAGCGTTGCAGCGCCGCGCGGCTGCGCGCGAGGTCGTCACCGCGCCGCCAGGCCAGGCTTTCCTTGAGCAGCGCGAAGGCGTGCTGGAAATCGTCGGTGGCGCAGCGCTGGGCGGCGCGCAGGGCATCCGCCACCCCGTTGCCGGCACTGCCGCCTGCAACACCGGCAACGCCCACGCCGTCCTGCATGCCGCGCATGGCTTGCGTGAGATGGCTCCAGTAGCTGATGTCGCGCATCACGTAGTCGACCGCGGGGTGGGCCTCGTCCCCCAGGCGGGCGGCGCGCCTCGTGGCGGCAGTGCCCAGCCCCACGAAGCGCGCCAGCGCCGCATCGTCAGCGCTGCGGCCATCCATGGTGAAGCGCACGCGCTTGCAGGCTGCCGGCTCGATCCAGAATGGCCCGCGGCTGCGGCGCGACGGGTTGAGCCCGGCTGTCCCCTGGTGGCGCTCCGGTCCCCAGCCCACCGGCACGCCCCAGCGCGCGAAGTCGGCAAACGCGCGCGAGACCAGCATGCGGATATTGGCGGCGTCGGGGAAGCGGGTTTGCAGGTGCACCGCCGGCAGGCTGGCCCCGCCGTTGCGTGCGGCCGCGCAGATGGCGGCGAGCAGCCACAGGCTCTGGTAGCGCGCGGGCTCGCCGTTGACGAGATAGGGGGCGGAAAGCGCGACGGTGAGAGCGGGCTGGCGCATGGGGGATGGTGTGGCGGACGTAGGCTGGATTGTGCCATCAGCCACGAGGACGAGGCCGAAGACGCCATGTTACGCAGGTTACAGTGAGTGGGCTTGGCGTCTTGCCGCCGCGCTTCTATGCTCCGGTTCGTGCGCAGGCCTGGCCAGCCATTTCGGCCGCGCTAACAGGAATCACGGAGATAATCTTGAAGCCAATCGGCATCTTCAGCGCGCTCTGCGCGGCGCTGTTCCTCTCAACCGCCCGTGCCGAGGTACTGTGCACGGTCCTGGCCGATGGCGGCACCGGCAAGCTGATCAAACAGGAAGGCACCTGCGACAAGCGCGTGACCGCCGCATCGACGTTCAAGGTGCCGCTCAGCCTGATGGGCTTCGACGCCGGCCTTCTGATGGACGAGCATGCGCCGGCCATGCCGTATCGCGAAGCATATCGCGAGAGCAACCCCGCCAAGCGCGTCACCACGGATCCGCAGCGCTGGATGCAGACCTCCGTCATCTGGTACTCGCGGCAGGTGACGCAACAACTCGGCGAAGCGCGCTTTCGGCGCTACATGAGCGCGTTCCAATATGGAAACGGCGACGTCTCCGGCGACCCCGGCAAGCACAATGGGCTGACGCATGCATGGTTGAGCTCGTCGCTGAAGATCTCGCCGCTGGAGCAGGTCGCCTTCCTGCAAAATGTGGTGAATCGCAAATTGCCCGTCAGCGCGCATGCCTACGACATGACGAGCCGGATCATGGCGCTCGGCGAGTTGCCAAACGGCTGGTCCGTTTACGGCAAGACCGGCACCGGCGCACCGCGCCAGGCCGATGGCGCCGAGGACTGGAGCCACGGCTACGGATGGTTTGTCGGCTGGGCGGCGAAAGACGGCCGGAACGTGGTCTTTGCCCGCTTGATCCAGGATGAAAAGAAGGAGCCGGTCGGCGCCGGCCTGCGCGCGCGTGATGCGTTCTTGCAGGCTCTGCCGGGATTGCTGGGGCCGCTCCAGGCTCGCTGATCCATCACAGGAAAAGACCGATGACACGCTCTCCCATTTCCCCCATTTCCCCCGTTCGCCGCACGTTGTTGCTAACCGCCGCTTCGGTTCCCCTTGCCGCCGCCTGTACTTCGTTGGCTGGCGGAACATCCGGCCACGCTGCGGCGCAAGACCGCCTGGCCGCGCTCGAATCCGCCGCTGGCGGGCGCCTCGGCGTGGCCGCGCTGAACACCGCCAGCGGCGCGCAGCTCAGCCACCGCGCCAATGAGCGCTTTGCGCTCTGCAGTACATTCAAGGTACTCGCCGTATCCGCCATCCTTCGCCGCAGCGCAACGGAAGGCGGCATGCTGCAACGGCGCATCGCCTACACGAAGGCCGAGCTCGTCGCCTATTCCCCGATCACCGAGAAGCATGCCGGCGCCGGCCTGACAGTAGCCGAACTCTGCGCGGCCGCCCTGCAATACAGCGACAACACGGCAGCCAACCTGCTGATGCAGCTGCTCGGCGGCCCCGCCGCAGTGACCGCGTTTGCCCGCGCGATCGGCGACGACACGTTCCGGCTCGACCGCTGGGAGACCGAGCTCAACACCGCGATACCGGGCGACCCCCGCGATACGTCGACCCCCGCGGCCATGGCAGCGAGCCTGCAACGGCTCACGCTGGGCGATGCGCTGGGCGGTGCAGAGCGCGAAAGGCTGGTGGCATGGATGCGCGGCAATACCACCGGCGCCACGCGCATCCGCGCCGGGGTGCCGGCAGACTGGCTGGTGGCGGACAAGACGGGCTCCGGCGACTACGGTACGGCCAACGACATCGGTGTGGCATGGCCGCCCGGAAAACCGCCCATCGTGCTGGCCATCTATTTCACGCAACCCGGCAAGGACGCCGTCTATCGCAACGACGTGCTGGCATCCGCCGCGCGGATCGCGGCCGAGGCGCTAAGCTAGGACTGGCTCGCGGCCGCGAAGGTCAGGCCGAATTTGCCGAGGTACGTGGCCAGCCGCTGCGCATGGCGTCTGCGATATGCGGACTCGCCCCGAATGCTGGCCAGGATACATCTGGTGATTGCCGGTTCAATTCCGGTGCGCTGCGCACGGAACGGCGCGTGAATCCAGCCGATCCTTGTCGCGGCGATGCCGCATTGTTCTACGATTCAAGACGAGTTGATGGGCGAAAGCCCGTGGAACTGCATCACTACGGCTGAGGCGTTTGCGGGTTCGAATCCCGCCGCAAGGCAAAGAGAGAAGACGGCATGAGCAAGGAGAACTACGACGTATTCCAGTCCGGCACCGGCCGCCCGGTCAAGATGTGGACCCGTGGCGTGCCCGTCGATGACGGCGCCCGCGCACAACTCGCCAACACCGCCCAGATGCCGTTCATCTTCAAGCATCTGGCCGTGATGCCGGACGTGCACCTGGGCATGGGTTCCACCATCGGCTCGGTGATCCCGACACGTGGCGCCGTCATCCCGGCGGCGGTAGGCGTGGATATCGGCTGCGGCATGATCGCCGTCAAGACCACGCTGAGCGCCAGCGACCTGCCTGACAGCCTGGGTTCGCTGCGCAGCGCCATCGAGAAAGCGGTGCCGCATGGCCGCTCCAACAACCGCAGCGGGCGCGACAAGGGCGCCTGGGGCGATGTGCCGGATGCGGTGGATGCGAGCTGGGCCGCGTTGGCTGGAGGCTTCGAGCGCATCACGCGGAAGTACCCGAAGCTGGAGCGCACCAACAACCGCAACCACCTGGGCACACTGGGTACCGGTAACCACTTTATCGAGGTCTGCCTGGATGAGAGCCAGTCGGTCTGGTTCATGCTGCACTCGGGCTCGCGCGGGGTGGGTAATGCCATCGGCAACACCTTTATCGAGCTGGCGCAAGCGGATATGCGCCGGCACTTCATCAACCTGCCCGACCGCGACCTGGCTTACCTGGTGGAAGGCAGCGCGCACTATGAAGACTATGTGTTCGCGGTGGAGTGGGCGCAGCAGTACGCACGCCGCAACCGCGAGACGATGATGGCCAACGTGCTGGACGCCGCGCGCGCCGTGATCGGCAAGCCCTTTGCCACGGCGATGGAGGCGGTGAACTGCCACCATAACTACGTGCAGAAAGAGCGCCACTTCGGCGAAGACGTGCTGGTCACCCGCAAGGGCGCGGTCAGCGCCAAGGCCGGCGAGCTTGGCATCATCCCGGGTTCGATGGGCGCGCGCTCCTACATCGTGCGCGGCAAGGGCAATGCGGAATCGTTCTGCTCCTGCAGCCACGGTGCGGGGCGCACCATGAGCCGCAGCGAAGCCAAGCGCCGGTTTTCGGTGGACGACCAGCGGCGCGCCACGCAAGGCGTGGAATGCCGCAAGGACGCAGAGGTGATCGATGAGATCCCGATGGCCTACAAGGATATCGACGCGGTGATGGCGGCGCAGTCCGACTTGGTCGAGGTGGTCCACACGCTCAAGCAGGTGGTGTGCGTAAAGGGCTGAGAGGGCTGCGCCGCAATCCGCCAGTGGCCCCCGCGCAACCGTGTGCGCTCAACGCGGCGCCGTGCCCCGCATCTGTCCGGGCGGCAACAGGTTCCACTCGGGAATGGCGACGAATCCGCCCGTGCGGGAGACAACGAAGCGCTCGCCATCGACGTGGTCTACCATGCCCGGCGGCAGGCTATGCGGTTCGTGCCAGGCGTGGGCGTCGATGACGTGGACCACGTTGCCGTTGATGCGCTCGGGCGTCAGGGAAAAGTCGAGCGTGCGGTCGTCGTCGGTCCAGAAGGGGATGTAGGAGCCCGTACCCTGCGGCACGGCATTTTTCCACAGGGCATCGAGATTGAAGGCCACTTCGTGGGCCAGGATGTCGCCCTGGTCAAAGTCCCTGCTGATCTTGTGGCAGCTTCAAATTTTATCGAGAGAATTGAGTGTTGCAGTGGCACCTCCGGGGTTTGCCATCGATTCAGATCTGATTTATACAACAAGACCACATGAAAATGAAGATATTATTCATCGCTTCGCTGGGAATTTTATCGCTAATTCAAACATCACTATCCTTAGCGGATAATGTCAATGGGAGAAATCTCTATTTACAGAGATGTGCCATGTGCCACGGAATGGATCTCAAGGGAACAGGACCATTGGCTAATAAGAGCAATCCTCTTACGCCTGATCTTACAAAATCCGCTTTCAAAAAACGACTAAATGATTATCCGGGCGTTATTGTGTCATCGATAATACTTCGTCCAAATGGAGACTTGATTCCAAAAACTTTGCAAGAGAATGGTGTAAAGCTATCGCCGTACTCTTGGAGGATTAAGGATCTGCGCGATTTAAATCAATACATGAGTGGTGTGATTTCAAAAAATCGATGATTTTGAGATGAGAGGTGGGCACAGAAATCTAAGAGCCATTTCAGGGTTGGTTACAAACAAATTCTCCAGCACATCGGCCGCAAGGACGGCGCCAAGAACGCCACCGTTGGGGGCAAGACGCTGTCGCTGTTTGCCGATGACGCCGATTTGCAGGCCTGGCGCTACGGGGCCATGCTCACCGATCTGTTGAAACGGATTCTTAAAACCCCGGACGCGTCTCTCGTGACCTGGCCCTCACCGCCCGAACTGCCCCAGCACCGATGCCACCGTACTCAACCCGCCCTCGATCAGCCGCGCCATGAAGGTGCTCATCTGCGGCATGATCAGCATCATCATCAGGATGCCGCCGCCCAGCGTGACCGGAAAGCCGACCGCGAAAATCGACAATTGGGGGGATGCGCGGTTCAGGATGCCCATGGCGAGGTTAAGGGTGAGCAGCGCGGCGATCAGCGGCAGGGCCAGCAGCATCCCGGAGGAGAACACTGTGCCGCCGGCGGCGGCCGCGGCGGCCACCGGCGCCGGTGAGGGGCTGGGCCGCGATGGGCAGGCTGGCGAAGCTGTCGGCGATGGTGGCCAGCAGCATCAGGTGGCCGTCCATGGCCAGGAACATCAGCATGGCGACCACATTGAGAAAGCGCGCCAGCACCATGGTCTGGCCACCGGAGGAGCGATCGTAGAAGGACGCGAACGACAGGCCCATCTGCAGGCCGATGGTTTCGCCGGCGAATTGCACGGCGGAGAACACCAGCCGCATGCTAAAACCCATCGCCAGTCCGATGCCTACCTCGTTGAGGATGATCAGGAAGCCTTCCAGCGAGTACACCGGCACCAGCGGCAGGTGGTCGATGGTGGGCGAGATGATCACCGCGATCAGCGCTGACAGGGCAACCTTGGCGCGCCTGGGGATAGTGGACTCGCCGAACAGCGGGGCGGTGCCGATCAGGGCCAGCAGGCGGAACAAGGGCCAGAGGAAGGCGGCGATCCAGGCGTAGAGCTGGGCGGAGGTGACGGAGAGCACGGCGGCGGATGCGGCGTTAGATGTTGCTGAGCGCAGCCAGGTGCGACGCCAGGCCCGGGCTCAATGCACCAGGGCGGGAATGCCCTGGAACACTTCGCGCATGTAGTCGACGAAGGTGTTGATCATCCACGGGCCGGCCAGCACCATGGTGGCGAAGAGCGCCAGCAGCTTGGGGATGAAGGACAGCGTCATTTCATTGATCTGCGTGGCGGCCTGGAACAGGCTCACCACCAGGCCGGCCACCAGTGCCACCAGCAGCAGCGGCGCGGCCAGCATCAGGGTCATTTTCATCGCCTGGGTGGCGAAGCTCATTACGGTTTCCGGCGTCATGGCGAAGGCCTCGGGTGGGGCAAGCGCCCCGTGATCAGTTCAGGAAGCTCTGCGCCAGCGAGCCCAGCAGCAATTGCCACCCGTCCGCCAGCACGAACAACATCAGCTTGAATGGCAGCGAGATGGTAGCCGGCGGCACCATCATCATGCCCATCGCCATCAGCACGCTGGCTACCACCAGGTCGATGATCAGGAAGGGGATAAAGACAGTGAAGCCGATCTGGAACGCGGTCTTGAGCTCGCTGGTGACAAAGGCAGGCACCAGGATGCGCATCTGCACGTCTTCGGGGCCTTGCATCTCGGGGACCTTGGCCATCTGTGCAAACAGCGCCAGGTCCTTCTCGCGTGTCTGCTTGAGCATGAAGGCCTTGAGCGGCGCGGCGGCCTTGGCGGCGGCGTCTTCCAGGCTGAGCTTGTTTTCGGACAGCGGCTTGTAGGCGTCGGTGTAGATGCGGTCGAACACCGGCGACATGACAAAGAAGGTGAGGAACAGCGACAGCCCCACCAGTACCTGGTTAGGCGGGGAACTGGCCGTGCCCAGCGCGTTGCGCAGCAGCCCCAGCACGATGATGATGCGGGTGAAGCCCGTCATCATCAGCATGGCCGCGGGCAGGAACGACAGCGAGGTGAGCAGGACCAGCGTCTGCACCGACAGCGACCAGGTCTGGCTGCCGCCCGGGCCGGCCTTGCTGGTCAAGCCGGGCAATGCCTGCGCCTGGGCCATGGCCGGCAACAGCACCAGCGCAAGGCAGGCGCTCACCAGCAACGCCGCGAGCGCAAGCCGGGAGGGCTGGCTGGCGTATTCGCGCACGGACTGGAGATGGCGTTGCAGGTGGTGTTGAAACGTGCGCCGGGAGGCGTCGGGCAGAAAATTCATGACTTCAGGTTGTCTTGCATGGCGCGCAGCAGCTTTTGTCCAAAGCTGCCGGCCGAACCCGGGGTCGCCGTGCTGCCGGAGGGTTGGTCCGGCTTGTGCGCGGCTTGCGCGGGCAAAGTGTGGAGCGTGCGAATCTCGCCGGCGCTCACGCCCAGCACCAGACAGGTGTCGCCCACTTCCACCATCACCAGGCGCTGGCGGGGCCCGAGCATGGTGCTGCCGACCACCTTCATCTGGCCGCCCTGGCCGTGCCGGACCAGGCCGGCGCGGCGCGCCAGCCAGGCCAGCAACAGGATCAGGGCGATGACGGCGAACAGGCCAAGACCGGCTTGCGCCAGTCCCGTTGCGCTGCTGACCGGGACATGGCCGCCAGCCGCGGCGTTGCTGCTGGTGCTGCTGGTGTTGCCGATGTTACCGGTGCCGGCGGCACTGGCCTGCGCATACGCGCTTGCCGCATGCGCCAGGGCCACGCCGGCGGCAAGCGCGGCGGTGGCAGTCCGGCGCAGGCTGGGTTTCATCGGTTGAGCTTCCGGATGCGTTCGGACGGCGTGATGATGTCGGTCAGGCGGATGCCGAACTTGTCGTTCACCACGACGACTTCGCCCTGGGCGATCAGGTAGCCGTTGACCAGCACATCCATTGGCTCGCCGGCCAGGCCGTCGAGCTCCACCACCGAGCCCTGGGCCAGTTGCAGCAGCGTCTTGATCGGCACCTTGGTGCGACCAAGCTCTACCGTGAGCTGGACCGGGATATCGAGAATCATCTCGATGTCGTTGTGGAAGCCGCTCGGCGTGTCCTTCTCAAGCGGCTGGAAGACCTTGGAGGCGGCCGGTGTGGCCGTGGCTGGCGTGGCGGCGACAGCCTGGGCAGGCGCGGCGGCAGCGGCGATATCTTCGGCGCTGGTCTGCTCCGCCAGGGCGCTGGCCCAGTCGTCCATCGGGTCGGCCGGCTTGTCGTCTTTGCCGTCAGTCATGGTCGGTTTCCTTGTTGGAATCGCTTTCTTGGTGATTGATCATCCGTTCTACCCGCAACGCATACTGGCCGTTCATGGTGCCGAAGCCGCATTGCATCACGGGCACGCCATCGACCTTGCCGAAAATCTGCTCGGGCAGGTCGATGGGGAGTACGTCGCCGGCGCGCAGCGCCAGCACTTCGGCCACGGTGCTCTGCACGTGGGCAAACTCGGCCACCAGATCCACCTCTGCCGCGCGAATCTGCTGCGACAGCTGGGAGATCCAGCGCTTGTCTACTTCAACCTCATCCTGCAGCGGGTTCATCAGCAGGTCGCGCACCGGCTCGATCATCGAGTACGGGAAGCAGACGTGCAGCTGGCCACCCACCGCGCCAAGCTCGATATGGAAGGCGGTCGTCACCACCACCTCGCTAAGCATGGCGATGTTGGCAAACTTGGTGTGCATTTCCGAGCGGATATATTCCAGCTCGATCGGATGCACGGCATTCCAGGCCTGGCCGTAGCTATTGAGCGCAAGGTCCAGCAGGCGCCGGATGATGCGCTGCTCGGTCTGGGTAAAGTCGCGGCCTTCCACGCGGGTGTGAAAGCGCCCGTCGCCACCGAACAGGTTGTCGACCACCAGGAACACCAGGTTGGGGTCGAACACGAACAGTGACGTGCCGCGGAACGGCTTCATGTGCACCAGGTTCAGGTTGGTCGGCACCGGCAGGTTGCGCACGAAGTCGCCATACTTCTCGATGCGGATCGACCCGACGGAGATGTCGGCGCCGCGGCGGATGAAGTTGAACAGCTGGGTGCGCATCTGGCGCGCAAAGCGCTCGTTGATGATCTCGAGCGTGTGCAGCCGTCCGCGGACGATGCGCTCTTGCGTGGCCAGGTTGTACGGGCGCACGCCATCCTCGGAGACCGGCGCGGCGACCTCGGGCGTATCGGTCTCGCCTGACACGCCTTTCAGTAATTCGTCTACCTCGTCCTGCGAGAGGAACTTGTCGTAGGCCATCTAGTGTCCTGCCCCGTGAGTGCCGTGATGAGTGAAAACGACCATGCGCCGATCAGCGCGCGCGCTGGCGTTGGTGCGCGCGCTGTGAGACGGGCAAGGCAAACAAGTTCGCATTCATATCGGATTTGCTGGTGGGGCAGGGCAAGTGCCTACTGCACCACGAAGGATGTAAATAGGACGTCCAGGATCTGCTGTTTGGGCAGGCTGGGCGCGAACGGCTGGCTGATGGCACTCTGGATTTCCTGGGCCAGCTTGCGCTTGCCTTCCACCGTGGCCAGATCGGGCGGTTGCTTGGCCGACAGCAGCAGCAAGATGCGGCTGCGGACTTCCGGCAGGTATTCGGTGATGCGCGCCTGGTCCTTCGCGTCCGCCACCTTGAGCGACAAACCGGTGTGCAGGAAGCGGTCGCCGTCATCGCTCTTCAGATTGACGGTAAATGCTTCCAGCGGCACAAAAATCGGCGGCGGTACAACCGGTGCCGCAGGCGCGGCCGGTTGGCGGTTGCTCAGGATGTTGCCCAGAAAAAAGCCCCCGGCACCCAGCGCCGCGACGAGCACGACGCCGAGTACCAGCAGCAGTCGCCCGCGCTTGCTCGTGTTGCCGTCAGCCTGGGAAGAAGTGAGCGTATTCGCCATGAGATGCCTGTATCGGAATGCCTTGCCATTCTTGAGGGAATGACCGGCAAGCAAAGGGCCGAAAAAAAGGGTGAAACCCGCTCAGCTTGGCCCTTTGAGCCGAACAGGTCTTGTCATCCGAATTGCGCGGATGGTCTTACAGGGGTTAACGAATGACGGGCACGGAACTTGAGAGGGATGTTTGACGAAAACCCGCATGGCAGGCCGGATGGCGGGCAATGGCAGCGCAATCCGCAGGGGAATCCGGTTGCCCGGGAATGGCGGCGGCATCTCGATGCGCGGTTGCTTCAGCGCGAGAACGGGCGTGGAAGCACCGGCGCTGGTTGCGATGCCGGATGGCTAAGTCATTGATTTTTCGATGGAATGTGTGCCTTCAGGCTGGGCGGGCGCATGGCGCCAGGCACGTGCAGGCTTACGTTATCGTCCTGGGGACAGAACAAGGAGGGTCAATGTGCCGTGTGCTAGCACGCGTCCGTCGCCGGCCATGCCCCGTGCTTGCGAAGCAATGATCTGGCGCCCTTGGCTGGCCACTTTTGCCTCCGCCTGGACGCGGCCGGTGTTGGTTTTGATTGGCCGGGAGACGTTTCCCTTGGTTTCGATCGTGGTGTAGGCAGCGCCCGGCGGCAGCAGGGAGTGGGCGGCGCACTCCGTGAGAATTCATATGCAGATACATTGAATGTATGTGCATATACTAGGGGCATGGATACACAAAGACAAGCGCCAAGAACATTGCGCGCGGACGCCGCGCAAGTGCTCACGTCGGATCTTGGCTGGCTCTCGCGCATGTTGGCTCGGCGTTTTACCGCTGAGCTGGACCTGGCATTGGCACCTGCCGGGCTGTCCAATACCCAGTTCGGGCTGATGTGCCTGATCGCGTCGGCACCGGACGACACGCTGGGCGCGCTGGCGCTGCGCGCTGGCCTGAACCAGTCCACCATGTCGCGCAACGTGGATCAGCTTGCCGGCGCAGGCCTGGTCGAAGTCGTGACCGCCGAGAGCGACCGGCGGCGGCGCGCGGTCTGGCTGACCGAGACCGGGGCGCTGTGCCTGGAGCGGGCCTTTGCGCTCTGGCTGCCGGCGAACCAGGCGCTGTCGGCAAGGCTCGGGCCGGAACTGCTCGGCTTGCTGGGTGACGGGGCAGGCAATGCGCCGGGCTCAGCCCAGGTCGCCGCCGCCCACGGGCAGGACGGTGCCGGTGATGTATGAGGCCTCATCTGACGCCAGGAACAGAATCGCGCGCACCTGTTCATCGATGGTGCCATAGCGGTGCATCAGGCTGGATGCCATGGTCTGCTCGACGATGCCCTGGTACCAGGCGGCTTCCTGCGGGGTCGGCTCCGCCGGGTTGCGGGGCACTTTGCGCGGCGGCGCTTCGGTACCCCCGGTGGCGATCGCATTGACGCGGATGCCATCCTGCGCGTGCTCGAAGGCGAGGCTGGCGGTCAGGGCGTTGACGCCGCCCTTGGCGGCCGCGTAGGGCACGCGGTAGATGCTGCGCGTGGCGATCGACGAGACATTGACGATCACGCCTTGCTTGCGCCCGATCATGCCGGGCAGCACGGCGCGGCAGCACCACAGGGTGGGAAACAGGGAGCGGCGGATCTCGGCTTCGATCTGCGCTTCCTCGTATTCCTGGTAGGGCTTGGCCCAGATGGTGCCGCCCACGTTATTGATGAGCACATCGATGCGGCCATGGGTTCCCAGCGCCGCGCTGGTCATCAGGCGGGCGCCGGCATAGGTTTCCAGGTCGGCCTCCACCGCCAGCGCCTGGCCGCCGTTGGCGAGGATTTGCGCGGCGACCTCGTGCACCAGCGCCGAACGGTCGACCAGCACCAGGCTGGCACCCTCGGACGCGGCGGCGAGCGCCACGCCGCGTCCAATCCCCTGCGCCGCGCCGGTTACCACGGCGATTTTTCCGCTAAAGCGCGCGTTTGTGTTCATGGCATGTCCGTGATTCGTGATTCGTGATCCGTGAAAAGGCTGGTCAGGCAGCGTTGCTGGCCGAGAATTTTTCATAGTGGAAGCTGGCCGGCGTCACCCCGGCCTCCTGCAGCCAGCCGCGCACCGCATCCACCATGGCAACAGGGCCGCACAGGTAGATGTCGACATCGCCGCCGTTGAGCCAGTCCTGCTCCACGTGCTGCGTGACATAGCCCTTGCGGGTTTCGCTGCCGACCGGATCGAGCACGCAGGTGCGGTACTCGAAGCCGGCGAGCTTGTCCTTTGCCTCGTCGAGTTGCGCCAGTGCCACCAGGTCGATCTCGTGCGTCACGCCGTACACCAGGCGGATCGGGTGCTGGCTGCCGCTCGCGGCCAGCACGTCCAGCATGGACAGGAAGGGCGCGATGCCCGTGCCGCCTGCCAGGAACAGCACCGGGCGGCTGACCTCGCGCAGGTAGAAGCTGCCATAGGGGCCGGCGAAGGTCCTTGGCTTGGCGGGTGTGCGTCTTTGCTCAGGAACTCGCTCATGCGGCCGTTGGGCACGTTGCGCACCACGAACGAGGTACGGGCGGCGCCGGGGGCGGAGCAAAACGAGTACGAACGGGTCAGGCCGGTACCCGGGATTTCCACGTTGACATACTGGCCGGGCAGGAAGGCCGGCGCCGCGGTCCCGCCGAGCTCGATCGAGAACGCGATGGTGGAGTCAGACAGCATGTCCACCGCCGCCAGCTTGCCCTGGTAGCTGGCCACGCCGGTCTTGCAGGCGGCCGACGAGGCCGGCACCTTGATCACGCAATCGGAGCGCGGGCGGGTCTGGCAGGCCAGCACGTAGCCCTTGGCAGCTTCCTCGGACGTGAGGGCATCCTCGATATAGCTCGACGCAGGCAGGTCGTACTCGCCGGATTCGCACAGGCCGCGGCAGGTGCCGCAGGCGCCGTCGCGGCAGTCCAGCGGGATATTGATCTGCTGCCGATAGGCGGCGTCGGACAGGGTTTCGTTGGCGGCGCAGGTGATGAAGCGGGTAACGCCGTCTTCAAACTGCAGGGCGATGTTGTATTCCATGGCGTGGTTCCTCCGGCGCGTCCGCTCAGATGTGATAGATGTCGATGACCTGGTTGATGTAGTCGTTCTTCAGCACGACGTACTTGTCCAGGATCTGCGCTTGCTCGCTGGCAAAGTCGATGACGTAGCGCGACATGCCGAAGTAGCTGTAGTTGGTCTTGTAGCGATGGCTCAGCGTGTGCCAGTTGAAGCGCACCGTGCAGACGCTGCCTTCCTGGCGCTCCAGTTCGACGTTGCTGATGTTGTGGCTGGTGCGCGTGTCCGGCATGGTGGCGCTGGAGCGCTCGGTCTTGATGCGGAACACGCGGTCTTCCAGGCCTTGGCGGTCCGGGTAGTAGATCAGCGAGATCTCGCGCCGCGGATCGGTCACCAGCGTGTCGTCATCGTCCCAGGACGGCATCCAGAACGTGGCATCCGGGTGATAGCAGGCCAGCCATTCATCCCATTGCTCGTCGTCAAGCAGGCGGCTTTCCCGGTAGAGGAAGGCCTGGATCCTGGCAAGGCTGATCGTGGCGGTCGTGCTCATGCTTCGCTCCCTGGCTCGCTGGCTTCGGCACCAGTGGCCTTCTTCATCACGTCCAGCCAGTAGCGGTGCTGCACCGTGTACAGGCCTTCGTCCTCGGTCTTGACGCCGCTCATCAACGGCTTGAGGCCAATCTGCTGCGCGGCCTCGTCGGCGCCTTCCACCCAGTGCGTGGCGCCGCGGCACATGTCGTTCCATGCCAGCGCGCTGCCGGCGTAGCCTTGCTGGCAGGCGCGGAATTCTTCCAGGTCATCGGGCGTGGCCATGCCGCTGACGTTGAAGAAATCCTCGTACTGGCGGATGCGGCGCTCGCGCGCGTCGTCGGCTTCACCCTTGGGCGCGATGCAGTAGATGGTGACTTCGGTCTTGCCAACCGACAGCGGGCGCAGCACGCGGATCTGCGAGCCGAACTGGTCCATCAGGTAGACGTTGGGGTACAGGCACAGGTTGCGCGAGTTCTGGATCATCCAGTCCGCGGTCTCGGCGCCGCAGCGCTCGGCGAACTCTTCGCGGCGGCTGAAGTTCGGCCGGTCTTCCGGGTTGGCCCAGCGCGACCACAACAGCATGTGGCCGTGATCAAACGCGTAGAAGCCACCGCCTTGCCGGCCCCAGTTGCCCGCATCCATGGCCCGGATCTTGTCCTCGCGGGCGTTTTCCTGCTTGCGGTGGCTGGTGGTGGCGGCGTAGTTCCAGTGCACCGCGGAGACGTGGTAGCCATCGGCGCCGTTCTCGGTTTGCAGCTTCCAGTTGCCTTCGAAGGTATAGGTGGACGCGCCACGCAGCACTTCCAGGCCGTCGGCGGACTGGTCCACGATCATGTCGATGATCTTGGCCGCTTCACCCAGGAAATCCTTGAGCGGCGCCACATCCGCGTTCAGGCTGCCGAACAGGAAGCCTCGGTAGTTCTCGAAACGCGCCACCTTCTTCAGGTCGTGCGAGGCTTCCTTGTTGAAGCAATCGGGGTAGCCGGCGCCTTCCGGGTCCTTGACCTTGAGCAGCTTGCCGCTGTTGTTGAAGGTCCAGCCATGGAACGGGCAGGTGTAGGTTGCCTTGTTGCCGCGCTTGTGGCGGCACAGCATGGCGCCACGATGGCTGCAGGCGTTGATCAGCGCGTTGAGTTCGCCCTGGCGGTTGCGTGCGATCACGATCGGCTGGCGGCCGATGTAGGTGGTGTAGTAATCGTTGTTGTTGGCGATCTGGCTTTCGTGCGCCAGGTAGATCCAGTTGCCCTCGAAGATGTGCTTCATCTCGAGTTCGAACAGGGCCTCGTCGGTGAACGCGCTGCGATGCAGGCGGTAGTCGCCGGTTTCGCGGTTTTCCACCAGGTAGTCGTCCAGGCGCTTCAGGGCCGGGCTGTGGTCCGGGTAAATGGGGATCATGAGGTGTCTCCTGCATCCGTGGCGGATGCGCCGGGCCGTGAGGGGTCCTCGGCGGCCCTGATATTGCTGCGACGTTGCTGATGCTGTGCGGGCACCTGAGGTGCCTAAGGCGCCAAGGCTTACGCGGCGGCGCGCGTGCGCTCCACTTCCGGCGCCGGCGCTGCCGCGCAATTGGCGTACAGGCGGAAATCGAAATCGATGGAGGCGAACGGCTTGTCCAGGCCGTGCTCGGCCAGTGCCCGCGGGGACTCGATGTGCCTGACCGCCGGCACCAGGCCTTCGCGGCTGGCAAAGGCAAAGTCGTCCCACAGGTATTTGTCGCCGTCGATGTTGATCTGGGTAGTCAGCTTGCGATGGCCGGGCGCGGACACGAAGAAGTGGATGTGCGCGGGGCGGCGGCCATGGCGGCCCAGCAAGTCCAGCAGGCGCTGCGTGGTGCCTTGCGGCGGGCAGCCGTAGCCCATCGGCACGTTGCTGCGGAACTGGTAGCGGCCCTCGCCATCGGTCACGATGGTGCGGCGCAGGTTGAAGTCAGACTGCGTCTTGTCGAAGAACGAGTAGTTGCCGAGCAGGTTGGCATGCCAGACCTCCACCGAGGCGCCGGGCAGCGGCTTGCCGTTGGTGTCGAACACCGTGCCCTGCATGAACAGGACTTCGCCCTGGCCGTCTTCGCTGCCGTCATCCAGCCGCGCGAAGCCTTCGCTCGCGGGCGCGCCGGCCACGTACAGCGGGCCTTCGATGGTGCGCGGCGTGCCGCCGGCGAGGCCGGCCTTTGCCTCGGCTTCATCCGCGCGGATGTCCAGGAAGCGCTCCAGGCCCAGTCCTGCGGCCAGCAGGCCAAGTTCCGGGCCGGCCTCGGCGAAGTATTCGATGCCCTTCCAGACTTCGCTGGCGCTCAGGTCCAGGTCTTCGATGGCCTTGAAGAGATCGGTGGTCAGGCGGACCACCACGCTTTGCACGCGCGCATCGGCGTTGCCGCCGGCGGTGTCGAGGATGAACGCTTTCACCAGCGCTTCGATTTCCGGGTGCGTCATTTGTCTGCTCCTTGTCTCTGGTTTTCTAGGTGGGGTCCGGCTTTGCCGTGGCATTCCGCCAGGGCAGCGTGATTCGAACTAGAATGCCGTAAAGGTATAAAAAGTCGTTGTCACAGCCTGATGCGAAGGATAGGAGTGCCAAAATCGGCGGTCCAACACTGTTTTAGTATTGGCTGAATACTTAAAAGGTATAGTCGTGGACTTGCGTCACTTACGTTACTTCGTCGCCGTCGCGGAGGAGCTCAACTTCACTCGCGCGGCCGAACGGCTGCATATCGCCCAGCCGCCGCTAAGCCGGCAGATCCAGCAACTGGAAGAGGGCCTGGGGGTGCAACTTTTCGAGCGCAACGCGCGCCCGCTCAAGCTGACCGAGGCCGGGCGTTTTTTCTACGCGCACGCCCAGCAGCTGCTGGCGCAAGCCGCGGAACTGGAGTCGATGACACGGCGAGTGGGGCAGATCGAGCGGAAGATGTCGCTCGGCTTTGTCGGATCGACCCTGTACGGCATGCTGCCCAAGATCATCCGGCGCTTTCGCACCGAGTCGTGCTGCGCGAGGAGCGGATGATCGTGGCACTGCCGGTCGGGCACCCGCTCTCGCTGGCCAAGCCCGTGCTGGCCCTGCACGACCTGCTGGGGGAGACCCTGATCATCTTTCCCAAGGCGCCCCGGCCCAGCTATGCCGACCAGGTGCTGGCGGCGTTTCACGACCGGGCCCTGCAGCCAGGGCGCATCCATGAGGCACGCGAGCTGCAGATCGCGCTGGGGCTGGTGGCGGCCGGGGAGGGGATCTCGATCGTGCCGAGCAGCGTGCACGGCCTCAAGCGGGACGACATCAGCTACCGGGAGCTGGACGATCCCAACCTGGTCTCTCCCATCATCATGAGCATGCGCAGGCTCGACGAGACCGAGGAGATCGGCGCCATGCTGGACATGATCTACCGGCTGTATGAGGAGGAAAAGCTGGTTTTCCTGCCGCCGAGCCAGGAGTGATCGTCGGCGACCTGCTGGCGCCGGGAGAACTCTTCTATGCGGCCTGGCCTTGATTTGATTGGGTTTTCTGTTTCCAACTCTTATATAAGATATAAGACGTTTGACCCAAGGGTGCTCTTTATTTTACAATCGCGGCACAACCGGTTTTTGCAACCCTATTACTCCGCAGGTTCCCATGCTTGAAAACTATCGCGCCCATGTAGCCGAACGCGCCGCGCTCGGCATTCCCCCTCTGCCGCTGACCGCCAAGCAGACTGCGGAGTTGATCGAATTGCTGAAGTCCCCGCCGGCTGGCGAGGAGCAAGTCCTGCTGGACCTGATCACGCACCGCGTGCCGGCTGGCGTGGACGATGCCGCCAAGGTCAAGGCCTCGTACCTGGCCGCCGTGGCGCTGGGCAAGGAAGCCTGCCTGCTGATCAGCCGTGCCAAGGCAGCCGAGTTGCTGGGCACCATGCTGGGCGGCTACAACATCTCCCCCCTGATCGAACTGCTGGACGACGCCGAGATCGGCCCCGTCGCCGCTGAAGCGCTCAAGAAGACGCTGCTGATGTTCGACGCCTTCCACGACGTCAAGGAAAAGGCCGACAAGGGCAACGCCATCGCCAAGTCGGTACTGCAAAGTTGGGCCGACGCGGAATGGTTCACCAGCCGTCCGGAAGTGCCGCAAAGCCTGACCGTGACCGTGCTGAAGGTCACCGGCGAAACCAACACCGACGATCTGTCGCCGGCGCCGGACGCTACCACCCGCCCTGACATCCCGCTGCACGCGCTGGCCATGCTGAAGAACGCGCGCCCCGGCATCACCCCGGAAGAAGACGGCAAGCGCGGCCCGGTCAAGTTCATCGAATCGCTGAAGGAAAAGGGCAACCTGGTCGCCTACGTGGGCGACGTGGTTGGTACCGGTTCCTCGCGCAAGTCCGCCACCAACTCGGTGCTGTGGTTCACCGGCGAAGACATCCCGTTCGTGCCGAACAAGCGCTTCGGCGGCGTGTGCCTGGGCAGCAAGATTGCCCCGATCTTCTACAACACCATGGAAGACGCCGGCGCACTGCCGATCGAGCTGGACGTGTCGCAGATGGAAATGGGCGACGTGATCGAGCTGCGCCCGTACGACGGCAAGGCCCTGAAGAACGGCCAGGTCATCGCTGAGTTCACCGTCAAGTCCGACGTGCTGTTCGACGAAGTGCGCGCCGGCGGCCGTATCCCCCTGATCGTCGGCCGTGGCCTGACCGCCAAGGCCCGCGAGGCGCTCGGCCTGGCCCCGTCCACGCTGTTCCGCCTGCCGCACAACCCGGCCGACACCGGCCGCGGCTTCACCCTGGCCCAGAAGATGGTCGGCCGCGCCTGCGGCCTGGAAGAAGGCAAGGGCATCCGCCCGGGCACGTACTGCGAACCGAAGATGACCTCGGTGGGCTCGCAGGACACCACTGGCCCGATGACCCGCGACGAGCTGAAGGACCTGGCTTGCCTGGGCTTCTCGGCGGACCTGGTGATGCAGTCGTTCTGCCACACCGCCGCGTATCCGAAGCCGGTCGACGTCAAGACCCACCACACGCTGCCCCAGTTCATCAGCACCCGTGGCGGCATCTCGCTGCGCCCAGGCGACGGCGTGATCCACTCGTGGCTGAACCGCATGCTGCTGCCCGACACCGTCGGCACCGGCGGCGACTCGCACACCCGCTTCCCGATCGGCATCAGCTTCCCGGCAGGTTCGGGCCTGGTGGCCTTTGCCGCTGCCACCGGCGTGATGCCGCTGGACATGCCGGAATCCGTGCTGGTGCGCTTCAAGGGCAAGATGCAGCCCGGCGTCACCCTGCGCGACCTGGTCAACGCGATTCCGCTGTACGCCATCAAGTCGGGCTTGCTGACCGTGGCCAAGCAAGGCAAGAAGAACATCTTCTCGGGCCGCGTCCTGGAAATCGAAGGCCTGCCCGACCTGAAGGTCGAGCAAGCGTTCGAACTCTCCGACGCATCCGCCGAGCGTTCGGCCGCCGGTTGCTCGGTGCGCCTGAACAAGGAACCGATCATCGAGTACATCAACAGCAACATCACGCTGCTGAAGTGGATGATCGCCGAAGGCTACCAAGACCCGCGCAGCTTGTCGCGCCGTATCCAGGCCATGGAAGCCTGGCTGGCCGATCCGAAGCTGCTGGAGCCGGATGCCGACGCTGAATACGCTGCCGTGATCGAGATCGACCTGGCCGACGTGCATGAGCCCATCGTGGCCTGCCCGAACGACCCGGACGACGTCAAGACCCTGTCGGAAGTGGCTGGCGCCAAGATCGACGAAGTCTTCATCGGTTCGTGCATGACCAACATCGGCCACTTCCGCGCAGCCTCCAAGCTGCTCGAAGGCAAGCGCGACATCCCCGTCAAGCTGTGGGTTGCCCCGCCGACCAAGATGGACGCGAAGCAGCTGACCGAAGAAGGCCACTACGGCGTGTTCGGCACGGCTGGTGCCCGCACCGAAATGCCGGGCTGCTCGCTGTGCATGGGTAACCAGGCACAGGTGCGCGAAGGCGCGACGGTGATGTCGACCAGCACGCGTAACTTCCCGAACCGTCTGGGCAAGAACACCAATGTGTACCTGGGTTCGGCCGAGCTGGCGGCGATCTGCTCGCGTCTGGGCCGTATCCCGACCAAGGAAGAGTACATGTCGGATATGGGTGTGCTGGCTACCAATGGCGACCAGATCTACAAGTACTTGAACTTCGACAAGATTGAAGACTTCAAGGGTGTGGCGGATACGGTGACGGTTTAAGCCGTCCTGGTTTTCTAGCCGTACGTTTGAAAGGCCCCCTTTGCGGGGCCTTTCTTTATGGTTTATCGGCGATGGTTATTGGACCCGAGAGCGTATGACATGCCTCGTGCTGGGGTGGTCGCTATTTGTTTGAGCGGTGATGGCGTCTTGGACCCAAGAGCGTACGACATTCCCCTGCTGGGGTGGTCGCTTGTTTCTTTGTACGGCGGCAGGGTCGGCTTTCTTCTCGTTAGTCTTCTTTGCCGACGCAAAGAAGAGTGACCGGCAGCCCCCGCAGGGGGATGTCGTACGCACTTGGGTCCAAGACGCCATCGCCGATCAAACAAATAGCGACCACCCCGCAGGGGGGATGTCGTACGCCCTTGGGTCCAAGACGCCATCGCCGATCAAAGCAACAAGCAACCACCCCCGCAGGGGGATGTCGTACGCTCTTGGGTTCAACGGTCAACACCGCCCACAAAAAAAACAAAAGATCCCAAATCCCAAATCCACATCGCATAATCCCCAATCGCTGCCAGCCGGCACCAAGCCACTAGCGCCGCACCAGCCCCAACAATCGCACATAGCGCGAATATAAAACCTCACCCAGTTCTCCCCTCCACATCATGGCCCGCCTCAATCTCGAATTCCCCGAAGACCAGTACTGCTACTCCACCCACCTGACGGTACGCGTGACCGATATCAACTCGGCCAACCACCTCGGCAACGACTCGATGATCTCGATGATTTCCGAGGCGCGGGCGCGCTTTCTCTTCGACCTGCATGCGGGAGACGCGGAGGACGGCGAGACCGACAAGGTGGGCATCATCGTGACCGACCTGGCCACCACCTACCGCACCGAAGCCCATGCTCGCGACCAGTTGCTGTTCGAGGTGGGCGTGATGGACTTCAATCGCTATGGCGGGGATATCACCTTCCGCATCACGCGCCCGGCAGACCTGGCGCTGGTGGCCATGGCCAAGTCCGGTTTCGTGTTTTTCAGCTACGAGCGCAAGCAGGTGGTGCCGATGCCGGAGGCGTTCGCGCGCAAGTTTCCCAAGGTCAACTGGGTCGACCGTGGGACGACCAAGGCAGACTAAGGCCGGCCAGGGCTGGAAGGCTGCAGCCCGTGGTTACCGCTCGAAGTTACAGTCCGTAGTAAGGCCGGTTGGATTCGATGCGCGTGCTCTCCGTGGGTGGGAAGCGCACCTCATCGAGCAGTCTCTTCAAGGCAGCCCTGCCTTGATCCAGCGCGCCGATGTAGTACGCGCTGACCGTGAGTTCGTCGAGCGCGCGCCAGGCATAGACCGCGGTATCGACAAACAGGGTATCGGCCGGGCAGGGCATGGACGCGGCTTGCTGGGCGTAGAGATGCGCCTGCGCGAACTCGCCGCGTAGCCGGTGGTAGCGCGCCAGCTCGCACAGTGGCTCGGCGCGCGCCGGGCGCGCCTGGTAGGCCGCGAGGTAGGCGTCGCGCACGGCGCCGGGGGCGTAGGCCGGATTTGCCGCACCAGCCGCACCAGCCGCACCAGCCGCACCGAGGCGCTCGGTCAGCACGGCGACCTGGAACAGGTCCTTTCGCAGGGCGCGTTCCAGCACGTCGATGTCGCGCAGGTAGGTCTGCGGATCCCGGGCGCGGGCGCCGTCGCGCGAGACCACGATGGCGGGGCCGGCCAGGTGCTGCCAGGCGTGCGGCGGGTCCTGCGTCAGGTATTCGTGCAGCACGCCTTCCCAGCGCCAGGGCTGGCGGACCCTTACCAGGGCGTTGCGCTGGTAATGCCAGCCGCCCAGCTCGCACTGGAAACGGTAGCCATCGTCGGCCAGCCCGGGCCAGCGGAAACCCTCCGGCATGCGCAGGGTTTCGTCGGCATCGATGAACAGCACGTAGTCATCGGCACGGGCATGGCCCTCGCTACACGCGCGGGCCAGCGCCAGCGCTTCGTTGCGGTT
The DNA here is from genome assembly GCF_000243095.1 of Cupriavidus basilensis OR16. Lineage (GTDB taxonomy): Bacteria > Pseudomonadota > Gammaproteobacteria > Burkholderiales > Burkholderiaceae > Cupriavidus > Cupriavidus basilensis_D. The sequence goes on along the minus strand of NZ_AHJE01000015.1, from coordinate 78 downwards.
GTGCGCGAAATCGATCCAGGGGCGCTCATGCAACGTGCCAGGCAGCTTCCCCATCACCTCGCGCACCAGCGCCTGGGT